>JAFRQD010000010.1 GCA_017428785.1 Bacteroidaceae bacterium
CTGAGTAACAACACAAGGACCCAATTCGATAACAGTGCATGGTACATTCTTACCCTCGGCACTGAAAACGGAAGTCATTCCGATTTTCTTTCCTAATAATCCTGGCATTTCTGTTGTTATAAATTAATAAATAATGTGGTATTACACCTTAATCTCTACTTCTACGCCGCTGGGAAGCTCAAGCTTCATGAGGGCGTCGATAGTCTTTTCGCTGGAGCTGTGGATGTCAACGAGACGCTTGTAGCTGTTCAGCTCGAACTGCTCGCGGCTCTTCTTGTTGACGAATGTAGAGCGGTTGACGGTGAAGATTCTCTTGCGTGTGGGCAGGGGAATCGGTCCGCTTACTACAGCA
Organism: Bacteroidaceae bacterium; assembly: GCA_017428785.1. Classification (GTDB taxonomy): domain Bacteria; phylum Bacteroidota; class Bacteroidia; order Bacteroidales; family Bacteroidaceae; genus Physcousia. The sequence continues at coordinate 353 of JAFRQD010000010.1, forward strand.
CCTGTTTCCTTTACAGTCTTGACAATCCTCTCTGCGGACTTGTCGACCAGATTGTGGTCGTAAGACTTCAGTTTGATTCTAATCTTTGGACTCATTTCTTTAACTATTATATATATTAATAATGTATAGGGGATAGGGTATCATCCACAAAGAGTCATATGCTTGCAGGTGACCCTATCCTTCTTTTCTTGTTATACCAGATCTACGCGACCTCCCATTTCTTCGAGTACACTCTTAGCGATACCTGCGCTCACGGGTGCGTGGTGGTCGTAGGTCATTGAACTGGTAGCGCGACCTGAGGTGATGGTACGCAGAGCGGTAACATAGCCGAACATCTCTGCGAGAGGAACCATTGCCTTCACGAGGCGGGCGCCGGTGCGAGTGGAATCCATTCCCTCCACCTGTCCGCGACGCTTGTTGAGGTCGCCGATTACGTCACCCATGTTCTCTTCCGGAGTAACGACTTCCAGTTTCATCATGGGCTCCATGAGTACGGGCTTTGCCTTAGCGCAGCATGCCTTGTATGCCATCTGAGCAGCGAGCTCGAACGAGAGCTGGTCAGAGTCAACGGGATGGAAGCTGCCATCCACGAGCTCCACCTTCAGGCTGTCCATGGGGAAGCCGCCGAGCACGCCATTCTTCATGGCAGCCTCGAAGCCCTTCTGAACGCTGGGGATGAACTCCTTGGGGATATTGCCGCCGGTCACGCTGTTGATGAACTGCAGACCTCCCTGAGTGAAGTCTGGATCAACGGGACCTACGTTCACGATGATGTCGGCGAACTTACCGCGACCACCGGACTGCTTCTTGTAAACCTCGCGGTGATTGACAGTCGTTGTGATGGCTTCCTTGTAGTTCACCTGGGGCTTGCCCTGGTTGCACTCCACCTTGAACTCGCGCTTCAGGCGGTCGATGATGATGTCGAGGTGCAGCTCGCCCATACCGCTGATGACGGTCTGACCGCTCTGCTCGTCTGTGCGAACAGTGAAGGTCGGGTCTTCTTCGGCAAGTTTTGCAAGTCCGTTGCTGAGCTTGTCGAGGTCTTTCTGGGTCTTGGGCTCGACGGCGATGCCGATAACGGGATCGGGGAAGTCCATGGACTCGAGCGTGATGGGTGCATTCTCGTCGGTGAGTGTATCACCGGTGTGAATGTCCTTGAAGCCTACACCTGCGCCGATATCGCCTGCGCTGATTTCGTCGACGGGGTTCTGGTGGTTGGAGTGCATCTGGAAGAGGCGGCTCACGCGCTCTTTCTTGCCACTGCGAACGTTGTAGATGTAAGAGCCAGCCTGCACCTTACCGCTATAGACGCGGAAGAAGGTCAGACGGCCTACATACGGGTCGGTTGCAATCTTGAACGCAAGGGCTGCAGTCTTCTCGTCCTCGCTGGGCTGACGTGTCTCCGTCTCGCCTGTCTCGGGGTTGACGCCCTCGATGGCAGGAGTGTCCAGAGGAGAGGGAAGGAACATGCAGACATAGTCGAGCAGTGTCTGCACACCCTTGTTCTTGAACGAAGAGCCGCAAGTCATGGGCACGATGTTGAGAGCGAGGGTTCCCTTACGGATAGCAGCGATGATTTCCTCTGTTGTTACAGAGTCGGGGTCCTCGAAGTACTTCTCCATGAGAGCCTCGTCCTGTTCAGCAGCTGCCTCCACGAGCTTAGCGCGCCATTCGTCGCACTCATCCTTCATGTCGGCTGGAATATCCTCGACGTCGTACTCGGCACCCATCGTCTCGTCGTGCCACAGGATGGCTTTCATCCTGAGGAGGTCGACGATGCCCTTGAAGTTCTCTTCAGCACCGATAGGGAGTGCCACAACAACAGGATTTGCACCCAGGACTTCCCTCATCTGGCGTACAACCTCGAAGAAGTCGGCACCGGAGCGGTCCATCTTGTTGACGTAACCCATACGAGGCACGTTGTACTTATCGGCCTGACGCCAAACGGTCTCGGACTGGGGCTCAACGCCGCCCACTGCACAGTAGGTGGCCACGGCTCCGTCGAGCACGCGCAGTGAACGCTCCACTTCAGCAGTGAAGTCCACGTGTCCCGGAGTGTCGATCAGGTTGAACTTGTACTTGTTGCCGCCATAGTTCCAGTATGCTGTGGTAGCAGCGGAGGTAATCGTGATGCCACGCTCCTGCTCCTGTTCCATCCAGTCCATAGTGGCACCGCCTTCGTGCACCTCGCCTATCTTGTGGGTCTTGCCCGTGTAGAAGAGGATACGCTCGGAGGTAGTTGTTTTGCCGGCATCAATATGGGCCATGATACCGAAGTTACGCGTCAAATGTAAATCTTGCTTTGCCATTCTTTCTTTTTAATCCAAACAATCTAAATGAGAACTAATCGTTTGAAGTAAATAGTCATTTAGTTATTAGAAGCGGAAGTGAGCGAATGCACGGTTAGCTTCGGCCATACGATGCATATCTTCTTTGCGCTTGAATGCGCCGCCCTGCTCATTGTAGGCGTCCATGATTTCGGCAGCGAGCTTGTCGGCCATTGTCTTGCCACCGCGCTTGCGAGCGAACTGGATCATGTTCTTCATGCAGATGCTCTCCTTGCGGTCGGGGCGGATCTCAGTAGGAACCTGGAATGTGGCACCACCGATACGGCGGCTCTTTACTTCGACCTGAGGAGTGATCTTGTCGAGGGCTTCCTTCCAAATGGTGAGAGAGTCCTTCTCCTCGTTGGCCATCTTGGTCTTCACAATCTCGAGAGCATTGTAGAAGATCTCGTACGAAATGCTCTTCTTGCCGTCATACATCAGGTGGTTGACGAACTTAGACACCTTCACGTCGCCGAATACGGGATCGGGAAGGATGATTCTTTTCTTTGGTTTAGCTTTACGCATTGTTTTGTTTGTTTTTGTTCAGGGTTGTCTTTCCTGGTCTTCAACGTTCCCTCCGGAACATTTACTCAACCTTACTTACAAGCCAAAACGGGTTAATTACTTTTGTTTGGGACGCTTTGCTCCGTACTTGGAACGACGCTGGGTGCGACCTGCTACGCCAGCGGTGTCGAGCGTACCGCGAACGATGTGATAACGTACACCGGGGAGATCCTTCACCCTGCCGCCGCGAACCAGCACGATGCTGTGCTCCTGCAGATTGTGACCCTCGCCGGGAATGTAGCTGTTCACTTCTTTTGAGTTTGTTAAACGCACGCGTGCGACCTTGCGCATCGCGGAATTAGGCTTTTTAGGTGTTGTGGTGTAAACACGAACACAGACGCCACGACGCTGAGGACAGTTGTCCAGAGCGGGGCTCTTGCTCTTGTCTACCAACACCGTACGGCCTTTTCTGACCAATTGTTGAATTGTAGGCATTGTTTTGTTGTTTTAAATTATATATATTATGTATTATTATCTATAATGTATAGAATCGCACCCATTGGGGGCATTCGGGGTGCAAAGGTACGACTTTTTATTTAAATGGCAATCCCTCACATCTCGAAAAAGGCCCTAAATGCGCCTAAAAACTGCACTTTTAAGATAATTTAACAGTTTGGGGCGCTTTTTAAGTACATTTCGCGTGCTTTTACGGTTATTATCCTCTTCAAGAAAAACGGATGAAGAAGGGAGTGAAAAACAACCGCGCCTACAAGAAAGATTATTTCCTGCTCCTGCATATATCACCGCCCCTCGTTTATATCTTGATACGCAAGCTGCGTATGCAGAAATGCAATTTGCGTACGAGCATCTGCAACTTGCGTTTCCGGAGACGCAAGCTGCGTTTCCAGAACATCATGTGCCGGAGAGGGAAATCCCTGACTCAGAAAGGTTTATTTCCGGTAGTTCTGAAGACCTTTTTCGAGAAAGGCTCGATAAGCTGCCACATCCTCATTATAGGAGTACGAGCCTGTGAGGGGATGTCCGGCGTTGTCAATCAGGACATAGAAGGGCTGGGCATTGGCGCCGAACTTGCTGCGCTGCAGGTAGCTCCAGCGGTCGCCAACGGTGCGGAGCGTGACGGCGGAGCCATTTTCCTGCACCGTAACCTTCTCTGGCAGAGGCGTTTTCTCGTCGACATAGAGTGTGATGAGCACATACTCCTCTCTCATGAGGTCAGCCACTTGCGGGTCTGTCCACACGGCCGCCTCCATCTTACGGCAGTTGACGCAGCCGTAGCCGGTAAAGTCGAGCATCACCGGCATTCCGTGAGCCTTGGCGTAGGCCATTCCCTCGTCGTAGTCGTTGAATCGTGCCTCCACCGAAGCGTCTCCGAGCCGGAAGTCCTGCGTGCTCATCGGAGGAGCGAAAGCGCTGACCGCCTTACAGGGAGCGCCCCAAAGCCCGGGCACCATATAGAGGGCGAAGCCAAAGGCGGCAAGGGCCATGAAGAAGCGAATCACGCTGGTTCGCGGCCTTTGGACAACCTCGCCCATCTCGTCGTACTCGTCCTCGTCGTGCGGGAAGCGTATCCAGCCAATGAGATAAGCGCCCATCAGGGCAAAGATGACGATCCACAGGCAGAGGAAGACTTCCCTGTCCATCAGGTGCCAGCCGTAAGCGAGGTCGGCCACGCTGAAGAACTTCAAGGCAAAGGCTATCTCGAGCAGGCCGAGGCAGACCTTGATGCAGTTCATCCAATTGCCGCTCTTGGGCATCTGCTTGAGCCAAGCAGGGAAGAGAGCGAAGAGGGTGAAGGGCAGAGCGAGAGCCAGGGCAAAGCCCAGCATGCCTATGGTCGGTGCGAGGAGGGAGCCGGTTGTGCTGACCTCGACGAGCAGGAAGCCGATAATGGGGCCTGTGCATGAGAAGCTGACCAGGCTCAGGGTGAAGGCCATGAGGAAGATGCTCAGCAGGCCTGTCGTGCTGCTCGACTTCTTATCCACAGCGTTTGTCCAGCTGCTGGGAAGCGTTATCTCGAAGCCTCCGAGGAAACTTGCGCCAAAGACGAGGAGCATGAGGCAGAAGAAGATGTTGAAGACGGCGTTCGTGCTGAGCGCATTCAGGGCGCTGGCTCCGAAGATGAGGGTCACGAGAAGCCCCAACAGGACGTAGATGACGACGATACTGATGCCGTAGGTGATGGCGTCGCGGATGCCTTTCCTCTTGTCCTCGGAGCGTTTAAGGAAGAAGCTGACCGTCATGGGAATGATGGGCCAGACGCAAGGCGTGAGCAGGGCGATGAGTCCGCCGAGGAGGCCCAGCAGGAAGATGCTCCAAAGCCCTCCTGCAGACCCTCCCCTGCCCTCCCTTAAAGGGAGGGAGGAAGATGCTTCCTCGAAGGCTTTCAGCTCGTCCACGACAGGTGACCACAAAGCCCCCTCCAAATCTCCCCTTGGGGAGACTTCCTTCGTCGAGTTCTCGTCTGAAGGAGAGATAGCGATGGAAGCCGTATCTGTAGCAATAACAGGTTCAGAAGCAACTTTGTCCTCCCCCTTTAAGGGGGAGTTAGAGAGGGCCTTCTCCCCCTTGAAACGGAACTCCACATCGGTTGGCGGGATGCAGTTCTCGTCGTTGCAGGCGCCATAAGTCAGGTAGCCTGCCACTTCGTACTCGGGCTCGGTGATGATGAAGCGCTGGACGAACGAGGCCGCTCCCTCCATATAGCTGACCTCCATGCCGAACATCTCGTCCATCTTCTTCTGCACTTTGCCGGTGGCACGCAGCTTGCCGTCGGGCTTCACACCCTTCTGCGTCTCCAGAGTCAGCTCGGCCCGAGTGGGACCGCCATCAGCTATGTCTGTGCCATAAACATGCCAGCCGGCAGCGATTGTGCCTTGGAAGATGACCTCCAAGACATCGTCGGCAACCTTCTTCTGCGTGGCAGAGAAGGTGACAGGATTCTGGAACTGGGCCAATGCCTCAGCCCCTACAAATATAAATAATGTAAGGAGGAATGAGATGCGCTTCATCTGATTGGGTGTTTTGTTTTGGTGTGCAAAGTTACGAATAAGCAAGAACAATACAAAAGAAAAAGCCAAGTTTTTTCTTATTATTGCCGAGCGAGAGAAACTTCGGCCGCAGGTCAAACACACGGCAAAGGTCGCACTCCGGCAAGCGAAACGCATCAAAAACAGACACACCATGTTTCGAAACATAACACGTGATGTCGGTCAATTTAACACGTGATATTTTGCATTTTAACACGCTTAGATTGTCAACTATATACACTATGTTTGCCCACAAAAAAAAATTGGCAGAAAATTATTCTTTTTTCTTTGAAAAAAAGAAAAAAAAAAGGTAAATTTGCGGCGGCTAACAAAGGAAAAGAGTCTGATTCGTTATAATACATATTCATTAACCCCCCAAAACAACACTATTATGAAAAAAGGACTACTCTTCACACTCCTGCTTGCTTTATTTGGTTTGGTAGGAGGAAGTTTGACAGTAAAGGCTCAGACACCTGAACCTACTGCCAAGTGGACATTCGACAACGCCGAGGACCTGATGGCTCCCGCGGTTGGCAATTTAGCCATGACACCCTGTCTGATACCGGAAGACAAGACTAACCCGAAGTTTGTCACGCCCACAGACATCGCCACTGCCGGTATCGTCAGGGCAGACGATGAGGAAAAAGGCATCACGGCTATCTATGTGCCCAGAACCAGCGCATTGAAGGTGCCGCGTGCTGAAGATGCAGAGGAATCTACGACCTACACCATACTCATGGACATTATGGTGCCCAGTGCACAAACCTGGGTCGGCTTGCTCCAGATGGACGAAAATAACCAAAACGACGGAGACCTCTTTATAAATAATCATAAGGTAGGAATCGCCTCACTGGGAGCCTATGCCGGCAACATCGAGGACGGGAAATGGCATCGCATCGTGTTCACCTACAACACAGACTACGAAAGCGGCCAAGGCAGACTCTACTTGGACGGCAAGAAGATTAGGGAAGGCGGAGAAAACGCACGCCACATCATGCAGCCCTTCGGCTTCTATCTGCTCTGTGACGAAGACGGCGAAGTGAACGACGCATACGTGTCGCAAGTCGCCTACTGGGAAACACCGCTTACCGACGAAGAGGTGGCAGAACTGGGTAACGCCATGCCTGCCCATGAACACAACTTCGTCGACTTCTTCTGCACCACATGCGGCGCCTTCCAGGACGACTACCTGACGCCCAACACCGACGGCTTCTATGAGATTGGCTCAGCAAAGGACCTCTCATGGTTCGAGCTAAAGGTGAACTTGGGCGAACTTACCGCCAACGCCATCCTCACCGCCGACATCGACTTCGCAGACCTCATGCCAGAAGATGCAAACCCAGATGGGACAGAGATTGACTGGACGCCCATCGGCGACTGGGGGCAGTTCAGAGGCACAAGCAACGCTGGCTACCAAGGACACTTCGATGGACAGGGACACACCATCAAGAACCTCAACACAACCTCCAAGAAGAACTGGTTCGGACTGTTCGGCGTCATCTCGTCAAACTGCATCATCGAGAACTTCGACATCTACGGAACGTATAACATCAGAACTACATATGCAGGCGGCGTGGCAGCATACTCCCGCGACATCAACCCAACAATCCGCAACGTCCACAGCTTTGTGAACATCAACAACACAAGCGCTGGCGGCAGACAGGGAGGCATCCTTGGTGCAGCAATGGTCGACAATGCAAACTATAAGACCACCATCGAGAACTGCATCTACTCCGGCACGCTCGACGGCAACGATGCTGGCGACAGCGGCAACTACGGCGGCATACTGGGCTATGCCAACAGCAATGTCAACAACATCGTTGTCATCAGCAACTGTCTGTTCGACGGCAAGGTCGTCAACCTCAACGAGAATCCCGGCGGCTGCACCTTTGGCGGTATCGTCGGTTACTGCAACTCCGCAACAATGAACGTCCAAGGCTGCCTGTCCATCGGCACAGTCAGCGCTGCTGAGAAGAAGTTCGGCCAACTCTTCGGAGCCCTCAATGGCAACAACACTACCATTACCAACTGCTGCTATCTCGGCGAGTTTGCCAACGGCACAGGCGGTGTCGGCACAGCAAACGGCGACACACCGGTCTCGGTTGATGAAAGCCAACTTAAAAGCGGCGAGGCCTGCTGGCTGCTGAACGGAGAGACATTCGTCAATCCGGCATGGCATCAGGTTCTCGGTGAACAGGACTGTCCTCTGCCCTACGGCGAAGGCGTTGTCTACCGGACTGTTGATGGCTATGACATGATTGACTTTGACAATTTCGCCGGCTTCCTCAGTGCTGTCCTTGCAGCAGAGACAGCCTACGTCGAAGACGAAGAGCTGGTTGCCTACAATGTATATGTTGATGCATACAAGGCAACGCTCCAGACTTGGGAAGGCCTCTCGTCGTTCGAAGAACTCTACGAGGCTTACGAGGCCGCTGCCGAGCAGAGGAACGCCCTCAAGGCATCCGCTGCCAAGTACGCAGAGTACAAGGAGGCTTGCGAAGCCGCTGCCGCTTACATCGAGGAGAACCATCTTGCAGGCGAGAAGACAGACATCCTGCTTGATTACCTTGAGGACAGCGACATTGAGCCTGGAAGCGAGGTTTATCCCAACGGAGGCTATCCCTACATCATGGCGCACGGCAACCTCGACAACGACGGCATCGACGCTGAGATTGCATTCGTGAGCAACATGCTCGACATAGCCATTGCTTCCGACGGTATCGCATCGGGCGACGACGTCTCACGCTTCTTCACCAACCTGTCCTTCGCCGATGGCTTTGAGGGCTGGACGACAGAGAACGACAAGGATGTCAAGCTTGCAACAGGTGGTGTTACTCAAGTGATGCCCCTCGTACACGGATACGGCAAGGGAGCGTTCAGTGTCTCACAGACTGCCACAGGCCTGCCGAACGGCATCTACATGACTAAGACAAACGCCTTGTTCAGCACAAACGACAACATCAACTTGAGTTTCTACGCAGGACAGGTCTTCATAAACAACACCGTGAACTATGTCATGGCTCCAGGCGAAGACCTCCTTCCCGAGGACGAAGCGGAGGAAGGCGTCAACTATCTGTCCAGCCAGTACCTACTATACGACGGACAGCTCGGCACAGGCTATGTGCCCGTTTCCAGAAACGGCTGCTCATATGCATTCAGCACCGGTCGCTACAAGAACTACTGTGCAGCGGAAGTTACTGACGGCTCGCTGACCGTAGGCGTTCGCGCCCTCGGCACCGGCTTGGCATTAGACTGGTTACCATTCAACGGCATGGAAGTCATCTATCTCGGCACGCCAGACGAAGCCAACTCATATCTCACGGATGTGCTCAAAGCATACTGCGACCGCGCTCAGGTTATCTTGGACTCCACCTGGGACGATACGGACTGTGCTGAGTATCCCAACATGTCTGAAGCCCTGAAGAGCCAGCTTGCAGAGGCTGTTGCTGCTGCTGAAACTGCCGCAAGCGGCGAGAGCAAGATGGCTGCCATCAATACCTTCTCCGGCCTCTTCAACGATGTATTTGCTTGCCGCATGACCTACATCGAGATGGCTACTACAGCCAACAAGCTCTACGACTTCATCAACGACTTGGTTGACAATGGCCTCATCTCAGCAGAGTCTGACGAATACAAATACTGGGATGGCGAAATCAATGCCGCTCTGGATCACTACCGGATGGGCGATGTGACAGTTGAACAGGCTCAGGAAATCATCGACGCCTTGAACAATTGCGATTTGAAGTTGACTCCCGTTGACGGTGTCTACCAGCTGGCAAATGTAAAGGATATGATACTCTTCCAGAAGTTAGTGAACGAGGGTAACGACAAGGCCGACGCCGTGCTCACAGCCGACATCGACTTCAGCGAGTTGGTACCAGAAGGCGAGACTGAAATCACATGGACGCCTATCGGCAACTGGGGGCAGAACGGCATCGGAGTGAAAGATGCTGCCTACAGAGGTCACTTCGACGGACAAGGCCACACCATTAAGAATTTCAACATCACCGCAAGCCAGCACTACTCCGGTCTCTTCGGTGTCCTCTCCAATGGTGCTGTCATCGAAAACTTCAGCATCAGCGGTAGCATCTACAACGATAACTACAATCAGTGCGGAACCATCGGCTTTGCCCGCGACAGGGACGTCATAATCCGTAACGTACACAGTTCTTTGAACATCACAAGCGAAGTCAATACAAGGACCTTCGGCGGCATCCTGGGTCACGCCTTTATCAACAGTACGGTGTACATTGACCGCTGCTCATACTCCGGCACATTTACCGTGACGGATAATGGCGGAAGCGACGACGGTATGTATGGCGGCATCCTCGGCCATTCCTATAACAATGCCTCCACAAACGTCAACATCACCAACTGCCTGTTCGATGGCAAATTAGTGAACACCTTAGCAGAAGAGTCGCCAGTCAACGGCGGCGTCATGGGCGGTATTGTAGGCTGGATAGGTACAAATGTCAAGTACAGCATCGACAACTGTCTGTCCATCGGCGAGGTATCGAACACCTGCGCAGGCCAGATTGCCGGCGCACTCCAGAACAATGGTGTCTCCTACAGCAACAACTATTATAAGGGTGAAGCTGCCTTTGGTGCTGTAGCGAAATCGACGAATGCCACCACATTGGTAACGGACGAGCAGTTGGCAAGCGGTGAGATCTGCTACAAGTTGAACGGCGACCAGAGCGACATCGCTTGGTACCAGACTCTTGCCACGGACAGCTATCCCGTGCTCTTCAAGGACCATCTGCAAGTATGGCTTGACAATGACACTTACACCAACATCGATCCCGATGGCATTGCTGACGTTCGGGCAACCGAGGCTGTCCAGAACGGCATCTTCAACCTGGCAGGCCAGCGCCTGAGCAAGCCGGCGAAGGGCATCAACATCGTGGGCAGCAAGAAGATTCTGGTTAAGTAAACCCCGACCCGACCCCTCCTCCAAAGTGAGGGGAAAGGCAGAACAAAACAAGCCCGCCTGTGCATCTCCGCATAGGCGGGCTTTATGTGTAAAAACGCCGCGTGCGGCGATGGCAATCCCCGGCTGCGGCGATGACCATTTCCGCGTGCGGCGTTGGCAATCTCCGCACGCGGCGTTTTTCATCCCCCTACAGGGGCATTTTCAAAGCCTGAATGAGGGCTCCTCACATCACTGCCCAACTCCTGTTTTCCTTCATGCTCCGCCGCATGTCTATTATGTCCAAAATATTCGACATGATGATGCAAGCGGCAAATGTCATCAGCATGGGGAAGAAGGCAGCTGCAAGGAGACGGGAGTTTTGAATGAACCAAAGCAGGAAGGTCGTCTGCGTCTGGATGTTGACAGAAGGCAGTTCGATGGGCGACGAGAGCAGCCAAATCGTACTGACAGTTCCGCTGACGATGCCCACCACAAAGGCAACGGCTATTACTATCCTGTATCGACGGATGGTTCGCTCCTGATATTGTTTGATGAACTCAACTGCCTCGAGCCGCTTCGTCAACTTCTGCATGAACTCGGCGCTGTCGTCGAACGTCGGCTTCTGAGCGAGGAAAAGCTCCTCCAATTCTTTATCTTTTGTCATAGTTTCAACCTTTCTCTAAGTTTGTCGCGACCCCGCGAGAGTTGTTGCTTCACGGCTTCTTCCGAGGCATCAGTAATCGCAGCTATCTCCTTGACGCTGTAACCGTTAAGGTAGAACAGCGTGATGGCGGAGCGTTCTTTTGGCGGAAGGGTTCGGAGGGCGAGATAGAGGCTTTGATGCTCGAAGCCGGAGTCGGCAGCAGAACTACTGACAAGCATTCTTGCCTCATCGATACTTTCCGTAGTTTGCAGGCTTCGTTTGTGACTGAGGAACATGTTGTGGGCAATCTTGAAGAGCCACGAACGGAACTTCCCCCCGTCGCGAAAGCCGGAGCAGGCAAGGTAGGCCTTCACCAAAGCATCTTGCGCCAGGTCGTCTGCCTCGTCCCTGTTGCCGCAGCAAAGGGCGAGCAAGAAGCCTCTGAGTGCCTCCTGCTCGCGCTCCACGCAAGCTATGAATTGTTCTCGACTCACAGATTTGCCTCTGCCATCAGTTTCTTCTCCTCAGCCTCAATCTCTTTAGCGAGTATCTTCTTACCCACAAAGTAATAGATAATGAAGGCGAGGCCCACAGCAAAGAGCACTCCACCACAGAAATAAAGGAAGTGAATCTCATCTGGATCTGAGCCTCCACACCAATCTATCCATAAGCCGCAGCAAAAAACAATAAAGCCAAGCGGGGAGAAAATGCAGCCCCATAATAGTTTCGACAGCAGCTTCTCCTTCAGCAATTTCTGTTTGGGAGCCATCTTCTTAAGCAGTTCCTCCACGTCCGTCTCTTTGTTCTTCTCGATTGCAGCCAGCACAATCTGCTTACGCACATCGGTTTCATTCATCTTCCGGCGAGTGTTCAGGAAGGAAATAACAATAGGAAGCACACATAAACAGGCAATTACAAATATTATACCTGCAATAGTATCAGCATACATAATCTTTTAGTTTTAATCGTTTAACTTATGTTTCTTTTGTTTCTCTCGACCCTGGTCACTAACATAACGCATCTGGAAGGCAAAAGGTGACGTCGGCGATGAAATTTCTTTTGCAAAGGTACGCATTTCCTTCCTCTTATTTCTCCTTTTTATCAAAAAAGTTGTACCTTTGCATCCGTCCCGTATGTTGCGTTCCGTATGTTGCGTTGCCAACGCAACACACAAAACCCGCAAAACCAAGCCAGACATGAAGAAGGAAACCTTCGAAGCCCAGAAAGCCTTTGCCGGCGAGAAGAAGCCCTCCATGCTTCGCCGCTGCGTGGGGCACGACTACACAGGCCGCCAAATATACATGATTACGATGGTGACCGAGGGCCGCCGTCCGCTCTTTGGGCAAGTCGTAGGCAAAAGCGACGCCCCCGAGGACAGCGAAGAGAAGCCCCGCATCGAGCTCACCGAACTGGGGCAGCGTGTGGCCGACGAGTGGTGGGCAGCATCGCAGCACCATCCCGAGATAGAGGTCGTTGCCCTCCAGATGATGCCCGACCACCTGCACGGCATCCTCTTCGTCAAGGAAAAGATGGAAGCGCCCCTCGGCATGGCCCTGCGCGGCTTCAAGCAAAGCTGCAACCGCCACTACCGCGAACTGGTGCTTGGCGTCCCGTATGTTGCGTTGCCAACGCAACAAACAGGACCGCGCGACCGCCGAGGCGAGGACCGCAGCCACGGCCTGCTCTTTGCCCGCGGCTACAACGACCGTCTTCTGCTCCGCTCCGGCCAGCTCGACACTTGGCTTCGCTATCTTGCCGACAACCCCCGCCGCCTCTTGATGAAGCGCGAGCACCCCGACCTGTTCCGCGTGCAGCGCCATGTGCAAGCCGCAGGCTTCACCTTCTCTGCCATCGGCAACCGCTTCCTGCTCGACCGCCCTTTCCTCTTGCAAGTGCAATGCTCGCGCCGCCTCACCGAAGCAGAGATACAAGCCCAGGTGCAGGAGTTCCTCTCCGCCGCACGGCAGGGCGCAGTGCTCATCTCTCCCTCCATCTCGCCTGGCGAGAAGGCCGTCATGCGCGCTGCCTTCGATGCAGGCTTTCCCTTGATTTGTTTACAGGAGAACGGCTTCACCGACCTTGCCAAGCCCGGCGGCAGCCGCATGGAAGCCTGTGCCAGAGGTCAGCTCCTCATCCTTGCCCCCTGGGAGCATCACAACGAACAGCTCGCCATCCGCCGCGGCCAATGCCTGGCCCTGAACGACATCGCCCGCAAGCTCGCCGAGGGCAGGTAGGCGTTCCGTATGTTGCGTCCCGTATGTTGCGTTGCCAACGCAACAAACAGGACTGGCGACTTAGCGCAGCTGCCCTATCTCCCTTTGCAGCGCATCGAGGAAGCGGGCGGCATGGGCGCCGTCCATCTGGGTGTGATGGAACTGGAAAGAGACCTTGAGGGTCGTCCTGAAGAAACCGCGTTTGTAGCGCGCCCAAATGAGAAAAGGATTGTTGAAGATGCCGCTATACATGCCGACTGCGCCGTCGATGTCATACTGCGCCAAAGCCGATGTGCCGATGACCATCGCGTCAGGAAGGTCGTGATTCCTGCAAGTCTCAGCCACCTCCTTCGTGAGCCTCAGGTATTTCTCGTTGAAGAGGGACAAGTCCTCGCAGAAAGGGATGTCGCACGAACTGACCTCGCCCTGCTTATTGGCAACGATGGTATTGACGGCGAGGCTGTCGAACTGCATCAGCCTACCGCCCTCGGGCAGCAGATAGAACTCTTTGATACCGCTCGCCGCCTTGCCTATGCACCAGCACATCAGCATGTTAAACTTCAGTCCTTTCCTTTTGCTCATTCTCACAAGATGGCTTACGTCGAGCGTCTTGAAGAATGTCACCATCGGCATCGGCGCCTTCATCCACATCTCGAAAGCATAAGCGCGGCTCGTCTCTTTTGGGTTGATTTCCTGCTTCATTGTGTTGCTTCTGCTCTTTTATTTATGTGCAAAGGTACGAATTTATTGACAATAATATCCTTTACATGACCCACTTATGCCAAGAAATTTGCAGGTATCATTCTTTTTCCATATATTTGCAGCGGAATCTTTTGTCCAAGACTAACAATTAACAAACATAATATGAAACTAAGAACCTTATTGACCACGTTGCTTCTGCTCATTGCAGGAGCAGCATCCGCAGCCATCACATCCGGCTACTACCACATCTTGAGCTATAACGGCAAGTATATGACCGAGAACATCAGCGACCACACGCTTGTATGCTCCGACCTTGCCACACCAACCAATTATGCGCAGGTGTGGTATATCACTGTGTCGGGCTCTTCTGTCACCTTCAAGAATGCTTTGACAAACAGGTATATACTGTTCAGCAATTCAGCTTATACCACAAACACCACCCAAAAGACAAGCTTCACGGCGAACGAATCGTCGGGCGTTTATACCTTTGCGAATCAAAGCGGTGCAGGTTTGCATTGCGACAACGCGAACTTTGTCGTATTTTACTACACCAACGAGGCCAAGTCCAAGTGGACACTCGAGTCAACAACTGTGAATTCAACGGAATTGACAAACCAACAAACAGCCCTCACAGAAGCCAACACATCGCAGCTGCAGGCCGTGTTCACAGACTTGTCATGCAGCGCACTGAAGAGCGGCTACACAAACAGCGCCGTGAACGCACTGCCCGCCTCCACACAAGCACTGGTCACAAAGATCAAGAACAACACTTGGACCACCTATAGCGGATGGACCAAGACAGAGAAGACCTTCCGCATTGCTGACTATAAGGCATACAGCGACCATGACCGCTGGAAGGAAATCTTCGGTTTCACCAACTATACGATGGGGCGCCTCAGCAATCCCACAGGCATCTGGGTCAACTCGGGAGACATCATACAGGTTTATGTCGGCACCATCCCAAGCGGGCAGAGTGTGAAGCTCGAAGTGGCAGACTACCAACAAGCATCTGGCACAACCTACGCCCTTCACGAAGGAATGAATTCCCTACTGATAGCCTCCAAGGGCAACTGCTTCGTCAACTATGAGGTTGACAACACCACCAATGGCCAAACACCTTATAAGCTGATGTCCACCTATGCCGATGTGACCGTACACATCGAAGGCGGCACCGTGCAGGGCTACTTCGACCTCACCAAAGGCGATACCGACACCGACTGGGCACAGATGAAGACACACCTCCTGACAGATGTCAGCAACAGGTCCAATGTATGCCTTAAGACAGACAAGCATGTCTTTAACCTCAACATAACGAGATTGGAAACATCTCTGGGCACAGGAAGCCTCACGGAGATGCTTAATGTATGGCGGAATGTGGCTCAATGGGAAGACGAATTGATGGGACGCTCCGACAACCTCGACAGTAACGGCGGACAGACCAGATACGGGCAATACTGTAACACGCTTTTCTCTGTTACGATGACGACTGACGGCTATGCTCACGCCTCAAACCATGGCACCTTCTATCCCGCTTTCTACGATGACAACATATACAATGCGAGCAATCTGTTGGGGGTAGCCGACGACATGTGGTGCATCGCCCACGAACAAGGGCACAACCGCCAAAGTCCCATCAACATGGCTGGCAACACGGAGATATCTAACAATCTCTTCTCCAATGTAGCCATTTACAAGCAGGGACGCTTCACCAGCCGCACGGCCAGCATCCAAGAAGTGTTCCGCGATTTCGCCGATGGATTGTCTTGGCCAGAGCGCGTAGCAAAGTCTTGCGACAGCTATGGGAATTACAACCAGCAGATGCTGCACCTCAACTGGTCACTCTATCTCTATTTCCATGTCCTGGGCAAAGACCCCGACTTCTTCCCCCGCCTCTTCGACGCGCTGCGTGCCGACCCGATGACAAAGGTGAAAAGCGGTTCAGCAGATAACAGCACGCTCACTCCTGCAAGCACCGACTACCTGAAGTACTATGTGAAGTGCTGTGAGGTCAGCGGCTACGACCTCACCGAGTTCTTCGCCACCTACGGCTTTTTCATTCTTCCGGCGGAAAGAGACTACTCAATCACTTATAATAATGTCACCACCAACCGCTTTGCCACTCTCAACGACTATGGCTATTACTATCTCTACGCCACACAGGACATGATAGACAATGCCAAGGCACAGGTCGCTAATATGAACTTGCCTAAGTGCAACATCACCTTCATTGAGGACCGCGTCACCGCTCCCGATGCCACATACGAAGGCGCGCCATCCGGTACCAAGAGGACTATCAACCCCGATGCGCCTGTATCAGCCTTCGGACAGGTCGGCGAGACAGGACAATACACCGACTTCGACGCCGAATGCTCGGCATATAAATATAATGTAAAGAATAACGCCGTTACGATGGAAGGCACAGGTGCAGTAGGCTTCAAGGTCTATGACAGTGAAGGCAATCTTCGAGGAGTCTACAACACTTATCACTTCACCCTGCCCAATGACATCGGCACTGGCTACACCATAAAAGCAGCTGCCGGAAACGGCACTGATGCTGCTGCGACATTCGACGCCAACGTAGGCATCATCACATCGGATGTGACGGATGTTCTCAGCGCAGGTGCGAAAGTCACGGCCGAGAGCCAACTCATTAGCGGGAAATTGTACTTGCTGCGTAACACGGCAACAGGCAATCCCTGGATTACCGACGCCGGAACGTATTACTCCGTAGGCAACAATGGTGGCACCTTTGACGAACGCTGCATGTATTATCTGATTAAGGATGGCGATACATGGAAAATAAAGAACTACGTTACAGGGAAATACTGGGGCAAGCCAACCGCAGCTTCTACAACTAACCAAGGAGGTTTCGTGCCCACTGATGAAGCAAATGCCGGCAGTTGGAGCTTGAACTTTAATAATAACGGTAATATCGACCCACAATGTAATGGATTCTATATTAACCGTGCTTCGCAGAAATTGCACGCTTGGAACGCCTCTTTGTCATCTCAAATATACGAAGTCATCCTCACCTATCCTCCCTTCTCCGACTTTACCAACAAAGACATTAGCGTCAGCACCGAAGCTGCGGCCTCATTAGAAACCGGCAAATGGTATGCGATGTTCGACCGCGGTGCCAATCACGGCTACCTCTATGAGAACAATCAGAACAAGCTCTACAATACTAACACTGTACCCTCTGGCTCTGCTACGAACAATGCCAAGTACCTCGTCCGCATCGTCGGCTGGGACAACGAGTACTATCTCCAGACAGGCCTCGGCAACTTCTTCGGAAACATACAGGGAAGCACGACCGTTCCCACGACAGCCACAGCCACAGAGCAGATTACCATCAAGAAGATTGCAGGCACAGACGGACACTTCTACCTGATGTCTGCTGCCGGTGTTGTCCTCGATGCCAACGATACAAGAAACGGTGACGCCACTGTCGTAGGCTGGGGCACAACAGCTCCCACTGCCACTGGCGGCAACAACGACTGGGCATTCTATCCTGTGGAGTTTGTTGATGCATGGGTTCCCACGGCTTCTGATGTCTATACCATCAACAATACGAACAGCGGCCGTGGCGCACTGACCTATGAACCAAACAAATCAACAACCTATGTATGGTCAAGTGGAAAGTCGGGGGCTACAGCCTTTGATGCCACAAACCAGAATCATCAATGGGTCATCATTCCCACAGGAACAGCGGGACAATACTATTTATATAATGTAGGGGCAGGCAAGTTTGCCATTCCTACAGGCATTGCTCAGAGTGCCGACCTCTCTTGGGTATTCAGCGACAATGCCGTAGCTGTTATTTTCGAGGATCAAAGCGACGGCACGAAGAAGATTAAGATGGCTTCGAATCCAGTCAACGGCACCAACGCTGCCTATATGGCCGTCAGCAACAACTACACAGGCCCCATCATCAACTACAATGACGTGGGCGGCAACTTCACCATTACCAAGGTGGGCGGTCAAGACCAGAGTGCAGCCGCCAACGCAGCCGTTGCCAAGCTCGTCAAGAACCAGACGGCGCTCACAGCTGCACCCACAGCGAGTGGATGGTATGCCTTACAGATCAAGACTGCCGGAAATGCCAGCTATGTGAACCGCTATGTTAAAGCAGCAGACAGTGAATACAACTACAACGGCACTTATTATCCGCTTACCTTCACGGGAGCCGTGGATATCCAGCCTTCCATCAAGGATGCCACTTTCTTTACTTACATTGACATGAGCAGTGGCGCCAAGTGGCAGATGCCGAATGGTAAGTACCTCGTGAATAACAGCAACAAGTTCCCAACGAGTTCTTCAACGGCTAACAACATTACGATTAGCTCTGACAATAACGGGATATATTTCAAGGGAGGTTACTACTATGCTGTTCCTTACAATAGCGGTCAGAACTATTTCATCGGTGAGACATCCCAGGCAGCCAAATACTACAATGTATATCCCATCGACCTCTCTGCTGCTAGTCTCACGGCATGGCAGGTCCTCTGCGACAATGCTCCAGAAACTGCTCAGATTACCTGCTCTCGCAGCGATGTCAGTGGCTTGACGGCTGTCTATAAGAACGGCTTCTTCTTCCTGCCCACTGGCGTGACACCTGTAAGCACAGACTTCAACTTGGAGGGAGCAACCAATGTGACCGTGAGTGCAACAGCCAAGACCGTCACCTTTGCTTACGACCCGACTCTTGCCATTGTTGCTGACGGTGTTACCGTGGAGCAAGGCTGGCAGACGGCAGGTCGCGGTGGCGAGGTGATGCTGCTTCGCGTCACAGCTAAGCCATTCAAGGCTGCCACGAGCACGACGCTTACCGTCAACCTCAAGGATGGTTCCGAGAGTAACATCTCCGCCTTGAAGCTTTATGAGGCCAACTCCAACTCACCTGAGATCTACTCTACAGGCGACGGAGCACCGACAAAGACAGTGGTTGCCACGACATCCATCTCTGGCTCTACTGCTACCTTCAACATCGGCAATCTCGCTGCTGGCACACACTACTACTGGATTGGTGCTACGGTGAAGAGCGATGCGACACTTGGAGCCGTTCTCGATGCAGCCGTCACTGGCATCTCCTATCAAGTGGCTGGGCAAACGGCACAAGCCCTCGACCTGACCTCTGTTGGCGACCCTGCCGACCGTGGCGCAATGGTCTTCAATGCACAGTCCTATCCCTTCCTGCCTCGCGACAACAGCAGCCGTGTTTATCGTATTCCAGCCATGATTGTTGCCGACGACGGCAGCATCGTCGTGGCTTGCGACAAGCGTTATAACAGCCACACCGATATCGGCGCAGGCCACGTCATCGACATCGTCGTGCGTCGCTCTACCGACGGCGGCAAGACATGGAGCAGTCCCATTACCATTGCCAAGGGTCTCGGCACTGCCGACGATGCCAAGTGCGGCTATGGCGACCCGAGCCTCGTGAAGGGCAAGGACGGCAAGCTCTACTGCCTGTTCGTGGCCGGCAACATCGGTTACTTCTATGGGCAGAAGCGTATCGCCATGTCAACCAGCACGGACAACGGCGTGACATGGAGCAGCAACGAGAGCACACCGCCCATCGACCTCCTGGAGAGCGGCCGCCTTAAAAACTACAACACGGTTGGCGAGGCTGGCTACGGCCTCTATGACTACTTCGTAACCTCTGGTCGCGGCCTCTACATCCCCGACGACGACATCCTGATGTACCTCATCCCGGCACAGACAATGACAAGCGCCACCGAGCACACCAGCGACTCACAAGACTACATCTTCTACTCCAGAGACGGCGGTGAGTCATGGTACTTCAGTGAGAACCCCATGGTTCAAGGAGGCGACGAAGCCAAGATTATCCAGATGAATGATGGCTCGCTCTTCGGCTCCATCCGCAAGGGAGGTCCACGCCGCTTCAACACCGCCACCTATACAAAGAACGACGACGGCAAGACGCTCAGCTTCAACTTCGGCACGCAATGGGAAAACAACCAGCTCTATCAGTCCAGCCAGAACAACCAGGACATCTTCTATTACCAGCGCGAGACGACAGAGGGCAAGACCGACGTCATCATCCACTCCATCACGACTGGCAACCACGCCAACTTCAAGCTCTACTACAGCACCGACAAGGGTGTCAACTGGACAGAGTTCCTGAACGTGCAGACCAAGGGCACACGCTATGTGACGATGGACAAGAATCCGGCCAACGGCAGCCTGTACCTCTTCTTCGAGGACCAGAGCCTCAACAGCGCCGGCGGCTACACCGACTACAACCACTATCCCTTGAACTTCATCGAGATTACACGCGACCAGCTTGTGAGCCTCATTCCTGCTCTGGAGGAATACAATGTGCCCGAATACCTGGAGGCAAAGGATGTGAAGATTGTCAACGGATTATCTGGCGAAAGCAACTTCGGCTCATGGAGCGGCCTCACCTGGACTTCCAATGCTGCCAGCGGAGTTGCAGGGCTGACCATGACACTGAGCGACGGCGCATACAACAGATTCTCGAATTTTAACGGCCGCTACAATCTGGCTTATCACCCCGCCGCAGCCAACACCAACTCCACCATAACGCTGACGGCACCCGAAGGCTATGTCATCACGGGCTATTCCGTACAGACAGGCGTATATCAGGGTACCACATACACCCTGACGGCTTCCGACGGCACATCCGTAACACCGGCCAACCTCGGCAGCACCTACACGCCTCTCGAGGTTACTGGCTTGTCGGCAACATCAACAACTATCACCGTCACCACGACTGATGCCAGCAAGTGGCTGTCTTTGGCCAACTTCACTGTTTCCCTCGCCAAGACTCTCCCGCTCAATGTTGTGGGCGACAAGAGCTATGCAACGCTCTACCTGCCGTTCGATGTGACGACGACAGGCGCAACGAAGGCATACTACATCGAGACAGCCAGCAACAGATATGCTCATCTGACCGCTACGGGCAACGATGGCACGGAGATTCCTGCCCGTACCGCTGTGGTGCTCGTCAACGAGGACGCAGAGCCAAGCACCATCCTCAACATGGCCAGCGACCTGACCTCCGTGGTCAGCGAGAGCGCCAACCTGCTGAAGGGTACCTTGGTGCCGATGAGCCTCGACCTCAGCGATGGCACTCCCTATTATTCCATGGGACGCCTGAACGGGGAGATTGGCTTCTACAAATATACAGACGGCACCATCACGCTCGGTGCCAACAAAGCCTACCTCGAGGTGCCTGCAAGCGGCGGTGCCAAGGGCTACACGCTCGACTTCGACGATGCCACAGGCCTTAAAGACCTTAAGGGCCTTAAGGACTCTGATGACCTCATCTACAATCTCTCTGGCCAGCGCATGAGCAAGCCTGTCAAGGGTATCAACATCATCAACGGAAAGAAAGTATTGAAATAGCCCTCTCTCACCAAATTTGATACAGATGGCTGAATCGTTAAACAAACATTAATAAGTCTAATCGTTATGAACAAACGTATATATATATCCCCTTGTGCTTGTGTCTGCGAGATTTCAGGAAGAGGCATGATGTCCACATCGATAAAAATAGGTTCTTCGGAGGAAAAGGTCAGCAATAGCGAAGATATCGGTTTCGCCAAAGAACAAAATTCCCAGGAAGACAGAGGCCTCTGGAACGATGAATGGTAATTGCATTCTGAGGAGGCTTCTCCTTGGCCTACTGCTTTCGCCCTGTGTCTGCACGCTTATGCAGGCACAGGGTGTTGCACCTTTCAAGGAGGGAGACCGCGTGGCGTTCGTGGGCAACAGCATCACCGACGGCGGGCACTACCACTCCTACATTTGGCTCTACTACATGACGCACTTCCCCAGGATGCGTCTGTGGATGGCAAACTGCGGCGTGGGCGGCGATACGGCGAAAGAGATACTGGCACGCTTCGACGACGATGTGCTGGAGAAGAACCCGACCGTCCTGACCTTCACCTTCGGCATGAACGATACGGGCTACTACGAGTACAACAGCGCCGATTCTGCCCGCTTCGCCCATCAGAAGCTGCAGGAAGCCAGGGAGCGGTTCGCGCTTTGCGAAGAGAAGCTGAGGAGCCTCAAAGGTGTCCGCACCGTGATGATCGGCACTTCGCCTTACGACCAGACTTCCACCTTCAACGACGACATCTATGCCCGCAAGAACGACAACATGCAGCGCGTCGTCGCCCTACAGAAAGAGGCTGCCAGGAGAAACAACTGGGAGTTCCTGGACTTCAATGCGCCGATGGTGGCGCTCAATATGAAGCAACAGGAGACCGACCCAGCCTTCACGCTCATCGGCTCCGACCGCGTGCATCCGGACAACGACGGGCACATGGCCATGGCCTACCTCTTCCTGGAGGCTCAGGGCATGAAGGGCAAGAAGGTGGCCGACATGCAGTTGGATGCCGCCAAAGGCAAAGCGACGAAAGCCGACAACTGCCGCATCACGAAGGTGAGGGCGACAGCCGACATGTTGCAGTTCGACTGCCTGGCAGAGTCCCTACCCTTCCCTCTCGACACCATTCCCCGTGGCTGGGGCTTCAAGCATGGAGCGGCACAAGTCACGAAGGTCATCCCCACATTCATCGACGACCTGAGCGACGAGCACCTGACCGTAACAGGCCTTAGCGGCAGCTACGAGCTGAGCATCGACGCCATCACTATTGATACGCTTTCAGCCGCCATGCTTGCCCAAGGCATCAACCTCTCCCGATACCGCCACACGCCGCAATATCAGCAGGCCCTGACGGTGATGGCTCTGAACGAGACGCGCTGGGATGTGGAACGCAGGTTCCGCGAATGGGCATGGGTCAACTACAACTTCATGATGCCGGCGGGCTTCCTGAACGACTGCAGCGAGCAGGCTGCGCAGAAGTACCGCGAGCTATGCAAAGGCAACGACTGGCTGGCGAGCAAGCGAGGCACCTACGACCAGATGGTCCGCCCCGAAGTGCGGGATGCCTATCAGAAGGAGATGGACCTCCTCGTAGGCCGGATATACGAACTGAACCAGCCGAAGAAGCACACTTTCCGGCTGAAAAAACTGACATAAAAAGGGGCGTCTGAAACCGCTCCGTGCGACCCTTGAAAACGCCGCGTGCGGCGATGCCCAACGCCGCACGCGGAAATGCCCATCGCCGCACGCGGGGATTGCCATCGCCGCACGCGGCGTTTTCAAGGGCCTCTGCGGGGGACAATTCTCCCAACCTATCAAACACCGAAAACCATGAACAGAAGAGACTTTCTGACACTATCCGCCACGGGAATCATCGGCCTCGGCGCCAGCAGTTTCCCGCTGTCAGCACTTGCAAAAGGGAAGGGCGACAGGTCGTACTCGATGATTATCCTGGGCGACACACACTTCGATGCCGACCCGCCATCGATATATCACGCACATTACAACGAGCCGAACGAGAGGCTCAACAAGATACAGCGCGGCGAGTTCGCCCGCAACGGGGAGATGTGGAAAGACCGTTGCCCCCGCCTCCTCAAAAGGGCGGCCAGGCTGATTGACAAGGACACGCGCATGGTGCTGCAGATGGGCGACCTCGTTCAGGGCGACTGCGGCAGCGGCGAGGTGCACAAGAAGATGCTCTCCGACGTCATGAACCGCTTCAAGCACGAGCTGGGCGGCCTCCCCTTCGTCACCGTAGTGGGCAACCACGATATCCGCGGCACAGATGCCCTCGAGGCCTATCACTCATTCATGCCGCCCCGCATGTCAGAAGAGCTGGGCAAAAGCATCAGCAAGACCACTTTTGCCTTCAATGTGGGCGACGACGCATTCATCGTCATCGACTTCAACAATCCCGATGACGCAGAGGTGGACCGACTGCTGGACGACACGAAGGGAGCACGCCACACCTTTGTCATGACCCACGGCCCCGTGCTTCCACCGGACATCAGCAGCTGCCGATGGTTCTTCCACGGAGGAGCATCCGAAGCCAACACACAGGCACGCCGCCATTTCCGCCAAGCCTTCGCCAAGCGCAACGCCATCGTGCTGTGCGGACATACCCACTACACCGACTTCATGGACTGGTGGGGAGACGGCGGACGCATCACGCAGATGACCATGAGCAGCGTCTGGACGGCAGAGGAACAGAAGCAATACGCCGTCCGCAACGAGGGAGCAGAGAACTACGGCTTGATGCGCAAGAAGATGATGGAGAAGCCCGACGGCGCCAACCTCAAGGACGAGTCAGCGCTCTTCGAGGAATATCTGCCCGGCACCCGTCAGCTCATCAATTCCCGCTCGCAGGGTTCCTACAAGCTGAACGTCAGCAAGAAGCACATCAGCATCGATTTCTATGGCGGCGACTCGGAAGAAGTGTCGCACAGGTTCGTCATCCGAGAGTAACGCCGACGTTCATTCGTACGAAGCATCGGGAAAGGACGCGCCCAAAAACACAGTCGATATAATACAACAACGGATTGAACGGATTTGACGGATTATTTTATTAGCTGACGACCAGCTTGCTTAAATCCGTCAAATCCGTTCAATCCGTTGTTGATATTTGTGGCGCCCTCTTACTTTGCGAAGTTGCGGGAGGCGAAAGGAAGGGCTGTGCGCAATGCCGTGTGCCAGTATTCCCAGTTGTGCACGCCGTTGCGGATGCGCAGCTCGTCGTGAATCCAAGCCCTGCGCATCAGCTGGTGCAGCTTGACGCTCTGGTCGAAAAGGAAGTCATCGTCGCCACAGTCGAAGAACCACTTGACAGTGCGCAGCTTCTCCTTTGTGGCATCGTCAGCCTGCTCTACGAAACGAAGGGCGCTGTGCTTCGTCACAGCCTCAGTCACATAGTAGCGCTTGTCCTTCTCCTGGCCGGGATTGACATTGTTGCTCTCGTTGTCGAGCCAAGCACTCATGGCATAGCACGACGAGAACATGTCGGGGTGCCTCTGGCAATAGACCGTGCTGCCGCCGCCTCCCATCGAGAGGCCCATCACGGCACGATGCTCCTTGTCACCCACAACGCGGTACTTCTTCTCGACCGCAGGCAGGAACTCCTGAAAGAAGAAGTCCTCATACGACCAGCCGGGCATGTTGAAGTAGCCGTTCCAAGTGTTGTGTGTGTCGGGACCGCCTGCATTCGGCATAACGATGACGACAGGTACACATTCGCCCGTGCCGATGAGTTCATCGACCACAGTCTGCATCTGTCCCCTGTCGCGCCAGGCACGATAGTCGTCGCTGAAGCCATGAAGCAGGTAGATGACGGGATAGCGCTGGCCCTCATTCTTTTCAAAGCCATCAGGCAGATAGACATTGCAGGGCACATCGGCGCTGAGGATTTTACTCTTCACCGTGTCCGTCACGATTCGGCCTGCAGACGAGGGCAGGCAAAGGAGCAGCAATAGTGCTGCAAAAGCAAGTTTCTTCATATTACTGTATGTTGAGTATTTACCAATCGTCGTCATCGCTGCCAGCCACTCCGTTCTTGATGGCCTCCTCCACCTTATCGAGGATGGCGTTCGAGTAGGCATGCGTCATCACTAATGCCTTGGAGCAGGTGCGCTTCTGGGCGTCCTTTTCCACGAAGGGATAGTGCTTGGCTATCTCCCACTGCTCGTCATAGAGGCGGCGGTCGGTCTTGTCGTCCTTCATCCGCTTGCCGTCGCTGAAGACATTCTGATTGTTCCTCCTGTTGTCACTATTGTCGAACAAACCGCCAATCCAGCCAGCATCCTGGGCTTTCAGGATGTCGTAGTTCTGCACAGTGTAGGTCACACGCACCTTCTCGTCCTTGATGTCGAGGCGGATGATGGGCGTGATGCTCACCACATAGCGGTTCAACGTGCCAGTATGGTCGGCAATTCCGTCGATGGTGGAAGAGACGATGATGCAACCCGCATCCTTGTCATTGAGGGTGATGGCTTGCTTGTCCTGGAACGTCGCCGTGACCCAGTAGTTCAGGGAAACATAGAGCTGGCTCTTGGTCTTGCCGGGAGCAGGCACAACCTCTTGATAGGTCAGAGCCTGATTCTTGTCGAGAGTCAGGTCTTTCGAGAGATTCATGGCTGCATCCACCCACTTGTCGCCGTACTTCTGTTTGGCATACTTCTCCAAATCGGCAGTCTTCATCACCTGACCGAACATGCTGCCGCAGCACAGCGCTGTGCTCAGCAGCAAGAAAAGTCTAAAGTGTTTCATTCTATATCTTTATTATAATGTTTTCCGATGCAGGATTAATACTGCTGTATTTGGAGAACTGAGGCAGACCTTTCTACTTCAGCACTTTCTTCCCATTGAAGATGTAAACGCCTTGCGGCAACTTACCATTGCCGTTCACCATTTGGCCGCTGAGGTCGAACACGGCACTGTCCGCTGCCGACCGGCCATTGTCTATTGCCCCTACATTGCCAATGTCTGTGGGGTCGCTGAAGCCAACGATGAGGTCGGCAACGATGGGCATGTGGTCTGATGTCACCTTGTCGTTGACCACCTCGTAGCTTACCTTCTCCACGCCTCCTATCGGGTCGTAGCTGATAATGTGGTCGATGACATAGATGCCGTCGCTCCAGGTGGGAGTGGTGAGGTCGGAGTGATAGGTGAAGCCGTTCTGCTGCAGATACTGGGTAAGCACGCCTCGTGCTCCCTGCATCTCGTCGTCGGTGCCGTCGTCGTTGAAGTCACCGGCAATGATGAGAGGCTTGCCCTTTTCCACCCAACGCTCTGCCTCTGCCTTGATGATGGGGCCGGTGCCACGCCTTGCGCTTGCATTGAGACCTACATGGAGGCTTGCAAAGACATAGTTCTGGTACTCGGCAATCAACATGCGGCGAGGCTCGAAGTCGGACGTGAGGGCCACAACCTTGATGGAGAGCGGCAGTTCCTTCGAAAGGATGCCTATGCCATAGCCGGTGAGTGCGCTGCAGAAGATGCCGTACATGCCTGTGGCCTCCGCCAACTCCTTCAGCTGATACTTGTAGTTGGAGCGAGACGAGAAGACACTATCCAACTCTTGCAAAGCCACCACATCGGCTCCCTGAGCAGCAATGACCTTTGCCGTGCGGGGCAGGTTCAGGCCGTCTTTGTTGCCGGCGCAGTGCTTCACGTTGTAACTGAGCACCCGCAGCGGCTGCTTCTGGTACTTGTTGTAGACAGGCTCCTCATATTCGCCTTTCGCAGCAGCGTCGAGTTCGCTGATAAGCCTCTCGTAGAGAATATCGCAGGTGCCGCTCACAAGAGTCGCGTCGGCCTTGTTCCATAAGTTGCGGAATGCCTGAAGCTGCTCCTCGCTGAGGTTGTCGTGAGCCACACAGTCGGGATGGCCTACCTCATCCAGCTTGCGGGCAAGAGCCAGCCTCAACTGTGCTGAAGGGCTCTCCAGCGAGGTCTTATCCACCTTCTGAAGCTTCCATGTTGCCTGCTCGTCGCTGAACCCGGAGGCTGCCGCAAAGATGTGGAAGCCTGCTTCAGCATCGCCTGCATAAAGGGTTTCTGCATCAACATTACTTATATATAATGACCTGCGGTCTCCCGGAACTGTCCTGAATGTAAAGGGATCATCTTCATCCTCCACCATGAACACATAGCCTTCCTGCGCCGTAGCATACTTGTCTGTCACATAACTGCGAACCTGATACAGCCCGTAGTTCTTGTCGACAGCCTCGATGTAGTAAATGCATCGCGGGTCGTCGTTGTGCAATGTGCTCAAAATGGTGCTGGCATCATTCTCGTAGGCAAACATGTCTGTCTTCTTGTCTGTCCAGCACTTCTTCTCTTCGAGGCTGGGATTTGCACTCACAATGTTGTAGTAACCATCGGCTACGGTATAGAATTCGGGCTGCGGGTCATCGCCTGAGCCGCCCTCCACAGCATAGAATTGCCAACGGGCAGGGTAGCCATTGGTTGCCACGTCATCTACATACGAAGTGACGCCGACATCCTGCTTAGCAAGACAGTTGTTGGGGCGGTCGCTGCGCACGAAGCCCTGCACATGCGGAGAACGTGAATCCTCGCTGCTAATCATGTAAAACCGTCCCGCACCGTCCTCAAGGTCAGTCAGCGTATAGCCTACAGGAGTAGCAGAGAAGAGGACATCGTTGTCGCTGCCGGTTTTTCTGCCGATGTATTGCCCCTTGACTTTGTTCTTGAAAGCCCATTGGTCGTCGCCCACCTTCTCGGCAATCCACTGGAAGGCCTCCTCTTCTTCATCGAAGTCGCCCCAATAAACATACTGTTCGCCCCATTTGATCTTGTAGCTGCCCAACTGTGTGGACATACCCTTGGGTTTGCCCGAGCTGTTGCCGGCGAACTTAGTGCGGTCGCTGATAATGAAATAGGCCTTGCCTTCCTTCAGGTCATCAGCATAGAAGACGCGTGCATAACCCTCCAACAGGTTTTGAGCCTTCACTCCAGCCACCACTGCCAAGAAGAGCAGCAAGAAAGATTTCAACCTTCCCATAATATAATAAGATGTATTATATGACACGAATGACTCTATCAAATTCCCCGCCTCCTTTTTGGGGGAGGCGGGGTTAGGATTCGAGGTATCTTACTTTATTATCACTTAACAAGAATCTTCTTGCCGTTCACGATATTGATGCCCTTCTGCATCTTCTGCAAGCGCTGGCCAGCGAGGTTGTAGACAGCATTGTCGGTGCCCTTCGCTTCGTTAAGGTCTGCGATGCCGGTACTATTGTCCTCTCCGAATATGAAGGCCTTCACGCCGCTAGCGTTTTCAAGGTAAGCCTTGCCTGCCTTGATGACGCCAGAATCAGCCAGATAGAAGCCAACAGGTTCGCCTTCGGGCTGTGCAAGAACATACTTGCCGACAGCATCGATATCCTCAGCCGCTCCCTTCAGGACATTGCCTGCAATGTTGTCGGGATAGCCTGAATAGGTTATCGTCATGCTGATGATGCGCCATTGCTTGGAGCCTGTGTTGGAGAATGTTATGCTCTCAGCGCTGCCTGTCCATGTAGTGGTGGCGAGGGCATAGCTGCCTTCACTGATCTGATAGCTTCCGCTCTGGAGAGCATAGTTATTGACAAAGGTGAACTCTATCTTGGTAATAGGTGCTACGGCAGAGATAGTCATAGTGTTGCCTGCATAGATGCGTGCTGCAGCACCGCTGGTGTAGTACTTTGGTACTAAGTCTGCGGTATTACTGCCTTGAGCGAAGCCAATGGTCAAGCCTCCCTGCTGAAGAGGAGTGAGGTCTGCTGCATTTTCAAAGCCCAGATCAGCAAAGACTATTTCTGTGCTCTTCTCTTCAGCAGTTGCCGGCATGAAGCCATAGAAGCCAGGAGCGCCCTTGAGCACTACAGGCTCCCAAGCGGGAACAGTGCCCTCCACAGCATTGAGCTTCAGCCAGCTCTCTTCGTACTCGCCTGTGAAGACCTCAACGCCTGCAGGAATATCCACAGAGTTGGGAATGTACATCGTGGCATAGCCTGCCTCGGTAATCTCCTTCACGACAGCATGTGTCTTGTCGAAGACGGGATAAGCATCCTCGCCGATGTTCTGGTACCAGCCTTGGCCGAGCTTAGCACAGAGCGAGCCGTTGGCAACCTCCTCGGCTGTAATGGCCGTGCCCTGTACTGTACCAATCGCGTTGAGATAGTAGCAGTTGTTGTAGGTTCCTCTGTCGTTATGGATGAACGTGAAGCAGCTGCCGGTGCCGGTGCCTTCGGTGAGCTCGCTGATGGTGTAGCAGTTATTGAGGGTAGCGGAAGAAGCGCCGTGGCTGAATCCAGAGAAGCCGCTATACATCGAGCTGCCTTCATAACCCATCTTGCCGAGCGTAGCGCAGTTGTTGAATGTGATGTTGCCATAGAGGGCGCCGAGCACGCCGCCATCGCCGGTCACGCCGTTTTTCTGACCTGTGATGTTGACGTTGGTGATGACATTCTCAACGAGCACATTGCCTTCTGCACGGCCGATGAGGGCGCCATAGTGGATAGCTGTCACGATGGCATTGCCCTCTACAATCAGGTTGCGGATGGTAGCGCCGCTGACGTATCTGAAGAGGCCGCAGTAGTTGCTGGAGACGGTGTAGCTATAGGTGATGGTGTGTCCTGCTCCGTCGAATGTGCCGGCATACTTGTTGGTTTCCGAAGCAATCATCAGGTCGGGATAGTCGCTTGTGGTAAGGTCGATGTCAGCCGTCAGGAGGCCATCGATAGCTGTTGCACCGGATGCAATCTTCTGTGCGAACCAGTTCAGCTTTTCTGCATTGTCGATGAGGTAGAAGCCGTCCTTGTTCTGCATCACGCTGCCGCATACTGTGCAGTAGCCGTCGGCGTTGTACTGGTGGTCGGGCTTGTTCATCTGACCTTCCACATTGCTGTAGGTGACGGGGCTGTCGGGAATCTCTGCACCGTCGCAACGAACAGTACCGTTGGCATAAACCTGTCCGTGAGAGGCGAAGGGAACGGGCTTGGCGTCGGTGCCGACCGTCTGATACCAGTTGATTTCGCTCTGGTCGCCGTTGAGCTTGTAGCAGAACTCGCCGCTTGCGAAGTCTTCGGTGATGAGGTTGCCCTGTACTTTTCCAACCTCATAGAGGTAGTAGCTGTTGTTGATTTCGACTGGGCCGCCCTCATGTGTCAGGGTGAAGCAGTTGCCAGTACCGGTGCCAGCGGTGAGCTTGCAAGTGGTGTAGCAGTTGTTGAGTGTTGTCTTGCTGTTGGCATTCGACCATCCGGAGAAGCTGCTGTACATTGAGGTGCCCTCGTTGCCCATTTCGCCGAGCGTAGCGCAGTGGTTGAAGGTGATGTTGGCGTAGTTAGCGCCCAGCATGCCTGCGTCGCCCTGCACACCTTTTGGGGACTTGCCTGTGATGTCAACATCTGTCACGACATTCTCGACGAGAACCGTGCCATAAGCCACACCGATGAGTGCTCCGAAGTGAATGTCCGTCGAGGTAGCGCTGCCCTCAACGCGAAGGTTGCGGATGGTGGCGTTCTCGACGGAACGGAAGAGGCCGCGCCACTGGGCGGTGACATTAGCGTAATTATATGTGATGGTGTGCTCCTGGCCGTCGAAGATGCCGCTGAACCTGTTGCTTTCGGAAGCGACCATGAGGTCGGGATAATCGGTTCTCAGGTCGATATCGGCCGTCAGCCTTATATTAAGTGAGGGATTGCCCTTTTCCATGTACTCGGCAAACCAAGCAAATTCTTTTGCATTGGCAATGAGGCTGTACCCTTCGCCATCAACAGGAAGCTTATAGTTTGCATCCCATGTGCCGCAGACAGAGCACCAGCCGAAGCCGCCATCGAAGGTGTGAGGAGGAATCACGGAGGTTGAAGAATTGCTGTAAGTAAGCTCTCCATCGCCAGCGCTCGTGCCGTCGCACTTCAGCTCACCGTTAGCGTAAACCTGAAGATGAGAATCGAAGGGAACGGGCGTGGCGTCCTCGCCGAGCGTCTGATACCAGTTGACTGAGCTCTGGTCGCCGTTGAGCATGTAGCAGAACTCGCCAGTTGCCAATGTTGCTGCGTCGATGGCCGTGCCCTGAACCACACCTATTGCGTTGAGATAGTAGCAGTTGTTAGGCTGATACTTACCGCGGCAGAATGTGTAGCAATAGTCGGTGCCGGTGCCTTCGGTCAGCTCGCAAGTGGTGTAGCAATTGTTGAGGATGGAAAGAGCGGTATCAGTAGCGAATGCCACGAAGCCGCAGTACATTGAGGTGCCGGGATTACCCATCTTGCCGAGGGTTGCGCAGTTATTGAAGGTCACTTGACCATCCACATATCCTGCCATGCCACCGTCGCCGGTCACGCTGCTGCGGTCGCCGGTGATGTTGACATTCGTCACCACGTTCTCGACGAGCACGTTGCCATGATAATCGCCTGCAAGTGCACCGAAATGGATGCCCTGCACAATGGCACTGCCTTCAACATACAGGTTGCGGATGATGGCTCCGTCGTTCAGGGCCTTGAAGAGGCCGCTATGGTTGCCAACAGTCGTATAGTTGTAGGTAATCTTGTGGCCCTTGCCGTCGAAGGTGCCTGCATACGCGCCAACCATTGTGTTGTCGGTCAGCTCGATGTCGGCTGCCAGATAGGCTTCCAAGTCTGTCTGTCCGCTGTTTACTGCTTCTGCAAAGGCAAGGAAGTCGTCGAGTGTCTCAATCTTCATGCCTGTTTCCACGGGTTCGTCGGCATTGAGCTTCAGCAGACGCCAGCGGCCGGGATAGCCGCATTGAGCGGAAGCAGCACGCTCGTAGCCGTCGTCGCCCACTTCCTGCTTCGCCAGGCTGTTGTTCGGTCGGTTGGCCATCAAGTAGCCCTGTACGTGTGGAGAATGCTCGGAGTCGTCGCTGGTCAGGAAGAAGCGTCCGGCACCTTCTTTGAGGTCGGTGAGTGTGTAGCCCACGGGGGTGTCGGAGAAAATGATGTCGGCCTCGCCCTCGTTCATATTGCCCAGGTACATTTGTTTCTCCTTATTGAAGAAAGCCCATTGGTCGCCCACCTTCTCGGCAGTCCAGACGAAGCCGTCGGACTCCTCGTTGAGGGTGCCCCAATAGACGTACTGGTCGCCCCAGTTGACGGTGTAGTCGGACTGAGCGGTGGACATGGCCTTGGGCTTGCCCGACGTATTGCCGGCAAACTTGGCGCGGTCGCTGATGATGAAGAACTGGTCGCCTTCCTTGATCTGAGCCACATCGGTAATCCAGGGAAGGAGGTCGATGCTGCCCATCTCGCTCACCTCTGCGTCAGTGAGGGGCGTTTCCCAGAATGCTATCTCGGACACATAGGTATCCACCTTCTCGCCGTCCTCGTCGGAGAAGAGGTAGAAGGCGGGGTCGAGCTCCCAGCGCCCTTCGGTGGTGGCATATTCAAGGACTTTCTCGCCGTTCACATAAACCTTGAGGGAGCCTTCGCTGTTGGTGAACACCACGCGGTACCACATGTCGTTCCACATGCAGCCGAAGTAGCCGCCCATGGCGCCTGCGCCGATTTGGCACTTGCTGATGAAGAGGTCGCCGTCGTTGGAGTTGGCGAGGTTCGTCTGGAGCAAGCCGTCGTAGTTGTAGGCATCGGGCACCTTCAGGTCCATCTTGATGGAGTACGATTTTGTGGCAGGCGCCCCTTCGCCGCGATCCACCTTCAGGGCGGATGTGGCGGGCACGAGGATGGCGGCGCTGCCAGCCGTCGGGCCGTCAGCAGCCTTGATGCCTGCTTCGTCGACGGTGGAGGCCGAGATGCTGTGGTCGCCTATCGCATAAGGCGTCATCAGCAGACTGCCCTTCGAGGCTGCCATCAGGTCGGCAGTGTTCTCAAAAGTCCATAAACCGTCGGGCTCCGGCGTTTGAGCCGTTGCCGTCACATTTCCTACAAGGCCAACCAGCGCAAGCAGGAAAGAGGATAGTAATTTACGTTTCATAGGTTAAACTTTTTAGGTTAATAATTTGAAGTTTTTTTAGGTTTGAATTGTATTTTGCTTATGAAAATTCATTTATTGCGCTTAAAATTATAATTAAATAAGGTAACTGCAAAATTTTTTTATGAATTTATAGTCTATTTTTTTCGATTTTGAATATGGTTTTGCAAAACAGGCGCAAAACGACCTCTTTTGCGGGCGTTTTTTATGCCTTGAAGGGCACTTGAAAACGCCGCGTGCGGCGATGCCCAACGCCGCACGCGGGGATTGCCATCGCCGCACGCGGAAATTGCCATCGCCGCAGGCGGCGTTTTCAAGCCCCTCTGCCGGACTTTTGACTTTCCACACAACAGACTGAAAATCACAGAGTAAAGGCCTCTGTCTCTTTATACGGGTCTCATACAAATTCCCGTATCGCGGACAGCATTTCCTCTGCTTTGACCCGACCCATCGCATAGACGCGGCGCATCTTCCGCTCATCCTGCTCCGTCCGCCCGATAGGAAGCGTGTCCTGAGGATAGATGAGGAGGATGTTGCCCTGGCGTTCCTGCTCCTCGAGAAAAGCCAGCTCGGCGTTATACATGAGGTGGCGGCGCGACATAGCCCGGACAATGGCGGGATAGCACCTCATGAAGAGATGGAAGAGAGGCATCAGCTTAGTCCGCCTCTTGTA
This sequence comes from Bacteroidaceae bacterium, assembly GCA_017428785.1. GTDB lineage: Bacteria > Bacteroidota > Bacteroidia > Bacteroidales > Bacteroidaceae > Physcousia. The sequence goes on from JAFRQD010000010.1 coordinate 34,698, forward strand.
GAAGCCCTTGGGTTGCGTCAGCACCACCACGTTGCGCCCGAAGCCCTGCTCCTGGAAGTAGCGGAGGGGTATGGAGTCACTGATTCCTCCGTCGAGAAGAAGCCTGCCCTCTATGCAGACCGGCTTGGAGACGAGCGGCATGGAGGCCGATGCGCGTATCCATTCCAGACCATCATCGTCCATGCAATCGAGGCGATGATACACGGGCTCGCCCGTCCGGACATCGGTGCAGACCACATGAAACTCGGCGGGGTCGGCGTTGTAGGCATCGAAATCGAAGATGTCCAGCTCGTTCGGCAAGGTATGATAGCTGAACTCTGCCGCCACGAGGTCGCCCGTCTTCAAAAGGCTCCGCAGCCCCATGTAGCGGGGGTCGTCCTTGAACCGGATGTTATAGCGCAGGACACGGCCTATCTGGTGCGACTTGAAGTTGCAACCGAACGTAGCGCCGGCCGAAACGCCCACGATGCCGTCGAAACGGATGCCATGCTCCATCATCACATCCATCACGCCAGCCGTGAACAAACCGCGCATCCCGCCACCTTCTAAAACCAGTCCTTTCTTCATCGCTCGGCAAAGTTACGAAAAAACTATGGACTATGAACTATGAACTATGAACTTTTTTCCGTACCTTTGCAGCCGATATGAAAAATTTCACCGAACTGGGGCTTGTCCAGCCGCTGCTGCAAGCCATCGAAGAACTGGGATACGAGCGCCCCATGCCCGTGCAGGAGGAAGTGATTCCCTACCTGCTGAACAATGATACCGACCTTATTGCACTGGCTCAGACCGGCACAGGAAAGACGGCAGCCTACGGGCTTCCGCTGCTGCAGAAGCTGGCCCCCTCCCCGCTCCCCCTTTGGGGGAGTGCTTTAGATGGCGAGTCAGCAGAGACTGTGGCACTCCCCCAAAGGGGGAGCGGGGAGGGGCCTTCCATTCTCATCCTCAGCCCTACACGCGAGCTCTGCCTGCAGATTGCCGACGACTTGGAGGGTTTCAGCAAATATCTGCCCGAAACGGAAATCGTGGCTATCTATGGCGGCACGAACATCGAGCCGCAGATACGCGCCCTGCAGCACGGTGTGGACATCATCGTGGCAACACCCGGCAGGCTGATGGACCTGATGAACCGAGGCGTGGCGGACCTCTCGAAGGTGCAATACGTAGTGCTCGACGAGGCCGACGAGATGCTGTCGATGGGCTTTCAGGAAGAGCTGGACAGCATCCTCGCAGGCATCCCCAGCCAGCATCGCACACTGCTCTTCAGCGCCACGATGAGTCAGGAGATAGAACGCATCGCGCAGAACTACCTGACCGATGCCAAGCAGATTCAGGTGGGCAGCCGTAACGAGGGAGCCGAGAACGTCAACCATATATATTATATGGTACACGCGCGTGACAAATACCTCGCCCTGAAGCGCATCGTGGACTACTACCCGCGCATCTACGCCATCATCTTCTGCCGCACACGCCTCGAGACACAAGAGGTGGCAGACAACCTGATTCGCGACGGCTACAACGCCGATGCCTTGCACGGCGAGCTGTCACAACAGCAGCGCGAGCTCACGATGCAGAAGTTCCGACGCCATCGCATCCAGCTCCTTGTGGCAACCGATGTGGCGGCTCGTGGCTTGGATGTGGACGACCTGACGCACGTCATCAATTATGGCATGCCCGACGATGTGGAATACTACACGCATCGGTCTGGCCGCACGGGGCGCGCAGGCAAGAAGGGCACAAGCATCTGCATCATCGGCATGCGCGAGAAGAGCAAGATCAAGCACATAGAAAAGGAGATTCAAAAGACCTTCGAGCAAGGCACACTGCCCGAACCGCGCGACATCTGCACCAAGCAACTCTATCATGTCATCGACGACATCGAACGAATCGAGGTGGACGAGGAAGAGATCGCGCCCTTCATGGACGAAGTTCAGAAGCGCTGGGAATGGCTCGACAAGACCGACCTCATCAAGCGCATACTCTCGCGTGAGTTCGGCCGCTTCCTGCAGTACTACGCAGTAGAGGCTCCCCTTTCATCTCCCCAAGAGGGAGAGAAATCATCCCGCTCAAGAGACAAGAGAGGCGCTGCCAAGCGGACAGCCGAGGAAGGCTACGTCCGTCTGTTCCTCAATGTGGGCAAGATAGACGGCATGTATGCTCGCGAGATCATCGGCCTCATCAACAAGAATGTGCAAGGCGACAAGGTGGCTGTGGGCAGGATAGACCTGATGAAGAACTTCTCGTTCATCGAGGTGAAACAGGTCGACCTGAACCGCGTCGTGAAGGGCTTGAAGCATGGCGTTACGGTGAAGGGAAGAAGCGTGGTCTGCGACATAGCAACGGATGAACCTCAGCAGAAAGATAATAAGCCCATTCGCAAAGAAAAACCTGCCAACAAGCCTCACCAAGAGAAACCGGGCAAGCCATCTCGCGAAGAACGCGGCTACACGGCTCCTCGAGGCAAGAAGTATTATAAGAAAGAGGACTGGATGAAGTTCCTCCACCCTGAGAAGCCCGGCAAGAAGAACGAGCTGAAAGGTGAGGTTCCCGACTTTAGCGAAGAAGGCTGGGCAAGAAGGAAGCCAAAGAAGAACAAATAGAAAGGCCCCCTACCCCATTCAGGGGGAACAATTGATAAATGAAACAAATGGTAAACGACAAGATGAAAAAGATAATCCTTTGCGCCGCATTGTGTGCGCTTTCGTGCCTCTCCCGTGCCGACGAAGGCATGTGGATGCTGAACCGTATCGACGAGAAGACCGCCGCAGCCATGAAGAGCCTCGGTCTTGAGCTGACGCCCGACCAACTCTACAGTACTGAACACGCCAGCCTGAAGGACTGCGTGGTGGACTTCGGCGACTTCTGTTCGGGTGTCGTGGTAAGCAAAGACGGCCTCGTCTTCACCAATCATCACTGTGGCTACGGGGCGATCCAGAGCCTCTCGACGCCGGAAGACGACATCCTGACGAACGGCTTCGTGGCCTACAAGCGCAAGCAGGAACGCCCCGTGGACGGGCTGTTCGTGAAGTTCCTGCAGCGCACAGAGGAATGCACCGAGCGCGTCGTGCAAGCCCTCAATGAAATCTATGAGGCGCACCCCGAGGAATCGAAGGCCGAGCTCAACAAACAAAAGACAGACAGCATCATGGGAGCCGTTGAGAAGGAGTTGCGAGAGGCCAACCCGGGGCTGGAGTGCACGGTCAAGCGCTACTATAGCAGCAACGCCTTCTACGCCAGCTACTACAAGGTCTATCGGGACATCCGCCTCGTCTTCACGGCGACAGAGACGCTGGGCAAGTTCGGCGGCGACACCGACAACTGGATGTGGCCCCGCCAGACGTGCGACTTCAGTGTCTTCCGCATCTATGCCGACAAGAAGGGCGAGCCGGCCGAATACAGCCCGAGGAATGTGCCTCTGCGCTGCCAGAACTATGCCCGCATCTCCACTGAAGGCTTCCGCAACGGCGACTTCTGCATGACGGTCGGCTACCCGGGAAGCACCAGCCGCTACCTCAGCTCATGGGGTATCGACGAGCGCATCAATGCCAAGAACGTCAGCACGATACAGGTTCGCGGCAAGAAGCAGGAGGTGTGGAAGCGCTTCATGGACGCCGACCGCGCCGTAGGCATCAAGTACGCCAGCAAATGGGCCAGCAGCAGCAACTACTGGAAGAACAGCATCGGCATGAACAAAGCCATTGCCGACCTGGGCGTCATCGGCCAGAAGCAGCAGCTCGAGGAGAAAGTGCGCCAGTGGTATGAAGGCCGCCTGGACCTCAAGGAACGCTTCGGCGACATGTTCCACGAGCTCGAGCAAGCCTACGGCAAGCGCCGCAACGATGTCTATGCAGCCGGCTTCTTCCGCGAGACATTCATGCGAGGCATCGAACTCTATCGTGCCGCCAACATGCTCAACTCGATGCCGCAGGATGCCGACAGCACCGAGGCTGCCCAGGTGCGCAGCAGCATGGAGGCTTTCTTCAAGGATTACGACGCGAAGCTCGACGAAGCAACCATGGTGGCCCTTCTCCGCAACTACCGCAATCAGGTGCAGGACAAGAGCTATTGGCCCGAATGCTATGCCACAATCGACAGCCTCTACGGAGGCGACGAGGCAGCCTACGCCCACGATGTCTTTGCCCGCACCATCTGTCTCGACCCCTCGGCTGTGGACAAGGTGCTTGCCGACAGCACCCTTCGCGACACAGACCTCGCCCTGCTCTATGCGCAGGACATCCCGACCAAGATTCAGGAGATAAGCGGCAACAGTCGCGACGCCACGACCGCTATCGACTACAACGAGCATCTGCTGACGCAGGCGCTCCTCGAGATGGATCAGGAGACGCCGCACTACAGCGACGCCAACTTCACGATGCGTCTCTCCTATGGCTACATCCAGGACTACACGGCGAAAGGCACTCACTACCAGTACTACACCAACGTCCAAAGCCTGCTCGACAAGGCCGCCAAGCAAGGCGAAATAGAGGACTACAAGCTGGAGGACGACATCATCAGCCTCCTCAAGAAAGGCGACTGGGGGCGATATGCCGACAAGACGACGGGCGACATGCACCTCTGCTTCCTTTCCAATAACGATATCACGGGCGGCAACTCCGGTTCTCCGATGTTCAACGGCAAAGGCGAGCTGCTTGGCCTGGCATTCGACGGCAACTGGGATGCCATGTCGGGCGACATCTCCTTCGACCACAACCTGCAGCGATGCATCGGCGTCGATGTCCGCTTCGTACTCTTCATCATCGACAAATGGGGACACGGCAAGCGGATAATCAAGGAACTGCTGCCTTGATTCACATTTTCCGCACCCGCAATTCTTGATTCGCAGCTTGCGTTTCGAGAAATGCAGGCTGCAAACCGACTGATGCAGGTTGCGCTTCTACAGACGCAGCCTGCGTCTCTATAATCTCCTGTACCCAAAAGGGTTATTCCTAAAGCTTGGAGCCATAAGCCAGGTCGCCGGCATCGCCAAGCCCGGGCACGATGTAGCTGTGCTCGTTGAGGATGGGGTCGATGGCTGCGCACCAGAGCTCCACTTCTTCGTACTCGCCCAAACTCTGCTTTATATGCGCCACACCCTCCTCGCTGGCAATGGCACTCACCAAGATAGCTCGGCGCGGCCTACCGTTCTTGAGTAAGGCAAACAGGCCCAGCTCTATGCTGTAACCCTTTGCCAGCATGGGATCGACGATGATGAGCGTCTTGTCCGTCAGGTCGGGCGACGCCATATACTCCACATTCACGCCCACCTTGCTGCATTCCTTGTCCTTATAGTAGCGGAAGGCACTGACGAAACCATTCTCCGCCCTGTCGAAGACATTGAGGAAGCCCTGATGGAAGGGCAGCCCGGCACGGAAGATGGTGGCCAGCACAATGTCCTCCGAAAGGCATTGGCACTGGCTGGGAGCCAATGGCGTCTGCACCGTAGTCTCCTTATAACTGAAGCCTTTGCTTATTTCAAACGCCATCATTTCCCCAATGCGCTCCAGGTTTCTGCGGAAACGCATGCGGTCCTGCTGAATCTGGGCATCGCGAAGTTCACTCACATACTGGTTGATGACGCTCGGCGTCTCGCTCATATTGACAACTTTCATAGCTGTGTTTTCTTTTAGTTCCTGCCTGCAAAGATACAAAATCACATCATAATTGCCAAGTTTGCTTTGCAAAAAAGCAAACAAAACAAATAATTATGAACGATGAGCCATAAACTATGAACTAATTTTCGTATCTTTGCACCCGCTTAAGAGACAAGAAAGTATAAGTCTAACTATAAAATCAACAACACACATGGCAACATTGAATTTGGAACAGTACGGCATCACTGGCAGTACCGTGATCGCCCACAATCCTTCCTACGAGTTCCTCTTCAAAGAAGAGACAAAGGCTGAGCTGACAGGCTACGACAAAGGTCAAGAGACTGAACTCGGCGCTGTAAACGTGATGACAGGCGTCTTCACCGGCCGCTCTCCTAAGGACAAGTACATCGTGGACAACGACGAGAGCCACAACAATGTATGGTGGACCTCCGAGGCTTACAAGAACGACAACCACCCCATGACCGAAGAGGTATGGGCAAAGGTGAAGGACATCGCCATCAAGGAGCTCTCAGGCAAGAAGCTCTACGTGGTGGACGCCTTCTGCGGTGCCAACGAAGCTACCCGCCTGGCTGTCCGCTTCATCGTAGAGGTGGCTTGGCAGGCTCACTTCATCAAGAACATGTTCATCCAGCCCACAGAGAAGGAGCTCGCTGAGTTCCAGCCCAACTTCGTCATCTTCAACGCCAGCAAGGCTAAGGTTGAGAACTACAAGGAACTCGGCCTCAACTCCGACACCTGCGTAGCCTTCAACACAAAGGCCCGTCAGCAGGTTATCATCAACACATGGTACGGCGGCGAGATGAAGAAGGGCATGTTCTCCATGCAGAACTACTACCTGCCCCTGCAGGGCATCGCCTCTATGCACTGCTCCGCCAACACCGATATGGAAGGCAAGAACACCGCCATCTTCTTCGGCCTCAGCGGCACAGGCAAGACCACACTCTCTACCGACCCGAAGCGTCTCCTCATCGGCGACGAC
>JAFRQD010000011.1 GCA_017428785.1 Bacteroidaceae bacterium
AAGAAAATAAGAGAATAAGAAAATAAGAAAACCGTTTCACGTTCCTCCCTCAAAATTCTTAATTCTTCATTCTTAATTCTTCATTTGACGCGTAATCGTTTGCTCGCGGTCTGGACCTACACTGACGATGGTGATGGGTGTGCTGGTGGCCTTTTCGATGTAGGCGATGTAGTCCTTCAAAGCTTTGGGGAACTGGCTCTCGCTGGTCATTTGTGTGAGGTCGGTCTGCCAACCTGGCAATGTCTCATAGACTGCCTGCCAACCCTCTGTGTCATAGGGCATCTCGTCGGTCGTGACGCCATTCTTTGTGTACTTCGTGCAGACCTTAATCTCCTTGAAATCATCGAGCACGTCGCTCTTCATCATGATGAGTTGTGTTACGCCGTTTATCATGATGGCATAGCGCAGAGCCACCAGGTCGAGCCATCCGCAGCGACGGTTTCTGCCTGTCACAGCACCATATTCGTGACCTATCTCGCGTATCTTGTCGCCTGTTTCGTCGAAGAGCTCAACGGGGAAAGGTCCGCTGCCGACTCTTGTTGAGTAAGCCTTGAAGATGCCGAACACCTCGCCGATACTTTTGGGTGCCACGCCAAGACCAGTGCATACGCCGCCGCTCACCGTGTTGGATGACGAGACATAGGGATAGGTGCCGTGGTCGATGTCGAGCATCGTGCCTTGAGCGCCTTCTGCCAGCACATTCTTGCCTTCCTTCAGGGCTTTGCCAAGTTCAATCTCTGTGTCGGTAAGAGGGAACTGACGCATATATTCGATACCTTGCATCCAAAGCTTTTCCTCTTCCGTGATGTCGTAGTCGGTATAGTTGAGGTCGCGAAGCGTCTGCTCATGGCGTGCTTTGAGGGTGTTGTACTTCTCTTCGAAGTTCTCGAGGATGTCGCCCACACGAAGGCCTGTTCTGCTGGCTTTCTCGCTATAGGTGGGGCCGATGCCTTTGCCTGTGGTGCCTACTTTGTTTTTGCCCTTGGCTGCCTCGTAAGCACGGTCGAGCACTCTGTGTGTGGGCAGAATGAGGTGTGCACGCTTGCTGATATGCAGACGGCTCTTGAGGTCGTAGCCAGCTTCCTCCAGCTCTTTCGCCTCCTGCATGAAGAGGTCGGGAGCAATCACACAGCCGTTGCCTATGATGTTGAGCTTGCCTTCATCGAAGATGCCGCTCGGAATGCTGCGGAGCACGAACTTCTTTCCCTCGAAGATGATGGTGTGGCCTGCATTCGGACCGCCTGCAAAGCGAGCCACTATGTCGTAACGAGGCGTGAACACATCCACAACCTTTCCTTTCCCTTCGTCGCCGAAAACGATGCCCAGCAAGGCATCAACTTTACCTTTTCCCATATCTGTAGTTTATTGTTGTCTCATTTGTTTTAATAACTTGTTCCTTCTCGCTTCCTGCCGTTTCTTGGCCTGACACTTGCGGCAAAGTCCATAGATGTAAAGCAACTTGTCCTCTATGCCGAAGTATCGGATATTCAGGTTCTGCAGGGCAAGTTTTGCAGTGCCAGTCGATACCTTTGTGATGGTGTTGCACTGGTGGCAGATGGTGTAAGCCTTTGGGTTGCAATCCGTTCTCATCTCGTAGTGCGCAGCGGTGGCAAGCGGGTGCTTGATGGCCAGACCAGCGTCGCAGAAGAGTTCCATCGTGTTGAAGAGCGTAGCTCTGCTTACCTGGAACTTGGCATGCTCCTTCATGAGTAGCGTGAGCATTTCTATGTTGAAGATGCCATCAGCAAGCCCAGCCACACGCAGAATCTCGTATCTCTCGGGAGTCTTGCGCATAGCCTTTTCCATCATATATTGCGTCAGTCTGTCGTGCAATGATGCCAGTGGCTGTTGCTTCTTGTCCATATCCAAAGTGCAAAGGTAGATAAAAATCCTGAATTACATGCAAGTCGGATAAAGAAAAAGAGTTAAGAGTTAAGAATTAAGAGTGAAGAAACTTATTCTCCGCCTTTTCTTTCTCTCATTTTCTCGTTTTTCATTTTTACTTTACTCTTGTGTGCTTCTTGAAATGAAGGTTGCGTATGCAGATTTGCAGGTTGCGTTTCTTCAGTCACAAGCGGCATTTCTTCATTTGCAGGTTGCGTACAGATTATTTAAAGCGGAATGAGCGAAAAGACGAAAGGCGGCAAATCAAAATGCAGTAGGGGAGAAGGAAATATGCCGAGTGCTGCTTCCATATTCTCTTCCAAATAAGATAACATTCAGAAAGGCAGGCGGTTGTAAACCTGGTTGCCTCAGTCCTTCAGAGCTTCTTTGAGTGATTGAATGGCTTTCCTGAGGTGAAGATTTGCCTTCGGAAGCATCCTTGCCGTGCAATCCTCGATGGATTCAGCTTCCTTTTGCTCCAGTACTGTACCCTTTATGAGCAGGTGCCTCATGCAAAGGCAGGCACAAACAGAGGGTAGGGGCTTTGCTTCCTTGAGCCAGCTTAGGCAAGTCTCCTTGGCGTGCTTGGTCTTGGAGAGCAGCAGCATTGCCATGACTTGTGCCTCTTCGGCAGTGAGCATTTCTTCTGCCCAGATTCCTGACGCTTCGTCGGTAAAGGCATCTACAGGCATCAGCATAATGGCCAAAAGCCTTGTCTCGCGGATGTTCTGCTTCCATAGTCGCTGGGCAAGGTTTGCATCCTGGGGGAACTCTGCGGCAATGCTTTGAAGCCTCGGCAGCTCAACGCCAAAGATGAGTTTGAAAGGCATTCCAGCTTCTCTCATCCTTGCAGAAAGGATGCCGTTCATGCTTGCACGCAGCTCTTTCTTGATGTCGAGTTCGTCGCTCATAAGGTTCTGTATTCTTGGCTGTAATGAAGCATCTGTTCGTCGTATGCTTCATCGTAGGAAATGCTTACGTCCATGATGTTTCCTTCCGCATCTTTGATGAGTTCGTACTTAGGATTGACGAAGCCTTTGTAGGGAGCAAGGTTGAGTTTCCGATAGCGTTCTCTTATTTCTTTGTGCAGCATCGTGTCGAGTTTGATGCCGTAGTTCTCCACAAGATGTCTGGCGGCCTCGTAATCGCCTTCGCTCTTGATGCGCTGCACCTCCGCAAGCAATTCTCCAAAAGCCTTTCTGAGAAGCGGATAGTCTGTGACGAGGACATAATGCTTGCCATCTTTCCTTGTGATATGCAGTGCCTCGGGATAGTGTTCGAGCACCCATCTGCTGATGAGCGCCCTGTTGCGCATGTGTGCTTCCTCTATCTGATGCCCTTCTTCTATGCGAACCATTTGTGTCAGCAAGCCGTTCAGCAAGTAGCTGTAATACTGTGCCTTGTATGCCTCGCTGTTAGGCGTCAGGCCCAGTTCCACGAGCTTCGGGTCAGCAATGTAATAGAGGCCGAAGAGGTCTGCTCTGGCTTCCTCGATTGTGCTGCCGTAAGCCTTGAGTGCATCAGCATCCACACCAGGTAAGAGCTGGCCGCTTCCATGCCCAAGACACTCGTGAAGGTCTGTGTGGAGCTCGTCGCAAACATCTCCATAAAGGTCGAGAAGTTGTTTTGTTTTCTCGTCTATGACAAACTCTTCGCGCATTCCAGAGCCCTTTGCTGCCAGATTGTAAGCATGTGTGAGGTTGGCTATGGTGACGCTCTTGCTGCCGTGTTCAGCCCTAATCCAATCGCTGTTAGGCAGGTTTATGCCGATGGCACTGCTTGGGTAGAAGTCGCCGCCAAGCATCGCAGCACTGATGACCTTTGCACTCACGCCCCGACATTGTTTCTTCTTGAAGCGCTCGTCCACAGGGGAGTGATTCTCAAACCATTGTGCATTGTCGCTTAATGCTTTTGTGCGACGTGTTGCATCGTGGTCGATGATGTTGACATAGCCTTCCCAACTGGCTTTCAAACCAAGCGGGTCACCATAAACTTCTGTGAATCCATTGGTGAAGTCAATCTCTCCTTCGGTATCCTGAACCCATAGGATAGCATATTCATCGAAAGTCTTCAGGTCGCCTGTCTCGTAGAACTCTGTGAGTTTGTCTATGACGAGCCGTTGCCTGTCGTTTTCCGCATATTGACGAGCCTTGCCGAGCATATCACAAATGCGCTCAAGAGCATTTCCATAAAGACCTCCTATGCGCCAGACATTCTCGCAGAGAGAGCCATCTTCCTTGCGCTCCAGGCGACTGTTCAAGCCCAGCATCGGAGGCCTGTTAGCGTCTGCTTTGCTCTTCAGGTCTGCATAGAAAGCCTCAGCCTCGGCTTGCGTGATTCCTTGTGCATAGTAGTTGCAGGCAGAAGTGAGCAGCAAATCCTCGCCATCAGCTTGATTCACACGCTTTGGCATCACTTCGGGATTGAAGATGAGCTCCACTATTGTTGACAACGGACAACGGACAATTGACAACGGATTCTGTAGTCCTTCGTCTGTTTTTGCGCTCCAATTGGTGCTCAGACGCTTCGTGGAGGTCTGTAGTCTTTCGACGAACCACTCCTTGCTGAAGCCTGGCTGGAACTTCTGATAACTGTAGTGATGATGTATGCCGTTGGAGAACCACACACGCTTCATATAGACCTTAAATGCCTGCCAGTCAGCATTGTCATCAGGTCCGTCGTAATGTGTGTAGATGGTTTCCAGCGCTTCTCTGAGCTGAAGTCCGAATTGACAGTTCTGATCCCAAAGAATATCTCTGCCCAAGAGAGCGGCTTCCGACAGGTAATAGACAAGCAACTTCTGCCTGAGGGGCAACTGAGCAAAACCAGGTACCTCATAGCGAAGCAGCTGAAGGTCGGCAAAACGCTCCTGCAAAGTGTCGAAAGCGTGCGCCATTACTTCTTCGTGCTCTTCCTCTTCGAGGTGACTTTCTTTGGCTTTCTGCCTCTCTTCTTGGGCGCAGCTTTCTTGACTGTCTTCTTTTTCCTTGGGGCAGGCTTTGGCTTTGGCTCTGCTCCAAACAGCTTCCTATATTCTTTAGGTGTTATTCCGCAGATACGAAAGAATGTGGCATAGAAGCTCTGACGCGTAGTGAAGCCCACATTGATGGCAATGTCTTCCATCTTCATGTCTGCGAAGTTGGCATCCTGAAGCATGTACTTTGCCTCCTGGATACGCATTGTGCCTACCATTTCCGAGTAGTTCTGCTGGAATCGCAGGCTGACAACAGCGCTGATGTAACGCATGTTTATGCCGAGCTCGTCTGCCAAGAGTTTCGCCGAATAGTTCGGGTCGCGATACTTCTTCTCGATGAGTAGCTTTGTGATGATTTTCTTCGAGATATCGTCCACCAGCTCTGGCGTGATGGAACTCTTGTATGAGGAGGCAACCTTCTTCTCCTTTTTCTCTGTGATGTTGTATTTCATTCCTTGTTAACTATTGATTCATTTACGATTTAGCATTTTGTCGGGGTCGTTTGTCGTGATGATGTCGATGCCTTTTGTCTCAGCCCAACGGCGCAGTTCCTCTTCGCCATCCACGGTCCACACATTGACTTCCAGCCCGAGCTTCTTGGCTTCTTCGGGCCATTCGGGGTGTTTCTCGAAGGTTTTCGCGTTGTAGTCGATGCCTGTCCACCCTAAATCCTTTACTTCTTGAGGTGTGAGGTCGCCGTTCAGGAAAGCCACCTTTGCCTTGGGTGCCAGTTCGTGGACACGCTTGCAGGCTTGTTTGCTGAAGGAGATGTAATCCGTTCTGTCTGCAAGGCCAAGCATGTTGACAAGCTCCACAGACAATTCGGAAATCATATTGTCACGCTTGGCATTACGATGGGGCTTGATTTCGAATATCAGTCGGCATTGAGGCCAGCGCAGAGCCTCTGTGAGGTATTGCTGAAGGGTAGGGATGAACTCGCCATTCTTCAAGCGGATGTTCATCAATGTGGCATAGGTCGTGTCCTCTATGCGAATGCCTTCAACCGTAGCGTCGTGAAAGACAACGGGCACTCCGTCCGCAGTCAGCCATACATCGAACTCGCTGCCCCAACAGCCAATCTCTGCCGCTTTTTGGAACGAGGCGATAGAATTCTGTGCACTTCCCTCGGTCCGCCAGAAGCCGCGATGTGCCACGATATGTGGTTGAGCCAGACAGGTCAGACCGCAAAAAACAAAAAGTAATGAAATCAGATTTCTTTGCATTGTAATATGTTTTTTGTTGCAAAGATATAAAATAATATGATACGAGACGAAGAAGTTCAAGAAAAAATGTTCATTTTAACTTTAATCGCAATCTCGCTGGCAGAAGCATGGATAACCGGCTCGCGTGATGTTTGCAAAATCCACACGAGAACTTTGCAAAATCCACACGAGAACTTTGCGAAATCCACACGTGAACTTTGCGAAATCCACACGTGATGTTTGCCAACTACACACGTTAAGTTTACAAACCAGCCACGTTAAGTTTACAAACTAGCCACGGTTAGTTTGAGAATTCGCTTAGTGTTTTCTGTAATTCTATATCGATTGTCGCTGCGATGACCAATAAGCCAGATGATGTCGTCGCCGCATGTGGCCACAAATGTCTCTGCCTTCTCCAGGCGATTTATCTTGCGGTCTGTCAGGTAATCACTTACCAACTTCCTTCCCCTCATGCCGAATGGCACAAAAGCATCGCCTTCTCGGACAAGACGGACTTCAATTGGGTTTGTCAGCAAATCAGCATCGAAGTAGGCGACATTCGGCCCCTGTTCTTGCATAGAAGACACAATCTCTTGCTTGATTTGTGGTTTATGAAGGGGTAGGGAGCAGGGAGACAAGAGCAGGAAATTGCGGTCACGAAGGACTTTGTGGCTATTGGAAATCCACATCTTGCCGACTTCACTCCGTGAGGCACTCTGCATCTCCTCTTCCTGAGCCTGATTAAAGCCCTTGCCTGCAAGCCATTCGTGGAGCAAAGTGCGAGAGGAAAGGGCATTCAAAGGGAAAGCATCTGGCTTGATGTCCAGCTCCTTGAAAGCCGTTTCTATACCTTTTATATAATAAGGAAGGCTTTGTCGTACATTATCACATGCAAGGCAAAGGTGCTCGACGGCTGAGGGATTGATGCCTTGAAGCAAGGGAATCAGGTCGAGACGAATGCGATTCCTGAGCGCGATTCGTTCGGAATTGGTACTGTCTGTCACGAAGGATTGCCCACGACTCTTGAGGTATTGGAGGATTTCTTCCCGACTCAAGCAAAGAAGAGGACGGATAATGCCATCATGCTTCGCTTGCATACCAGCCAAACCACGCAATCCGGTGCCACGAAGAAGGTTAAGAAGCAGTGTCTCTACTTGGTCGTCGCGATGATGAGCCACAGCGATGCAAGCTGCCTTCCTTGCTTTCATCTCCTCTCGAAACCAGTCATAACGAAGGTCGCGAGCAGCCATCTCGATGCTTATTCCATGTTCTTTTGCCACTTCCTCTGTATTGAAATGACGCACAGACAAGGGCACATCTTGCTCTTTGCAAAGTTCCTCGACAAAAGATTGGTCGCGAAAAGACTCATCGCCCCTCAAATGGAAGTTGCAATGTAAAGCCTCAAGCTTGTAGCCAAGTTCCTTCATAATAAGCAATAGAGCAGTGGAATCGGCTCCTCCGCTTAAGGCAATAAGAATCAGCGACTCGCTTTCAAGCCCAATTTCACGTTCGATGTATGTGCGTACTTTCTCTGTCATTTGTCCTGCAAAAGCTGTTTTGCATTCTCTCTGGCCGCTTCCGTTACCTTACTTCCGCTAAGCATGTGGGCAAGTTCTGCAATGCGTTGTTCCTCATCAAGTTGTCGGATGTGCGTTAAAGTGCGACTTCCTTCGTCTTCTTTATAGACAGAATAGTGAGTTTTACCCTTTGCCGCAATCTGAGGGAGGTGCGTGATAGCGAGAACTTGCTGTCCTACGCCACTACTCATCTGAGCCATAATCTTCGCCATTGAGCTTGCTACTTTACCACTCACGCCAGTATCAATCTCATCGAAAATGATGGTCGGAAGGTGCATCTGCTTGCTTGTCAAAGCCTTTAGGGCAAGCATAACTCTCGACATCTCACCACCACTTGCCACATCTGCTAAAGGTCTGGGCGTCACACTCTTATTGGCTGAGAAGAGGAAGGTGACGATATCTTGTCCAGAAGGCAGGAGTTCTTCTGTTTTTTCAATACTTGCGTCGAACACAACTGCAGGCATATCCATCTGAAAAAGCGTTTCCTTCACAAGCTTTTCTACTTGCTTGGCAGCCTTTGTCCGACCAGAAGAAAGCTTTTCTGCCAGCTTCTTTGCTTTCCCCTCATCAGCTTCAATCTGAAGTTTCAAAACAAGAATAGTCTCTTCTGAATCAGTAAGTAAGGAAAGTTGAGAACGGATGTCTTCGGCAAGAGCGATAAGTTCTTCCGATGAATTGACATGATGTTTCTGCTCGAGGGCAAAGAGAGCGTCAAGCCTCTCAGTGACTTGTTGCAAACGAGCTGGGTTATACTCCACATCCTCAGCAAGATTGTTGATGTCGCTGGCAATATCTTTGACTTCAATAACAACACTTTCAAGCCGTTCCAGATATGCCTCGACAACTGGATACACATTGGCAATCTGCTGCATAGTCTGGCTTGAACGGCGAAGAGCATCAATGGCTCCCACACCATTATCGCTGTCATCTCCATTAAGTAAAGCATCGACACCTGAGAGCGCAACCTTTATGTCTTCGGCATGCGAAAGGGCACTCTGCAGTTGTTTCAGTTCCTCATCTTCTCCTGGCTGCGGTTTGAATTCGTCAAGCTGCTCAAGTTGAAAGCGAAGATAATCTTCGTCGCTTTGCCTCTTAGCCAGATTCTCTTCCATCTCTTTCAGCTTTCGACGAGCTTCAACAAGACGAGCATAACAATCTTGATACTGAGAAAGCAAATCGGAATGGCTGGCAACAGTATCAACTATGCCTAATTGGAATGCAGGATTCTCGAGCAACAGGTTGCTGTGTTGGGAGTGGATATCCAGCAGGCGAAGTGCTATCTGACGAAGCACAGCTACACTCACGGGGGAGTCATTGACGAAGGCTCTGCTCTTGCCGCTGGCTGCAACTTCTCTGCGAAGGATACATTCCTGAGGTTCATAGTCGAGTTCATTCTCTTCGAAGAGTGCCTGCATACCATAGTCTTCAATATCAAAGATGCCTTCAACTGTGCATTTCGCAGCTCCAGACATAATGCTTCCTGAGTCTGCCCGCTGCCCCATAAGCAAACCTAAGGCACCAAGGATTATAGATTTACCTGCGCCTGTTTCGCCCGTCATGACAGAGAAGCCTGGCTGAAGGTCAATATCGAGCGCCTCGATGAGAACATAATTATTGATTGTCAGATGCTTGAGCATATTTTGTATTGTTTATTTGTTTCAGTAAATCAACGGCTTCGCTGATTGTGTTGACTTCGTCGATGAGGAGACTTATCTTGCCTTTGTCTTGCTTGAAATGGCAGCGATAGGCATTGGCTTTAGCATATTCCACTATTTGTCCGAAGATACGACCATTGTAGAAGGGATTGTCATCATCAGGACCAAAGAAGAGTCTTGCATGGCCAGCCTTTAAGACTATGCGCTCACAGCCGAAATGTTTGCCAAGCCTGCGAAGTGTAACGACTTTCAACAAGTCTTCTGCCTCTTGTGGAGGCGAGCCAAAACGGTCTATGAGACGTTGCCTGAAGCGCTCCACATCTTCATCCCTTTCCATGCCATCAAGCTCACGATAGAGAAGCATGCGCTCGCTGCTTGTCGGCACATAGTCTTCGCTGAAGTACATTGGCAGGTTGCTATCAAGCTGACAGTCATCTACAACATCTGTGCTCTCCACGATATTGCCTTCACGAACCTCTTCTGCATAGAGTTCATGGAATTCTTCGTTGCGAAGTTCTGTTACAGCTTGTGAGAGTATCTTCTGGTATGTCTCGTATCCAAGGTCAGCAATGAAACCACTCTGTTCTGCTCCAAGCAGGTTTCCTGCGCCGCGAATATCCAGGTCTTGCATGGCTATGTGGATGCCGCTTCCCAAGTCGCTGAAGTTCTCAATAGCTTGAAGCCGACGCCTTGCATCAATGTTAAGTGCGGAGAGTGGCGGTGCAAGAAGGTAGCAGAATGCTTTTTTGTTAGAGCGACCTACTCGCCCTCTCATTTGATGAAGGTCAGAGAGTCCGAAGTTGTGTGCGCCGTTGATGATGATGGTGTTGGCATTGGGTATGTCCAAACCGCTCTCAATGATGGTTGTAGATATGAGGACATCGTAATCATAGTTCATGAAGTCCACCATAATCTTCTCAAGTTCTTCGGGAGGCATCTTGCCGTAAGCCACCGCCACACGAGCATCAGGCACATGTTTGTGAACAAGTTCGGCGAGTTCGGGCAATTGGCTGATGCGATTGTTCACAAAGAAGACCTGTCCGCTTCTGCTCATCTCGAACTCAATTGCTTCTGCTATGACTTCGGCATTGAAGGTGCAAAGCTGCGTCTGTATCGGATAACGATTAGGTGGAGGAGTCTGGATGACACTCAAATCCCTTGCTCCCATCAAACTAAACTGTAAGGTTCGGGGAATGGGAGTAGCTGTCAAGGTTAAGGTATCTACATTGGTCTTCAACTGACGAAGCTTCTCTTTGGTTGAGACACCGAACTTCTGTTCTTCATCAATAATGAGTAGCCCTAAGTCCTTAAAGCGAACGCTCTTGCCGATAAGCTTATGCGTACCTATTATTATATTGACGGAACCCGTCTTAAGTTCTTCGAGAATCTGTTTCGTCTGTTGTTGTGTTCGTGCCCGTGTCAGGTATTCTATCTTGACAGGAAAGTCTTTCAGGCGACTTGTGAAGGTTTGGAAATGCTGATAAGCAAGCACAGTCGTCGGCACAAGAACTGCCACTTGTTTGTTATCGACACAAGCCTTGAAAGCAGCCCTCACAGCCACTTCCGTCTTGCCAAAGCCAACATCTCCACATACGAGCCTGTCCATAGGCCTTTGCCTCTCCATATCTGCCTTGACATCTTGCGTAGCTTTGAGTTGGTCGGGCGTGTCCTCGTAGAGGAAACTTGCCTCAAGCTCGTGTTGCATGAAGCTGTCGTGGCTATAGGCGAAACCTTTCTCTTCTCTTCTTCGACTATAAAGGAGAATAAGGTCTCGCGCAATGTCCTTAATCTTCTTCTTCGTCCGCTCTTTCATGCGCTCCCATGCACCAGTCCCGAGATGGCTGATGCGTGGCGGTTCGCCTTCTTTGCCTTTGTATTTCGAGACCTTATGAAGAGAGTGAATAGAGACATAAACTGTGTCGTCGCCAGAGTAGATAATCTTGATGACTTCCTGCATCTGGTCGCCATTCTTCATGTTCACCAAGCCGCCGAACTTGCCAACACCATAATCTATATGCACCACATAATCGCCAACTTCGAACTGCTGCAACTCTTTGAGAGTCAGCGCCACCTTTCCGCCCATTGCCTTTTCGCTACGAAGATTGTACTTGTGGTAGCGGTCAAAGATTTGGTGGTCGGTGAAGAAGGCCACATGGAGGTCGTCGTCTATGAAACCTGCGTGCAGAGCGTGGTCGACAGGAGTGAACTGAATGCCTGTTTCCTTATCGTGGAATATGCTTTCGAGTCGGTCCGTCTGTTTCTGGCTATCAGCCAAAATGAAGAGTTCTGTGCCTTCGTCTTGCAACTTTTGGAAGGCTGAGATGAGCAAATCGAAGTTCTTGTGGAAGATAGGTTGTGGGTGAGTGTGGAAGGAGAGTCTTTTGCCAACTTGCCCTTCAACGGGAAGGCTTTTCAATTCAATACGACGGAAGTTGAGAATCTGTTTCTTGAACTCTTCTGGCTTGACGAGCAGAGCGGTCTCATCTAAATCTCCTTGAGGAGAGACTTCTTTGCTTTCAATTATCGCTGAATGACTAAACCCGTCATTAAATGTCTGTTCTACTATGTCGCACAGGAAAAGCAAGTCCTTCGTAACAAGCACAGCATTTTCGGGTAGGAAACTGAGAAAGCTTTCTCGGCTAAGGTTTTGCCCATCCATCTCGGACACTAAGGAAATACTTTGCTGGCGGTCTTTGCTGAGCTGGCTATGCACCTCGAAAGTTCTGATGCTATCCACTTCGTCTCCGAAGAAATCGATGCGATAGGGCAGTTCATGGGAGAAGGAATAGACATCGATGATGCTTCCTCGGACTGCAAACTGTCCTGGCTCATAGACATAATCAGTCCGTTTGAAGCCGAAGCTGAGCAAAGTCTCCTGCACAAACATGATGTCCACACGCTCTCCGACTCTGAGGTTCAATGTTTGCTCGTTGAGCTTCTGCTTCGTCACAACAAGCTCGGAAAGTGCTTGAGGATGTGTCACGATATAGAGTGGCAGGCTTCCCGAAGAAAGACGCGACAGAACTTCTGTCCTGAGTATCTCCTGTCCGGCATTCCTTTGCCCGAACTTGATGGCTCTGCGGAAACTGCTTGGGAAGAAGAGCACTTGCTGGTCGCCAAGCAGTCGGGTGAGGTCATGATAGAAATAGCCCGCTTCCTCCTCATCATCGAGGATAAAGACATAAGGCGTGTTCAAAACCTGTGGAGCCTTTACTGCAAGAGATGCAAAAACGAGAGCAGCCGAACTTCCTTGAAGTCCAGCAAGTTGAATGGTTCTGAATGAGCCTTTCTGCATCTCAGCCGCAAGGGCTTTCACGCCTGGATGCCTGGCATAGATGCTCTGTAGTTTCTCTATCTCCATAATCGGGCTGCAAAGTTAAGACATTTCCGCGAAGTATGCAAGGAAATCTTCCTACTCTGCCTTTTTTGCCTCATTCCAGAGGGCATCCATCTGGGCAAGCGTCATTGCCTTCAGTTCGAGGCCTTGCTCCTTTGCTTTCTGCTCCACATAATTGAAGCGGCGGATGAACTTCTGGTTCGTATGTTCAAGGGCGTTGTCAGGATTTATATGGTAAAGCCTTGCTGCATTGATGAGACTGAAGAGGAAGTCGCCATATTCTGCTGTTTGCTTCTCGATATTGTCTTCCTTTGAAAGCTCAGCCTGAAGCTCGCCAAGTTCTTCTCTGACTTTATCCCAGACGTCCTCCTTTTTGTCCCAATCGAAGCCCACAGCCCTTGCCTTGTCCTGTATGCGGTATGCCTTGATGAGCGACGGGAGGGAGTGGGGGACGCCTCCTAGAACAGTCTTGTTGCCGTCCTTCTCTTTCTGTTTGATCTGCTCCCAAGCCATCACGACATCGCCCGCTGTTTTAGCCACAGCATCGCCATAGACGTGGGGATGCCGGAAGATGAGCTTGTCGCAAAGCTTGTTGCAGACATCGGCAATGTCGAACTGCTCCTTCTCGCTTGCAATCTTTGCATAGAAGACGATGTGGAGCAGCACATCGCCCAATTCCTTTTCTATATTAAGGACGTCATCCTTCAGCAGAGCATCGCAAAGCTCGAAGGTCTCCTCAATGGTGTTCGGCCGAAGACTCTCGTTGGTCTGTTTGTGGTCCCACGGGCACTTCTCCCGCAGGTTGTCCATCACATCCAGCAAACGACCGAAAGCCTCCAGTTTCTGTTCTCTCGTATGCATTATGATAAATTAAGAATTAAAAGTAATGATTTAAGGAATATCTTGCACAAAGTTACACCTTTTTGTGCAAAGCAGCCTGCAAATCGCACTTTTTCATTGCACAAAACATAAAAAATTGGTTAAAATGCTTGCAAGAATGAAGAAAAAGCCCTTACTTTGCGTCGTCAAAACAATAATAACGCACTAAAACCGTTTGCCTATCGATACAGACATTACTCCAAAACCATACTTTTGAGACGTAATGAATAATTTATCTGCAATGACCGACCACGAACTGGTTGTATTGTATGAAGAAGGTAACGACAGTGCATTTGATGTTTTGCTTGAACGCCATCAGGCTTACGTATATTCCTATATCCTCTTTTTGGTAAAGGACAGCGATGTTGCCAACGATTATTTCCAAGACACATTCTCGCGTGCCATTGTGGCTATTCGTTCCCACAAGTACCAGACAAGCGGAAAGTTCAGTGCATGGCTCATACGCATCGCGCACAACCTCATCCTCGATCAGGGACGCAAGACCGAGACGGCACAGACCGTTCGCGAAGACCAAGTCAATCCCAAGGCCCTCAACAGTCTGCGCCTCAGCGATGCCACCCGAGAGGACGAGATGATCGACTCCCAGACTCGTCAGGACATACGCCATCTGCTCGACTACCTGCCGGAGCCTCAGCGCGAAGTTATCATCATGCGTTTCTACGACGATCTCAGCTTCAAGGAGATTGCCCAACTGACTGGTTGCAGCATCAACACTGCCCTTGGCCGTTGCCGTTATGCCCTCATCAACCTCCGCAAAATAATCGGCGAGAAGCGTTTCAGCTTGGTCGGATAAGACCATCTTCTGCACAATATTGCAGGAAGGAAACAGGAGCGCCCCTCAAAAGCGGAGCAGGGTATATCATCTAACGATATATAGTATAGAATATATAGTATGGAGTTTTCGTCCGTGCGGACTTGATAGTTCCTTCGTGCGGACTGTCCGACAGCATTCTCTCTAGGACTTATAAAAATCCTCGTGTGGATTTCCCGATTTTCACGTGTGGATTTCACAAAATCCTCGTGTGGATTTTGCAAACATCTCGTGTGGCCTTGGCTGCACCCTTCCTTTGCCTTCAGCCACTCCGCTCCTCTAATGGGCGGAGAGCAGGTAATATCCCTTTCGGGGGAAATGGGAGAGGAGCACATGAGAGCCCGAAAGCTTATGTCCGTCTGCGGAACTCGGCACAGACGATGCCTGTTGCAACGGCCACATTGAGGCTTTCCGTTGTGATGGAGCCTTTCGGGAAGTTGGGGATGAGGAGCCGACGGGTGACATGTTTCGCCACCTCGTGGCTGATGCCGTTCCCTTCGTTGCCCATCACAATGATGCCGCCTTCAGTAAGCTCTTCCTCGTAGATGTCCGTTCCATCAAGGAAGGTGCCGTAAACAGGCATCTTTGCTTTTTCCAGCACTTCTGCGAGGTTGCAGTAATGCACCTTCACTCTTGCCAGAGCGCCCATGCAGGCTTGGACGCATTTGGGATTGTAGACGTCGGCTGTGCCCTCGGAGCAAAGTATGTCGCGGATGCCAAACCAGTCGGCTATGCGCAGTATGGTGCCCATGTTTCCAGGGTCTTGCACTCCATCGAGAGCAAGAAGCAATCCCGTTTCCAAAGCCTTCCTTATGGGGATGGGATTGTGAATCGGGAAAACAGCCAATACGCTTTGAGGGGTGCGCAGCAGGCTGGCTCTTTCCAGTTCTTGCTGACTGACCTCGTCCACCGCACAGTTCGACAGTGAAATGTGGCTTGTGAATTGTGGATTGTCTTCCAACCATTCCCTTGTGGCAGCCATGTATAGCGGGGTGAAGTAGGGCAGGAGTTCGCCCACAAGCTTAGGGCCTTCTGCCACGAAAGCATTATGCTGCAAACGATACTTACGCATCTCCAACGATTTGATCCATTTGATGCGAGCCTTGCTTATCATAATTGTAAATTGATAATTGAAAATGAAAGGATGCCACAAAGTTACAAATAATTCTTCATTCTTCACTCTTCATTCATCACTTTTTTTGTATCTTTGTGGCGTGAATATCCTTAAACGACAAATAGAAGCCCTTCTTCTGCTGGTTTTCCTCTTGCTTCTGAGCGGATGCCACACCTCTCGTTTCATTCCCGAGGACGGCTATCTGCTTACGGGAACAAGCATCAGCAGCGAGGACAAGAAGGTGGGGACGGACGAATTGCAGGCCTATATGCCCCAGCGCCCCAACAGCAAGTGGTTTTCTCTCTTCAAGGTTCCGTTGGGCATCTACAGTCTTTCGGGCAGGGACAGCACAAAGCGCTTCAATCGTTTCCTGCGTCATTTGGGCGAAGCGCCAGTAATATATGATCGCGAGCGCACGATTCTGGCTTGCAACAACATGCAGCTCAGCGTTCGGAACAATGGATACCTCAATGCCGAAGTACTTTTGCTGGAAAAGGCAAAGAAGGATAAGATGAAGGTCTTCTACCGCATCATACCGCACGAGCGCTATCATATCCGCAACTTCTCGTTCGATGTTCAGGACGATTCCCTCAAGCGAGCCCTCGACAGCCTCAACTACAAGCCAAGCCTGAGCCAAAGCATTTCGGGGAGACACCCTTATAGCGTCAACGAATTGGATGCCGAGCGAAGCCGCCTTTATGGCTTGCTCATCGAGAACGGCTACTATAAGTTCAACAAGGACTATGTCCACTTCCGTGTCGATACGACGCTTGGCAGGCATCTTGCCGATGTGGAGATGATAGTGAGGCAAGCTCAAGGAAATGCCGACAGCCTCGATCATTCGCACCATCGCTACCATATCGGAAACATCAGCTACGAGTTTCCCGAAGGCAAGGAATTCCTTCGTCCCAAGGTACTCAGGAATGCGACGGCCATCAGCTCAGGTCATCTCTATCGGGAAAAAGAGATGCACGAGACCTATTCACGTATGACACGACTCAGTGCGGTGATGGCTTCCAATGTCCGTATCGAGGAAAGGAAAGACGATAGCGACACGCTGGATGTGAACATCTCCTTGACACCGAACAAACGCAACTCATTCAGTGCCGAATTGGAAGGCACAAACTCGGCTGGAGACTTTGGTGCCGCTGCCAGCCTTACCTATCAGAACCGCAACATCTTCCATGGCTCGGAGCTTTTCAATATCAAGGTGCGCGGCGCTTTCGAGGCAATAAAAGGATTGAGCGGATATGCCGACCAGAACTTCATCGAGTATAGCATCGAGTCGGGTCTCACCTTTCCCGACTTCAAATTCCCCTTCCTTCGCCGTTCTTTCCGCAGAAATGCGCAGGCTACAACTGAGATAAATGTGGCCTACGATTCGCAAGACAGGCCCGAATTCCATCGGCGCGTGCTCACAGGCGTGCTGCGTTATCGATGGACACGCATGAACAGACAGCTGCAGCATCGCTTTGATCTCCTGGACCTCGACTATGTCTTCATGCCCTGGATAAGTGACACATTTCGCCAGAAGTATCTTAGCGACCCGCAGAATCGCAATGCTATTCTGAAGTACAACTACGAGAACCTGTTCATCATGAACTGGAGCTACCACTTTGCCTACACATCCATGCCGCTCGGCACTTCCGCTTCGAACTACGGAACAAATGCCTATACGATTCGTCTCGGCCTGGAAACTGCCGGCAACCTGCTTTATGGCATTACAAGCGGAACACATACACAAATGAATGAAGCAGGACAATATACACTCTTCAACATAGCATACGCCCAATACGCAAAGTTCGATTTTGCTTTCTGCAAAAGTTTCCTCATCAACAAGAACAACTCTCTGGCACTTCACGCAGCTCTTGGCGTAGCCTTCCCTTACGGCAATTCTTCGATACTTCCTTACGAGAAACGATACTTCAGCGGCGGTGCCAACAGCGTTCGAGGCTGGAGTGTGCGTGAGTTGGGACCAGGAAGCTTTCTGGGAACAGACGGGCGCATCGACTTCATCAATCAGACTGGCGACATCAAACTCGACTTGAATGCGGAATACAGAACACACCTCTTCTGGAAGTTCGACGGCGCTGCCTTCATCGACGCAGGTAACATCTGGACAATCCGAGACTATAAAGAACAACCTGGTGGGCAGTTCAAGTTCGACGAATTCTGGAAGCAGATAGCTGTCTCATACGGTCTCGGCATCCGTCTCAACTTCAACTTCTTCATCCTTAGATTCGATGCGGGCATGAAAGCCATCAATCCCGCCTATACCGACAGCCACAGACATTTCCCCATAACACATCCCAAGTTCAAACGCGACTTTACTTTCCACTTTGCCGTTGGCATGCCTTTCTGACACATGAGACTCTCCATCCTAATCCCTTCATACAATTACGATTGCACACAATTAGTGCTTCAGCTATTAGAGCAACTTCCCGAAGATGCTGAAATCATTGTAGGCGACGATTGCTCTGAAACGGATGTCTTTTCGCCGATGGCAGACGAGAGAGTGCGCGTCTTCAGGCCCGAACACAATCTTGGACGGGCATCTATTCGGAACAGACTTGCCGAGGAAGCGAAAGGAGAGTGGCTTCTCTTCATAGACGCCGATGCAGGAGTTCGAAGCCCGCACTTCATTGCCGACTATCTAACTGCCTCTGAACAGGCAAATGTCGTGTGTGGAGGCACAGGGAATCTGCCCGAATGCCCTCGGCCTGCAGCCCGTCTCCGCTATGATTGCGAGGTGAAAGGCGAGAAACGTCTGACCTTATCGCATCGACAGTCACATCCCTATTCACAGTTCACCACGTTTAACTTTCTCATTAAAAGAAACCTTTTTCTATCAATAGGCTTTGACCAGCGTTTTCTACAGTATGGACACGAGGACACGCTATTTGGCTTGGAGCTGAAGAAACGCGACATTCATGTTCTGCATATCGAGAACAAACTGACGCATCTTGGCATAGAAGATGCCGACGATTATCTTCGAAAGACAGAAACAGCCCTTCGAACACTTGCCTCGATGCCAGTCGAACTGAAGCAGAATGCGCATGTTTCCAAGCTGGCAATGCGTTTGAAACGCCTATGCCTGCTTGATTTGACATGCTTTTTCTTTAGTCTGTCCAAATCCTCTCTCCGCAAGAATCTGCTGGGGAAACACCCCAGCCAATTGCTCTTCACATTATATAAGTTGGGCTACTACTCGTGTCAGGAGCAAACTAAGCGTGTCTAATTTACCAACTTAACACGTGTAACTTGCCAATTAGACACGTTATCTTTTCGAACTTAACGTGCCTTGTTTGCAAACTACTCGCTTTTTCTCATCTCATTATTTCTTTTTATCTTATTTATTTCGTATCTTTGCACTCGTTATGCAACCTTTAGCAGAGAGAATGCGTCCGTTGACGCTCGACACATATATCGGGCAGCAACATCTGGTGGGACCAGGTGCTGTGCTTCGGAAGATGTTGGAAAGCGGCCATGTAAACAGCTTCATCCTCTGGGGACCTCCTGGAGTAGGGAAGACTACGCTTGCAAGCATCATCGCCCGCAAGCTGGAAGTTCCCTTCTATACTCTGAGCGCTGTGACAAGCGGAGTGAAGGATGTTCGCGATATCATCGAGAAGGCGCGTTCTTCCCGCTTCTTCAATCAGAACAATCCCATTCTTTTCATCGACGAGATTCACCGCTTCTCCAAGTCGCAACAAGACTCTTTGCTCGGTGCTGTGGAACAAGGAATCGTCACACTCATCGGGGCAACTACGGAGAATCCCTCTTTCGAGGTGATTCGTCCTTTGCTTTCACGCTGCCAGGTTTACACGCTGAAACCCCTCGAGGAAAGTGATTTGATGCACCTCGCTCACTATACTGTGGAGCATGATATCGAGTTGAGCAAGCGCGTATTCCATTTCACAGAAACCAGCGCGTTGACGCGTTACAGTGGAGGCGACGCCCGAAAACTGCTCAACATTCTGGAGCTTGTTTATGAGTCGGCACCAAAAGAAGGCGACATAGAAATAACGGATGAGATTGTGGCAAATTGCTTGCAGCAGAATCCGCTTGCCTACGATAAGGATGGCGAAATGCATTACGACATCATTTCTGCTTTCATCAAGAGCATCAGAGGCAGTGATCCGGATGCTGCAATCTATTGGCTCGCCCGTATGATTGAGGGTGGGGAAGACCCTGCATTCATAGCAAGGAGGCTTGTTATTAGTGCAAGTGAGGACATCGGACTGGCTAATCCGAATGCCCTCCTGTTAGCCAATGCCGCTTTCGATGCAGTGATGAAGATTGGCTGGCCTGAAGGAAGGATTCCTTTGGCAGAAGCTACGGTCTATCTCGCTGCAAGTCCGAAGAGCAATTCTGCTTATATGGCTATCAACGACGCTCTTCAAAAAGTTCAGGAGACCGGCAATCAACCTGTCCCGCTTCACCTCAGAAATGCTCCCACATCTTTGATGAAAGACCTCGGATACAGTAAAGGATACAAGTATGCCCACGACTATGAAGGCAATTTCGTTCTTCAGCAGTTCCTTCCTGACGAGTTGAAAGAACAGATTTTCTGGCATCCTCAAAGCAATCCTGCTGAAGATAGGCTTCGTGCACAAATGGAAAAGTGCTGGGGAAAGGATAAATATAAGTAAACTTAAACCTCAGAACATTGAGCGACGGGAATTTCAATCGAGCCTTGCTTCCATCAACTCCTTACCGAAGTGGCGTGAGAATGGGGCAACAACAAGCAAAGACGAAAGCCATCGAGGCCTTGAAGATTGCTTTGGAACAGGCAGAGCCTTCTCTTTCCGAAGAGCAAAAAGAGGCTGTTAAGGCAAGTTTCGAGAAGGAACTAAGGCATATTCTTTAGCTTCCGAAGCAGCTCCTTGTTGATGGTGTTGATGCGTTTCTGCCCCTTCTTGAAGTCTGCTTTCAGGTCGGCACCAATGGTGAAAATCTCCTCATTCACACCATGATAGAAGTCCGTAAAGGTTCGCAGTAGGGGAGGAAGGTAGGGTTGTTCTTTCGTATTGACTACCATCTTGATTCCTTTAGGCACCAATCTTACGTCCAGCTCCTCGCCAGCATCCTTCGGGTCACCGTCGAAATGAATCACTCCAGGCGCACTTCTCTTGATATGCACCTGCTGACACTTGAAGGTATGAATGCGGCTGTTGGTAGTTATCGTCTTGTTAAAGAGCTGGATAGCCATTTGAGGAGCCTCAAGCACAGTAAAAGGTTCTATCAATGTGACGTCCATCAAGCCGTCGCTCATGCTGGCATGCGGAGCGATGTAAACATTGTTTCCGTACTGGCTGGCATTTGCGCAGGCAATAAGAAACGCCTTATAGACCTGACGCTCCCCATCAATCGTTATCTCGTAAGTGTCGGGCTTGTACTTCAAGCCTTCCTTTAATGTGTTTTCTATATAGGTGAGAAGTCCTCTGCGACCAGCTTTGGCAAATCGATCGCTGATGAATGCGTCGAAACCAACCCCGCAAGTGCAGAAGAAAGGCTGTTGGTCGATGATGCCATAGTCGAGTGTTTCTATATGACAATCCGCCAGAACTTGCAAGGCGCCATCAGGATTCATCGGGATATAGAGGTGTCGGGCCAGTCCGTTACCGCTGCCGCAAGGGATGATGCCAAGTGCTGTGCCGGAATGGATAAGACTTCGCGCCACCTCATTGACTGTACCGTCTCCACCCACAGCCACAACGATGTCTGCTCCTTCATCTGTAGCTTTTGCCACAAACTCAGAAGCATGACCTTTGTGTTCAGTCTTGCAAATCGTCCACTCAAACAGTCGGCTGTCCAGATACTTCGGGATAAGGTCGATGATGTGCTGCTTGTCCGAAGTGCCCGAAATGGGGTTGACGATGAATACTATCTTGGTCTTTTTCTCCATATTTCGCGCTGCAAAGGTATAAATAAATTGAGAGTTATGAGCCAAGAGTTAAGAAAAATACATAATAAGGGAAAAAATAATGAGTAATGGACTATAATCTATGAACTTTTTTCGTACCTTTGCAAACGAATTAAGCCCTTTTGAGGGTGACGAATAATACATTTATGGGATATTTACAAGACAGATGTGCCAAGTACACACTCCCGCAGGAGTTCATGGCACAGGGCATATACCCTTACTTCCGCGAGATAGAAGGCAAGCAAGGCACCGAGGTGATTATGGAAGGCAAGCGAGTGCTGATGTTCGGCTCGAATGCTTACACAGGCTTAACTGGCGACCAGCGTGTCATCGATGCAGGTTGTGCGGCAATGCAGAAATACGGTAGTGGATGCGCAGGAAGCCGTTTCCTCAATGGTACGCTCGACATTCATGTGCAGCTCGAGAAAGAGCTTGCTGAGTTTGTTGGCAAGGACGAAGCGCTCTGCTTTGCAACAGGTTTTACCGTCAACAGCGGTGTCATCAGCCAAATCGTTGACCGCAACGACTATGTTATCTGTGATGATCGCGACCACGCGAGCATAGTAGACGGCCGTCGTCTCAGCTTTGCCACGCAGCTCAAATACAAGCACAATGATATGGAGGACCTTGAAAAGCAACTCCAGAAGTGCGACCCCGACCGCGTGAAACTCATTGTGGTGGACGGCGTCTTCAGTATGGAGGGCGACCTTTGCAAGTTGCCTGAAATCGTTGAACTGAAGAAGAAATACAATGCCGCCATTATGGTGGACGAGGCTCACGGCATCGGTGTGTTCGGCAAGCAGGGTAGGGGCGTTTGCAACCACTTTGGTTTGACCGATGATGTTGACCTTATCATGGGCACATTCTCAAAGAGTTTGGCTTCCATAGGTGGCTTCATCGCAGCAGATAGCAGCGTTATCAACTGGCTTCGACACACTGCCCGCACCTACATCTTCAGTGCAAGTTGTACTCCGGCAGCAACAGCAGCGGCTCGCGAAGCACTTCACATCATCCAACAAGAGCCGGAGCGACTGGAAGCGCTTTGGAGTGTAACGAACTACGCACTTAAACGTTTCCGCGAGGAAGGCTTTGAGATTGGCGACACAGAAAGCCCAATCATTCCTCTCTATGTGCGTGATACGGACAAGACCTTCATGGCTGTAGCCAAAGCATTCAACGAAGGTGTCTTCATCAATCCTGTTATTCCGCCTGCATGTGCCCCGCAGGACACGCTCGTCCGTTATGCACTTATGGCGACTCACACACGCGAACAGGTTGACGAATCCGTCATAAAGCTTAAGAAAGTCTTCAAGGAATTGGGGATTCTCTAAGTGGACGCTAATCGAATCTCCATTGTGGCAATGCTCCTTAGACATAGGATGCATTGCCTTTTTTTATGTCATTATAATAGAACACTTTAGAGCCGTTGGAAAAATCCACACGTGAACTTTGCGAAATCCACACGTGAACTTTGCGAAATCCACACGTGAACTTTGCAAACTACACGTGTGATGTTTTGCAACTACACTGAGGTTACCATTCATCGACCTTTTGCTCGATGCGGAAAGCATCAAGTTGTTTCTGGAGTCGAGCCAGGTGCTTGGCATACTTTTTCTCAGCGATGACGTTCTGAAGCTCGTTCGGATCTTTCTTTATATCAAAGAGTTCATCGTAGGAACCCTTAGGTCCGTAGAAGTGAATGAGCTTGTATCTCCCGTCGCTCACGCCATCGTGTCGCATCACATTATGTTCAGCAGGACAATCATAATAATGGTAATACAGATACTTTCGCCAGTCCTTCGGTGTCTTGCCGCCTTTCGACATGATAGGAAGCAACGAGGTTCCAACCATCTGCTGCGGCTTTTCGGCATCCGCTATATCGAGGAAAGTCGGGGCGAAGTCGATGTTCTGAACAAGAGCGTCGCACTTCTGGCCGCCCTTCATGCCTGGCGTATAGACCAATAGGGGCGTGCGGAAAGACTCTTCATACATGAACCTCTTGTCGAACCATCCGTGCTCTCCCATATAGAAACCCTGGTCGCTCGTATAGACAACCATCGTGTTGTCCATCAAGTTGTTAGCCTCCAGGTAGTCAAGCAACCGTCCAACTTGTTCGTCGATACTGTGGATCACCCTCATATAGTCGCGGATATATCGCTGATATTTCCAGCGAAGGAGGGCGTCGCCTGTAAGGTTTTGTGCCAACATCGCCTCATTTCGAGGGTTATAGACGGACTCCCATTTAGCCCTTTGTTCTGGCGACATTCGAGCAAGCTGCTGACGAAAACCGTTGCCGTTGCGTTCGTGGGTGTATCCCATTCCAGGCTTAATCTGCGTAACCTTTAGGTCGTAACACATTTCCATGTCTTTTTCGATGCTCATCTGCTGCTCGTGTGCGGCCTGTCCTCTCGTGGAATAGTCGTCGTAGAAAGTTTCCGGAAGTGGGAACTCGACGTCCTCATATAGGTCGAGCATATCGAGTGGCGGCATCCAGTTCCTGTGCGGTGCCTTGTGATGAACGAAGATAGCGAACGGCTTCGACTTGTCGCGATGTTCAAGAAATTGTATGGCATGGTCCGTGATGAGGTTCGTGGCATACCCTTTCTCCACGATATATTTGCCATCGGTCTCTTGCGAACGGAACCGCGGATCGTAATAATCGCCCTGGCCAGGCACGATATGGTAGTCGTCGAAACCTTTCGGCTCACAAAGCATGTGCCATTTCCCAATCATACTTGTCTGGTAGCCAGCCTTTTGCAAATACTCGCTGACGAATGGCGCATCCTTGTCAATCGGGCAATCAAGCGTTCTCTGTCCGCTCTGATGACTATACATGCCAGTCATCAGGCAAGCGCGACTCGGCGTACTCAACGAGTTCTCGACATAGGCGCGACGAAACAACATGCCTTTCTCGGCCAGCCTGTCGAGGTTGGGAGTAGGGGCTTGGCGGCTAAGTTGATGTCCATAAGCGCTTATCGCCTGATAGGAATGGTCGTCGCTCATGATGTAAACGATGTTCCAACGCTGTGCATGGGCAGCATTGATGGCACAACTGCCAAGCAGGAAAAGAGGGAGTTTCTTCATGATATCATACGTTCTTGTGCGATGGCAATCTCTTGCATGATTCGCGTTAAATAGGGAATAACAATATGGCATTCCTGTCTGTTCTCGATGAGAGAGAGGAACTCTCGGAACTCATAACTGAGCCGATGATGTCCCGTCTCACTCTTAAATGTGACGGGCTCCTGGCCTCTCAGGTGAACGGTAAAGGAGTCGAGGATGCTGACGGAACCATGAACCTCGATGTAACCCTCTTCGCCTTGGATGCAGCCATACGAGAGGCCGTCGGAATCCTTTGAGGCACTGAGCACAGCAAGCGAGGTAGGGTAGTGACAGAGAAGTGTTCCGCTTGTATCGATGCCGTTAAAACCTCGGTTGCATTCATAGCGAACCGTGCGAGGAGGACCAAACAAAGCAATCGCAAAGCACAGGTTGTAGACATTGAGGTCTGCAAGCGTTCCGCCAGCCATTGCAGGGTCGAAGACGGGCGTCAACTCGCCATTGAGGTAACGGTCATAGCGACTGCTGCGCTGAGCATAGTTGCAATGCAGCATCCTTATCGTGCCAAGCTTTGGAACGAACTCTTGCAACTTACGAAACATCGGCATATATAATAAGGAATAGGCCGGCAGACAATAGACGCAACGCTGTATCGCAGTATCGATAAGTTCTTCTGTCTGAACACGATCCACTGCGATTGGTTTCTCCACAATCACATTCCTTCCGGCCTTCATCGCCTGCATCGCATACTCATGATGCACATGATTGGCGTTGGCGATATACACAAAGTCGGCTTCAGCTTCCTGAAGCATTCGCTCGTAATCCGTATAAACAAAACCTGTTTGAGCATAGGCTTGACATAGGTCGATAGCATGTTCCACACTATGTTCGCGAGCATAAATGCCTGTGACCTCAATCTCGTCAGCAAACTCCTCATGCAGCATGCGCATGACTTCCTCGGCAATCTTTCCTGTACCTGCAATCGAAATCTTCATAAGAAGACGATTTTAATGTTTTTGCCACAAAATTAAACAATTTATTTGAAAGGACAAAACATTTAAGTCAAAAGGATGAAATTATTCTCTCGAAATGACAGAATAGGCTGATGTTCATGTATAACACCCAACTCTTACTAAACATAACGCCGATTATATCGAAAGAAAATACTAAGAACTATATGAATAAATAATGTACGCGCGAAGAGATTGTTTCATACTTTTGGTGTTATGTGAATAAATTTTCGTACCTTTGCAGCGCGATTTATAACAATGTAAGATATATAAGACAATGAAAGCATTTGTATTTCCTGGTCAAGGAGCTCAGTTCACAGGCATGGGTAAAGAGCTTTATGACACTAATCCCAAGGCAAAAGAACTTTTCGAAAAGGCAAACGAGATACTTGGTTTCCGCATCACCGACATCATGTTCGAGGGCGATGCTGAGGAACTGAAGCAGACAAAGGTGACTCAACCCGCAGTCTTTCTCCATAGCGTTATCACAGCAATCTGCATGGGCGACGCCTTCAAACCTGATATGGTTGGTGGTCACAGCTTAGGCGAGTTCAGTGCACTTGTAGCAGCTGGAGCACTTTCTTTTGAGGACGGACTTCGTCTTGTGCATGCTCGTGCAATGGCAATGCAGAAGGCTTGCGAAGCCGCTCCCAGCACGATGGCAGCTATCATCAATCTTCCCGACGAGACAGTTGAGCAGATCTGTGCTGAGGTGACTGCAGAAGGCAATGGCGTTGTCGTGCCTGCAAACTACAATTGCCCGGGTCAGTTGGTCATCAGCGGCAATGTCGAGGAGATAAACAAAGCTTGTGAGAAGCTGAAGGAAGCAGGTGCCAAACGCGCCATTGTACTTCCTGTTGGCGGAGCCTTCCACAGTCCTCTCATGCAACCTGCCAAGGATGAGCTTCAGGCAGCCATTGAGCAGACAGAGTTCCACACGCCATCCTGCCCCATCTATCAGAATGTGGATGCAAAGGCACACACGGATGCATCAGAGATTAAGCAGAATCTTATTGCCCAGCTCACAGCTTCTGTTCGTTGGACACAAGAGGTGCAGAACATGCTTGCTGCAGGTGCTACAGAGTTCACGGAATGTGGCCCGGGCAAAGCTCTGCAGGGCATGATCACCAAGATTGCTAAGGGAATCGAAGGCATCACTATCGACGGTGTGTGCTAAAGCATGATTAAAAATTAAGAATTAAGAAAGAAGAATTATATTCATGCATTTTTAATTCTTAACTCTTAATTCTTAATTCCACACAATGACCATTTATCAGGTCTTCACTCGCCTCTTCGGTGCCGATAAGGCCAACTGCATTCCTTCCGGAACGAAGCAGCAGAACGGGTGTGGCACAATGCAGGACTTTACAGCCAAGGCTTTGGAACAAATCAAGGCACTTGGCTGTACGCATATCTGGTACACAGGCATCATTGAGCACGCAAGCAAGACTGATTATTCGGCATACGGCATTCCCAAGGACAATCCCGATGTCGTGAAGGGAGAAGCAGGCAGTCCTTATGCCATTCGTGACTATTATGATGTTGACCCGGACCTTGCGAAAGACCCTGCAAAGCGCATTCATGAGTTTGAATTGCTTGTGGAGCGAACGCACAAAGCAGGTTTGAAAGTCATCATCGACTTTGTGCCAAATCATGTTGCAAGACAATATCATTCTGACGCAAAGCCATGTGCCGAGGTTCGCGACCTTGGTGAGGACGATGACAGAACCTGCTCTTTCTCAGCAAATAACAACTTCTACTATCTGCCAGCAGAGCAGTTACATCTTGACAATATCCTGCCGAAGAGTACATACAAAGAGTTTCCGGCAAAAGCAACAGGCAACGACAACTTCACCTCCTGGCCATCAAAGAACGACTGGTACGAGACGGTGAAGCTCAACTACGGCATCGATTATGTTGGTGGCAGGCAAAGTCACTTCTCCCCTACTCCAGACACATGGCACAAGATGCTGCACATCCTGCTCTACTGGGCCTCGAAGGGTATCGACGGATTCCGTTGCGATATGGCCGAGATGGTGCCTGTGGAGTTCTGGGGATGGGCGTTGCCACAAGTCAAGAAGGCTTTCCCGAACATCATCTTCATTGCCGAGGTCTATAATCCAAGCCTGTATCGCGACTACATCCATCGCGGACATTTTGACTACCTCTACGATAAAGTCGGGCTTTACGACACGCTTTTGGATGTCTGTCGAGGCAAGAGCACGCAAAGCATAACAGCATGTTGGCAGGCGGTCGACGACATTCGTGGCATGATGCTCAACTTCCTCGAGAACCACGATGAGCAGAGGCTTGCAAGTGATTTCCTGCTTGCAGATGCCCGAAAGGCACTTCCTGCACTTCTCGTCAGCAGCCTCATGCCCTGCCCTTTCATGCTTTATTTTGGACAGGAGCTAGGCGAGCGAGGCATGGATGCAGAAGGCTTCAGTGGTAAAGACGGACGAACCACCATCTTTGATTATTGGACGATACCCTCCATCCAACGTTGGCGCAACAAAGGACGCTTTGATGACAAACTGCTGACGGCAGACGAGTTGTCACTCCAAAAGACATATCGGAGCATTCTTCAGCTTCGAGAGCAAGCTCTTTATCTGGATGGCGGTTTCTACGACCTGATGTATGCCAATCCGCACCTCCAGCGACAATATGCCTTCATCCGTCACAAAGGCAAGAAGATGGCACTCATTGTTGCCAATTTCTCCGACAAAGAAGAGACCATTTCCCTCACCCTCCCACAACATTTCTTTGACTTTACAGGCATTAAAGAAAAGGCAAAGACTACAATGCACAACCAGTTGAGTGATAGCAAAGTAAACATTCCCTTCAATTCGTCGGAGCCTCTTGTCGTAACACTCCCAGCCAACTTAGGAATCATCCTGAGTTAACCCCACTCCCCTCCCCTTTCTGAAGGGGTAAGTACGCAGATTGTTCGGGCGGATTTGTAATCCGCTCGCATTTTATATATGCATTTGTAATGTAGAACCGGAGGTGCGAAGCGAGGTGTGAGGGCATCCTTTTCTTGGCTTTTGTAAACATTTTTCCAACCCCAACGCCTTCTGACGCTTTGTTTTTCTCTTGGTGGCACTTTCCTACCCAGAACACGAGAAATGCGCTTAAAACGAATTTCCTATGACAATCAGACGATTACAAAAGGGAATTATGAGACAAGAAGCAAAGAAAGTGTCGATTCCGCATGAACACTTGTCATATCCTGCACAAATATTCGCCAAATTCCACGTGTGGCATTACGCAACTTCACACGAGGAAATCTCAAACTCCACGTGTGGAATTGCACAACTTCACGTGTGGCGTTGACAAGCGCCCCATGTCTCGACTTCAAATTCCACCTTTTCCGATACATCTTTTTGTAAAGGATTTTCCATGCTTTTACCGCATCAAAACACCAAGCCTTTCATAAAGAAAAAAGGATTTTCTGTATCAATCTTTCTTTGTGTTTCAATATTTTTTTGTAACTTTGCGAGGCGTAAGACATTCCGTTACACCATCTCACAAAACACGATACGCGTATGAAACAATACTTGCTCACCATCGCCTGCAGCCTGTTTGCCTTGGCAACGCTTGCCATCGAGATAACCGGCAAGCAAATATACATCCCCCGAGACCTGCGGGGCAACGACTTCGAGAACGACAGCTCTCAATGGAGCTACTCACGCATGGCGCTGACGGACAACTTCGTTATCTTCTGGGAGAAGGGTTTCGGCAAAGACATCGCGTCGCCTCCAAGGCTCGAAGGCAGGCCGATGCGTGTTGACATCGAGAACATGAAGCTGAAGCTCGAACGCTTTTACCGGTTCTATCGCGACACGCTTCAGTTCATCGGAGTTGGTTCGAACGCAGACAAGTACCGCATGATGGTGATGATAAACTACTCGCTCGAAGGCACAGCTTACGGCGGCGACTATGACGAGGTGATAGGCGCCTTCTGGTCGGCTCCCAACCGTTTGCAGGACGCGCCGCTCAACACGGTGGCTCACGAACTGGGGCACAGCTTCCAGATGCAAGTGCATTGCGACAGGATGGTTCAGGCCAAAGCACGTGGCGAGAGGCTTGAGAGATGGTCGGGAGGCGGGTTCTTCGAGATGACGTCGCAGTGGATGCTGTGGCACGTCAACCCGAATTGGGTGCGCGATGAGCTCTATCATTGGGATGCCTACCGACGTACGCCTCACAAAGCTTTCCTGCATTGGGAGAATGTCTATCACTCGCCATACGTGCTCGAATGGTGGTCGCAGAACTATGGTCTCGAGGTCATCGGCAACATTTACAAGGAAGGAAAGGGTCACGAGAGTCCCGTAGAAATCCTGATGCGCTTGACAAAGATGAACGCATCGCAGTTCAACGACAATCTCTTCGAAGCCCATCGTCATACAATATTCCTGGACTTCAAGCATGCACATGGCGAGACGCGTCCCTATGCCGGCAACTGGCCTGAACTGCCCGAAGCAGGTGCTCCAGAACCTGGGGGCTTCGATGCAAGGAAGTTGCCTGTTCCCGATAAAGGGAAACGCATAAAGGTCGAGTTCCAGGGGCATACTGAAGATGTCAACGACGGCTGGCGCTATGGCTTTGTTGCGCTGATGGACGACGGCACTTGCCACTACAGCCCGATATACAAAAAGGGTCGTGCACGTGTGAGCTACAAGGCTCCTAAGGACAAAGCGGTCAAGGAGTTGTATCTCGTGGTGATGAACGCGCCGCAGAACTGGCCATTGCCCCCAATCCGGCGACACGATGAAGAACATCGCAAGACAAGCTCCTACGAAATACGCGTAACAGCTGGAGACCGACCCTAAAGTGCCACGTCTGCATACTATCCACGTTAAGTTTGCAATTTAGGCGTGTTAAGTTTACAATTTAGGCATGTTATGTTTGCAATTTAGGCATGTTAAGTTTTGCTTTGCAACATAGAGCGTGATATTCCGCTGAATGCCAGCATGGTACTCTACAAAGCAAGAGATGCAGAGCCTCAAACTCTGCATCTCTTTTCTAAATGTCCCGAGTTGCCTCTACTCGTCAAAGTAAGTACCTGTCGGCAAACTTTCGTCCTTATCCAAACAGAGGTTGTACTTTTCCATACACCTGTTTGTAAGACAAAACATCGCTTGTGTTTCATTTTCATCCTGCTTGAACTTCAGGTGCTCGTCGATGGAGAAACTGCGTGCCATCCCTTCCACATCGAGATTGTCTGTGCCAATGAGGGTGAAAGTCCAATGTTGCTTCTTTAGCTTCTCGATGAGGGTTTTAATCATCCGGAGCGTCCATTCGTGAGAACTGTTCTCTTCTCCATCGGTAATGACGGTGACGAGTACATTGTCCTCCTCCGTGACTTGCGCATTAACCTTCGATATGGCAACACCCATCGCGTCGTAGAGCGGAGTGCATCCACATGGGTTGTATGCATTCCAATCGAGGTCGGTAGTTGCCGATGCAGGTGTTTTGTCGTAGTGCCAAGTCATGTGATTGGAGTCGAAGGTAAGCAGGGTAACGTACTGTTCCTGCCTCGGAAACTTTTCCTGCATCTGCCTGATGGTCTGAAGAGTCTCGTTCATGCCGGAGAACGCTTGCTTGTGTATGCACGACATCGAGCCGCTCTCATCGACGATAATCAGGTTGAAAACTCTCTTCTTCTTGTTTGCTTCTTGCTTTTCCATAGTTTTAATAATGTTTTTGTGGTTAATACTTTCGGTTTGTCTTTCGGGCGTCTTTTATTACTTTGAAGAAGTTTTCCATGAAAAATTAAGTGCGTTGACGATTTTTTTGTAATTTTGCAGAAGAAACCGTTACGAGCATGCCAAGTCTGCAACTTACAGATCATGATATCATACAGGGTTTCCGTCGAGGCGACGCTGGAATAATCCGTCAGTACTTCTACGGCTATTGTCGTGCAGGATACAGCGTCCTCGACCAAAAGTATCAATTGAGCGAAAAGGAAAACCTTGACTTCTACTCGATGGCGCACCAGTATGCTCTCTATTTGATAGAACGCGATTGGGAGCCTCTTGAAGACCATTCTCCAGCGGTGAGCCTCAAGACGTGGATTGTTGGCGGCTTACGCTATGTGGTGCTCGACGCGCTGAAATGGTACAGAAAGGTGTACGGGAACATCTCTTTCCAAGACTATCTGATGTCGTGCGACACGATAAGCGACCTGCGCCTGCAGTTCAACAAACTTGTTGAGGACGTTTGCGACAACTTCTCCCTAAGCCAGCGAGACCGAACCATCATCGAGATGATACTACTGAAAGGCTACCAGGGCAACGAGGTTGCCGAGCGGCTCGGCATGACGCCATCTGCCGTTTCGCAACGCTTCAAGAGGCTCAAGGAGGGAGTCATCGTGCCATACTTCAAGAAGAACTTCGACATGGAACTTGACATGCCTGAGGTTATGGAGTCAAGGACCATGGATTACAATGAAAGCAGTATAGCCGTGGATTATAACATCGACATACCTCACACGATGTCTACACGGCCTCTTTTGCTAGAAAAAAGAAGTTGGGGCATCCGATTTAGCCCGTTTAAAAGAGAGAAGAAAGACATGGAAAACAAGAGAACAACACCCGAGTTTATCACTTCACTTGAGCCGAACGAGATATTTGTGTTCGGCAGCAACCTGAAAGGAATGCACGGCGGCGGTGCGGCATACGTTGCGTATCGCAAGTTTGGAGCCATCATGGGACAAGGCGTTGGACTGCAAGGACAGAGCTACGCCATCCCAACTATGCAAGGCGGCGTAGAGACGATACGTCCGTATGTAGATGAGTTCATCGCATTCGCCAAGGAGCATAAGGAGTTGACCTTCCTCGTTACACGCATCGGATGCGGCATTGCCGGCTTCGTCGACGCGGAGATAGCTCCATTGTTCGTGAAGGCTCACGATATAGAGAACATCGTTTTGCCTGAAGGATGGTGAAAGAAAGTATAACCCCAAAGATGTAAAAGACCACAAACGAAAGCTAACCCTTCGCCTGTGGTCTTTCCCATCTTTTAGGTCACTTCTCTTGAGGAAAACCTTCTTAACGAACTCTTGATATTTACTTTACAAGTACTTTTTTACCTGCATTGATGTAGATGCCGCGCTGTAAAGGAGTGCTTTGAAGTTTCCGTCCATCCAAAGTGAAATAACTATTCTTTTGAGTGGCGACGATGTCCTTGATGGCATCGTCAATCGGGGTGCCATAAAACTTGATGATCTGCAACACAATGTCACCGCCTTCGTAGGTATATTCGTTGGTCTCTTCGTTAAGAAACATCGTGCGAGCAACAATCTTATAGCTCTTTGCCTTGTTCAGGCCATTGGCAATAAGTAGAGTCGAGTGATCCCATGTATATTTTGTCAGTCCATAATCGTCTGTGTAGATAGCAAGAGGAGTGTCTGATCCAACCTCATACACCTCTATCTGCGGATAACCCTTCTTGTTGGACGAACCGGAGAAGTAGAACTTGGCTTTATCTGTACCCGTCACATAGAAAGCGGGATAACGGTCCATGCCCACAACTATCAAGCCATCCCTGCTACCGGCCTGGTTGGTGATGGAAATGTAACCACCCCAGTTCAGTTCGGCACTGGTGATAATCATATCGTCGCAGCCCTCTGCCTCAGAGTTGAAGTCGAACCACAAATTGTTGCGATTAGTCTGTTGGATGGTTCCGCCCTCAGTTGTTCCGTCGTAGTTGTACTCAATCCATCGCTGAGCATCGGCAGTCAAGTGCCAAGTGCCATCGCTGTACTTTTCTGTCAGGTCGTTGGTAATGATAATCTCAGCCAGTGCTCCCAAAGGCACGACGGGAGTGCGAGGTGTCGCCGCCTGAGTGGTTACACTCTTTGCAAGCAGCATCATTGTGCTCAACAATAAAAGTAAAGTCTTTCTCATGTTACTAATTGGCTTAAAGTTCGACAATATTTGCTACAAATATAATAAAATATATAGAATACGAACAAAGAGTTTTCTTAAATAAAAGTCAAAAAAGAAAGAAAAACGGGGATGAAGCCCAACGCACGGAACTATACATGCCTAATTGTCAAAGTAGGAACGCCTACTTTGCAAACAAGCCACAGGTAAATTCCAAACAACACAAGCGTACTTCGCAAACGACACATGTGTTATTTGCAGAGATAGCGAATATCTTTAAACTGAAAGGCTTGTAAAGGTTGTATTCAGAGCTCTACAGCGTCCCAGCCGTAGTCCTGATAGTACTTTACTTTCAGGTCGTGCTTCTGAACATACTGCTGCAGTTGCTCTATGCGAACGGCTTCACGAACGTCTTCGCTGGAGTGCATGTTCTGATAGATATCATAGTGGTCGGCAAAGATGCGCTTGGCACTTGCTTCGTTGCCAGCGCCGTCTTCCGTCTGCTCGAAACGCGTCACTTGCAGTTCGCCAGCAGCCTTCGCGATATCAAAACAGCCGGAATGATTGCCTCCGGAAACAGTCTTGAGCGTATCGCCCACAAGTTTGTAGTTAAACACCCAAAAGTCGCCCCAGACTCGAGCTTGCCCTGTGCCTTTCTCTTCGGCAGACACAATCATTAAGACAGGCACACAAAGGTCGCCTTGAGAATACTGCGAACCTATCTCCTTCACAAGATAATCGCTTATCGTTTGCCGCAAAGCCTCTTCCTTTCGCCAGATGGCAATGCTGTTGATGCAGTCCTGCTTGTGCCCGTCGAAGTCTGACATGAGCCACTTTCCCCCTACCTTTTCCATGTAAAGCTTGTGCTTTTCATTGTCCTCCTCAGGACAGAACGAACCGTCTTCCCACTTCTGTCGAACTGTAAGCAGAGCCACGGCATGTGTCTCATCCTGAACCACGACTGTATCCACCGTGAAATCCGCTATCGTGCCGCCGTTGCCGGTAACAAAGTAATGGAGCCACTCGTGATCCATCGCCTCATGTTCGGGCAGGTTGAACATCGTGTCGAGCACAGCATAGAAGTCCTCTGTCATGAAGTCTTTCGAGCGTTCTAGCAGCACATGGTCAGGAATGTACTGGCAAAGCTCATAGGCAATGGCGTTCAGGTCCTCGCTTTCTTTATGACAAGACGAGAGCGAAAGGCTGCAGACTAGGAGCGCAGCAAGGAAAAGGGATTTGAAGTTCATGGTTATTCGAAGTTAAATGTTAGGACTACCATCTTGCTATGACCGCCGTTGACCGCTCTTGTGTACTTCAACAAAGTGCCGTCGATGAGGTCGCTTCTGTCCTTATGGATGATGTCCATCAAGCCGAAGCAGAACTTAAGTTCAGGGATGAGCTTAAAGAAAGGCAAGTATATGTCGCAGCCC
This sequence comes from Bacteroidaceae bacterium, assembly GCA_017428785.1. GTDB lineage: Bacteria > Bacteroidota > Bacteroidia > Bacteroidales > Bacteroidaceae > Physcousia. Next base: position 34,770 of record JAFRQD010000011.1, read on the forward strand.
ATTCCCACCTCGAGGTAGATGTCGAAAGGCTTCAGGCGCAGGGCATCGTGCTTGCGGGCAGTAAGATCGACCATCGGATTGACGCCTGCGATGAGGTAAGGACGGAAGTTATTATAGCGAGGAGCGGCGAACTTCACATCTAAAGGAACTGAGATATAAGTGCTCTTGAACACCTGAGTGCTGTCTGCCCCACTCTTCTGCTCATGATAGACAGCATGTTTCTGACCGAAATGTATGGTCGGAGAAAGGCGAAGCGAGAAGTATTTGTTCAGTTTGAGGGCTCCGAGCACACCCACCGTGAAGCCAGGCCCGTAGTTGTCTATCTCGGCATACCATTGCTCGCCTGTCTCCGGGTCAATGTATCCGTTGTTCTCCAACTCAATGTCTTGCAGGTGGAGGCCAAGCAGGAAGCCATAATGCAACTTCCGCTCATCGATGTATGGGCGGTTCTGAACCTTGCGTTCCTGTGCCGAGAGACACATGACAACAGAAAGCAAGATGAGCGATACAAGGCTTCTATATATGTGTGTGCGCATCGTAATAATAACGTAATCATGCCTCTTTTTATTGCTTAAATCATTGTTTTTGGTGATAAACGATAAAAAAGTCTGTCTTTTATGCACCACTATCACTAAAAATAATTATCTTTGCAACCGAAAACAACCAAAATAGTAACTATAAAAGTAATTTAAGACTATGGCTTACGTAATTAGTGATGATTGTGTTGCTTGCGGCACATGTATCGACGAATGCCCCGTTGGAGCAATCTCTGAAGGCGAAAAGTACTCAATTGACCCTGAACAGTGCACTGAGTGCGGCACCTGCGCTGATGCATGTCCCAGCGGTGCTATCTCTCTCTAAAGAGAATCACACCAATACCAAAAAGCCTCTCCAAGCGGAGGGGCTTTTTGTTTATTCCTTTCGGAAGCCGGTCTTTACCTCGACGGTCCCTAAGAAGAGGGCATTCTTGCCTTGATGGTCCACCAGGACTTCGTGGCCTTTCTTGTCCTTAAGATACCGAGGCGCATCGAAGTAAGTGTGCGAGTGGCCGCCTAAGACGATGTCAAGACCAGTCGTGCCCGCAATGAAGTCGGGGTCCATATCGGGCTTCTCGCCCCATCCAAGATGGCTGAGGCAGACCACGACATCGCAGTTCTCCTCATTTCTCAGACGGTCGATGATGGGTTGAGCCGCTTTGGCTGGCTTCGTGTAGCTCATGCCTTCGAAGTTCTTCGCTGTAATCAGGCCTTGAGGCTGCGGGCAGACACCTAAGATGCCTACGCGTACGCCTGCACGTTCCACTATAATATATGGTTTGACCAGGCCTTCGCATGGAGTGCCGGTAAAGTCGTAGTTGCAGCAGACGAAAGGGAACTCCGCCATTCGTATCAGGCGAGCCAGGTTCTCGAGGCCGAAGTCGAACTCATGATTGCCGATAGTGCAGGCATCATAATGCATGAGGTTCATCAGCTTGACCTCAACCTCGCCTTGATAGAGATTGTAATAAACGGAGCCCTGACTGAAGTCGCCACAATCGAGCAGGAGCATGTCTTGGGGATGTTCCTTACGCATTTGTTCGAGGAGAACCACGCGTCGCAAGTAGCCGGCCTTGTTGGCCTGGGTCGAGTCCTTGTAGTTCGGCGAAATAGGCTCAATGCAAGAATGTGTATCGCTGGTGTGGACGATGAAGAGCGAGCCCTCTGGAGAAGCCCCGAACCCCATTATGGGGAGAAGGACGACGGCAAGGAGCAACAATGATTTAACGCTGACTGTTTTCATTTTACTTATTCTTTTGTTCCCCCGGAAGGGGGTTGAGAAGTCTTTACTTCACTACGATTCTACCTTCTATCTTACTGTTTATCACTCTGTGTTTCAGCACATATTCCATCATGACATCGCGAGCGAGGAAGCCTATATCGTGGCGCTTCACGGCTTTCTTCAGGGCATACATCTTGTCGTTGCCTTCTGCGAGGTAGTCAATGGTGGCGACTGTGTAGATGCGATGCGGGTCGATAGCCTTTCCGTCGATGGTGCAGGAGAGCAACTCGCCGTTTTCCGTGATTTCCATCCGTACGCTGCTGCTTACGCCTTCGCCTTTGACGGCGGCAATGTTCCGCATCAGTTCGAGCAAGTCCGAGCCTTTCATTTCGAGCACGACGAGCGAGTTTTCGAAAGGCGAGATGAGCATGATGTCGCCTCTTCTGACGATGCCTTCGGGCATATTGTTGCGCAAGCCGCCAACATTGATGAGCCCCATGTCGGCAGGCTTCAAGCCAGTTGCTGTTCCGCCCTCAATCATCACATCTGCCGCCCAGTTTCCCAGCAGACTTTCAGGCCTTCCTGCCGACATCGCCACACGGCTCAAACCGAGTGGCGGAGCCATGATGCTATCCACTTTCGCCTTGTAGGGAGCCACAATGGCAGCAGCCTCTTGTGAGGGCGTCGCATCCAATGCCGAAGTCACCTCCACGCGTTCCCAACAAAAGGAGCGCACCTTATAATCCTGCGCCTGCAAGCCCATCAGGGGCAAGGCAAGCAGTAATAAACATGTTTTCCTCATCATGTTTTCAATCATTTCATGCCTCTCCAATGACTTCCGCCTGTTCAATCCCTTTGTCTGAAAGCCTGCGTCGCCAGACTCAACATGGTTAGTTCGTTGCTGCATCATGATAAATCAATTGCTGCATCATGAACAATCAATTGCTGCATCATGATAAATCAACGAACGTCGCCTGCGATGTTTTGCATCCACGCCTGCGAAGTTTTGCAACCAAGCCTGCGATGTTTTGCATCTATCCATGCTGAAATGGGCAGGTGTGCAAAGGGTGTTGCAGGGCGTCATTTGGAGAAATATCTTGTTTGTTTGGTCTTAATTTCAATGTTTTGATGCACAAAAGTACGAAAAAACACAGAAAAAATCAAAACTTTCAACTCTAAACTTTCAACTTTCAACTTTTTATCGTACCTTTGCACCCGCTTTCCCGTAGGTCGCTGGCAGGAAAAGAGAGACCTGTTATGCCTATGTGTGATCGACAAAACAATTTTATAACAAAAAAGCATTATGGCTGATTTAATCAAAATTGCTGAAGAAGCATTTGCAACAGGCAAGTCTCATCCCTCATTCAAGGCTGGTGACACCATCACCGTTGCATACAAAATTGTCGAAGGTAACAAGGAGCGCATCCAGCTCTATCGTGGCGTATGCATCAAGATTTGCGGTCACGGAGACAACAAGCGCTTCACAGTTCGCAAGATGTCAGGCACCGTGGGTGTAGAGCGTATCTTCCCCATCAGCAGCCCCAACATCGACAGTATCCAGGTGAACAAGGTCGGTAAGGTTCGTCGCGCTAAGCTCTACTACCTCCGCAACCTCACCGGTAAGAAGGCTCGCATCGCCGAGAAGCGCGTCGCTGCGCAGAAGGAGGACTAATCCCCCTACCCTCTTACAAATAAAAAGCACTCAGCCACAACCGGTTGAGTGCTTTTTGTATGGTGATGTCCTGTTCAGTCAATATCCGCGACATGTTGCTCGGCCGTCTCCTCGATGGCCTTATCGTGGCCGGTCAATGCGGCAAAGGGAGCGAACTGGGCAGCTCGCTGAAGCATCGACATTTGCGGATGCTTCTTGGAAACATGGTGAGGAAGGTTGATGATGTCTTCGTAAGCTTCAATCATAGGCGATAACTCTAAACTCTTAACTCTAAACTCTGAACTAAGCCTTATGCCCTCCGATCTGTTTGTTGCGTTCCTTGGCAGTCGCACCTTCCGCATAACTTGTGCCTTTCAGGATGGCATTCTTGCCGAAACGCTGCTTTATCTTGATGACAGCTTCCTGCATTCTGCGCTCTTTTGCCCGCTCATTCTGCTTGGTCTGCCTCGCTTTCTCGAGCGACTCATAATCCGTAAAAAGGTCGAGCTGCTTGGGGCTGTTGTCCGTAGGCTGTAGGATGTTGTCCTCCCTGACGATTCTATTTGCCCCGATGTTCAAGCGGCGAATGAGAAGATTCCTGTTAACTATCCTGTCATACAGGCACATAACCGCATCGATTATCTCTTTGCTGGAGGAGCTGTGGCTGGCCAGATTGGCCGTTCCGTGCGCATGTTTTGGCACAGGCCGGCCGTAGTAATCGAGCACTATCTCGCCCTGGTAGAGCGACGCGATTTCCGGTCTTGTCAGGCTCTCCCTGTCGTAGCTGACAGTCAGGACAAGCTGATTGGTCAACAGTCGCTTCTCCACAAGTTCGAGGCTAATGGCATCCGCCATCTCCATCACAACATTCCGAGCCATTTCGAAAGTATAAGGTTCCGAAAGCACTTGCCCGCTGCTCATCGAATTGGTCTCGGGGCGATAGGCTTTGACGAGGTCGATGGTGCAAGGCTCCCAGCCCCAAGCATGGTCTATCAACAGTTCGGCATTCACCCCAAAGAGCTTGTAGAGCAAATCCTCGTTGTCAACCGACTGCCTGGCCACTTTGCCCATTGTGTCGAGCCCGTATTGCGAGAGCCTCTCTGCTATGCCTCGACCCACACGCCAGAAGTCCGTGAGGGGCCGATGATCCCAGAGCGTCTGCCGATACGACATCTCGTCCAGCTCGGCAATGCGTACGCCGTCCTTGTCCGCAGGCATCTTCTTCGCCACTATGTCCATCGCGACTTTGGCAAGATACATGTTCGTGCCGATGCCCGCCGTTGCCGTTATGCCCGTCTGTTTCAGCACATCCCGAATCATCGTGATGGCCAACTCGTGTGCCGTCTGCTTGTAGGTTGCCAGATAATCCGTGACATCCATGAAGACCTCATCAATACTATAAACATGGATGTCTTCAGGAGCGACGTATTTCAGGTAGATATCATAGATCTTGCAACTCACCTCGATGTACTTCGCCATTCGCGGTTTGGCAATGATGAAGTCGGTGCCTCGAGCCTTCTGAAGCACCTCGAAAAGTCTTGGCCTACCAGGTATTCCCAGTTTCTTCAAGGCTGGAGAGACGGCGAGGCAAATGGTCTTCTCCGTCCTGCTTTCGTCTGCCACCACAAGTCTCGCGCTGAGTGGATCGAGGCCTCGTTCCACGCACTCCACACTCGCGTAGAATGACTTGAGGTCGATAGCAATGTATGTGCGATTCTTGCTGGTCATCTGCTCAAGCAAGCCCTTTGTTATCCTACAAGTCGGAGTATTTCCTTCTCTGTTGCAGAAGGCAGAATCTTGCGGAACTGCCCGACGAGTCGCTCGAAAGAGGCTTCCGCAGAACGATTGCACCTACAGGCTTCCTTGCCATAAAGCGCTTCGGGAGTGTTCAGCAGAGACCAGCCCCAGCCATATTCCTTGCCGTGCTTGTCCCGAGGATACACAAAGTCTTCGGTGACGATGTAGGTTGCCATCTGAAGTTTGGTGACGTAGCCGTCGAACTTCGACCGCATGCCTTTCCCGTTAAAGCCGCATGCCGACCTCAACTCTCTGGTTATCAAGCTGCCAGTCATCCTTAGAGTATCGAGGATGGTGCCTTCTATGGAATCGCTTTCTGGAAGGGGGAACTTGCTGCGACGGTAGTTGCAGAAGTCGGGCCACCATGCTTTGCTGATGAAGCCAGCCTTCTTGTTGAAGAACTTTCCGTAGAGGCAGGGCATATCGGTCACTATCTGACCTTTCCACTTCCAAAGGGGCCAGTCCCAACCTCCATCGGAAAAAACCACATAGCGGCAGTCCTCATCGACAATCTCTTCTGCCGAAAAGCCATAGATACCGCTGTCGAGCAAAGGCAGGAAGCCTATCTCGTCGATAAGTGTCATCAGCTCTGCTGCAGAGCCAATGCTGGGAAATCTACTCATTATCCGAGTAGAGGTTACTCAGCGGCAAACTGGTCTTTGCCAACACCGCACAGAGGGCATTCAAAGTCTTCGGGGACTTCTTCCCAAGGTGTGCCGGGAGCTATGCCCTTTTCGGGTACTCCAACTTCGGGATCATACTCCCAACCGCATACTTCACAAACATACTTTGCCATAACTTTTCAAGTTTAGAGGGTTAATAATCAAAGTCGAAATTACTCTGCAAAGATAGGGAATTTTCTCATACCGCACAAGTTCCTTTGCCATAAAAAAACTTAAAATGGAAAACGCCCCATGAGGGCATTAAAAACGCCGCGTGCGGAAATAGCCATCGCCGCACGCGGAAATGGGCAACGCCGCACGCGGAATTTGCCATCGCCGCACGCGGCGTTTTATGCTTCTGCTAAGGAACTGAGAATCAGGCGTGTTTCTCGCAGCCACTTCTCTTCTCGCGGCTGTAGGAACGATACTCGTCGAGCGGTATCTCGACTTCGGGTTCAACGAGTGGTGCGCCTTGCGGCAAACGGAAACAAAGGTACTTGATGTCGATGCCGCGAGCTCGCCACATGCTTTCGTAATAGGTTTGGATGGAAGAGGCTGCACCCTCTAAATCTCCCCCTAAAGAGGAAACCTTATCATCTTTGTAGAGGTTCCTCGTCTTGACAATAGGCTCTATTCGGTTTGTCTTGAGCATCTCCTCGGTATAAGTGAATAGGAAGTTGGAGTCTGTCTTGAGGTGAATGAGGCCTCCGTCCTGAAGGAACTGCCTGTAACGCTCCATAAAATAAGTGCTTGTGAGGCGCTTCGTCACCTTCTTCATCTGTGGGTCGGAGAAGGTGAGCCATATCTCGCTGACCTCGTCAGGAGCGAAGAAACGCTGGATGAACTCGATGTTCGTACGAAGGAAGCCGACGTTCTTCATGCCCGTCTGCAACGCCTCCTTTGCTCCCGTCCACATGCGAGCGCCCTTGATGTCAACGCCGATAAAGTTCTTGTCGGGCGTCTGCTTCCCAAGCCCCACGGTATATTCGCCCCGACCGCAGCCAAGTTCAAGCACGATGGGGTTCCCGTTGTGGAAGAAGTCCTCGTGCCAACGGCCGCGAAGCGGGAACTCCTCTTGCATGTGGGCAGCCATCGGGCACTCCACCACAAGCGGGTTCTCGGCCATCTCAGCAAATTTGGCAAGCTTTCCTTTGCTCATTCTACTTGTCGAACGTGAAGTGAGTTGTGCCGATGTTGTGCCCGTCGGCAAAGATGTCAACGCGATAATTGCCGGCACTCAAGGCTTCCGCCACATCCCAGTAAACTGTAACGCTCTGCTCCTCACCCGTATATTCGATGTCCTTGCGGATACTGTATTCCAGCTGACGGTTCTCGTAGGCAAAGGTTCCGCCCTTCGTAAGCACATCGCCCGTGGGTGTCGTGATGCGGACATAAATGCTGCGGATGCCCGTGGCAGTCGTGACGTTGCGGGCTATCGTGAAGCCTATCACGAACTTCTTGACATCCTTTATCTGCTTGGCAGCCTTTCCCTTCTTGTTTCGTGCCTCAGCATAGATGCCTGTCGCGTCGAGTTGGCTTGCAATGGCCACTTTGTCGGAGAGCGACTCGTTCTCGGTGGAGAGATTGGAGATGTGCTGACGTGCTTGCTCGTTCTGCGTCTTGAGGTTCGAGTTCTCCTGCGTCAGAGCCTCGTTCATGCGGTTGAGCGAGTCGATCTGCAAGACATAACTGCGCAGCACCTCTCGCAAGGTGGCGAGCTCCTTCTTGAGTCGCATGATTTCGGCAGCATCGCTGCTCTTCACCCTTCTCAGTTCTTCCAGCAGTTCCTCGGTGCGCTTCTGCTCCATCTCAAGCTGGGCGACAAGCGAGTCGTTGTTGATTTGCGTCTTCATCTCGTTGTACTGCATGGCGAACTGCTCGTACTCGTTCTCCATCTCGAGCTTGTCCATCTCGGCAAGTTCGAGCATCTGCTTACTGTCGAGCATCTGCTCACGCATTGTGTAGAGGAGGAAACCTATGACACATGCCACAATCACAGCAACGATGCTCAGTATTATCTTTGTTTTCTTGTTCATGTTAATTCATTCTTTATCATTTCGCCTGCAAAGATACGAAGAAAAATTAGATATTGAAGAATTAGAAAGATTAAAAAACACAAAAAAGCTCCGCCACCTTTTCAGATGACAGAGCTCCTGATGTAATATAATATAATAATGTATAGGCGCTATGCTGGTTTACCACTCTTCGTCCCAAACATTGGCGCTGCCCTTAACACCTGCATCGCCAGCATCGCCAGCTCCGGAACCATTGAAGTGAGCTACAGGAGTTGAGTCAATCTCGCCAGATGCTGCAATGATGGCTGTACTCAGAATGTTTACTGCAAACATTGAGGGGGCAATATATTGTTTCTTCATTGTCGTATGAGTTTTATTGTTGTTTACCTTATTATATATTATAATATAACTTTATTACTTCACGATGAACTTGCGACCGTTCTGGATGTACATGCCACGAGTGAGGTTCTCCTTAGAGTTGCCAACGAGGCGGCCATCAACAGAATATACATTACCGTTCTCGCTGAAAATGTCCTTCTCAACGCTGATGATGCCTGTTGCGTCATCTTCGAAGCTCAAAGCCTTGACAGAAGCGCCGTCGGGCAGTTCGAAGTAAGCGCGGAAGCCCTTAATGGTGCCCTTTTCGCTGCTTTCGGGATAGAACAATGTGGTGCCGTCACTGCCGAGGAAGTAAGAGTTGTCCACTTCGAAGATGTTCTTCGAACCATAGAGGCCAACGAACTTAAGGCCATTGCTTGATGCTTCCAAAGTAGAGGCGCTGGCGGGCTTGTTGATGTTCTTTGCTTCGAATACGATATTAGAAACATTTGCATCAGGCTTCACCAAAACGGGGGTGTTGGCAGGAAGTGTTGTAGAAGACGTGAAGGTCAAAGTGTTTTCTGTAGCATCGTAGCTGCCAATCATATACACCTTATTGCAAAGCAATATCTCTTCAAGCGAAGGTTCTGTGGATGCAGAGAGTGCAACCGGGCTGCAGAATGTGTTCCATTGGCCAGCCTTAAGCGTCCTGTTGATTTTCACTTCCCTTACGGTAGAGGCAAGATTCTTCAGCGTATTGATGTTGGTGTTATTGTCTGTAGTTTCTTCGAGGGTGATGATATCCTGTCCAGGCACCAAGTATTCGATTTTCTTAATGTTGATTTCTGAAGCCAATGCCTTAAGCTCATATTGCACATTTGCCTTGAAATCTACGGTAAAAGCAGAACCGGCTCCTTGAGTTGTACTTCTCGCATGACTCACCTTTCTTTCTATAACTTCACCTGTCAAATCATTCACGAACTCAATAATGTGAGCTGTATTGTTTGCACCTTCCATGGTAAAGCAGACAGTCCTGTCTTCAGAACACTTCATATAAGTACGATGGTGATACTTTACAACGATGGCATGATACGCACTATTAAAATTCAGACCTTGTGTACCGCTTGCATCTGATTTGATCCAAAAGCCTGTTCCACTTACAATTTCGAAGTATTGTGTTGGATCAATAGCCCAATTACTTGTGCTGCCGCCTGTCCAAATAGACGAAGAAAGGGTTGATCCATCCCATACAGTTGTTGCGCCCCAAGCATTCACTCCTACGGTGAGGAACAAGGCAACCAGGGCCATTGCCTTTGTCATTTGTTTGTAAATGTGTTTCATTGTTTTGTTTTTTGTTATTTAATTTTGTTTAGATTTCTATGTGTTTTGTGTTGAAAACACTATGTTTTTTACGCAAATCTGCTGCAAAGGTAATGCTTTTTGGTGGTTCAACATTCTTACGCGCACGCATATTTTAAAGATTATGTATAAAACATGCTATTTATTGATATATATCAAGAAGCCCTTGCACACTCGACATCTTTTCGTGCATGATTTGTGATGCCTGATGTCATTTTACTGGCTCTCCAGAGAGGGGCTGAGAAAAGGCACGCGAACTTTAAAAACTTCACATGTCAACTTCGCAAAATCCACACGTGAACTTTGCCAAATCCACATGTGAACTTTGTCAAATCCACACGTGAACTTTGCCAACTACACATGTCTACTCTGCAAACCATACATTCGTTCTTTTGTGCCTATCCGTAAACTTCTACCTTATTCGCTTGCATAAGTCGCACTTTTATACTAACTTTGCACAAAATTTTGAATCATAAAAACAGTCAACAACATCAGATGAACCTCTATCCTCAACTCATACTCGACGCGCTTTCCACGGTTCGCTATCCTGGAACAGGCAAGAACATAGTGGAGATGAAAATGGTGGACGACGATATGCGCATCGCCGGTCTCAGCGTCTCTTTCACTCTCATCTTCGACAAACCTACTGACCCTTTCATGAAGAGCGTGGTAAAAGCGGCCGAAGCTGCCATTCATGCCTATGCCTCGAAAAATGCCGAGGTTGAGATAAAGACGCGAACCCTGCAGGCACCTCGCCCAGACCTTCCGGAATTGCTTCCTGGCGTGAAGAACATCATCGCCGTTTCGAGCGGCAAAGGTGGCGTGGGCAAGAGCACCGTGGCAGTCAACCTGGCAGTTGCCTTGGCTCGACTTGGGATGAAGGTCGGCCTGCTCGACTGCGACATCTTTGGTCCCTCTGTGCCCAAGATGCTTCAAATGGAGGATGCCCGTCCCTACAGCCAGAACATCGAGGGACGCGACCTGATTCTGCCTGAGGAGAAATACGGCGTGAAAGTGCTCAGCATCGGCTTCTTCGTGAACCCAGAACAGGGAATCATGTGGAGAGGCGGAATGGCCAGCAACGCCCTAAAGCAATTGATAGGCGATGCCAACTGGGGCGACCTCGATTACTTTATTCTCGACACGCCTCCCGGCACTTCCGACATACATCTTACGCTCGTCCAGACCATTCCCATCACGGGCGCCGTCATCGTGAGCACGCCTCAGCAAGTGGCTTTAGCGGATGCTCGCAAGGGCATCGACATGTATCAGAACGAGAAAATCAATGTCCCCATCCTCGGATTGGTGGAGAATATGTCCTGGTTCACGCCTGCCCAGCATCCGGAAGAACACTACTATCTTTTCGGCAAAGAAGGCGTCAAGCAGTTGGCCGAGCAGATGAACCTGCCGCTGCTTGCTCAGATTCCTGTTGTTCAGGACTTATGCGAGAGTGGCGACAACGGCATTCCAGCAGCCACAGATCCTGCCAGCATAACCGGTCAGGCGTTTCTCCAATTGGCTGCAAAAATCATGACAGAAACAGATAAGCGAAAGGCGAGCCTGCCGCCCACGCATATAGTTGAACTAAAAAAGCAGTCAAACTAACACAAACATAAGGTTTTCAAGGATATGAACACATTCAAAGGCTTATTATTATTTGCACTTTGCTCTCTCAATCTTACTGCACAAAGCAAGAAGATAAATTCTTGTCCTCTTCCGGGATACAAGCTTGTATGGAACGATGAGTTCTCTTCGTCTAAACTCGACTCCAACCTCTGGGTCTTTCAAGAGGCTCGAGCCGGTTGGGTCAACCACGAATTGCAGACATACGTAAAAGGCGAAAGTCCAAAAGGCAGGAAGGTGGCTGAGTGCAAGAAAGGCACTCTGAGAATCTACACTTTCAGGGAAGACGACAAGGTTTATAGCGGTCGCCTGTACGGAAACCGCTCGGAGGGCTTCAAGTATGGCTACATCGAGGCTCGCATCAAGCTGCCAAAAGGCAAGGGAACCTGGCCTGCATGGTGGATGATGCCCGTCGGCGGCGGACGCTGGCCCGCTTGTGGAGAGATAGATATTATGGAAGAGGTCGGTGTGGACGCCAACGACGTTTCCAGCAGCATCCATTGTGCCGCCTACAACCACCCTGCCAAGACGCAGAAGACGCATCACCTCTACTGCGAAGGAGCCGAGGAGAGTTTCCATGTCTATGCTTTGGAGTGGACCGAGGATTACATCAGGACATACGTCGACGGACAGGAGCAGCTCTACTTCGAGAACGATCATAAGGACAACAACGACACCTGGCCTTTCAACAAGCCCTTCTATCCAATCCTCAATGTGGCATGGGGCGGCGACTGGGGCGGCTATAAAGGTGTGGACGAATCGGCACTTCCCCTCACAATGGAAGTCGATTATGTTCGCGTCTGGCAAAAGGAGTAGCCCCTCAATCATCAGCGGCCAGCCAATACAAAAAACCCCATCAATACCATGAAACCACTCAAAGTCATATCTCTTCTTATGCTTTGTCCCCTGACGGTTATGGCTCAAAGTATGAGCGTATATCACAACGGACAGCATACCTCCTTCAATATAAGCGAGATAGACAGCGTCACCTTCGACAACACGCCCAACCTCTGGCAGGATGCCAACACAGATATCGGCTTCTACTACGCTCCGGGATGGAACCAAATTGCTGCCCCGTCCTATACGGAGAACAAAGGCGCATATACATTGACGCTCAGCAGGGCGACCAGCGAACAATGGCAGGCTCAGATGTACCTCGTAACAGACCTGCATACCGACGCACATCGCAACTACGATTTCCGCATCAAACTGCGTTCCAGCAAGGCAGTCACGGCTACCGTAAAGCTCTATCAGGATGGCTTTGACAACCTCTATTATTTCGAAGAGCGGTTGCCGCTCGGTGCCGATGAGGAATGCATCTTCGAGCGCAAAGACATGGCCGGACTGGACATGAGCCGCGTCAGCATCGTTCTCGACTTCGGAGGAAACAAAGCCGGCACCACTGTCAACATCAGCGGCATCACGCTTACCGAAAAGGAATACGACACCTCGAAAGACCAGAACTCCTGCCCTCTGCCCGGCTACCGACTGGTCTGGCACGACGAGTTCTCTGCATCCTACGTCAGCTCTGCCCGTTGGACCTATCAGAAGGCAGATGCGGGATGGGTCAACCATGAGTTGCAAACCTACATCAGCGGCAAAAGCCCTAAGGGTACAAGAGTGGCGGAAAGCACGGACGGAACGCTGAAGATACACGCCTTCAAGGAAGGTGATAAGGTCTATAGCGCTCGCATGTATGCAAACCGCTCGGCAGGCTTCAGGTACGGCTACATCGAGGCCCGCATCAAGCTACCCAAGGGAAAGGGCACATGGCCTGCATGGTGGATGTACCCCGTGGACGGCAGCAACTGGCCGGCTTGCGGCGAGATAGACATCATGGAGGAAGTGGGAGTAGATCCAAACAGAGTTTCCAGCAGCTTCCATTGCATTGCCTACAACCATACCAACCATACCCAGAAGACCCACGAAATGTACTGCGTCGGGGCAGAAGAGGGCTTCCACATCTACGCTCTCGAGTGGACAGAGGACTACATGCGTACCTATGTGGACGGCAAAGAGCAACTTTATTTCGAGAACGACCATCAGAACAACAACGACTCATGGCCATTCAACAAACCCTTCTACCCCATCCTCAATGTGGCTTGGGGCGGTGATTGGGGCGGCTATGCAGGTGTAGATGAATCAGCTCTGCCAGTCACCATGGAAGTTGACTATGTCCGCGTCTGGCAGAAGAAGTAAAAAACGCCGCGTGCGGCGATGGCAATCCCCGGCTGCGGCGATGGGCATTTCCGCGTGCGGCGATTGACAATTCCGCAGGCGGCGTTTAGAACCGCCCTATGCGGGGGTGTGCTTAAGCCTATATCATACTGAAAACGAGGCATGTAGAAGTACAAGTGCCTTAATGCCTCGTTTCCTCCGACTTGACTCTCCAAAACTATCTTTTTGAGTTTTTTCTTGTAAACGCTTGCACATTATTAAAAAATGGCGTATCTTTGCATGGCTTTTGTATGCTTCGAGCGAGGTCGAGAAGCGTGCAAAAACGCCAAGATTGCATGTAATTGTTTGGAGATTAGCATTTTATATAGTCTCCAAAGCCCCAGAGGTATATATTAAACAAAAGGATATATGGTAGAATACAACATTTCACTTGAAGGGAAAACCGTTCTGGTGACCGGTGCCGCCGGCTTTATCGGCAGCAATCTCGTGGTGCGTCTCTTCAAAGAATTCAAGGAAATCAAGGTCGTCGGCATCGACTCGATGAACGATTACTACGATGTGAATCTCAAGAAAGAGCGTCTGGCAAAAATCGAAGCCCTTGGCCGCGACTGGGTGTTCGTCAAGGGCAACATTGCCGACAAGGCTTGCATAGACAGCCTTTTTGCTGAGTACAAACCAGCCGTTGTGGTGAATCTTGCCGCTCAGGCCGGCGTCAGATACAGCATCACCAATCCCGATGCCTACATAGAGAGCAACCTCATCGGCTTCTACAACATTTTGGAAGCCTGCCGGCACAACAATGTAGAGCATCTGGTCTATGCCTCCAGCAGTAGCGTTTACGGCTCGAACAAGAAAGTCCCCTACTCCACGGACGACAAAGTGGACAATCCCGTCAGTCTCTATGCGGCAACAAAGAAAAGCAACGAACTGCTTGCACATGCCTACAGCAAACTCTACAACATCCCAAGCACCGGCCTGCGTTTCTTCACAGTATATGGTCCTGCTGGTCGCCCCGACATGGCCTACTTCGGCTTCACCAATAAGCTTCGCGAAGGCAAGACCATCCAAATTTTCAACTATGGCAACTGCAAGCGCGACTTCACCTTTGTAGACGACATCGTGGAAGGCGTGGTGAGAGTGATGCAACATGCGCCGGAAAAGCAAACCGGCGAGGATGGTTTGCCTGTCCCGCCATATAAGGTCTATAACATCGGCAACAGCTCTCCGGAGAACCTCCTCGACTTTGTCACCATCCTTCAGGAAGAACTTCTCGCTGCAGGCGTACTCCCCGCCGACTACGATTTCGATGCACACAAGGAACTCGTGCCTATGCAACCCGGCGACGTACCCGTCACCTATGCAGACACCACCCCACTCGAAGAAGACTTCGGTTTCCGTCCTTCCACCCCACTTCGCCAAGGCTTGCGCAAGTTCGCCAGGTGGTATGCAGGTTACTATAAGACAACGGAGGCAAAATAAGCACAGACATGAAGCAAACCAAAATATGTGTAATCGGCCTGGGGTATGTGGGCTTGCCACTTGCCCGCCTGTTCTCTACGAAATATGAGACCATAGGTTTCGACATGAACCAAAGCCGGGTTGATGCCTTGATGCAGGGGCACGACTCCACCCTCGAGGTGGCAGACGACCTTCTGCAGGATGCCATCAACAATCACGGCTTCAGATGCACCACCTCTCTCGACGATATCAGGGACTGCAACTTCTACATTGTAGCTGTTCCCACGCCCGTCGATGCCGACAACAATCCCGACCTCACTCCGCTCTATGGTGCCAGCAACACGGTAGGTAAGGTCATAAGCAAAGGCGATGTCGTGGTATATGAATCGACGGTATATCCGGGCGTCACAGAGGACGAATGCATCCCAGTCGTGGAAAAGGTCAGCGGCCTGAAGATGAATGTGGATTTCTATGGCGGCTACAGCCCTGAGCGCATCAACCCAGGCGACAAGCAGCACACTGTAGAACATATCAAGAAAGTCACTTCCGGCTCAACCCCCGAGATAGGAAAGTACATCAACGAAGTTTACTCCTCCGTCATCACGGCAGGCACACATCTCGCCCCGACAATCAAGGTGGCAGAAGCGGCCAAGGTGATAGAGAACTCTCAGCGTGACATCAACATCGCCTTTGTCAATGAGCTGTCAAAAATCTTCACAAAGATGGGCATCGACACACATGATGTTTTGGAGGCTGCTGGCACGAAATGGAACTTCCTGCCCTTCCGTCCAGGGCTGGTGGGCGGCCATTGCATCGGGGTAGACCCCTATTACCTTGCACAATGTGCCAAGCGTTTTGGCTACAATCCAGAAATCATCCTTGCCGGACGACGGATGAACGACGGCATGGGCGAATACGTGGCCACTCAAACCATTAAACTGATGCTAAAGAAAGGTATTCAGGTTTTAGGTTCGAGGCTGCTCCTTTTGGGCTTTACTTTTAAAGAGAACTGCCCCGATGTGCGCAATACGAAGGTCATCGACATCTATCGCGCTCTGAAAGAATACAATATCGACATCACGGTCTATGATCCTTGGGCAAATTCCGACATCGCCAAGCGGGAATATGGCATCGATGTCACCAACACTCTACCGACAGTAAAGTATGATGCTGCAATAGCTGCCGTCGCCCACAAACAATTCGAAAATTTAGACATATTATCCCTGCTAAAGCCTTTGCATGTAATCTTCGATGTAAAATGCACCCTTCCACGTGACATCGTGGATGGCAGGCTATAATCATATCGTCATGTATAAGAACCTCGTATTTCCCCAAGACACATTATTTCTCGTCACAGGAGGCGCTGGCTTCATAGGCTCCAACCTGTGCGAAGCAATCTTAAACCTCGGCCATCGTGTCCGTTGCCTCGATGACCTCAGCACCGGAAAACAAGCCAATGTGGATTTGTTTGTAAACAATCCCCGCTATGAATTCATCAAAGGTGACATAAAAGACTTTGATACATGTATGAAAGCATGCAAGGGAGCGGATTATGTACTCAACCAAGCAGCCTGGGGGAGCGTTCCACGCTCGATTGAAATGCCTTTGTTTTACTGTGCCAACAACATACAAGGCACGCTGAACATGATGGAAGCCGCAAGGCAAAACAAAGTTAAGACCTTTGTATATGCCTCCTCCAGTTCCGTATATGGCGACGAAGCACATCTGCCCAAGAAAGAAGGAGTGGAAGGAAACCTCCTTTCACCCTATGCTCTCACCAAACGAGCTGATGAAGAATGGGCAAAACAATATTCGCGTCATTATGGTCTGAAGACAATCGGGCTAAGATACTTTAATGTCTTCGGACGCCGACAAGACCCTCATGGAGCATATGCTGCCGTGATACCCAAGTTCATCAAGCAACTCCTGAATGATGAGCGTCCGACTATAAATGGAGATGGGAAACAAAGCCGCGACTTCACTTACATCGAGAATGTCATTGAAGCAAACCTCAAAGCATGTCTTGCCCCAGAAAATGCAAGCGGAGATGCCTTCAATGTGGCATACGGCGGACGAGAATATCTGATTGACATCTATTATGCTCTGACTAAGGCTCTTGGTAAAAACATTGAGCCCATATTCGGTCCCGACCGAGCAGGAGACATCAAGCATAGCAATGCAGATATCAGCAAAGCTAAGCAACTATTAGGATATGAACCTGAATATGACTTCGAAAGAGGCCTGAGCGAAGCAATAGAGTGGTATAAGGAGAACCTGAAATAAGCCGTTTGATTATCGGTTGATATCGTATGCCTAATCTTAATCAACAAGTAGCAACGGCCACAAAGTGGTCAGCCATTACAGAAGTGATGGGCAAGCTGGTGGCTCCAGTGTCAAGCATGATACTCGCACGATTGCTTACCCCGGAAGCCTTCGGCGTTGTTGCCACGTTGAACATGGTTATCGCTTTTGCTGAAATCTTCACAGATGCAGGTTTCCAAAAATACCTTATCCAACAACCATTCAAGGATGCCGAAGACCGCGACAAAGATACAAATGTTGCTTTCTGGACTAATCTTGTGATGAGTTGTGTACTTTGGGGAATAATCGCCATTTTTGCAGAACCACTTGCTACCCTGGTTGGTAATCCTGGACTGGGGATAGTTCTCATTGTTGCATGCGCTTCCATTCCGCTAGCTGCATTTTCCAGCATCCAGATGGCATTGTTCAAGAAGGATTTAGACTTCAAGACACTATTCTATCGTCGTTTGGTCGCAATAATTGTGCCGTTGGTAGTTACGGTGCCGCTTGCATTCTGGATGCGAAGTTATTGGGCTTTGGTCATTGGTACCATTTGTGTGAATCTTGCGAATGCAGTTATCCTCATGGTCATGTCTGACTGGCATCCACGATTCTACTACAGCTTTGCCCGTTTACGAAATATGTTCGCCTTTTGTAGTTGGGCCATTCTCGATGCCATACTCATCTGGGCTACAGGCTACATGGATATATTCTTTATTGGCATAATGCTTAATGAACACTATTTAGGTCTTTATAAAACATCGATGACTACAGTCGGCCAAATTACGGCTCTCATCACCTCTACAATTCTTCCTGTTATAATGCCTGCTTTGGCTAAAGTTCGAGATGACCATGCGGCTATGAGGGAATTGTTGCTAAGGCTTCAAAAATACACAGCGATACTGCTCCTGCCTGTTGGCTTTGGAATATTTGTTTTTAGCGACCTCATCACAGAAATCCTTTTAGGTTCACAATGGAAAGAGGCCAGCCCCTTCATTGGTCTATGGGGGCTCATAGATGTTTTAATGATAGTATTTGCCCGCTTCTGCAGCAATATCTACCCGGCAATTGGACGTTCAGACATCGCTGTCATTTGTCAGTTGCTTCATGTTGTAGTCCTTATTCCCGCTGTATACATAGCTGCCAATTATAGCTTTACAGCTCTCTACTGGACACGCTCATTGGTTAGAATTCAACTGATGGTAGTAAACATGTTCTTTGCATATTACTTAATACGGCAGTCACCATGGAAGATGATAAAAAACATACTTCCGGAATTGCTTTCTTCTGTTTTTATGGTTTTGATTGCAACAATGCTATTAAATGTTAGCCATTCTCTTGCACTATCCATAGTATGGGTTCTAATCTCAATAATTGCGTATTCTTGTCTGCTTATCCTCTTTCCCGCAGAACGCATTATTATGCGAGATATGATAATAGGTCTATACAAAAAAGTTCGGAATAATGATAAAGATTCTGGTGGCAGGTGATTATGTCCCTCTAAATGATGCATTGGCTTCTATCGAGTCATCTCGATTCGATATACTTTTTGGAGACATCAAAGGGGTAATATCTGCAGCTGATTATTCGCTCGTCAACTTAGAATGTCCTCTGACCACAAACAAAGCAAATCCAATACGAAAATCCGGACCAAACTTAAGATGCACTAATCCGAAAATGTTAGATGCACTCATTTGGGCAGGTTTCAATTGTGTGACATTGGCTAACAATCATTTTCGAGACTATGGCGAAGATGGCGTTGATACAACATTACAAGCCTGCGAGAAAATGAATCTGGATTATGTCGGAGGAGGACACAATTTACACGAAGCATCGACTATTCTTTATAAAAACATAAATAGTAAAACCGTTGCCTTTATCAATGCATGTGAAGAAGAATATTCTATTGCAACGCCCAACTCTGGCGGTTCGAATCCTCTAAGACCCATCCAACTGTTTTATGATATTCAAAAGGCCAGGAACAAGGCAGATTATGTGTTACTAATCCTACATGGTGGTATAGAAAGATATTCCTTGCCAACGCCAAGAATGCAAGAAACATTTCGTTTTCTCATTGATACTGGCGCCGATGCTGTCATCAATCACCACCAACATTGTTATAGCGGATATGAAATATACAAGGGACATCCTATCTTTTACGGATTAGGTAATTTCAGTTTTTGCAAACCCAATGTTCCGAAATCGTGGAATGAAGGCTTTATGGTTTGCCTTACATTATGTGAGGATAAAGAGCCATCGTTTGAATTGATACCATATCTTCAAGGAAGTTCTATCTCACAGATGCAAGGTGAAGTAAGCCAACATTTCCACAAAAATGTTGCGATGCTGAACAATATAATATCCTCTCCAGAGAAACTCAAGTCTTCTTATCAGGAGTTATTGAATAAAAACCACAAATCCTCCCTGATGCAGTTAGAGCCATTAAAAAACAGTTTTATACGAAAATTACAATGGCATCATTTGTTTCCACATATAAATTCCACTAAACATTATCTAACTTTGCTTGATTTAATATCCTGTGAGTCTCATCGGGAAAATATGATTCATACCTTGAGACATGAAATTCAAATCTCTGACGATTAATTTATAATCTTATGCAACCTGTATCCCATTACTTCAACTTTCTTTATCTATTTGTTTGCATAATCTGGACTCCACTCCAATTATACTATTTAAAGGTGGATGGTGCTGGTAATACAGTCGTAGCTCTATCTGTATTTGCAGTGATATGGAATATACCAGCTCTATGGAGACAACAACATGTACTGCGCTCTCCTGCTTTTTTGTGTTGGACTGCATTGGTGTTGTTTTCCTTTGTGAACTCTATGACAAAAGGATTTGTATCGGAATGGGGTGATTGGGTATTCATCAAGAACAATTTTGTGTTACCTTTCATTTTTCTATACGTACTAATTGTAGAATTGGATTGGGATTATGAAAACTGCCTGAAAATGTTGCTTCTTGCATTGCTCTCATATGTTCTGTTATGTTTGGGAAATATGGGACTTGATGAAGATGAGCGTATGGTTGCAGAAGGTTTAAGAAACACATTACCTCTTCACACCACATGTCTTGTGTTTATCGGCGGATTGCTCTTCACACAACAACGTCTTTCAACCATTTTCTTCTGGAGTATTGTTGTCATTTCCATTGTCGTTACAATGGTATCGGGAACACGCAAGGCTTTAGGAGCAATAATCATACTATTAATGGGAATCGAATTTTCTTACAACAAAGAAAAAGAACGACACCTCTGGTATTATGTTCGAATGGCTCTGTTTGTGATTGTTCTTTATGCTGGATTAAGTTTTGTGATGAGCAACACAATGATTGGAGACCGACTGGCAGACACAGCAGAAGAATCAAAAGTCCAGTTCGCAGATAACGAAACAGTAAACTGGTTCCTTAACAACTTGTTGGGCGATCGTTCAATACATTATGACTTAGGATTTGGTTTATTTCTCTTACATCCCATTACTGGCATAGGCATTACCAATTTTATTCCTGTTTCTGGATTCCCTATACGATTGCACACAGAATATATGACTCAATTGTGCGAAAATGGCATAATAGGTTTTTCTTTGCTAATACTATTCTACTATTTGATTGTAAAAAAACTCCGTTCAAGGCAAAAAGAAAATGGAGAAGAAATATTGATGGTGCTGTTTGGTTTGTTTGCCTTACTCTTTATTAACATCACAGCATGGACATATAACCAGAACTACGGAATGATCTACTACAGTATCTTCATTGCACATGCATATAGCTATCCTTACGAGACATTAACAGAGGATGATGAAATGGAAGAGTATGAAGAATTAGACGAGATACCAACAGAAGAAGCATAATTACCATGAAAATAGCTATACATAAAAGACTTGGCTCGTTCAGCGATCGATGGATACCATATTGTGAAGAAAAGGGCCTGGACTATAAAGTAGTTAATGCCTATGACTCTGATATAGTGTCGCAAGTAGTCGACTGTGATTTCTTCATGTGGCATTTCCATCACTGTAACTATCGTGACATGCAGTTTGCCAAGGCACTTATTCTTTCGTTAGAAGCGAAAGGTATTCGTTGTTTCCCCAATAGCAAAACTTGTTGGTATTTCGATAATAAAGTATGGGAAAAATACATCTTGGAAGCCGTAAATGCCCCATTAGTGCCTTCGTATATCTTTTATACCGAGAAAGAAGCTATGAAATGGGCGGACAAAGCGGAATTTCCTAAAGTGTTCAAATTAAAAGGAGGGGCAGGTGCCTCAAATGTCAAACTGGTAAACACTTATGGAGATGCTAAAAAAATCATACACCAGTGCTTTGCCAAAGGTTTCTCACAATATCGATGGCAAGACCAATTAAAGGAAGAATGGCGAAAATATAAAGAAAGAAAAGCAGGGCTTCGTAATGTGATTCGCCCTTTTTATTATGCACTTAAGGCTAACCCCACAGAGTTCTCACACTACAATCAAAAAGAGATTGGATATGCTTTCTTCCAGGATTTTATTCCAAATAACGACTACGACATACGCATAATCGTTATCGGCAATAAGGCCTTTGCGATTAAGCGTATAGTGCGCAAAGATGATTTTCGAGCCTCTGGCAGTGGTAATATTATCTATGAGCGTGAAGAAATCCCCGAAATATGTGTCAGGATATCATTTGATGTATCGAAGAAACTGAAATCTCAATGCTTGGCATACGATTATGTCTTCGACGCTGAGGGCAAACCTTTAATCGTAGAAATAAGCTATGGTTTTGCGATGCATGGTTACGATCCATGTCCCGGTTACTGGACAGAGGATATGCTTTGGCATGAAGGCCCATTCAATCCACAAGAATGGATGGTTGACAACCTTCTGTCAAACAACGCTTGAAATTAGAGGCCACTATAATCTAATGTGATAATAATGGTATGAAAATAATATCAAGACTTAAGAAATTCTTCTCTTCTCCAGAAACTTATGCCAGACAAATAGGAGTAAATATAGGAGAAAGATGTCGTTTCAATGGCCATCCTAATTGGGGAAGTGAACCTTGGTTGGTAACATTGGAAAATCATGTTGAAATATCAAGCAATGTTTCATTTGTCACTCATGATGGCGGCACATGGGTGTTTCGGCATCTTGAAAAATATAAGGATGTTAAAAGATTTGGATTGATTAATATAAAAGATAATTGTTTTATTGGCACACACTCGATAATATTACCGAATGTCACCATTGGTCCCAATTCAATAATAGGGGCCGGCAGTGTTGTCACAAAAGATATCCCAGAAGGATGTGTGTATGCAGGTGTTCCGGCTCAATTTATTTGCTCGACTAAGGATTATGCAGAGAAATGTCTCAGTCAGACTCCTGATTATGACAAGGCGCTGTACAAGACTAACAAGAAAAAAGCAATTCTTCAAATGCTGGAAGGCAAATGAAATTGACTAGTATCGAAAACCATCTCACGAGGGTATTTGAAAATCCACATGAGGGTATTTGAAAATCCACATGAGGATATTTGAAAATCCACACGAGGATATTAGAAAATCCACACGAGGATATTTAATAAACCACGAGAGATTGACCGGCATTTATGCAGTCAGCGCAGTTATGAGGATAAATCTTGAGGACATAGATTTTAGGTCCGGAATCCTAAAATGCTTCTATAATGTCAACATCTGTATTGTTTCCTAATCAAAACATACAATGAAACAACATAGAATAATAATCTGGACTAAGTCAGTTAGTGATTTTGTCAATGATAATGTTTATGGGATTGGTGTCCAATTATATTTTTGGGCTCAGACTTTTGCAGACAATGGATGGCAGGTTACTTCTTATACAAACCAAAAGACTTACTCTAAAGACGGCATTTGTTTCAAACATATATCGCATTGGGGAAAACTGGAAATAGTGCATGAGTGGCTCATTATTTTGCTTGAATTGCTCATTACGCGTCCGACATTGATTATTTCTCGTGGAGCAGATCGTGGTGTATATCCATTGGCAATAATCTCGCGTTGTTTAGGTGTAAAATATGTGTTCTTTAGTGCAAGTGATGTGAATTTTGAGCCAGGCAAGGAACTTATAGCTGGAGGCAAACATAATCGTAGGTTATGGCAACAAGCCGTGAGGAAGTTAAGATATATTGTCGTGCAGAACAGACATCAGCAAACTACTCTTAAGCACAACTACGACAAAGAAAGCCTCCTTTTGTGTAACTTATGGGGCAAAGTGAAATCGTTCCAAACGACAGGTCTGCCGACAGATGTTGTATGGGTGGCTAATTTCAGGAGATTGAAACGTGCAGAATGGATGGTTAATGCGGCCAAAGCTATGCCAGAATATGACTTCACTCTTATTGGAGGTCCTTCTGAAAAGGAAAAGGAGTATTATGCACAGATTGAAGAAGAGGCAAAGACCATTCCAAACCTTCATTTTCTTGGGAAGAAGAGTTTTTTTGAAGCCAACGCAATTATAGCTAAATCCAAAATATTATGTTGTACGTCCACTTTTGAAGGATTTCCCAACACTTTTCTACAAGCATGGGCAAATAAAAAGCCTATTATTTCTACCGTAAATCCTAGTGATGTGATATCGACATATAACCTTGGTAATGTAGTAGATACAGAAGAAAGTTTTCAACAATCTATCAGAGCCTTGTTGTCTGATTCCGAAATCTACTCTGCCAAGCAAAGGGCTGTTCTGGACTATTTCGAGCGAAATCATTCTCCAGAAATCAGTTATAACAAACTAATGGATTATATAGATGTTTCACAAGGCTGAAACATAATTTGAGTCGTGATGCAGAATGCACACACATAACAGACAGTTATACTGAATACATGCACATTACATTTATTCTTGATGACTTCGGAGGTGGAGGTAAGGAACGTCGTTGCTTACAACTCATTCAGGGATTGAACCGCGAAGGATATAACGACATACAAGTCATTCTCCTAAAGAATCTGGTACAATACCCCGAACTATATCAGACAACGGCTCAACTGCATATTATAGACAGAAAGGCTCAGCATATCAGTGTGGTAGCTGCCGCTAAAATGATTCATGCTTTACTACAGGACTTTAAGCCTGATATTGTTCAGGCATGGGGAAAAGTGTCTGCTGCATGTGCACTTTTAAACAAGCCTTTCATGAAGTTCAAATTCATTTGTTCATATGTTGCAGATTGTGACAAACCACCAGTCTGGCGCTCCAAGTTTTATGTCAATATGCTATGCAAACGCATGTGTGATAAGGTTGTCGGAAATTCGGCAAAAGGGTTAAAGGTGTATGGCATTCCTTCAAAAAAAGCAGTTCTGATTTACAACGGAATCAATGAAAAAAGACAAGAGTCTGTGATTGATGTGAATTGGAAGAAAAAAGAGATGAACATAACCACACCTTTTGTTGTTGCAATGATTGCAGTCTTTCGTAAAGACAAAGATTGGGATTGTTTTTTAGATACTGCAAAGGCTATAATTAAGCAAAGATCAGACATTACATTCTTGGCTGTCGGATCAGGAGACATGTGGGAGAAATATAATAATAGCGTAACTGAAGAGTACCGTCCTTTGCTGAAAATATTAGGGCGTCGAGATGATACTGATGAAATTCTTCAGATTTGCGACTTGACAGTTTTATCATCTCATCATGGTGAAGGTATCTCAAACTCCATCATGGAGTCCATGGCCTTTGAAGTACCTGTAATAGCAACAAATTCTGGTGGTACCCCTGAGATCATATCCGATGGCATTGATGGTGTACTCATGCCAAGGAATGATGTGGAATGGTTAAGAAAAATGATAAATAATCTGATTGATAATCAAGAGATGAGGATTGAGCTTGGTTTTGCCGCCAAGAAGAAAATCAAGGAGCATTTCACACTCTCAAGAATGACAAGAAACTATATTGACCTTTATACATCATTATTAAATTAATGAATTTTCATTCCCCAACGATAGCTTTATGCAATCACTAATTGACCGTAAAAAATGAAGATATTATATATAACTAACATGTATCCTAATCCAGAAAAACCTAATTATGGGATTTTCGTTAAAGAGCAGATATGTGCGATTCAAGATGTTCAACATCTTGAACATGATGTATATGTAATAGAAGGTTATAAAAACAAATTCAATTATTTCAAGTCTATATTCAGCATACACAAAGCAATATCAAAAGGGAAGTATAATCTTATTCATGTTCATTTTGGGCTTTCTGCTTTCTTCCTACTATTCTTCAAGCCGCGAATTCCTGTTATATTAACATTGCATGGAAGTGACATCCAAAGTGGACAACGTAAATATTTGCAGACAATCACTAAATGGATTCTACGCAGAACCGATAAAGTGATTGTTGTTAACGAGAACATGATTGATGCTGTAAAAAAGCACATATCTGATATAAGTCTTATTCCGTGCGGCGTTAACATACATCTCTTTTGTCCTAATACTACTAAAAAGGAAGCAAACACAAGATATCATATCGTTTTCCCCTCTTCCAGAGAGCGGTATATTAAAAACTATCCGTTATTCCAAGAAACTTGTCGGATTCTTGAAGACAAATACAAATTAGACATAGAATGTCATTATCTGGAAGACCTTTCAAGAGACGAAGTGGCGACTTTGTATCGAAATTCGGATTTAATGCTCATGACTTCCATATCGGAGGGTTCACCTCAAGTTGTCAAAGAAGCGATGGCCTCGAATTTATCTGTCGTTACAACTAATGTCGGAGATGTGATGTATTTATTAGATGGCGTGGCAAATAGTTATGTCGCTTCAAAGCCAGATCCGGAACTGTTGGCTCAATTGGCATACCAATCGCTTACAAATAAGAAGCCAGGTATCTCTCCACGAGAGAAACTGTTATCACTAAAACTTGATGACAGGAGTATCGCTCAGAAAGTTCTGACGGTATATGCCCAAACCACATGTTAAAAGAAACTGTTTCTATAAGAAATGCAAAAGGATGACAGAATAGATTTGAACGGCATGAAGGTGTTCCCTTTTAGCTCGGCAAGCGAATTGTTGGAGTATGTGAATTGTCATAAGGGAATACTGGTAGCTGTCAACGCCGAAAAGGTGACAAAAGCCACAGATGAGACTCGCGCTGTCGTGAATGACAACATCGGTTATGCTGATGGAGCGGGAGTCGTTGTAGCCATGCACAAACTGGGTAAACCGCAAGCAGTACGCATCGCTGGATGTGACTTGTGGTTAAATATCGTCCAGGAAAGCTACCACGAAAAGACATTCTACTTGATTGGAAGCAAGCAAGAGGTAATAGAAGATACGGTTAAGCAATTGAAATCTCAATATAATGGAATAACAATCGTTGGTTATCGCAACGGCTATATCAATAATGAGGAAGAGCGCAATGCCCTGATTCAAGATATAGCGAACAAAAAGCCCGATGTGGTTTTCGTGGCAATGGGATCACCTAAACAGGAGTTCCTGATGACAGACATGATGAGAGTACACCCTGCCATTTACCAAGGTCTCGGTGGCAGCTTTGATGTCTATACAGGAAGAGTAAAACGGGCTCCTCTGTGGTGGCAGGAACATAACATTGAGTTTCTTTATCGTTTTCTCAAACAGCCCCAGAGATATCGTAGAGAGTATTACCGTTTAAAGTTCCTTGTGTGGATGCTACTCGGAAAGTTCAAGAAGAATTGATTTTTGCAAGATATTATTATATAGAAACAAACAATATAAATAACACTATATAAATATGATTAACGTTATTGGATTAGGCTATATTGGCCTTCCGACTGCCCTGATGATGGCGTCGCACGGTGTCGAGGTGATTGGTACCGATTATAACAAAGAATTAGTTAACACACTGAATGAAAACCGAACCACCTTTAAGGAAGATGGATTGGATGAGCTTTTTGCTGCTGCAGTTAAAGCTGGCATCAAGTTCACAACCGAGTATCAGAAAACAGACATGTACATTGTCTCTGTTCCTACGCCCTACGACAAGTTCAGCAAGAAAGTTGATGCTTGCTATGTCGTTGCTGCGGTAAAGGAGGTGATGAAAGTATGTCCGAAAGGTGCCACGGTAGTTATTGAAAGTACTGTAAGTCCCGGAACCATTGATAAGTTTGTACGCCCCGTAATTGAGGCCAATGGTTTTAAGATTGGCGAGGATATCAATCTTGTTCATGCACCGGAGCGCATCATTCCCGGCAACATGGTTTATGAACTTCTCCACAACAACCGTACCATTGGTGCAGACAGCAAGGAGATAGGTGAAAAGGTAAAGCAATATTATGCATCCTTCTGTCAGGGTGAGATTGTAGTTACCGACATCCGCACAGCTGAAATGACCAAAGTGGTTGAGAACACTTATCGGGCCGTTAACATTGCTTTTGCCAATGAACTCTCAAGAATCTGCCGCCACGACAACATGGATGTGTATGAGATTATCAAGATTTGCAATATGCATCCTCGTGTGAACATACTCCAGCCAGGCCCTGGTGTTGGTGGTCATTGCATCTCTGTTGACCCTTGGTTCCTCGTAGGCGACTATCCTCAATTGGCCAAAGTCATTGACGAGTCCATGAAAACCAACGACTACCAGCCTGTCTTCGTGCTTGAACGCATTCATGAAATTATGGAGGAGAATGGTATTACAGACAGTCGGAAGGTAGGACTCTATGGCATTACTTACAAGGAAAATGTTGACGATGTCCGTGAGAGTCCCACACTTCAGATGCTTGACATTCAAAAGCGTCATCTGGCATGTCCGTTATGCACATTTGACCCATTCTTTACCAACAAGAAGATTGTTGAAAACCAAATCCTTGATTTTGACCAGTTCCTCAGCGAAGTTGATATGGTTGTCATTATGGTGAAGCATGACCACATCAAGCAGAATTGGGACAAGCTGAAAGGTAAGATTATTCTCGACTGCCACAATGTTTGCCCGTTGGAAGGTGTGTATCATATTTAATCGACGCATTTATAACATACAATCACATGAAAAAAAAGGTAATGCTGGTGTTTGGGACCAGACCGGAAGCCATAAAGATGTGCCCTTTGGTTAAGGAGTTCCAAAAGCATCCCGAAGAGTTTGAGACAATCGTATGCGTAACAGGCCAGCACCGCGAGATGCTGGACCAAGTGCTGAAGATATTTGAGGTTGTACCCGACTATGACCTTAACATAATGAAGCAAGGGCAAGATTTGTATGATATTACAGCGCGTGTACTGACTGGCATGCGGGATATTCTGAAAGAGGTACAGCCTAATGTGGTACTGGTTCACGGAGACACCACCACCAGCACTGCAGCTGCACTTGCAGCATTCTATCAGCAAATTCCTGTTGGTCATGTTGAGGCAGGCTTACGCACCCACAACATATACAGCCCTTGGCCTGAAGAAATGAACCGGCAGATAACAAGTCGTATTGCAACTTACAATTTTGCCCCGACACCTCTTTCCGATAAGAACCTGAAAGAGGAGAAAGCACATGGTAAAACCTATGTGACTGGCAATACTGTCATTGATGCCCTACACATAATCGTTGACAAGTTGAGCAAGGACAAGGCACTGGCTGACGAACAGGTTAATGTCCTTAAGAACGCAGGTTATGATGTCACCCGATTAGCAGAAGGCAGGAAGCTTGTGCTCATCACGGGCCATCGACGCGAGAACTTTGGCGAGGGTTTTATCAGCATGGTTACTGCGATGAAGGACCTCTCGGAGAAGTATCCCGAAGTCGATTTTGTGTATCCCATGCACTTGAACCCTAATGTGCGCAAGCCCATCCACGAAGTGTTCGGCGAAGACTTGACCACTTACGAGAACTTCTTCTTCATAGAGCCATTGCAGTATCTTGAGTTTGTTTACTTGATGGAGAAATCCACGATTGTTCTGACCGACAGTGGCGGCATACAGGAAGAAGCCCCGGGCCTTGGGAAACCTGTGCTCGTAATGCGTGACACAACCGAACGTCCCGAGGCTCTTGAAAGTGGCACCGTACATTTGGTGGGAACCAATCACGATTTAATTGTGAACGAGGTGAGCACACTGCTCGACGATGAGGTTGCCTATGAAAAGATGAGCAAGGCGGTGAATCCATACGGAGACGGCAAGGCTTGTGGGCGTATTGTCGCTGCATTATCAGAATAACAAGAAGGCTGTGTGAACGACAGATAAAAGCGGCTCTGCATGTTGAGGCTGAGAGATATAACGATTGTCGGGTCAATGGGTGAGTTGGCCAGCATTCCTGCGGGCAAGACGCTCATCAACACAATATATGCCTATTCGTATGTTGTGGCGCAACAGGATGCGTTCTTTGCGGAGGCACTTACCAAATGCGACTACCTCATGCCCGACGGAGCAGGCATCGTCAAGGCTTGCCGATGGCTGAGAGCCAAAAGTCAGCCCAAAGAGCGGATAGCAGGATGGGACTTGTTCATGTACGAAATGCAAGCCATCTGCCAAAGAGTCTCCAGGCCTAAAGTGATGTTCCTCGGCTCAAGCGAAAAGGTGCTGTCCTTGATTCGTGAACGAGCTGCCTCTGATTTCCCGAATATAGAAGTCGTGACCTATTCCCCACCCTTCAAGACGGAGTTCTCGGACGAGGACAGTCAAAAGATGATTCAGGCTATCAATTGTGCTGACCCGGACTTGTTGTGGATAGGTATAACGGCACCTAAGCAGGAGAAATGGACATACAGACATTGGGACGAACTCAACATCCATTGCCACTGCGGGACAATCGGAGCGGTGTTCGACTTCTATGCAGGCACCGTGAAACGAGCTCCGCTGTGGTGGCAGAAACATGCGCTGGAATGGCTTTATCGTTTACTCATGGAGCCCCGACGCATGTGGCGACGCTACATCATCGGCAATGCCAAGTTCCTCTATTATATATATAAGGAGAGCAGGCACGCCAATATGCAATAATCCCTTCCTGCTTCGGAAAACCTTTGTGCAGGCACATGATATTTTCAACTATACCACGCTGGATTCTTGCTACGCAGGTTGCGTACCGAGAGACGCAACTTGTGTCTGTGGAAACGCAGGTTGTGTATCTGCATTTGCAAGCTGCGGAAGAAGAATGCTGCCTGCCAGCGATGGTTATCTGACAGCCGGAAACTATTTATCTACAAGCGGTTGACGACAAATACGCTATAAAACAATTTATAATATTTAATATGGTAATCACAACTGAAATACTTGACGCGCTCAGTGCTAAGGCAAAAGCCTGTGAGCGACTGCGTATGAACTACGACCTCCGGACATCTCCGGATGACCAAAGTCAGCGCATGCTAAACGCATTGGAGCCAGGCACTATAATGCCTATCCATCGCCATCCTACAACTTGCGAGACGATTGTCTTGCTTCGTGGCAGCATCAAGGAACTGCTCTACGATGAAAAAGGAAATCTGACGGAAAGCGTCATACTGAAAGCAGGGACTGAGCCTTCTGCAATGAACATCCCCGCAGGCGCTTGGCATTCACTTGAGTGCCTGGAGACCGGTACAATCCTCTTTGAGGCAAAGGATGGCGCGTTCGAGCCCCGACGCGCAGAAGACACGATGGAAAAGTGAAAAGGTGAAAAGGTGATAAAGTAAAAAATGCTTTTCTTTGAGCTCATACGCATAGCCTTAGGCAGACAGGAGACTCTCAGCCATACCCCTACCGAGGAAGAGTGGCACCAACTGTTTGATGAGGCGAAGCAGCAGACACTAATAGGAATACTCTATGAAGGTCTGTGTAGGCTCACAGCTGCTCAGAAACCGCCACGGCAACTGCTCATCGACTGGCATGCGTCGGTGCAGAAGATTATATGCGACAACAAACGCCTCAATCACGATACGGTATGGGTGAGCCAACGCTGGGCGAAGCTTGGCTATCGGAACATTATCCTCAAAGGTCAGGGCAATGCCCTACTCTATCCCGACCCCATGCTACGTGTGCCTGGCGATATCGACATCTGGCTTGACGGCAACCGACGCCAGATTGCCAATTATATCCGCAGCCATTTCCCGAAATTGGAGGTGACGCGCATCGAGATGGAGTTTCCCGTCCGTAAGGACACTCATATCGAGGTTCACTTCTTGCCAAGCTTCCTCTATGACCCGTTCAAGGACTGCAGGATGCAGCGCTATTTCCTCCAGCAACTTTCGAAGCCGAAGCAAGTGGAGCTGTCCGACGAGGGCACTATCAACATTCCCAACGACGAGATGAACTTGGTGTTCCAGCTTAGCCACATCTACCGCCACCTCTTCTACGAAGGTATCGGGCTCAGGCAACTGATGGACTACTATTACCTGAGTCAACTCCTGACCACATCAAAAGGCAATGAGCTCAGGGAAAAGGTTCTTCCTGTCATTCGCGAACTTGGTCTGACAGACTTCTGCAGAGCATTGATGTGGGTGCTGGGCGAAGTGTTCTATATGCCCAAAGAAATGATGCTCACCGAACCCGATGAGCGTCGCGGCCGCTTCCTGTTGCAAGAAGTGATGCGTGCAGGAAACTTCGGGCATGCAGACGACAGAGTGGGCAACTGGGAAGAGATGAGCAGATGGGAAAGGCTGGCATGGGGTACACGCTGGAGCTGGCGACTATTGGGGCAATACCCCCGAGAAGTTTTCTGGCATCCTTTCTATCGCATATCACAATATTTATGGAGACTTTTTAATGGATATCTGTAATGGTTAGAGAAAACAAGACATCCGACAACAGCATTCGCTGGATGATAATGGCTGGCGAGTTATTAGCTCTTAACTTTGCTCTGCTCGCTATGTCTTATGTATATAAGAGCATGGGCAACTCAACCACACCTCACTACAAGCGTCTGATGTTGCTCATGTCGCTGGTGTATATACTATGTGACATACTGAGCCGCCATCATATCTACGACCGTTTCGTTCGAGGCGACCAGTTGATTCGGAGTTTCTTCCAGAGTACAGCACTTTTCGTGATACTGAGCCTCTTGGTAATGTGGGTGTTCCGTTGGCCTTTGATGACATGGGACTTCATGCTTCCTTTCTATGGCTTTATCATTTCCTTCCTATGCCTTTATCGTTGGATATTAAGAAAATGCATCGTTTTCTACCGTAAAAGAGGTCGCAACACGATGAGCGTCATCTTTATTGGTAACATCAATGTGGCCAGCGAGCTCTATAAAAAGATGGAAACCGACCCTTCGACAGGCTTTAATGTCAAGGGATACTTTGCCGACAAGCCACGCACCAAGGTCACCGAGAAGAACTATCTTGGCAAACCGGAAGAAGCCGTTGACTATATAGAGAATGGATCCTTGCATCAAGTCTATTGCCTCTTGCCATCTTCGCAAAACGACCTTATCAACCGCATCATGCTGACATGTGCA
This sequence comes from Bacteroidaceae bacterium, assembly GCA_017428785.1. Classification (GTDB taxonomy): domain Bacteria; phylum Bacteroidota; class Bacteroidia; order Bacteroidales; family Bacteroidaceae; genus Physcousia. The sequence goes on from JAFRQD010000011.1 coordinate 67,257, forward strand.
CAGAATATTGTGCGTTACAACCACATCCCCGATGCCTTTAATTACCAAAGACACACAATGGCTCTTGACCTGATGGACGGAACACCAGTATTCAGCTTGCACAACGAACCACTCTCACTTTTGGGCAATCGTATCATCAAGCGTGCATTCGACTTCACCGCATCAAGTATCTTCCTTGTCACCATCTTCCCTTTCGTTTACATTATCTTCGGCACACTCATCAAGCTAAGTTCCCCTGGACCTGTGTTCTTCAAGCAGAAGCGCTCCGGACTGAATGGCGAGGAATTCTATTGCTATAAGTTCCGCTCGATGCGTGTGAATGTGGATAGCGACAAAGTTCAAGCGACAAAAGATGACCCGCGAAAGACACGCATTGGAGAGTTTATGCGCCGAACAAGTATCGACGAGCTGCCGCAGTTCATCAACGTGTGGCTGGGCAATATGAGTATCGTGGGCCCAAGGCCGCACATGCTGAAGCATACCGAACAATACAGCGAGCTCATCAACAGTTATATGATACGCCACTTTGCAAAGCCGGGCATTACAGGCTATGCACAAGTAACAGGCTTTCGAGGCGAGACATCGGAACTATGGCAGATGGAGGGGCGCGTAAAGAAGGACATCTGGTACATCGAGCACTGGACCTTTGCCCTCGACCTCTTCATCATTTGGAAGACGATTTATAACGCAATACACGGCGAAGAAAACGCTTATTAAAGTAAATCATAATGTCTAATTTATTATAATTAAGGATGAAAAAGATTGTATTTTCGATTGCCTTTGCTGCAATCTGCATGACGGGTTTGGCACAAAGTGCTGAGTTCTTCAAACCGTACAAGCAGACGGATTTGCGTCTGCCTAGTGTTCCTCTTGTGGTCAGCGACCCCTATTTCTCCGTTTGGAGTCCCTACGACAAACTGACCGACGGAAGCACTCGTCACTGGACAAACGACGAGAAGCCCCTGGAGGGTCTGCTCTTTGTTGACGGCACAACTTATCGCTGGATGGGCTCTGCTCAGCGAACCCTTATGGAAAGCGTTGTTCCTATGTCTAATGAGGCTGAATGGGAAGCACAATACACCGACCAAAAGCCTTCCGACAACTGGATGAAGCCCGACTTCAACGCCTCTTCATGGAAAAGCGGCAAAGGTGCTTTCGGCTCGGACAACTACGACAACATTCGCACCTCTTGGACGAAAGAGGATGACCACATTTGGGTGCGTCGCTCTGTTGACCTGACAGCCGACCAGCTTCAAGGCGATCTCTATCTTATCTTCTCCCACGACGATGCCTGCGAGATATACATCAATGGAGAGAAGGCTGCCACGGGAATTATGGATTATGTGGATGGTGTGGTAGTTCGGTTGGATGGCAATAAAGCAAACCTGCTCAAAGAAGGCAAGAATGTCTTTGCCGTACATTGTTACAACAAGACTGGCGGCGCCCTGGTCGATTTCGGCATTTTCCGCAACATTGCCAAAGGCAACGACCGCATTGTGACGGCAGAACAGAAGAGTGTGGACGTGCTGGCTTGCAACACCTACTACACCTTTGCTTGCGGTCCGGTGGAACTCGATGTTGTCTTTACCGCACCACACATCATCGACGACTACGACCTACTATCCGCTCCCATCAACTACATCTCCTATCAGGTTCGTGCCACCGACGGCAAGCGCCACAGCGTAAAGTTCTACCTCTCCACAACACCGCAAATGGCCGTTAACAAGATTCAGCAGCCCACCATCTCAACAATGGAGTACAAGAATGGCACACAGTACCTCAAGGCCGGCACCATACAGCAGCCCATCCTCGCCAAGACGGGCGACGGCATCTGCATCGACTGGGGCTATGTTTACCTTGCCGGTACCAATGGACGTCTCTGCCTGGCCAGCGATGCCGACATCAAGACGCAGTTCCTGGCCGACGGACACTTGCCAAGAGGCGAACGACAGGTGGTTTGCCAGAAGCAAGTATCACTCCCCACTTTGGCCTATGTTCACGACTTTGGCACAACAGAGCAAGGCAGCAGTTTTGCCATGATTGGTTACGACGAGATTTGGGACATCGAATACTTCTTCAAGCGCTATAAAGGCTATTGGGCACACGAAGGTAGCGTCAGCATCTACGACATGTTCTCTCGCATGCGCGGCAACTACACCAACATCATGCAGCGCTGCCGCCAGATGGACAAGACCATCTACGACGACGCCTTCAATGCTGGTGGCAAGAAATATGCAGAAATACTCTCCGGTTCCTATCGTCACGTCAACGCCGCCCACAAACTCTTCCGCGACAATGAGGGCAACGTGCTCTTCTTCTCGAAGGAGAACAACTCCAACGGATGCGTCAATACCGTGGACCTCACCTATCCCGAGGCACCGCTCTACCTCTGCTACAACCCCGAACTGCAGAAGGGCATGATGACCAGCATCTTCGACTACAGCCTCTCCGGTCGCTGGACAAAGCCCTTCGCAGCACACGACCTCGGACAATATCCAAAGGCTAACGGACAAGTCTATGGAGGCGACATGCCGCTCGAGGAAGCCGGCAACATGATAACGCTTGCCGCACAGATCTGCAAGCAGGAAGGCAACACGCTCTATGTTGACAAGTATTGGAACATCATCACCACATGGGCTGACTATCTCGTAGAAAACGGCCTGCATCCCGCCAACCAGCTTTGTACCGACGACTTCGCAGGACATTGGGCAGGCAACTGCAACCTTGCCCTCAAAGCCATCATGGGCATCGCCGGATATGCCGAACTCGCCAAGATGAAAGGACTCGACGATGTGTATGACAAGTACAACGCAAAGGCAAAGGAGATGGCAGCCGCATGGGAAAGCGAGACAAAAGTTAAAGACCACTACGAGTTGGCCTATGGCGCAGGAGCCGACACTTGGAGTCAGAAGTACAACATGGTTTGGGACAAACTCTGGCAAACGAATGTCATTCCCAACGGAGCCATGCAGACCGAGCTGAAGTACTACCTTAAGAAGCAGAACCAGTACGGCTTGCCTCTCGACTGCCGCAAGGACTACACCAAGAGCGACTGGATTATGTGGACGGCCGCAATGGCAGCAACCGATAAGGACTTCCAGGCATTCGTCGCCCCCCTCTACAAGTACATCAACGAGACAGAGAGCCGCGTGCCCATCTCCGACTGGCACGACACCAAGACAGGCCGCATGACAGGCTTCAAGGCACGCTCGGTCATCGGAGGCTACTGGATGAGAGTCCTCATGAACAAAATGATTCAATAACTTATCTCGACATATCGGCAAGGGGAGACAGGACAACTGCCTCCCCTTTTTTCGTCCCAAAGAGGAGATTCAGAACCTTCTAGGATAAGAGAGCCGCTCTTGTACAAACCAGAAGTGTTATGTTGGGAAAAGCTTTTAGAGGCTGGAGGAAATCTAACGCGTTGGGACCGCTATGATTCGGCTTTCCGAGCCTTGAACACGAAGATACATGCCACCGTTTTGGGCGGCAGTTGCGCTGACGGGCTGGCCCTGCATGTTGTAGTAGCGGACATGCGTCGATGGGCTGCTGCCTGTGTAAGGTGACTTGATGTCTGTAGAGTTGCACGAGGCCGGCGTCACTTTGAAGTTGTCGAACCGCAGCACGCTATCGTGCGTACGGAACCCTGCACGACCGGTAATGAAGGGCATGGCATCTGTATATGTGATGAGGGGCTTGTCCATGTCGTCGAGGTAACAACGGATGGTGGCTCCCTCAACTTCAACTTTCATGTGATGGGGCTGGCTAAGGTCTATGTTATGGCTAACGGTAGAAAGCGCCTGCCAACCGTAATTGTGCTTACCCAAAGTGGACGAGGAACCGCTTGCCAGGAACACATAACCCTGTAGGAAGTCTGTTCCGAGCACGGGATTGTCGTCGGCTCCACCGGTGCTGGCGTTGGTGGTTCGGAAGAGCAGGCCGCCGTTAGTGCCGCCAGAACCATAGATGACGTCGCATTCGACAGTATAGTCGGTAAGGTGGATGTCGTCGAAACCGCCCATCAGCATCTTGCCGTAGCGTCCCGTCGACTCGAGTTGCCCATCGATGATGTTCCAGTTCCCCTCCTTATAGCCCCATTCATTGCTGAAGCCTAACTCGAAATCATCTGCCATGATGTGTGGGGCAGCCACGCCTCGCTTGATGTTAAACTCCATGACGAAGACTTTGCCGCTGACGAGCTCAAACGAAAGGCTGTGGTGACCTTCCGGCAACTCGATGTCTTTCAAGGTCTGGACGGCTAATGTATTACGTGTAGAGGGTAGTTCTATGTTATCCCTCAGCACTTGTCCGTCGAGCAGCAAGCGAGCCGCAGAGACTGTGGCAGAACGGTATCGGAGGCCTATATTATAGGGATTCTCCTTCTGTACATTAACCTTATAGGTCATGACGGCACCTGGTTCGCATCGCATAATCTGGTACTTCCCGACGGTCATATTGGCCGAAGTTGACGAAACCGGCCCGTTCTTCTCGGCACACAGATTGGCTGCTATGATGCCGGGCAATGGCTGACTGACCTGAAGCGAAGCACTTCCATCAACATACGGGCTGACGGCAATGTAGCCGAACTGTGCAGAGCTTTGCAAGGTGGCGTAACCAGCCCTGCCCTCGGCAACATTCAATGTATATTGCGTTTTGCGCATGCCGTCGATATAGGCACGCACACGCGTTCCGTTCTTTTCTATGCGAATGGTGTGCCAGCAGGTCGGATCGAAATCCTCGGGCAGACTATAGGTCTTCTTTGGTTTTTCCTCTCCATCAACAAAAGTGATGATTTCGAATTTGTTGTTGGAGGAATTGACAGTAGCTATGCTGTAGTTGTTCTCGTCTTGATAAGAGAAGACCGCGCCACAGGAACCTGAATCGAAAGAAGAACGGAATGTGAACTCTGCAGTATAGCTTTCATAGGCTTCGGTCTGGAAGATAGCAAAGTGGTTGCCTGTATTATTGCTTTGCAGTAGGTGGTCACCAGCCTCAATCTCCCATGTTCCTTCTTTCGACAAGGTCCACTTGCTCCCAACCTCCGAGCGCTCGAAATAGTCGTTTTCGGCAACGAGCGGACGGTCTTGCTCCCAATCTGTGGGGCCGGTCATCATCAGCTTGTCTCCGTTCCAGGCTATACGTTCGAAATTAAGGAGGCGGCGTGCCTTGTTGTCCTGCAAGTTATGATAGCAGAAGAAATATGTGTCGAGGTCAGGACCGACGAATGCCGTTCCGTGTCCCAAAGCCTTATGGGTTGGCGTTTCTGTATCGACAAGAATGGGGTTCTGTTCTTTCTGAGGTTGGAAGCCGGAAAGAGGTCCGGAACTGGAGATGGCGTAATCGATGCGGTAGCCGTTTGTCCAGACATGATTGCCCGTATATAAAAGGTAGAAGAGGCCGTTGCGCTTGAAAAGGCATGGCCCTTCCGTCCATTGACCAGAGATGCAGCATCCCAAATCGACATCATTGCCAAAACTTAGATGCGTAGGCATCGTGCAGCCTCTTATTCCACCATTGTTGGCATGATAGAAATACCACTTCCCATCGTCATTAACGAACATCGAGCCGTCGATGTCGCGACCAAGATTTCCCGTTTGGTGAGTGAAGGGACCTGTCGGGCTCTCGCTGGTAAGCAGATAGTGGCCGCCTCCACGAGGGGAGGCGCACATATAGAAAAGCCCGTTCCAATAGATGACCTCGGGAGCATAGGCAACAGCCGTCGTCTCGTCTGTGCAGCAAATGAAAGGCTCAGACCATTCCATCAGGTCTTTCGTTCGCCAGCAATAGATGTTCCGGTCGCCAGCACTAACATACAGATAATAGTAGCCTCTGTATTTCATCATATATGGGTCACCGAGACTGCGGTTCTCTAATCCCGGAAGAACCATAGGGTTTGTCCAACCTTGAGCATAAACAGAAGTAAAGATAGATGCCAATCCTATTAGGCAAAGTGCTGAAGTTAGGCGGAAAAAGTGCATTGCTTTCATATGTGATACTAATTTTTCATGCAAAGGACGGCATTTCCTTTCATAAAGAGGATAATTTACTGATTTATTAGTATCACTTTTTGATACGCAAAAGAACAGCACACCGGCAACAGGGGACCGGGAAAGTACACAAGAAGCTGGTCAGTCGAAAGAAGGAAGGACTGGCATTGCGCCGTGCTGGGTGCAGACATAAGCACTAACGGCTACGGCTTTGCTATGAGCTTCGCGAACTGTTTTGCCGGCAAGTATCTGTGCCACGAAGGTTGCGGTGAAACTATCGCCAGCACCAACGGTATCGGCTACAACGACTTTTGGCGTCGGGATATAGGATGTCTCGTCTGCTGTGAAGACATAACTGCCTATGGCTCCACAAGTTAGGATAACGATTTGCAACTTCGGATAACACATCAATATCTGACGGCACTGCTCTTCCAAACTGCCGTCAAAAAGTCCGAGAAGCTTTGACACGACAGCTATCTCTTCTTCGTTGAGCTTGAGCATCGTGGCGCAGCGGAGGCTTTCTTCGATGACCTCGAGGCTATAGAAATGCTGGCGAAGATTGATGTCGAATATGCGTTCTGTGTCTTCGTCCATCGCTGCAATGAAACGCATGATGGTATTGCGGCTAGCCATAGAGCGCTGTGCCAACGACCCAAAGCATACAGCTTTTGTTCGGCCGGCAAGAACAGAGAGTTCGTCCGTCCAGGGAATGTTGTCCCAAGCCACATTCTCGCATATCTCGTAGGAAGGAATGCCGTCTTCGGAAAGCGCAACTTGAACAGTACCAGTTGGTTGCTCTGTTCGAGCAATGTCGCATGGAAGCTTCACCTTATCGAAGACTTGCAGAATCTCGTCTCCAAGAGCATCGTTGCCCACTGCCGAAACAACTGCGCTCTTCCAACCGAACTGGCCGACATGAAAAGCGAAGTTGGCTGGTGCACCGCCCAACTTACGTCCCTCCGGCAAGCAGTCCCATAATGCCTCGCCTATGCCTACAATCGTATCTTTCATCACTTACCTTCCTTCTTGCCAAAAACAGAGAAATGGACATAGCGCTTAGGATGTGCCTTGAGGTCGCTCACCAGACTGTCGGCGCTCTGTACCGTATGGTTCAAGTTGTCGTAAATCGACGGGTCGCTCATCAGTTTGCCGAGCGTACCCTTGGGACTTTGCATCTGTTCCATCATGCCGTGGACGCTGCTGATGGTCTGGTTGACATTCTCAAGCGTAGCCTGGAGGTCGAGCTGGTTCATCTTGTCGGTCAGTGTCGTGACATTCTCGCCAGCTTTGGTGAAGGTGCCCGTCATCTTCGGTATGTCGTTGCGAAGCAGGGTGTTGAGCTGCTCTGTGCTCTTGTTTAGGTTCTCTGTGATGAGTTCGGCGTTCTGTATGATGAGGGGAAGATTGGGGTTGGAAAGCAAGGTGTTGAGCGTTGCGACAAGCGTATCGACCTTTGCCACAACCTCCTCGAGCTGCGGCACCATTCCCCCGACCTTTGCCATCAGGCCGCTAACATCACTTCCCTTGATGGTGTCGCCTGGATGATAGGCTTCGCGCAAGTTAGTGGCAAGCAGCATGTTGAGCGTACAGCCGCCAAGAACGGCTTCGTCAAGCTGAGCCGAACTGCCTTTCGGGATGCGGAGTCCCTTGTCAGTACTAATTTCCACAACAACCTCGCCAGGATGATTGTAGTCGTACTCTATGCCCGAAACGATGCCCACCTTATAGCCATCGGCATAGACCGCACTGCTCTTGGTCAGACCTTTAGTATTACTGAAAGAGATATAATACTTCTCGCTGGTACTAAACAGGTTAACGCCTTTCAGGAAGTTAATGCCAAGAAAAAGCGCAACGAGTGCAACGACGCCTGTTATACCTATCTTTACTTCTGTTCGCATAGCCTCTTTTATGGCCTCTCCAAAAGGAAAAGACCTCCTTTTTATTACTTATATCCTTAATCTTCAAATCCTCCTCTCGTTAGACCCTCTCCCTAAAGGAAGAGGTTTTTCGGGGAGGCATCATTTCTTATATGCCACGAATGCGTTGTAGATGCTCTTAGCCATAGCATTCACGCCCACAGTGGATGTGAGATACGCCGCTTCGCTTGGGTTATTGATGTAGCCAAGCTCGATGAGGATGCTGGGCATACTTGTAGCCCTAAGCACAAGGAAACCAGCCTGATGCACGCCCTTGTCAACACGTTTCGCAGTATTGCGGAACTGCTTCTGCACGAGGCTGGCAAGCTTCACGCTGCTTTCCATGTTCTTGTCTTGCATAAGCTCGAAGATGATATAGCTCTCGCTCGAATTCGGGTCGAAGCCCTCATACTTCTGCTCATAGTTGTTCTCGAGCGTGATGACCGAGTTCTCTCGCTTTGCGACAGCAAGGTTGTCAGCAGCTCTGTGCATACCAAGTGTGTAGGTTTCAGTGCCTTGCGGACCAATCTTGCCTGCTGTGGCATTCGTGTGAATACTGATGAAAAGGTCGGCTTTTGCCTTATTGGCGATGTTGGCACGCTCGTTCAACTCGACGAAAACATCCGTCTTGCGTGTATAGACCACCTTAACATCCTTGCAATTCTGTTCAACAAGCTTTCCGAAGGCAAGAGCCACTGCCAGATTTATGTTCTTCTCCTTGGCCTTATTGCCCATTGCACCCGGGTCTTTACCGCCATGACCGGCATCGATGACAAGCGTGTATGGCAATGCACAAAGGCTGCATGCAAGAAGCAAGAAAGCGGCAATGTATCGTTTTATCATAGACTAAAAAACTCTATTCCGCGTGCAAAGGTACGAAAAAAAGTGAGAAATGAGAAATGAAAAAAGAAAAAATATATCATCGCGCCTGCTTTGCTAAGTGCTCGCAGGCAAAAGAACAACTCATTTCCTGTCTTTTCCATCTCAATACGCAGTCTGTAAATGAAGAAACGCAGTCTGCAAATGAAGAAACGCAAGTTGCATACGTTGGTACGCAATCTGCGTCTCAAAAACAGAGCATGCCTTAAGAATGATTCGGGCACGCTGAAAAGAAGAATCGAGCATGCGGGAATAGAGAGGCATGCGTGCTGCATTGCATCACAGCTTCAGTCTCCATCGCGCTCCTGCCATTACCCATGTGCCGGGCTGGGGAACGGAGCCGAGATCGTAGTAGCGATGGTTGGTGAGGTTCGTGGCCTGCACGTAAATCTGATAGCGAGGGGCGTCCCATTGGAGCTTTGCGTCGAGCATGGCGTATGGCTGATAGGGGACGAGTTCGCCGCCACTCAGATAACTGCCCACGCGTTCTTGCCATCGGAAATCCCAACTCATCGAAAGACGGCTGACAATACGATGGGAGAGGTTCGCCACAACTTTGTGCCGCAAGTACTCCATCGCCACATTGCTCTTCACAACGCCCTCTGCATCGTGCTTGGCCTGATGAATGAAAGTGTAACCAGCCGAGAAAGAACGTAACCATGTGTCGTGACCGTAAAGTTTCGGGAAAGAGACTCTCCCCTGAGCCTGCACGCCTACATTGTCGAGGCCGAAGGAAGCGGTATGGAAGATGTCGTCGGGTGAATACATCACCCAGTCAATCATCTGTGTTCCATGGTGATAGAAGGCTCGAACCGATGTCTCTACCCCACTCCACTTGTGCTCTGCTCCGAGCGAAAAGGAGTGATTGTGCTCAGGCTTGAGGTCGCGATTCCCTTCGTGTGTCGGGCTCTTATAATATAGTTCTGTAAAGGTTGGCAGACGGAAGCCTTTGTTGTAGGAGAAGAGCAGTTTCCATTGCGACGAGGGGCGATAGGCGATATCGATGCCCGGGTAGAAACGGAAGCGATGGTCTATGCTCGATGTCATGCTTGCCATCAGGCCGGCGGAAATCGTCCAATGCTGCAGCAGGATGTTGTGCTCAAGGCAGAAGGATACGGTCGTGCGGTTGTCGCTACGCGTATAGACGCCCAATCCGTCTTTCTGCGGAATGTCTTTGCCGATATTCGAGCTGAGGATGTTATCGTGCCTCAAGAGTGCTGAAGCTGCCGTCTTGCCGAGTTTCCAATCTACATGGCCGCCAGCCTTAAGGCCATAGACATCTGTCCGATGGAAGTTCTCGCCAAAAGTCGTGCCGCGAACCAGCTCGAAGTTGTCCCAAGAACGGTGCCAAAAGACTTGCGGCGTGAAGTGGAACTTGCCCTTAGTCTCAGCACTAATGCTTGTCATCAGCCGCTGGTTGCGCTCATATTGGTCGGGATAGTTAGCGCTGTAGAAAGTATTTGCTCCGTAGTTTTTCTTCGAGAAGCCAAGCTGCCAGTCGAGCCGCAATGCCTCGCTTTCGTAGTCGCCCTGATAATAGAGCTGTCCCTTCTGCCAAGAGCTGTTGAGTGTACCGCCGTCGCTTCTTCCGCCGCTGCCGCTGATACGGTTCGAGAACCTACCAGTCGAGAGAGAAATTCTTGCCTCGCCTTCCGCAGTACCGAAGGAACCTCCTTTGCCAGCAAGCTCAACGCAAGATTCCCTGTCGTGCTTGGTGACAATATTGATGGCGCCGCCAAAACTCTGTCCGCCATAAACACGGCTTGCTGCGCCCTCGAGCACCTCGATGCGTTCGATGTCGCTGATGCTGACGGGAAAGTCTGCAGAAAGGTGTCCTGTTTGTGGATTGCCGATATCGATGCCGTTGAGCAGAAGAGTGACTTGGTCGAAGGTGCCGCCATCGATGCTGATGTCCGTCTGAATACCAAAGCCACCGCGTTGCCGGACATCCACGCCGGTGACTAACTTCAAGAGGTCGTTGACGCTCTGCGCCGCCGCTTGTTCAATATCCTGCCGGCTGAGCACACATACTATTCGCGCCGCCTGCAACTGGGTAAGGGGAGCCATCGAAGCGCTTACCGTAAGCTCGGACAACTCCTTACCCACCTCCGTCTCCTCTGAGGACAACGGAACAGAAATCTTTCCTCGAGAAGAGGGAGAAAGACTCGCCTGCGCCTTAGCCGCCACACTCAATGTGGAAACGCTGAGGACACCTATGCATATGACTTTATGCAGGCTGGCAAAGGCAGCATAACCCTTATGGGCAAACTGCCGCCATCTGATTATATGAGTGGCATTCCTGATTTCTTGCATTCCTTTCGCATACTTTCCGGCCAAATGCTGGCCTGTGTTTCACCAATATGAGCCTTGTGCAGGAGCACCATACAAAGTCGGCTCTGACCGATACCGCCACCAATTGTCAAAGGCAATGTGTCGCCCAACAAACGCTGGTGGAAGTAAAGCTCCTTTCGCTCTTCCTTGCCCTGCAAAGCAAGCTGGCGGAGCAGCGATTCCTTGTCCACGCGAATGCCCATCGAACTCAGCTCAATGCTGCGATTGAGCGTCGGATACCAAACAAGCAAATCGCCATTGAGTCCCATAAAACCGCTCTCGTTGGGAGTGCTCCAGTCGTCGTAGTCAGGAGCACGGTTGTCGTGGACCTCACCATTGCTTAGCTTACCACCAATACCAATGATGAACACGGCGCCGTAAGTCTTGCTGATAAGGTCCTCGCGCTCTTTCGGGGTCTTGTCCGGATAGAGCTGCAGCAATTCCTCGCTATGAATGAAGTGAATGTCCTCGGGCAGGAAAGGCTTCAGCTGCGGATAGTTCTCGCACACATAGAACTCCGTGCGCAGAATGGCGCTGTATATCTTCGAGACAATGCGACGTAGATAGGCCTCATTGCGGTTCTCGCGCAAAAGCACGCGCTCCCAGTCCCATTGATCGACATAAAGGCTGTGGATATTGTCCAACTCCTCGTCCGCACGAATGGCATTCATGTCTGTCACGATGCCGAAGCCGGGCTTGGTCTGGTACTCGGCAAGAGTAAGGCGTTTCCACTTTGCGAGAGAATGTACCACCTCGGCCGTAGCATCATTCATATCCTTGATAGGAAAACTTACGGGGCGCTCCACGCCGTTGAGGTCATCGTTGATGCCCAATCCTCGTAGCACAAAGAGCGGGGCCGTGACGCGACTCAGACGAAGTTCTGTAGAAAGGCTTGCCAAGAAAAAATCTTTGATTTTCTTGATTGCTTGCTCCGTCTGGTTCAAACTTAACAGAGCAGTGTATCCTTCAGGCTTTAAGAGTTTGCTCATATCATTTCTTTCGAAAATTCACGCAAAATTACATCTTTTATTTCATTCTGTCAAGAAAAACAGGTAAAAAAGTTACATATTACCACATCTTTGCCTGCGGAGCATATAAAATGCCATACTATGCAACGACATATTGAGTATAATCTGGCATCTTCATCCTCTCATAAACAAAAAGGCAACCTTGCTTGGTTGCCTTCCTTGCGGAGAGACTGGGATTCGAACCCAGGGTACCCGTAAGAGTACGCCGCATTTCGAGTGCGGTCCATTCGACCACTCTGGCATCTCTCCTAATTCGGCTGCAAAGGTACAACTTTCCTGCGAACCTGCCAAATCTAGGCAAAGATTTTTATATTCTTCTTAGAAACTCTTTAGTTACGGCGAAGCTTTTGTCGGCCATCGTATCCCAGAAATTGAGGTATTGGTCGAAGTGGGCTTTTACGCCTGGGGTGTCGCTGATGATGCGGAAACTGAGGAAAGGAACCTGCCAAAGATGGCAGACCTGAGCAATGGATGCGCTCTCCATATCGACCGCCAAGCCTTGAGGATATTTCGCCTTGATGGCATCGAGTTCTTCTCGACCGGTTATGAATTGGTCGCCCGTACAGATCAGGCCCGGAACGATGCGGACATCAGATTCTAGGCTTGTTGCAACAGTCACAAGGTTTTCATCTCCCTTGAAGAACTTGGGCAAACCTTGCACTTGCCCCGGGTCGCAATCTTCGCCGCAATAAACATCGTGATAGCATACCTCTTTACCTATAACGACATCCATCACATCGAGCTTCGTATCAATGCCTCCTGCAACTCCTGTCGAGATGATGCAGTCGGGACGAAACGTCATAATGAGGTTCGTGACGCCTGTCGCTGCATTCGTCTTACCGATACCGCATTGCAAGAGCACCACCCTACTCTCACCAACTTTGCCCGAAAGAAACTTCTGCGGACCGCTTTGTACGGTCTCTGCATCCTGCAGCATCGCTGCAACCTGGCGATATTCAACGCTCATCGCCGTCAGCACGCCTATTGTCTTTTGCATACCTATAAATGATGATTTTAGTGCAAAGGTACGAAAAAAAGTTCATAGTTCATAGTTCTTAGTCCATTGTTTTTTGTAACTTTGCAGCAACAAAGACAAAAAGAGATGAATATACTGCTTGAGATATGGACACTGTTATGTGAAATGTCGCCTTATTTGTTGCTTGGCTTTTTGCTTGCCGGATTGATGCATGAGTTCATTCCGAGTAAGGTCTATACAAAGTATCTGGGTGAAAACTCGCTGAAAAGCGTCGTGCTGGCTGCCCTCTTTGGCGTGCCATTGCCCCTTTGTTCCTGTGGCGTCATTCCGACAGCAATGGGCATTCGCAGAGAAGGAGCAAGCAAAGGTGCCACAATATCTTTCCTCATCGCCACGCCTCAAACAGGGGTGGACAGCATCATCGCCACCTACAGCCTGATGGGATTGCCCTTTGCTATCATTCGCCCCATTGTGGCTTTTGTGACGGCTATCTTCGGAGGAGCACTTTGCAATTTATTTGAGGCCCCCTCTAACTCCAGCCCCTCTCTAACTTCCCCAAGGGGGAAAACAAATTGTTCAACTTCCGATGTTCAGTGTTCAATGTTCAACGGCTCATGGTCGATCAGATTCTGCCGTGCTCTCTCCTATGCATTTGGCGAGATGATGGAGGACATCGGGAAGTGGCTGGCAATAGGCTTGATAGTGGCCGGCATTATTACCGCCGCCGTGCCCGATTCCTGGTTCACCATCTTCCAGGGGAACACACTCTACAGCATCCTCTTTGTGCTTGCTTTCAGCATTCCCATGTACCTCTGCGCCACAGGAAGCATCCCTATTGCTTTGGCATTGATGTTGAAAGGACTGACACCAGGAGCGGCATTGGTGCTCTTGATGGCCGGACCTGCAAGTAACGCTGCAAGCATATTGGTTGTGAGCAAAGTGCTGGGCAAACGCTCGATGCTGATTTACCTTATTGCCATCATCACAGGAGCTGTGCTCTTTGCCTTTGGCATCGACTACCTGCTGCCAAGAGAATGGTTTACGGCTCCTGTTGCCCAATACGAGGCCTGTCATGAAGAGGGTATTGGCCTCTTTTCCTACATTTGCACAGGGCTTCTGCTTGTTCTATTGCTGAGGGCTCTCTTCTTTGCTCATCATCATCACCATCATGAAGAGCTCTCAAAGGCGATGGAGGGAGCACACATTATTTATAATATAGAAGGGATGAACTGCAATCATTGTGCCGAGAATGTCAGGAAAGCCATTGCCGCAGTGGAGGGCGTGGAGCAAGTAGAAGTCTCCCTTCACGAAAAGACCGCCATCATCATGGGTACGCATCGGGAACAAGAAGTGCTTCAAGCTGTGGAAAGCATCGGATTCAAGGCCAGCAAGACACAAGAAGACTGAAGGAAACATGAAAGAGTCAACAAAGTCGAAACTGACAAAGTTCACACGTCTGTGGGCTGTGTCGATGGTGCTCAGCATCGCATTGTGCATCGTTGGAGTTTTTGCCTGCATCTACGAACACAGGACCCTGATGGGGATTGCTGCAATAGGAACCTTCCTGATGTTCTTAGTTATGTTTTGCCAGCTTCTTACTTCCATCATCATTCGCCGCTGGTGGAGTTTGGTTGGCGTCATCATCGGCTTAGTCCTGTCGTCCATTGTCGTGATATGCTCCGTAGTGGTTCTTGCAGCGGGACAATATCGACCGCCCAAAAGAGAGGAACCGAACGACATTTCAGACATCATGCTAACCATCGCCAGTCAGGAAGACCCTGGTGAGCTGCTTGCCTCCATCAAGACGGCATGGCAGCAATATACCCGAGGAGAAGCTTATTCAGGAGAGTTCAGTTTGCAGGACGACTATCTGATGTATGCAGATAGAGACGAAAACCAAGGACTCGTCTGGACAGACACCACAGAGTTTCGGAGTTGGGACTTTCAGGATCAACCCCTCGAGCTTGTGGCAATGGCGCATCGCGACTACCTCAACGGCGAGCTTGCAGGCGGGCAATACAGCGGCCTCACATTCTACATCTATGATGGCGACACCATAGAGTGGGTTTATACAGGTGACTACGGCATCGAACCTCCCGAGATAGACGGCTTGATAGCTTTCAGACTCTCGGGCACAGATGCCGACATCACTCTGACCGCAAGCAACCCCGAAGAAGGCAGCCGCACGAATTCGTTCGTCTGGAACGGAAGCAGATTCGTCAAGTCCTCACAGCCCTGATTATTGTCTCTGTAACGACAGATTCCGGCGTATCTCACGACACACCGAAACCGGCGGAATTCCTTTCTAATAACTATTAAATATACCTTTAAACTTATTGGCGTACGAACTTGTAGTTTGTCACGCCGCATTCCTGCATAATGCTTTTGATGCGGTCTATATGTTTCTGCGGAACGCCCTTGCAGACATTGATGCGTACGCTGTGGTCTTTGCGGATGGCCACTTCCTTCAGGTGTACGCTGATGTCATCCACATCCCACTTCCACGAACAGATTGTGTAGTTCTTCCAACTGTAGCCGTCGAAGTTGCCTCGCCTTTCCCAGATGGTCGTCTTGCTGCCGCTGTCCTTCGGAGGTGTTCCCGTGAGCAGGATGGTCAGCTCGGGGTTGATGTTGCCCTTCACGCTGGCTGGAATCTGAACGGGCTTCGTGATGAGGTTGACCGATAGCTTTCCTTCCTTGGACTTCAACTTCATTTCCACCTTCTTCAGGGCCGAAGCAGGCAGGTCTGGCAGGTGGTTAATGTCGAGTTCCTTGCCGTCGAGCATGACCTTGTAGTATTTCGTATGGAATGCCCACGGGTACTGGCAATCGGGATGCTCTTCGATGTACGAGCCGTCGTCTTTCTCCACCCAAGTTCCTTTGAGCCAAAAGACCGTGATGGCAGGGCCGTGTTTCTTGATGAAGTCTTTTGCGTCATCCTTGGGGATAAAGGCGTTCAGCATCTTCTTCCCTGAGAAGCCTTTCACCTCATCTGTCATTACTAGTCCCATTCCAGGCACAGCCACCGTGACAGGCTTGTCTGCCTGAACTTGATCGATAACTTCTAATGCCGTCTCACTGCTGTTCTCCACTTCTTTGGAGGGTTCGAGGGAGGCTGTTGGCTTTGCCCAGACAACGAGGGCCAGTGTCATGAGTGCCGGCAGGATGAGAGCCTTGCTCATCAGCCAGCGATTGGAATTGTGTGTGTGCATCATCTTGATTCGCTTTTTGAGAGAATGGTGACTCAGATTGTTGCAGACCGTCTGCAGTCGGCTGCCCACAGCTTTCGTCACGAGTAATAGTTGATATGTCTTTGCATCGATGCCAAAGTTTAGTACTGCGTCGTCTGCCTCGTATTCGTGGATGGCTTTCAAGTCTCGCCCCAAAAGATAGACGAAGGGGTTGAACCACTGGAGAACTTTCACGAGTTCTAAGAGAAGCAGGTCATAGGTGTGTCCGAGACGGATATGAGCCTGTTCGTGCGCCAAGATGGGCTGGCGCAGGTGCTCATAGTCTGAAGCACTTATTATAATATAATGTAGGAAGCTGTACGGAGCGAAATTACCTCCTTGAATGACAATCGTGTTGCCCTGCTCGTCCTTCGTATGCACGCCGTCCCTTATCTCATTTAAGAGACGGAAGAGCTGGAAGAAAAAGATGGAGATGGAGACTAACATACCGAGAAAATAAGCCCCCTTCACAACCTCATTCCATGTGACGAGGCTTTCCTTTTCCTGTTCTGTCGGATAGACAATCTTAAGTAGTTCCACATGCTGAGAAGTCTCATGTTTATTCTCGATTTGTATATCGGGCTGGACATAAGTTTCCTGCAAGGGAGTTACTTCATAGCAGAGGAACTCGGGCTTCTGTATTGTAATTTGAATAAAAGGCAGCACCATCGACGCCACGAGCACGACAAGCAGAGCGATTCTGTTGAAGCGATGGAACGTCTCGCGACTCAGCAGCAAGGCAAAACTCCCGTAGAGGACAGCCAGCAGCAAACAAGACTTTATAATATAGAGCATCATAACCATGAACTATGGACTATTAACTATGAAGTTTTTGCTCGACGTTATAACTATGGATTAAAGAAAGTATCTCCTGCAAGTCTTCATCTGTAAGTTCTTCGTTCTGAATGAAGAAGGAGCAGAAACGTTTGGCCGATCCTCCGAATAGCTTGTCCTTCGTGTCACCCACAACATGGGCGATGTATTTCTCGCGCGAGAGCATTGGCGAATAGTAAAAAGTACGCCCCGTCTCTTCCTTCTTCTTGTGTTCCACATAGCCCTTTGCTTCGAGAATTTTCAGGAAGGTCGCCACAGTTGTATAGGCAGGCTTAGGCTCGGGATAGCCTTCAACAATCTCGTTCACCGTGAGGGCATGCTGGGCATCCCAAAGGACATTCATTACATCCATCTCTGCTCGCGTGAGGAGCTTCATTGTCTTCTTCTCGTTCATAACATTTGATTTTTCTGATGCAAAGGAACGGAGTTTATGGAACCTCAACAAGAGAAATATGAAAAAAGGCAGCCAGAAGCGCTACCTTTTAACATATTTATTTAGTTCTACCTCGTCGTTTATTAGTAGTTAACAAAGGCGATGGTTCCCTTCACCGCTTTCGAGCCAATGGATGCACTAACCAATAAGGTTCATGGATTCGGTTAATTCCCCATCCGTAAAACTGAAAGAGAAGCTTTTGCTCCTTTATGTCAGTCGAAGAGACGCGCATCGTGGCTCATCAGACTTTTCATTTTGGGAAGGATGGGTTCGAAAGGACCTTTGGCATGGCGACGGCGCTTTATCTCTGCCGTCAGCTGGTCTTCCACATCGTGGTTGATGAAGCGTTCAGCCGGTTTGCCGACACCTAAGTTCCGAGGCCATTGCTGTGCTTCCTTGATGAGACGGGAAGCCTTTTTGTAGTCCCCTGAATCGATAGCGGATGCAGCGAGGTGGAGCTTGATGTCGCGGTACTTATCGTGGCTGCCGCGCATTCCCTCGAAAGGCAGTATCACGAGCGAAGAGAGCAGGACGTCGGCCTCTTCGTAACGCCCGGCTGCTACGTATGCATCTACCAGGGCGTCGCCAATCTGCATGTTATTCGGACAGATGGGATGAAAGGCCTGCAGCATCTCGATGGCTTCTTCCGCCTTGCCGCTGCCAATGAGCGACATGGCCAGGATGCGGCGATAGCGCCAAGCTTCCGGCTCAATCTCGATTGCCTTTCGCACATCGCTGGTCTCGCCCGAGAAGGCTTGATAGCGATATATATAATAAGGTGCATAGGAAGCATCGTCGGGGGCGACAAGTTTTCGTGCGGCATCACCATCTCCAAGATAGTCTTTCAGCAATGCCAACAGGTATCGGCTCTGCCAATGTCCGCCGTGAGCCAATGCCCATTCAAGGGGTGCAGCAGATTCCGTTCGGAACGGGAACACGAAATCGAGCGTCTGCTGTTCGGCAGCCTCGATGGCGTCTGTATCATCGCGCAGCCAAGCCATCCACAATGCGGTAAGGGCATTTTGTCGGGGCAGAGCCGCAAGGATGTCTACCGCTTCTTTGTCCAAACTGATGCTATGGTAGAAGCTGGCCAGCTCGAGATACTCTTCCCAAGGTATTTCCTCGCGGAAGGAGCGGGCAAAGTCCTCAGTCGAAAGAGAGCCCGCAAGCATCTTCTCTGCATCGGCAAAGTGGCTCAGAGGGTCGAGGGCAAGAATCTGTTCCATCCCCTCCCCCGTTTGCCGATAGAGAATCATCAGAGCGGTCACGTTGTGTGCATTGGTTATAAGCGCCTTCCGTGCGTATTCTGCAGCCAGCCTGCCATTGCCGAGGCGAGCGTGGAGACGCGCCAGTTCGGTATGACATGCTGTCCGAAGCGCACTATGGGAAATGGCCGCCACTTCAAAGCAGTCGAGGGCTTCTTCGTCTTTTCCGAGGGCAACAGAGGCGAGGCCTGCAACATAGCCTGCCTCGGGATTGTATTGGTCGATGGTGAGCGCCTGACAGGCAAAGTCCCAAGCCTCTTCATAATGCATGCGGAGGAGCAGCAAATGCGCCTTCAAGGCCAAGGCATCTACATTTGCGGAATCTTGTTCCAAGGCTTTTTCAAGAGCCTGCCCAGCCTTGTCGTATCTGCGCAATCCCATATAGTCGCGTGCCATAAGCAGGTTTGCCGAAGCAGAGGAGTTGTTGAATTTGGGATTGCGATGAAGAGGACGTTCGGAAATGTCCTTTTCTGCTCGCCAAAGCACTTTGCCTTCCATCAGAATCTTGCCAGGCGTACCCTCAACATTTATCTTGACAGGTTGGGCAGGACGTAGATTATGCTGGGAAGTGTAGAGCGTCGTTCCCTTGGCGTCGAGTATCTTCAAGGTTCCGCTTGATGCCTGAAGCGGATAGATGCCTACATGTGCGCCCTTCTCGTCGTTCCGTACATCCGTCACGGCGTCCAGCGTCGCCTCGTCTGCCATACCAATACCACGATACGGCAGCCAATATTCGGTCCACTCGTCGGTGCCGTAAGGTGCAAAGAGCGGTTGCCTGAATGACGATTCAAGAGAACTCTTTTCCATGTTCTGGTTATAGAGCCGTCCGCCTTGCATCTCCACATATTGCACGCCGCAATCAGAAAGCAAGTCAATCCAAATCTGCCCGTCATCATTTCGCGACCATGCGAAATACTTGCGACCGAGTTTCTCGTCGCGCATTGCATAGTGCAGCATTCCCCAGTCGCTCTTCTCATAATATGCTCCGAAGAAAGGCTTGCGCGTACCAACAACATGATAGGAAATGCTGGACATGCCTTCCTGATTGGCATAACGAGAGATGTCGCGCCCTTGATTGTCCAAGGGATACGAAAGATAATCCCCATTATGACCGATGGCATGTGAACCGGGATAGACCAGAACCAAGTCATCTGCCGACGTTACCCCTGAATTTGTCCATGAATAATAGGGCTGGTAACAGCCGGTCAGGTTGTACCAGGTGGAAGATGTACGCAGCCAAACAGCATCTTTTGGCAAGTTTATCTCCACACACCAACGGCTGTGGCTGGTCATCTCCAGGACGCCAATGTAGCAACTGACACTCCCGTCTGCCTTCTCTTCAGTACGCCAATCCACGGGATGGGCACAAGAAGGAGCATGCCCGATGACACCATAATTGAATTCGATGCCGCCGCTCGTCCAAGGCCCTCGCATGGCAATGTCACGAAACTTCACGGCATTATTGTCGTAGAACATCTCCTTTCTTGCGGTTTTGTCGAACACCGACCACACTTTCCCGCCAATCTCGGGGAAGACTTTTACCCTGAGATAAGGATTCTCAAGCACCACCATCTTCCACGACTGTTGTGTCGGAGAAGTGGAGAACTCATCGAAGTTGCAATAAGGATAGCAGTTGCGTTTCACCTGCGGGATGGGATTGGGGTCGCCGAAAGGATAGGTAGTCATCACGGTATCCTTCACGGTTATAGTCTGGGCGCTAACCGCCAAGCAAACCATAACGAGGCTCGACAAGAGGAATCGTTTCTCCATATTCGTTTATCTGATAAAGTGCATGGGCTGCCATTCTTCCCGTTTGGGATAATCGGGATTGCCGTCGGCATGTATCTTCTTAAGCAGCCAAGCCATGTTGTTTGCCATTGTGCGCATAGTCTGCATGCCTTCCGTATCGAGAGCAGCCTGCCCTTCCTCACGCCCATAGACGATATTCCAGTATTGAGAGGTAACGACAGGCATGTTCATCATCTCAAAAGGCATGTTCATCGTTTGGAAAGCAGCCGTAGCTCCACCACGACGGCATACGCAAACAGCAGCTGCGGGCTTGTTCACCACCTTGTCCCCTGCCGAAAAGAACATGCGTTGGACGAGCGACAGCACAGAGCCGTTGGGCTGACCGTAATAGACCGGTGAGCCCACAATCAGAGCATCCGCATCGTCCAGCTTTTCAGAGATGCGATTGCAGATATCGTCATCAAACACGCAACGCCCCAATTGCTTCGTCTTGCACTGTGCACAGGCGATGCAGCCTCGAACGGGCTTCACTCCAATCTGCACAATCTCTGTCTCTATTCCTTGCTGCTCCAAGGTCTTTGCCGCCTCGCTCAATGCCAGAAATGTGTTGCCGTTCTTGCGTGGGCTGCCGTTAATCAATAGTACCTTCATAATTCATATATTTTAGTTTCCTTTATAAACGAAGATAGAACTCCCGTAAAAACAAGAAATACCTTCCCGCTCGGTTTGGAGAAGGTGAGGTGCTAATCATATAGGATGTATTTCTGTCTCTTCTGTTTGAACGCTTCCACATCGTCCTTCCAACGGGCGCGTATTTCTGTTTCGCTGCATCCCTCTTCAATCATTTCACGAACATAGGTTTGGCCCAGCAGCTTATCGAAGAAAGAGGTGAAGAACCCATCTGCCTTGCCCTCTGCCTTTAGGCAACGATAGGCATCTATAACATATGCCAGGTTCATCTGAGCGTGCCATATCGTATCGTAGGGAATGGCGGAAAGGTCTCTGCCGTAACATTTCTCACCCATCAGCACAGGGCGTGTGGCTCCTGGCACGCTCTGTGGAGTGAATGAATAGCTGTGGCACGCTTTCATCCCCGGATGGCCGTATTGTTGAAAGGGCTTGTCCGTTCCTCTTCCCATACTGACCACAGTCCCCTCAAAGGGGCAGAGCGATGGATAGAGATAGACGGACTGCATGTTTGGCAGGTTGGGCGACGGAGCAACAGGCAAGCTATAGTGGGTCTGATGGGTATAGTTCAGGCAAGGGATTACCGTCAGCCTGCACTCATTGCCCTCGTTGAGCCATTTCTCCCCAATTGCCATTTGTGCAAGTTCGCCCAGTGTCATGCCGTGCACTACAGGGATGGGCAGGTATCCCACTCCACTGCGCAATGATGCCATATCGAGGATGGGGCCGTCCACATAGTGCCCATTGGGGTTCGGACGGTCCAATATGATGACCTCTCTTCCGTATTTCGCACAGGCATCCATCAGGTGGCACATCGTCACATAATATGTATAATAGCGCAAGCCCACATCTTGAATATCAACTAGCAGCACATCGAACATCCCAATAGCTTCCTCTCCGAGATGCTTCTTGCGATTCTGTCCGTAGAGCGAAAGGATGGGAATGCCTGTCCGCTCGTCCACTTCGTCTGCCACTACAGCTCCCGCATCGGCACGCCCCCTGAAGCCATGTTCCGGAGAGAAGACAGCTGTCATCCTTACCCCTCTTTCCACAAGCACATCCAATACATGCCGATGTTCTGTCCCCACAAGCCCTGTTTGGTTGCTGAAGAGCGCCACACGCTTTCCCTTGAGGAGCGGCAGATAGAGCTCTGTCCGCTCGTCACCTGTCATCACACGTTCAGTCTTTTCTTCCTCATTGTCGCGAGGGCTCTGCCATTCGCAGCCCCAATGGTAGCTATATGCTGGCAGAAGAACCAATAACAATGCTATTATTCTTGTCTTCATTAGTAACAATTCTATTACAGAAACTTCTGCAAAGTTACGAATAAGTAAAGACAATACAAAATAAACAGAGCTTTTTTCGCTTACTTATGCTGCATCTCAAAGACGTCAGCAGTGAGGATGGAAAACTTCACACGTCAACTTTGGAAAATTCACACGTCAACTTTGCAAAATTCACGCGTGAACTTTGGAAACATCACGCGTCTATACAATCCATAAGGGACAGGCCTCTTGTGCTAAACACGGCGAAGCAGCCAGATTCCAAGCAGACAAACAGGGCCGCAAAGGGCATTGATAAGGAAGTAGCTGCTGAATCCCAATTGCTCTACCAGCAGGCCGCTTATGGCCATCGGCACAAGCAGGGCGGCCGAGACAAGCGGTATCTGAAGCATGTTGATGGTGTTGCGGTAGCGTGCTCCAGAGATGGCACTAACGGGAAGACGGCAAATGCCAATGCCCAAGCCGAACAGAAGCTGGGCGGTCATCGTGCAGAGGCACAGTTCCCAAAGCGCTTGTGGCGGCCAAAAGGTCATACCTAAATAGACAAAAGGCGAGAGAACGATGCACAAAGCCATCGGCCAGAAGAGTCGCTCCAAAGAATAATGCTTGATGAGGCTCCGCCCCATAAAGATGCCGACGCTAAAGGCTATGACACCAACAGTTCCCTGAGCAAAGCCAATCTCCTGCATCGTGCATTGCAATCCGCCTTGCGCGTGCGATATATATAAATATAGTACGCGCGCGTGAAACATGAGGCCTTGCGGAAGCAGAAGCAGGAAGAGAATGAGCACAGGCTGCCACCATTTCTCTTGATGACGGATGCGGTCTATGATGCGTAGCTCCGCTTTTACCGATGCTCCCACACTATGCTTCGAACCACTATCGCCCACACGGGGACTTCTTAACCACATAAGATGATGGAAGAAGAATATCAGGAAGAGCCCTGCTGCTACATAACAGCCAACAGACCACGAGTAGCGTATCTGCCGGAAATAGACTTGTAGCGTTCCCACCAAGAAGATAAGCGCGCCATAGGTGAAGATGATAGCGACTTGAGAGAAAGCCAGCTTTGGAGTGGTAAGCAGTTTCTGAAAGACAGGGCGCAGCATCCGTTCGTAGTACATTCGAGCCGAAAGTTCGTGCCAAGCGCAAAGCAGGCTGACTAACAACAGGGAAAAGAAGACGGCTGCCGAGCCTCTGTTGAAGGAGAAGGCCAGGAACATGAGACTAATGAAGAGCAAAGCCTCGATAAGATGCAGCATTTGCCTGAAGTGCCCCACTCTTCTTACCCATGAACGCATAAAGGATTTCAGCACCCAAGGCATGAAGAGCAAGGCCGAACAAAGTGTTGCCATAGCCGGTGACAATCCCAGTTGGAGAAGCATCAGCAAGGCAACATAAGTCACCATTGCCGCAGGAATCTCTTCCGCAGCAAAAAGAGTGAGGAACCAAAAACCTCCCCCTGCTCCTCCGAAGGAAGAGCCTCCCACGTCCCCTCCAAGGGAGGGGGGAACGGCGGCGCCTTGCCTCCCTCTCTTTTGGAGAGGGCTGGGGAGAGGCTGTTTAGTAGCTTCTTGCGATGAGGACACGCGCCTTGCTTGGTTTGCCTGTTACCATATCCACACCAGGTGTCTGCTCGAAGCCGAAGGGCACGCAGCGAATGGTGGCCTGCGTCTCTTCCTTGATTCGAGCTTCCGTCTCGGCTGTGCCGTCCCAATGACAGAGGAAGAAGCCGCCGTCCTTGACGCGTTCCTTGAACTCCTCGTAGTTGTCGCATTCGTAGATATGGGCATCGCGGAAGGCCTTTGCCTTGGTGAAGATGTTCTTCTGGATATCGTCGAGGAGATGCTTGACGCTCTCGGCAATGCCTTCGAGAGGACGCGTTTCCTTCTCGAGCGTGTCGCGGCGCATCACCTCTATTGTGCCGTTCTCCAAGTCTCTTGCTCCAAGCACGAGACGAACGGGGACACCTTTCAGTTCATAATCAGCAAACTTGAAGCCTGGACGCTTATTGTCGGCATTGTCGTACTTTACACTAATGCCCATCTTCTTCAACTCGTCGATGATAGGAGCGACGGCTGCATCCACGGCTGCCATCTGTTCGGGCTTGCCGCCAATGGGAATGATGACCACCTGAACAGGAGCCAAGGCAGGAGGCAGCACGAGGCCGTTGTCGTCGGAATGTGTCATGATGAGAGCGCCCATGAGACGTGTGCTGACGCCCCAAGAGGTTGCCCAAGCGTATTCGGGCTTGTTCTCCTTGTTGAGGAACTGCACCTCGAAAGCCTTTCCGAAGTTCTGGCCGAGGAAATGGCTCGTTCCGCTCTGCAGAGCCTTGCCGTCCTGCATCATGGCCTCGATGGTATAGGTGTCGAGAGCGCCTGCGAACCGTTCCGTCTCACTCTTGACGCCCTGAACAACAGGAACTGCCATATAATCCTCAGCGAACTTTGCATAGACCTTGAGCATCTGCTGTGCACGTGCCTCGGCTTCTTCTCTTGTGGCATGAGCCGTGTGGCCTTCCTGCCAAAGGAACTCGCTGGTACGGAGGAAGAGGCGTGTGCGCATCTCCCATCGCATCACATTGCACCATTGGTTGACCAGCAGAGGCAGGTCGCGATAAGACTGAATCCAGTTCTTGAAGGTGTTCCAAATGATGGTCTCTGAAGTTGGACGGATGATGAGTTCCTCTTCCAGCTTGGCCGCAGGGTCAACCACAACGCCATCATGCGTTTCGTTGGTCTTCAGGCGATAGTGCGTCACGACAGCGCACTCCTTTGCAAAACCTTCCACGTGCTCTGCCTCTTTTGAGAGGAAACTCTTCGGAATGAGCAAAGGGAAATAAGCGTTCTGCACGCCCGTCTCCTTGAACATATCGTCGAGCGTGCGTTGCATCTTTTCCCATATTGCATAACCATAAGGCTTGATGACCATACAGCCGCGAACATCGCTCTGCTCTGCAAGGTCTGCCTTTACTACCAGTTCATTATACCACTTACTATAGTCCTCGCTTCGTTTTGTGAGGAAATCCAATTCTTTTGCCATTTGAGTTTATTTTATCTTATTTCTGCTGCAAAAGTACAAAAAATATATTAAATAAGAAAAAAACTCTCAACTCTAAACCCTCAACTCTAAACTTTTATATATCTTTGCATCTGAAAAAGGATAATAACAAACAGTATTAACTAACAAAACCAACTAAAATGAAAGCTAAAAAGATTATTTTGGGTGCTTTGGCAATGGCCCTGGTACTCTCAGGCTGTAACATGAACAATACAACAAAGGGCGGCCTTATCGGCGGTGCCGGTGGCGGTGCTCTTGGTGCAGGCCTCGGCGCGGCAATCGGCGCTCTGATTAATGGTTCCAGCGGTGCCAAGATGGGTGCAGCTATCGGTGCCGGCGTAGGTGCTGCTGGCGGTACCACAGCTGGTGTGCTCATCGGTCGCAAGATGGATAAGGCTAAGAAAGAAGCAGAAGCCATCGCTAATGCTCAGGTATCAGACGCTGTGGATGCTAACGGCTACCAGGCTGTGAAGGTTACCTTCGAGAGCGGCATCCTCTTCCAGAGCAGCAAGGCTGTTCTCAATGCCGCTGCACAGAGCTCACTCACCGAATTTGCCACCAATGTCCTCGCTGCCAATCCTGACATGAACGTCGGCATCGTTGGTTACACAGACAACGACCCTTGGAAGGGCAAGACTGCTGAGCAGAGCGTAGCTGCCAACCAGAAATTGTCTGAACAGCGTGCAGAAGCTGTCAGCAGCTTCCTCCAGAAGCATGGTGCAGCCAAGAACCAGATTAAGGATGTCGTAGGCATGGGCGAAAGCAACCCCGTTGCCAGCAATAGCACAGCAGCAGGTAAGCAGCAGAACCGCCGTGTGGAGGTATTCCTCTATGCTAGCCAAGACATGATCGACGCCGCTAAAGCAGGAACTCTGCAATAAGCCGATATTCCAGGGAACCCTAGGAATGCCTAGGAAAACCTAGAAGCCCCTAGGAAAGCCTAGCTCATGAGAAAGCTCCAACTCTTATTGCGATGGATTGTGCTCTTCTTCTTTGGGAGCACAATCCTCGCTGTTTTAATCTATAAGTGGTGTCCCGTCTATGTGACGCCGCTTATGGTGATTCGTTGCGCCCAGCAAGTCCGTCACGGCGAGCAGATTCGCCTCAAGCATCATTGGGTGCCGCTCGACTCGATGAGCATCTACATGCCCGTCGCCGTGATGGCGAGCGAGGACCAGCGATTCCTCGACCACAACGGCTTCGACTTTGTGGAAATTAACAAGACACTCGAGGAGCGCCGCTCCGGCAAACGCTTCCGCGGAGGCAGCACCATCACTCAGCAAACCGCCAAGAATGTCTTCCTCTGGCCGAAAGCAAGCTGGTTGAGGAAAGGCCTTGAGGCTTATTTCACCGTGCTGATAGAGTTGCTTTGGGGCAAGGAACGCATCATGGAAGTTTACCTTAACTCTATCGAAATGGGCGACGGCATATATGGAGCAGAAGCGGTTGCCCAGCAACATTTCGGCCGCAGAGCCATCACCCTGACTCGTCCTAACTGCGCCCTCATCGCTGCCACACTGCCCAACCCGCTCAAGTTCAGCAGCAAGAACCCCTCCAACTATATGCTGAAACGTCAGACGGCAATTATGACGCAAATGCGCCACATTGATGTCTTCCCTCGGGAAAAATGAATATCGAAGAAAGCCTCATTTTTCCACTTCTGCAACCCGCTCTATTTTAACAGCTTAGGAAAGCATAAAACGCCGCCTGCGGCGATGGCAAATTCCGCGTGCGGCGATGGGCATTTCCGCGTGCGGCGATTGCAATCCCCGCGTGCGGCGTTTTATATCCCCCTACAGGGGCATTCTCGATGTTCCTTTGGATTTCATTTTTGCTAGAACAAAGAAGAGATCTGTTTCTTGCTCGCCAATTATAAAAATATTTTGTAAAAATTGCACTTTTTGCTATATAGACTTTGCATTTTGGAAAGTTTTTTATATCTTTGCAGCGCAAAAACTATATAAATACATTTATGTTCGAGTCTTTTTATAGAATGCATCAGTATCTGGTGGAGCGAACGCAAGCGCCCATCAGACGTGCCCTGATGGATGAAATTGACTGGCACAAGCGACTTATCGGCATTAAGGGTAGTCGCGGCGTGGGCAGGACGACTTTCCTGCTGCAGTATGCCAAGGAGAACTTCGGTCCAAGAGACCGCCGTTGCCTCTACATCAACATGAACAACTTCTATTTCCAAGGGAAAACGCTTTTCCAGTTTGCCCAGGAGTTCATGCAGGCAGGCGGACAGGTTCTGCTCATCGACCAGGTGTTCAAGTACCCCGACTGGAGTCACGACCTTCGCCTCATCTACGACCGCTGCCCTCGACTCAAAGTGGTCTTTGCTGGCTCAAGCGTGATGCGGCTCAAGGACGAGAATCCAGAGCTGAACGGCATCTGTGCAAGCTATAACCTGCGCGGCTTCTCCTTCCGCGAGTACCTGAACCTCAGGGCTGGGACAAACTTCCGCCCCTACACGATTCGCGAGATTCAGAACCGCCACGAGCACATTGCCGAAGAGGTGCTGCCGCATGTCAATCCGCTCGACTACTTCAACGACTATCTCCATCACGGATACTACCCCTTCTTCCTCGAGAAGGCAAGTTTCATCGAGAACCTGCTGAAGGCAGTCAACATGATGATTGAGGTCGATATCCTGCTCATCAAGCAGATTGACCTGAAATATCTGAGCAAGATAAAGAAACTGCTCTATCTGCTTGCGACAGGCGACTACGGAGCTCCCAATGTAAGCCAGCTGGCTCAAGACCTGCAGACCAGCCGCGCAACGGTGGTGAACTACATCAAGTACCTGACAGACGCCCGTCTGCTCAATATGCTCTATCGGCCAGGCGAGGACTTCCCCAAGAAGCCGGCAAGCATCCTCCTGCACAACACGAACCTGATGTACGCCATGATGCCCGACTTCAACGACGAGCAGATGATTATGGAGACTTTCTTCCAAAACGCTCTCTGGGGACGCCATCAAGTGCAGAAGGGCGACCGCAGCTGCACATTCATCGTTGACAAGAACATGAGGTTCCGCATCTGTCTGGAACAGCCGAAGCGCAAGAACACAGATGTGCTATATGCCCTCGCCGGCATCAAGGAAGGCCTCGAGCAGGAAATCCCCCTCTGGATGTACGGGTTCCTCTACTAATTCATAAATAATAATACACAGAACAATAAATAAGGTAAAAGGTTTTAATCAATATAATTATGTCAAAGGAAAAGAAATTTATCACTTGTGATGGCAACGAGGCTGCGGCTCATGTGAGTTATATGTTCTCTGAGGTAGCTGCTATCTACCCCATCACCCCGTCTTCGCCTATGGCGGAGCATGTTGACGAGTGGGCCGCTCGCGGTCGTAAGAACCTGTGGGGACAGACCGTCAGTGTTCAGGAAATGCAATCTGAGGCAGGCGCTGCCGGAGCTGTTCACGGCTCTCTGCAGGCCGGTGCCCTCACTACAACATTCACGGCATCTCAGGGCTTGCTCCTGATGATTCCCAACATGTACAAGATTGCAGGCGAGCTGATTCCCTGCGTGTTCGATGTCTCTGCCCGCACACTCGCCAGCCACTCTCTCTGTATCTTCGGTGACCATCAGGATGTGATGGCGTGCCGTCAGACCGGCTTCGCCATGCTCTGCGAAGGCTCAGTGCAGGAAGTGATGGACCTCACCGCTGTGGCTCACCTCGCTTCCCTCGAGACAATGGTTCCGTTCGTGAACTTCTTCGACGGCTTCCGCACCTCTCACGAATACCACAAGATTGAGCTCATGGACCAGGAGGACATCCGCCCCCTTGTCAAGGAAGAGTACATCAAGCGTTTCCGCGACCGTGCCATGAGCCCAGAGCGTCCCATCACACGCGGCACAGCAGAGAATCCCGAGACCTTCTTCACGCATCGCGAGGCTTGCAACCCATACTACAACAGCGTGCCCGAAGCTGTAGAGAAGTACTTGGGCGAGATCAGCAAGATAACCGGCCGCGAGTATCACCTCTTCTCATATTATGGAGC
This sequence comes from Bacteroidaceae bacterium, assembly GCA_017428785.1. Lineage (GTDB taxonomy): Bacteria > Bacteroidota > Bacteroidia > Bacteroidales > Bacteroidaceae > Physcousia. Next base: position 96,934 of record JAFRQD010000011.1, read on the forward strand.
AAAGGATGCCGACCGCATGATTATCCTCATGGGCTCAGCAACCGATGCTGCCCGCGAAGCCATCGACTACCTGAACGCCAACGGACAGAAGGTCGGCATGATAAGCGTTCACCTCTATCGTCCGTTCTCTGTTAAGCATCTGCTTGCTTCAGTTCCAAAGACCGTGAAGCGCATCGCCGTGCTCGACCGCACGAAAGAACCCGGTGCAAATGGAGAGCCTCTGTATCTTGACGTCAAGGACGCTTTCTACGATGTCGAGGATCGTCCACTCATCGTTGGCGGTCGCTATGGCCTCGGTTCTCACGACACCACTCCGGCACAGATTATCAGCGTCTTCAACAACCTCGCTATGCCCGAGCCCAAGAACCACTTCACAGTCGGCATCGTCGACGATGTGACCTTCACCTCTCTGCCTCCTGTCGAGGAGATTGCACTGGGCGGTGCAGGCATGTTCCAGGCTAAGTTCTTCGGACTGGGTGCCGACGGCACGGTGGGTGCGAACAAGAACAGCGTTAAGATTATCGGTGACAACACCGACAAGTACTGTCAGGCATACTTCTCTTATGACTCGAAGAAGTCGGGCGGCTTTACCTGCTCACACCTCCGCTTCGGCGACACACCTATCCGTTCTACATATCTTGTGACGACGCCCAACTTCGTGGCTTGCCACGTGCAGGCTTACCTGCACATGTACGATGTGACGCGTGGTTTGCAGAAGAACGGCACCTTCCTCCTTAATACCATCTTCGAAGGCGAGGAATTGGCGAAGTTCATGCCAAACAAGGTGAAGAAGTATTTCGCACAGAACAACATCACAGTCTATACCATCAATGCCACCAAGATTGCACAGGAGATTGGTCTCGGCAACCGCACGAACACCATCTTGCAGAGTGCATTCTTCCGCATCACAGGCGTCATTCCTGTTGACCTCGCAGTCGAACAGATGAAGAAGTTCATCGTGAAGTCTTACGGCTCGAAGGGCGAGGATGTGGTGAACAAGAACTATGCTGCCGTTGACCGCGGTGGCGAGTACAAGCAGTTCCCTGTCGATCCGGCATGGGCTAACCTGCCTGATGATGCCGAGAAGGCCGACGATGCTCCCGCTTTCGTAAAGGAAGTAGTGCGTCCTATCAATGCCCAGGCCGGCGACTTGCTGCCAGTCAGCACCTTCGCCAAGTTCGGCACAGCCGACGGCTCTTGGGAGGTTGGCACAGCTGCTTACGAGAAGCGTGGCGTAGAGGCTTTCGTTCCCGCTTGGAACAAAGAGAACTGTATCCAGTGCAACCAGTGTGCTTACATCTGTCCTCATGCAGCCATCCGTCCCTTCGTCCTTACCGACGACGAGCTTGCTAAGTTCGATGGCCTGGAGACTCTCGAGATGAAGGCACCTGCTGCCATGAAGGGCATGCACTTCGTGATAGAGCCTTCTGTGCTCGACTGTCTGGGATGCGGCAACTGTGCTGACATCTGTCCGGGCAATCCCAAGCTGGGCAAGGCGCTCACGATGGTTCCGTTCAATCCCGACGCAGCCGACATGAAGAAGATGGCAGCCGATTGGGACAAGCTGGTGAAGGTTCCCAGCAAGCAGGAGCTTGTCGACATCAAGCAGAGCGTGAAGAACAGCCAGTTTGCTCAGCCTCTGTTCGAGTTCTCCGGAGCATGCTCTGGTTGTGGCGAGACACCTTATGTAAAGCTCATCTCTCAGCTCTTCGGCGACCGCCAGATGATAGCCAACGCAACCGGCTGCTCCAGCATCTACAGCGCTTCCATTCCTTCCACACCATACACCAAGAACGAGAAGGGACAAGGCCCATGCTTCAACAACTCCCTGTTCGAGGACTTCTGCGAGTTCGGTCTCGGTATGCAGCTTGGTCACAAGAAGATGCGCGGCATCCTTCGCGAGAAGGCCGAGGAACTGGTCAAGACCACTGCTTTCGACTGGATGCGCGAGGCCACACAGAAATGGCTCGACACCTACGATGACTCTGCCGCTAACCGCAAGGCTACAGATGAATTTATAGCAGCTCTCGAGAAGGCCATTCTGCCAATTGATGGAGCCATCGAGTTCTGGCAGGGTAAGGGCATCGAGCTCTATGGTGCCGAGGTAGCTGCTCAGAAGTTGCAGGAAGCCAAGGATGCCAAGGCTGCAGGCAGCCCCATCTGCCCGTGCCGTGGCTGTGCGCTGGAGAGCGAACTCCTTCAAGGCAAGGCTCATCTGGCCAAGCGCAGCCAGTGGATTATCGGCGGCGACGGTGCTTCCTACGACATCGGCTACGGCGGTCTCGACCATGTGATTGCCAGCGGCGAAGACGTGAACATCCTCGTGCTCGACACAGAGGTTTACTCCAACACTGGCGGTCAGGCTTCTAAGGCCACGCCTCTGGGAGCCATCGCCCAGTTCGCAGCTCAAGGCAAGCGCATCCGCAAGAAGGACCTCGGCATGATTGCCACCACCTATGGCTATGTCTATGTGGCTCAGATTGCAATGGGTGCCGACCACGCTCAGACGCTCAAGGCCATCCGCGAGGCCGAGGCTTGGCATGGTCCAAGCATCATCATCGCCTACGCTCCCTGTATCAACCACGGCCTCAAGGCTAAGGGCGGTATGGGTAAGAGTCAAGCAGAGGAGAAGAAGGCTGTCGAGTGCGGATATTGGCACCTGTGGCGCTTCAACCCCGCCCTCATCGAGGAAGGCAAGAACCCGTTCAGCCTCGACTCGAAGGAGCCGAACTGGGAGAACTTCCACGACTTCCTGATGGGCGAGGTACGCTACCTCAGCGTCAAGAAGGCTTACCCGGACGAGGCCGAAGAACTCTTCGCAGAAGCACAGCGCATGGCCCAGATCCGCTACAAGAGCTATGTACGCAAGACTCAAGAGGACTGGACGGAGTAAGACTCTCAACAGCATCTCATAAAACGAGGCAGGTTCCACCAACGGAGCCTGCCTTTTTAGTTTCCAAACGACACAGGGTATAACGTCAAACTACGCACGGGAAATATTACGGTTTTGCAAGTGCCTTATTTTTAGGCGTATAGAGCGAGGCAAAACGCCGCCTGCGGCGTTGGCAATCCCCGCGTGCGGCGATGGCAATCCCCGCGTGCGGTGTTGGCAATCTCCGCAGGCGGCGTTTTTAGATACCCCATAGAGGGATTTTTGACACCTTAAAGAAGGGGTATTGACACCTGATAAAAGAGGCATTGAAACATAGTAGGAGGTGTATTGTTACCCCACCCCAACCCCTCCCCTTAAAGGGGCGGGGAAACCTTGCGCCGTATTACTCCCCTCCCATTCCTCGAAGGGAAGGGGTTTGGGGGTGTGTTCGGAATATTTGCGTTCGTAAATAAAAAGAAAAACAAGCTTTTCTTTTGCATTTCACTCGCTTATTCGTACCTTTGCAGAGTCTAAACCATATCAAGATGCAAAAACCGAGATACGATATCCTGGACGGACTGCGAGGAGTGGCAGCCGTGATGGTGCTTCTGTACCATGTCTTCAACGACGCCAAGAGCTTCTATGTGTGGCCTGAAACCGTGTACGAGTTCTATCACAGCTTCCTCGGCGTGGACTTCTTCTTTATCCTGTCGGGATTCGTGATGGGCTATGCCTACGACAAGAGCTGGGACAAGATGTCACTCGGCGGCTTCATCAAGAAACGACTCATCCGCCTGCATCCAATGGTCGTGATGGGCGTTCTCGTTGGCCTGATAGCCTTCCTCATTCAGGGATGCACGAAATGGGACGGGACAGAGGTAACGACAGAAGCCGTGATGCTGGTCACGTTGCTTGGACTCTTCATGCTGCCCTCGCCCACAAGTCTGGAAGTTCGCGGCAATACCGAAGCCTTCCCCCTGAACGGCCCCCACTGGTCGCTGTTCTTCGAATACATCGGCAGCCTGCTCTATGGTCTGGTGCTTCATAAGTTGCCCACCAAATGGCTTCGCGTTTGGGTGGCATGCGGCATTGTGTCGATTACAGCATACGCCCTGCTGCGTGAGGACGGCGGTGTTGCCTATGGATGGTCTTCCGAGCCCATGAACTTCCTGGGAGGTGCTCTCCGTATGCTCTATGCCTATCCCATGGGCTTGCTGATGGCTCGCATGTTCCGCCAGCGCAATCCGAAGCCTGTGAAAGGCCATGTGTTCCTGCTCAGCAGCATCGCCCTGGTAGTGCTGCTGGGACTGCCTTCACTGGGCGAAAAGGACATGAACACAATCTACCAGCTTGTATGCCTCCTCTCGTTCTTCCCAGCCATTATCTGGTATGCAGCACGAGGCACCGTGTCTGGCTGGAGACAGAAAGCAGTATCCTTCCTCGGACGCCTCTCTTATCCTCTCTATGCCATCCACTTCCCTTTCATCTATCTCTATATCACATGGGTAGGCAGAGACGGGCACCCATACGAGGGATACATGCATCCCTGGCTGATATCGCTTCTTGCCATCGTTGTCTCCATTGCCGCTGCCACATTGTGCATGTTGTTCTATGATGAACCGCTCCGCAAGTGGCTGAGTAGGAACAGAGGATAGGCCTTTTATGACATTTGGTGCTTTTAAGCGACAATTCTGTGGCGTTTTGTTGGCTAAACGAAAGTTTTATGCTAACTTTGCGCGTCAAACAACAATCATACAATGAAACATCAACTTCGCAGCTCAATCTGCACAGAAGGTCGCCGCATGGCTGGAGCCCGCGCTCTGTGGGTAGCCAACGGCATGAAGAGGGAGCAGTTCGGCAAACCCATCATCGCAGTCGTCAACTCCTTCACACAGTTCGTCCCGGGTCATACGCACCTCCATGAAATAGGACAAATCGTAAAGCAAGAGATAGAGAAGCTCGGCTGCTATGCCGCAGAGTTCAACACCATCGCCATCGACGACGGCATTGCAATGGGGCACGACGGTATGCTCTACTCCCTACCCTCTCGCGACATCATTGCCGATTCGGTGGAGTATATGGTAAACGCACACAAGGCAGATGCCATGATTTGCATCTCCAATTGCGACAAGGTGACGCCTGGAATGCTGATGGCTGCAATGAGGCTCAACATCCCTGCCATCTTTGTCAGCGGCGGTCCGATGGAATCTCACAAGCTCAACGGCGAGAATGCCGACCTCATCACAGCTATGGTGAAAGGAGGTGACCCGACTGTCAGTGACGAGGAACTGGCGAAAGTGGAGCAGATGGCTTGCCCTGGTTGTGGCGCATGCTCCGGCATGTTCACAGCCAACTCAATGAACTCTCTGACAGAAGCCATCGGACTCTCCTTGCCCGGCAACGGAAGCATCCTCGCCACGCACAAGAACCGCATCCAGCTCTTCAAGGACGCAGCCAAGATTATCGTCAAGAACGCCCTAGCCTACTACGAGGACGGTGACGAGTCGGTTCTGCCTCGCAGCATCGCTACCCGTCAGGCTTTCCTCAATGCAATGACGCTCGATATCGCCATGGGAGCAAGCACCAACACCGTGCTCCATCTGCTTGCAGTTGCTCAGGAAGCGGAGGTCGATTTCAAGATGAAGGATATCGACGAGCTGAGTCGCAAGGTGCCGTTCCTCTGCAAGCTCGCTCCTAATTGGCAGAAGTACAGCATTCAAGAGGAGAACCGCGCAGGAGGCATTCTCGGCATACTTGGCGAACTGGCCAAAGGCAACCTGCTCGATCTCTCCTGCAAGCGCGTCAACGGTGCTACACTTGGCGAAGATATTGCTAAATACGACATTACTAGCCCTACTAGTGATCCTAGTTGTACTAGAATATATTATAGCGCCCCAGGAGGCAAGTTCAGCAATGTGATGGGCTCGCAGGAAACATACTTCGAGACCCTTGACACCGACCGCGAGAACGGTTGCATCCGCGATATCGAACACGCCTACATGAAGGATGGCGGAATGGCTGTCCTCTTCGGAAACATCGCCCAGGACGGCTGCGTAGTAAAGACAGCCGGCGTTGCTCCCGAGCTCTGGCACTTCGAAGGTCCGGCCGTCTGCTTCGACTCTCAGGAAGACGCTTGCGAAGGCATTTTAGGTGGCAAAGTAAGGAAAGGCGACTGCGTAGTCATCACTCACGAAGGCCCCAAAGGCGGACCAGGCATGCAGGAAATGCTCTACCCAACCTCATACATCAAGTCGATGCACATGGGCAAGGAGTGCGCTCTCATCACTGACGGACGCTTCTCCGGTGGCACAAGCGGCCTCTCCATCGGACACATCAGTCCAGAGGCAGCAAGCGGCGGCAACATCGGCAAGATTAAAGACGGCGACATCATCGTCATCGACATTCCCAGCCGCTCCATCAATGTGAAGCTCAGCGATGAAGAACTCGCTGCCCGTCCTCAGCAGCCACTGCGCAGGAACCGTCCCGTCAGCAAAGCACTAAGGGCATACGCTCAATCTGTCGCAAGCGCAGATAAGGGCGGCATCCGCATCGTGTAATACTATTACAGCACAGTCCTTTCCTTTGCTTGTTGTAGAGGTATAAAAAAGAGGAGCAGATTGGTTCTGCTCCTCAACTTTTTTGTATGAAAAGGTTTTACTCAGACTTGAGAGCTTCGTCCATAACCTTCCAAAGATATTCAGCCATACCTTGGCGGTCAAAATCTTGACCTGGAGCCACCCATTCCTCTGTGCCAACATACACCTTGCAGTAGTAGCCCTTATCTATTTTCTGACCATTTACCACCTGGCCATCCATTTTGATGTACTCCTTCTTGAGTTCATAAGAGGCACTTTTGTTTGTGGTGGGATCAGTCACAACAAGTTGTCCGTTCTTCACTTCCCACTTGGCATAAAGGCCACTATCCTTAATATGAGGGTCAGAGGGCTGGCCTGTAAAAGTCAATTGACCGCAATCGCCTTGACGGAAAATAAAGAAAGTGCCCGAATTATTGTCGGCATTGCTTTTCAGCAAGACCTTCCAGCCGAGAAGTTCGCTGCTCGATACGGAAAGCTTCTTGCCATACTCAACAGAATTGCCGTTCAGATCGAGAATCTTTGTTTCCTCGTTGCAAGAGGTCAGTGTTGCTGTGGTGCCGCAAAGAAGGATGGCGGCAAGCATCCATAAAAGACATTTTTTCATAAATAAAACATTTATATTATATATTAGTATTTGTTCAAAAAAGTTGCAAAAGTATAATAAATCGACAAAATAGAAGTCATCAGGAACAACTTTTTTTGCTTAAGCAAGTATTTTTGCATAAAAACACATAATGAATAAGTTTCATTTTTAGATAAATCCCGGCATTTGCCTAAGAAGTGCATGTGCTTGTTCGGGATGAAATATCCCCTTGCAGTCAATATTTTTCATTTATCAATTATCAATTATCAATTAAATTTCGTACCTTTGCAGCGCAATAAGGATAACAAGACAATAATGAACGAAAAGATATCTGGTGCAGAGGCTTTGATGCGAAGCCTCGAACATGAGGGTGTAGATGTGCTCTTCGGCTATCCAGGTGGTGCTATCATGCCCACCTATGATGCCCTTTACGATCACAAGAAAACCCTTCATCACATCCTTGTTCGTCACGAACAGGCTGCCGTTCATGCTGCTCAGGGCTATGCCCGCGTCAGTGGTAAGGTTGGCTGTGCTATTGTGACGAGTGGTCCGGGGGCAATGAACACGATTACTGGCGTTGCTGATGCCATGATCGACTCAACGCCGATGGTCGTCATCTGCGGTCAGGTGGGTGCTGCCATGCTTGGTACTGATGCTTTCCAAGAGGTCGATGTGGTGGGTGTTACACAGCCTATCACAAAGTGGAACTTCCAGATTCGTCGTGCCGAGGACATCCCTTGGGCAGTGGCTCGTGCTTTCTTCATTGCCAAGAGCGGAAGGCCTGGTCCAGTGGTGCTCGACTTTGCGAAGAATGCTCAGACTGCCATGATTGAGTATGCTCCGCAGAAGGTCGACTTCATCCGCAGCTACAACCCCAATCCTCAGCCAGAGGAAGGTGCTATTGAGAAAGCGGCTCAAATGATAAACGAGAGTGTGAAACCTTTCATGCTCGTGGGACAAGGCGTAGAATTAGCTCAAGCAAACAAGGAGCTGCTTGCCCTTTGCGAAAAGGCTCAGATACCTTTCGGCTCAACCATTCTCGGCCTTTCTGCCGCTCCTTCCGACCATCCTCTGAATATGGGAATGCTTGGCATGCACGGCAATCTTGCTCCAAATGTGATGACGAATCAGTGCGACTTGCTCATCGCTGTTGGTATGCGCTTCGACGACCGCGTGACTGGCAACCTGAAGACTTATGCCAAGCAAGCAAAAATCATTCATTTCGAGATTGACCCATCGGAATTGGGCAAGAATGTGAAGCCCACAATTTCTGTCCTCGGCAATTGCAAGCAGACACTTCCTGCCGTAACAAAGCTTGTGGACAAGGCTACTCACAAAGCATGGATAGAGGGCTTCAAGCCATACGAAGAGAAGGAATACACGAAGGTTATCGACGCAGCATTGCATCCTACAGAAGGCCCGCTCCTGATGGGTGAAGTGGTTCGCAAGGTCAGCGAGGCAGCCAAGAACAAAGCCATCCTCGTGACTGATGTCGGACAAAACCAGATGATGGGCTGTCGCTACTTCAAGTTCACAGAGCCTCGTTCTGTAGTTACCAGCGGCGGTTGCGGCACTATGGGCTTCGGCATCCCTGCAGCTATGGGTGCTTGCTATGGCGCTCCTAACAGAACGGTCTGCATGTTCTGTGGCGACGGAGGATTCCAAATGACCATTCAGGAACTGGGCACCATCATGGAGAACCAGATTCCTGTGAAGATGATTCTGCTGAACAACAACTTCCTCGGCAATGTGCGCCAGTGGCAGTACATGTTCTTCAACAAACGCTACTCCTTCACGCCGATGCTCAACCCCGACTACGAGAAGATAGCAGCAGGCTATAACATTCCTTGCAGAACCGTCATCGACCGCAAGGACCTGGACGCTGCTATCAAGGAGATGCTGAAGACGAAAGGTCCCTACCTCCTGCAATGTGCTGTGAAGGAGGAAGATAATGTACTTCCGATGACACCTCCAGGAGCAAATGTGGACGAGATGATGTTATCCATTGATTGAGCATAGAACATTGAACATTATGAAAACAAACAAGAAAACAGGAAACGCAGAATGTGGCGATTGCAATACTTGCGGCAAATGTGACGAGTTGGAGCAGGCAAAGGAGATGCAGGGCTTCAACGAAGCTGTCTATGCTGCAGCGGCCATTGAGCGTGACAGCTTCGAGAAGAACCTGGCTCGTCAGCGCAGGGCTACTCTTGCTCAGGATGCACGAGAAGGCGGCCAGAAGGAGACCTTCAAGCGTAATGCAGTGGCACGACCTGCAATGCCTGCAAGAGAAGGTGCCTTGCTCAGTCACGATGGCCTGACACTCTACACACTCATTGTCTATTCCGAGAACTTCGCTGGTATCCTCAATCAGATAACTGCTGTCTTTACCCGCAGACAGGTCAACATCGAGAGCCTCAATGTTTGTGCCTCTTCCACTCCTGGTGTGCATAAATACACCATTACCTGCTACTGCAAGCAGGAAATGGCAGAAATGCTGACCAAGCAAATCGAGAAGAAAGTTGATGTCCTGCAGGCCAACTGCTTCATCGACGACGAGATATTCATCCTCGAGACTTCTCTGCTGAAGCTCTCCACACCCATGGTGCTCGCCAATCAGGACATCTCTTGCATCGTTCGTCGCTATGATGCTCGCATAGTCGAGGTGAATCCCACATACACCATCGTCGAGAACACAGGCATCACAAAAGATGTGATTGAGCTCTTCACTCAGCTCGATGCCCTGGGGTGCGTCCTGCAGTTTGTACGCACAGGCCGCATTGCTGTCACAAAGTCCTGCATCGAGAGGCTGGATGCATATATTGCAAAGAGAGAGGAAGAACACAATGGCAATTCATAGTGCATAGTGCGTAATTCATAGTTAATAATGCTTTGAGCTATGATATGACACATGAAATAAATACTATGGACTCATAACTATGGACTATGGACTACGAACTAATCGACTCCTACCCCTTCTTTGTCGAGCCTTTTCATGTTGACTTCACTGGCCGCATCTTCCTTGGTGTATTAGGCAATCACTTGCTCAATGCTGCCGGCAATCATTCGCAGAAGCGTGGCTGGGGCATTGGTGCTTTGAACGAAACCAGACACACTTGGGTGCTCTCGCGACTCAGCATCGAGATGAGGGAAATGCCTCGGCAGTATGAGCATTGCGAAGTGAGGACATGGGTGGAGAGCGTGATGAAGTACTTCACCAATCGTAACTTCTCTATCCATAACGCTGAAGGCAAGCCACTTGGCTATGCCAGAAGCGTGTGGGCAATGATAGACCTCGAGACACGCAAGCCTTGTGACCTGCTGACACTCTACGACGGAGACATCCTCAGGTATATTGTCCCGGAGGAAGAGAACGTCTGTCCCATCGAAGGCCATGGACGCTTCCGTTTCCGTGAGCCACAGCTTGTCCGAACCATCGACACCTATTATAGCGATGTTGACATCAATGGCCACATCAACAGCATCAAGTATATCGAGCACATCCTCGACCTCTTCCCTCGCCAGCGCTTCGAGCAAGGAGGCATCCGTCGCTTCGAGATAGCCTACAAGGCAGAGTCATATCTTGGCGACAGACTGAGCTTCTATGAGCAAGTCATCGACGAGAACGAGACAGACATCGAAGTCCGTAAAACAGATGGCACCGTCATCTGCCAGGCAAAGGTCTGCTTCAACGGATAACAAGAGGCCTGTGGCACAATTATGTGTCTTCGATAACAATATTTACTTTGTCAAATTGTTAGACTATAATCCTGCTGAATATTGTAAGCAGGGCATCCTGTTTTCGACTTTCCTTTTAATAATTCACAAATACGTTTATTGCTTGATTTCTGCTCTTCTATTTTAACATTATCAGAAGCAAAAAAAGAGTCACGCCCATGCCTATAGCACAGACGCTTGCGACTTATTCGTTGGATTGATTTCGTGAATGTGGTAGATTCAGAAGTGATCCGAATAACAGCAAACGCTTGTTATTTATTTCCGATAAGACTTGAACAGGGCGCCTCCACTGAAGCTAATATGCCCTTTCGACTGCAAAGATACAAAAAAATGCTATATGCAAACAGCAAAAGCATACTTTTATTAAAGATTTTTCGTGTCTGGGGTTAACAAATCGGGGTGTACTCAGTATATAACAGCGTGAGAGGTCTGCAAAAGACTTGCCTCTACACCAGTGAAGATATTATCCGACTGCAGTCAATTTGGCCAACTTCCGGTGTGAGGTTTTCCTTCTGTTCGTGAGTGCTTTTCAAAATCCTCGTGTGGATTTCTCAATTTTCACGTGTGGATTTCACGAAATCCTCGTGTGGATTTTGCAAACATCTCGTGTGCAGTTTCCGCATTCCTATCGCAAGAACATTAACACTTTAATTATTAACCATTTAATTCTTACTATCATGATTAAGTACAGTATCGTTATCAAGAGTACAAAACCTGGAACTAAAAAGGAACTTATCCAGGAGACCAAAGCTTACGGTGTGGCACAGGCCGACGAAATCCTCGACCTCGACAAGTTCTGCCAGCACATCGCCGACCACAACTCGCCTTTCTCGAAGGGGACAATCAAAGGCATCCTCACCGATGCAGTGTCTTGTCTGAGAGAGCAGATGTTGGCAGGCAACAAGGTGAAACTCGGCGACTTGGGTGACTTCCATGTGGAGCTCGACACCGAAGGTGCAGTCACCACTGATGACTTCAGCACGAACAACATCAAGGATGTCAATATCCGTTGGACTCCCAGCAGCAAGTTCAAGCACCTGCGTCAGGAAGCCACCTTCCAGCTTGTTCCCAGCCGCTCTGCACAGGCCGACGCCATCGAGGTCGTCAGGAACACAGACACGATTCACGGCTTGGAGTAATCACCTATCTGTGAAATTAAGAATTAAAAAAGAAGAATGAAGAATTAGAGGGGTGGAGAGCTGGGCTCCCCTACTCTCCTCCCTGTCTAATACTCCCCACCTCTGCCTTCAGCCACTTGCCTCCCCTTATGGGCGGAGAGCAGGGCTCCCCTACTTCCCTCCCATTCCTTGAAGAAGAGGAGTGGAGTGTAGCGAGTGGTGGAGTTGGCTCCTCTCGCAGAAGAAGAGTTCGTAATCTTTCTCCCTCATCTCTCGCAGGTGAGGGAGTTTTTTTTTTGACCTGCGGTCTAAGTCCTTTTATATAGCCTACCAACCCCACCCCTGCCCCTCCCCTTCTGGGAATGGGAGGGGAGCTGAGGAAGCTCACTCAGCTAAACAGGAGTCCTCTCGCTCGGAAATGAAAATAAAAAACAAGCTTTTCTTTTGCTTTTCTCTTGCTTATTCGTAGCTTTGACCTGCGGTCTTAGTTACTCTCGCTCGGAAATGAAAAGAAAAACAAGCTTTTCTTTTGCATTTCTCTCGCTTATTCGTAACTTTGACCTGCGGTCTTAGTTACTCTCGCTCGGAAATGAAAAGAAAAACAAGCTTTTCTTTTGCATTTCTCTCGCTTATTCGTAACTTTGCCATCAGAAAACACTTTGACAATACTTTTATGACAACAACCTTTCAAACTGACGAAGATGGAGCGACTATCGTTTTTGAAGGGCGCTTGGATACGGCAACATCGGCTGAGACTAATGCAAAGATTAGTCGCGAACTGGACAATATAGGCTCCATAGATTCGCTGACTTGCGACGCAGCCCGCCTGGAGTACATTTCAAGCTCGGGATTGCGTATCCTGCTCTCACTGGCTAAACGATACAAGAAGTTCCGCGTGACAGGTGTGCAGCCACAAGTCTATGAGATTCTCGAAACGACGGGATTCACGAAGATCATGACAGTAGAGCGGGCCATGCGAAGGCTGAGTGTGGACGGATGCCGCCTCATTGGCATTGGCGGCGTGGGGAAAGTTTACAGGCTGGATGGCGACACCATCATAAAGGTCTTCAGAGAAGGTTCGACAATGGATGAGGTGCGCCGCGAAATAACCATGTCGAAGGAAGCTTTTGTGCTGGGAATGCCAACAGCCATCTCTTTCGATGTGGTCAAAGTGGCACCGTCATCAGAAGGCCAGGCTGAGTGCTATGGTCTCGTTTACGAACTACTGAAAGCCAAGACACTGAGCACATACATAAAGCAGCATCCCGACAAACTCGATTCATGTGCGAAAATGTATGCCGACCTCATCATGCAACTTCATCAGATCGAGGTGCCAATTGGAGGCATCGTGCCGTCGGCCTTAGAACACGAACGGCAGCAGATAGAGCATCTGAGTCGCTATTTCCCTGATAAGCAAATAGACATGATGCTGAGCATTATCAACAGCATTCCTGCTGGCAACAGACTGCTCCACCTCGACATGCAGACAAAGAACACAATGATGCAGGATGGCGAAGCAATAGTCGATGGGCAAAGGGAAAGCCAACTGATGCTCATCGACATGGGCGAGGTGAGCTACGGACATCCTCTTCTCGATCTGGGGCACGCTTACTCTGCAATGGTAAGCCTTGTCGGCGATTACGAGAAGATAATAGAAATGCCGCGAGAGTTAGGACAGCGATTATGGAACAAAGCAATCGACTACTACTTTGAGGGATTGCCCGACAACATCATTTCCGAGCGAAAGAAACAGATAGAAGTTGTGTCGTGTGTCAGAAACTTCAGTTGGCTTTCCCTTTCCGACTCCTTCCCCGAATCGGTCATCCAGGAGTGCAAAATGCTCTTCGACGAACGCATAGCAAAGCGCTATGACTACATCATGGAGGTCTGCAAGACCTTTGAAAACTGGACACTCTAAAGCAACATGAACATCCTGAAGAAACTGTGGCCCAAGACACTTCGCTCCAAATCGAGTGTGGCCATCATCGTAACCGTAGCAGTATTGCTGGAGCTCATCTCCACCATTCAATTCCTATATGCCCGCAAGGGAATCCGCGAAGAGGTGGAACACCGAGCCGAGACAGAGCTTCGAGTCAAGGAACTTGAGATTCAGAAGGTGATGGTGGCTGTTGAGACAGCTATCGGCAATACTGTTTGGGCAGCAGAACGCATGCTGGAAAGGCCAGACTCCCTCTATTCAGTCCTTCGCAGGATGGTGGAGCAAAACCCGACAATCGTTGGTGCAGGGCTGATGTTCAAGGCCGATTACTATCCTCAGGAAGGACATTGGTTCGAACCTTATGTGGCGCAGCGAGAAGACGGCTCAATAGATGAGGAACAAATAGGCAGCACATCCCACAATTATCTTGAATCGGAGTTCTACCTTAATGGTATCAGCGCAGGACAAGGGCGATGGAGCGAACCATATTATGACAATGCAGGAGCAAAGATGATGCTCTGCACCTACACCATTCCTGTTCACAACAAGAAAGGAGAAACCGTTGCCCTTCTGGGTGCCGATGTTTCCCTTGATTGGCTGACCAGTGTTATCAACGCCAACAGAATCTATTCCACAAGTTATAATGTGGTCATCTCGCGAACTGGTCAAGTCTTGGTAGGTCCTGAAGAAAACCTTATATTGCGTCGCACAATTCAGGAAATCACAGCCACTTATTCCGACACCATGACACAGCACATCAACCGTCAGATGTTGAGTGGCCAAAGCGGACATAGCACCATTACAGGCATGAATGGCGAAAAGAAATTCGTCTTCTATGCCCCTATCGACGGCGAGACAGGCTGGTCGATGGCAGTTGTCTGCAATGATAAGGAAATCTATGCAAACCTGCGAAAGGTGATACTTTACCTTTCTTTGCTCATGCTTGCAGGCCTGGCATTGTTGGGCTACATCATCTATCGAACAGCCCGAAGCGACCGTTCATTGCAGAAAGCAAATGCAGAGAAAGAGCGGATAGGCAGCGAACTGCGCATTGCCCGAGAAATACAGGAAAGCATGCTGCCAAAGACCTTCCCACCCTACCCTGACCACGAAGAGATAGACATCTTTGCCTCGCTTGTCCCAGCCAAAGAAGTTGGAGGCGACCTCTACGACTATCACATTCGCGACGAGAAACTCTTCTTCTGCATTGGCGACGTGTCAGGAAAAGGAGTGCCTGCTTCCCTCGTGATGGCCGTTACACGAAGTCTTTTCCGCACAGTATCTGCTCGCGAGGACCTGCCTGAGAAAATCGTTGCAGCCATGAACGCATCGATGGCAGAGACAAACGACTCCGACATGTTCGTCACACTCTTTGTGGGTGCACTCGACTTGCAAACAGGACAACTCCACTACTGCAATGCTGGCCACGAAGAACCTCTGCTCATCGGCAAAGGCGTAGGACTGTTGCATGCCGACAACAACATACCTATAGGTCTGATGCCCGAATGGAACTACCAAGGTCAGGAAACACTTATCAGCGGAGGCGCAACCATCTTCCTATATACCGACGGTCTCATAGAAGCGGAGAACAACACGCACTCACAATACGGCAAGCAGCGCATGACTCAGACAGCACGGCAGATACTGAACGATTGCAACTCATGCAGCCCCGAAACCATCATCGAACATCAAGCAAAAGCCCTGCATCAGTTTGTAGGGAATGCACAGCAGAGCGACGACCTCACAATGCTTGCCATTCGATTCAACAAGGCATAGCGCTCGGCATGGCGTAAGCCTGAACCAAAGGTCGACGGCCTAAGGGAAAGTCAAAAGCAAAAAAAAGGCCACAGGCGGGTTGCAGCCCCCGTAAAAGGTGTGGTAGAAGAAAAGGAGGGAGCCCACTTTTGTGTACGGAAATAAAAATAAACGATTTATTTTGTATTTCTCTCGCTTTTTTCGTACCTTTGCACCCGATTATAAGGATAACTCTTTTGAGGAAGTCAGAAAATCAGGAAATTAAGAATAAGATATTAAGATATTTAGAGAATAAGAATTTCAACATAAATCAATTACATTATGGCAAAAATGAATTTTGGCGGAGTCATCGAGGAAGTTATGACCCGCGAAGAGTTCCCTCTTGAAAAAGCACGTGAGATTCTGAAGGACGAGACGATTGCAGTCATCGGCTATGGTGTTCAAGGTCCAGGTCAGGCATGCAACCTGCGCGACAATGGCTTCAATGTCATCGTAGGTCAGCGTCAGGGCAAGACTTTCGAGAAAGCCATCGGCGACGGATGGGTTCCAGGTGAGACACTCTTCTCCATCGAAGAGGCAGCCGAGAAGGGCACCATCGTGATGTGTCTGCTTTCCGATGCAGCCGTCATGAGCGTATGGCCCACACTCCAGAAGTACCTCACTCCTGGCAAGGCACTCTATTTCTCTCATGGCTTCGCAATCACTTGGAGCGACCGCACAGGTTGCGTGCCCTCTAAGGACATCGATGTCATCATGGTGGCACCGAAAGGCAGCGGCACAAGCCTGCGCACCATGTTCCTCGAAGGACGCGGTCTGAACAGCTCCTATGCCGTTTATCAGGACGCCACAGGCAAGGCCCTCGAGCGCACACTGGCCCTCGGTATCGGAATAGGTTCTGGCTATCTCTTCGAGACCACCTTCCAGCGCGAAGCCACATCCGACCTCACTGGAGAGCGCGGCTCATTGATGGGAGCCATTCAGGGTTTGCTCCTGGCACAGTATGAAGTGCTGCGAGAGAATGGCCACACACCCTCCGAAGCCTTCAACGAGACAGTAGAGGAGCTCACGCAGAGCCTCATGCCACTCTTTGCACAGAAGGGTATGGACTGGATGTACGCCAACTGCTCAACCACAGCCCAGCGCGGAGCTCTCGACTGGTTCCCACGTTTCCACGATGCCATCAAGCCTGTTATGGAGCAGCTCTATGCAAGCGTGAAGTGCGGACATGAAGCACAGATTAGCATAGACTCCAACTCGAAGCCCGACTACCGTGTGGGTCTTGAGAAAGAACTGGCTGCCCTGCGCGACTCTGAGATGTGGCGCACTGCCGAGACTGTCCGCAAACTCCGCCCTGAGAACAACTGATTTTCCACACACCAAAAGGGGCATAGAAAACGCCGCACAAGGAGATTTCCGTTTCCAAGTGCGGTGTTTGCTATTTCCGCACGCGACATTGACCATTCCCGCACGCGGCGTTTTTGTACTTGAGCATGCTGCCAAGGTAAAGCCCGTTCCGGACCAAGTAGTAGCGAGCAACATCTCCAAGCCCTACGCTGCTGTTGCCATTCTAATGCAAACAACCAAACACATAGTGTCCTGATGGCTATTTACTCGTGTGTCGTTGGCCGACGACACACGAGGTTCTTATTCTGCCATTGTTGCCTTGAAGTAGCCCACGCTCTCGGCGATGCCTATGAAGGGGTCGGTCATGTCCTTCTCGTATTCGAGGCTGACGGAGCCTCTGTAGCCCACCTTGCGGAGCATCCTGACGAACTGGGGGAAGTCGATGATGCCTCTGCCCAGCTCGATGGCACGGCCTTCTTTTGTGGGGGCCGTGACATCCTTCAGGTGTATGTCGAAGACACGCTTGGCATAGCGCTTCAGGTCGCGGATGGAGTCGGCACCATAGCGGAGGTTGTGGCCGATGTCGAGGCACATCCCGATACGCGGGTCGCGGTCCTTGACATCCTCCCATATTGATGTGGCATCGGGATAGAGCGGCATGTCGGGGCCGTGCAGATGGATGGCATAGCGGATGCCAGTCTCCTTGACCTTTTGCTCCACACGGTCGAGCACATCCTTCTTCGGGGAGGTATCACCCCATGTGCCTGGCACACCCACGATGAGGTCCACTCCCACTCTGCTGGCGTATGCGAAGGCCTTGTCCACGGCTGCCGCATCTTTCATGTATATGGGGCCTACGGCATAGCCAATCACACCAGCTGCTGCGAGCTTCTCCTTGAATGCCGATATCTTCTGGGCATCGGCATCGAGAGGCAGATGGAAATCCTTGATGCAGAGGTAGTGGACGTCAATCCTCTTCATGAAGGCAAGCGTTGTGTCGAGGTCGAACTTCACGAAAGTGTAGCCTGCCATACCAAGATGGAAGGTGTCCGCCTCGGATGCTTTCGGCGATGGGGAGGCTTTGATTGTGGAGTTCCCGTTTTTCTCGGAAGGTCGGGCCAACCCCTCGAAGGGCGCCACCAGCAGTGCGGCTCCTGCTATACTGCTGCGAAGGAATGTTCTGCGTTTCATCATGACAAAATATAATAATGTATGGTGTTTGATGCACAAAAATACAAAATATTTATGAATTATGGTTTGCGGATTGTGAATTATTTTGTAACTTTGCAAGCAAATGAACAAATAAATCGTCAAAATTGTAAATCATTCCGATGAACACTCATAAAACATACGTGGCATACGATGCAGCAGGTGTGCTCGACCACGAGAACAGCAACCTGAAGACTTTCCAGCAGCTGCATGCATGGCAACGGATGCATCCCGACCGCTTCCGTTTCCTCAACATCGACGAAATCTACTTCTCAAGCGAGCACGACGACCTTGTGGACAGCACGGTGAAGACGCGGCTGCTAGCCCTCATGGCTCAGGCCGACAATCTGCTCGTGCTCGTCTCGCCCATAACAAACGTGGAGAGCCCCATCCTGAACTGGCAGATAAGCAAGGCCGTCAACCGATACCACCTGCCCGTCGTCATAGCCTATGTGAACAAGCGGCAGCTCGATGACAACTCCGTGGAAGACAATTGGGCGAAGCTTCCCAACAAGATACGCAAGTACATCGGTCGCGACAGTGCCCGAATGTGCCACATCCCCCTCACACAGGACAAGCTGGAACGTGCCCTCGGAACCTTCTCCGTCGGCGCACAGACATACCCCTGGAACTCAACGACAATCTTCTGAAGGATAGCCCCCCTCTGACTCCCCCAAAGGGGAGAAAACGAAAATTTCAATTTTCAATGTTCAATTTTCAATGGTAAGGGGGGCACACGGCACAGGCTCAGTACCCGAAAAAGACGATGGTCAGCCCCCTCTGACTCCCCCAAAGGGGAGAACTATTAAATGGTAAATGTTTAAATGGTAAATGGTAAATGTTTAAATGGTAAATGAGAGATGAACGGACAATACATCGAACGCATCGAGATAGATTCCCTTTGGAACGGGCACAAGCACATACGCTGGGATTTGCAGCCAGGCGTCAACATCCTTAGTGGCGTGAACGGTGTGGGCAAGAGCACGATTCTCAACCGCTGCATCAAACACTTGCTCGACATAGACAAGGATGCCCGCAAGAACGACGGCGTGCACCTCCAGTTCTTCCCAAAAGAAGCAAAGTCTGTGGATTTCGAAGTCATTCGCAGCTTCGACCGCCCTGTGCTCTCCAGCGACGTGTTGAACAAATTCACAGAAAACCAGATGCAGACAGAACTGGACCTGCACATCTATCACCTCGGACGCAAATGGCTCGACTATCAGGTAAACCTCTCAAACCGCATGGTGGAACTCTTCGCAAGCAAAGACCCGAAGGCAGCGACAAAGGTGCAGGAACTGGCCAACGAGAAGACACACTTCCAGGATGTGGTGGACGAACTCTTCCGCGAAACAGGCAAGACCATCAAGCGAGACCAGAACGAACTCTACTTCGACAGCTACGGAGAATCCATCTCCGCCTACAAGCTTTCAAGCGGCGAAAAGCAGATGCTCATCATTCTGCTCACCGTACTGGTGCAAAACAAGAAGCCCTTCGTCCTCTTCATGGACGAACCAGAAGTCAGCCTCCACGTCGAATGGCAGCAACGACTGCTCGAACTCCTGATGGACCTCAACCCCAATGTGCAGGTCATCCTCACCACACACAGCCCCGCAGTCATCATGAACGGCTGGAGCGACAGAGTGACCGACGTGGAAGACATCGAAGTGGAAAAAGGTGAAAAGGTAAAAAAGTGAAAAGGTGAAAAAACTTTCAGCTCTTAACTTTTAAATTTTAAACTTTTAAACTTTTAAATTTTTTATGGCAAAGCGCCTTCAGGAACATCTCAACTCCCAATATGTCGAGCTTGCATCAAAGCTTCGGCCAAAGAATGCCGCACGTAAGATAGTGGCGTATGTGGAGAGCTATGATGATGTGTTCTTCTGGCGCTCTGTTCTCGGAGACTTCGAGACCGACCACATCAAGTTCGAAGTGATGCTCCCTTCGCGACACACGCTCAGCAAAGGCAAGAAAGCCGCCCTGATGAACCGCCTCGGACCTTCGCTCGGAGAATACATGATAGCATGCGTGGACGCCGATTACGACTATCTGATGCAAGGCGCCACACCCATCAGCCAGACACTCCTCTCCTCCCCCTTCATCCTGCACACCTACGCCTATGCCATCGAGAACTACCAATGCTATGCTCCAGCCTTGCATACCGCTTGCGTGATGAGCACACTCAACGACCGAACAATCCTCTCCCTCGAAGCCTTCATGGAGGAGTACAGCAACATCATCTGGCCACTTTTCGTATGGAGCATCTGGGCACACAAATACGGGCATGCAAGCAGCTACAGCATAACGAACTTTGCCCAGACCGTCACCTTCCACGACATCAATCCCTACAGTCCTGAGAAAGCTCTCGAACATCTGCGCGACAAAGTAAACAAGCAAGTGGCCTGGTTGCAACGAAGATATCCCAAGGCAAAGGACACCTACCTGAAGCTCAGAAAGAGCATGCAAGAAGAACTTGGCATTCGCCCTGCCGATACCTATTTATATATACAAGGCCATGCCCTGATGGAAGGCGTCGTGCTGCCCTTGCTCAATCCCATTTGCAACATCCTCCGCAGGGAAAGGGAAAAGGAAATAACGCAATTGGCCATGCACAGCTGCCAGAAACAGAACGAACTCTCAGGATATCGTCACAGCCAATCGCCCATCGACCTCATGCTCAGAAAAGGTACCGACTTTAAGCAAAGCGCTCCATACCAGCTTCTTATTGCCGATATAGAGCGCCTCATAGCCCGAATAAACAAACGCCTCACTGCTTGAGATACTGGTCGTAAAGCTCCTGCAGATAAGCAAACTTCTCGCCTTCCTTTTCCTCGAGATAGGTTCCGCCATAATAGAAACAGGCAAAACCTCCCGACACAATCCCCCAACGACAAGCCTCACGGAGGTCCAGAGTCAGTCCATAGTCCATAGTCCACAGTCCATAGTCAGTCCGTTGTATGTTGTCCGTTGTCAGTTGTCCATTCTCCCCTTTGGTGGAGCTATAGGGGGGCTGTCCGTTGTCAAACATCTGCCTTGCCAGCGAGCCTATAACACCGCCAGCAAAGTTATCGCCACAACCTGTACTGTCGCCTTTTCTGCCTTGCTTCAGAGCTTCGCCTACTGCCTTGGAGACAGGCATCGTCTGCACCTCTATCTTGCCGAAAAGAGGACTGTCCGCCCAAAGATGTATGTTCTGAGCGCCGTTGGTAACGATTACCGCCCCCGTACCCTTCTCTCGGAAGAAAGCAATTGCCGATGGAATATCCTTGCATCCACTCAGCCGAAGGGCTTCCTCATGGTCCACAAGAAGCAGGTCGATGAAACGATAACTCTCGTCGCTCTCCCCCATTGGCCAGCGCTTTTCGGGATGCTCTTTCTCGTTAAGGAAATCATAAACGGTGTTGACGACAGTTATTCTTCCCTTTGCTTTAGCCTTCTTGAGCATAGGAAGCAACCCTTGATGAATGCGAGGCACAAGAGCTGTAGAGCCGAAGACGCAGATATCACTGTCATAGAAACTCTCATCCACCTCATCGGGAAGGTAATTCCATGAAGCTCCGATGGTGTTCACGAAAGTACGTTCGCCATGACCATTATCGTAATTCGGGTCGGAAAGGACACTTGTAGATGCCGTTTCGCTTCCCTTTTCCATGCGGTAATGGCTGAGGTCGAGCCTCGTCTGACTCAGTTTCTCGAGCAATCCAACGCCAACATCATCATCGCCTCTGCAGCCATAAAAGCAGACTTCGCTCTCTTTGTAAGCCAGTTGCGAAGCATTGATGAGCGCCACAATGCAGGGACCTCCCACATTTTCCTTCTTAGGCTCTTGTCCTTTGGTCAGGCTGGGGAGTATTTCTTTTACGAACGATTGCCCCGAAAAGCGTTCCAACTCTTCCTCGAAAGTAAGCTTCCCTGGCTCCAGACCTCCGTCACCAGGCTTCTGGCTCCAATACTTGCGAAATGTTTCTGACTGGAAATCTATGTTATCATAAATGCGGTCGAGAAGGCAACAACCGACGCCACTGATTCGAACAGCCATAAGGAATTAAGAATTTAAAATGAAAAATTAGAAATTAACAATGAAGAATTATAAATGACTTTCAGGTCTCCATGATTGGCATTATCTGATTATTTCACTTTCCACATTTCGTTTTTCACTTAACCGAGGAACTTCCCGTAGTCAGAGCAAAGCAGATGCAAGGGCTGCTCATCCTCTTCTATTTCTGGGAAGCGGCCAACGGGAGCATAGAAGCGATTGTCCGAGGTATCATCATTACACTGACTTACTTCGCCCACCATCACTTTGCCTTTACCTGGCTCACCATAAAACCGATGGTAGAGATACTGCTCCATGCATATGCTTTGACCTGGTTTGAGGATGACCTTTCCGCCTGGTTCCATCGTGTGCTCTATGCCATCGATGCGATAATGGACAGGTGTATCGGCAAACTGCTCGTCCTTATCGGCATTGTAGAGCTCAATCACAAGATTGCCGCCACCGCGATTGATAATGTCCTCCATCTTCGACCAATGGAAATGCATCGGCGTCTCCTGATTCTCTTCCACTATCATAATCTTCTCTGCATAAGGCTTCTTGTCGACCCCATACTTGCCGTTTCTGATGGTAAAGAGAAAGAGTCCGCATGTCTTGAAATCGCCTGAGCCAAAGTCTGTTATGTCCCATCCAAGCATACGCTCTATGATGTAATCCACCTTCTCGCGATTTGCCTTCCAGTCACTAACGCTCCATTCCGACCACTCTGGTAAAATGAACTGACGCGAAGCCAGAAACTCCTTGGCCTCACGAATGATTTGATTGATTTCGCTACGTTTCATGTTGTATAGTCTTAGATTCTGTTATTGCTTTCAAATAGTAAGATGTGTTCCTTGACGACCTCCCTCGAAGCGTCTATCATCACCTGTTTGAGGGGCACATATTCCTCGTCGGGTTTTTGGGCGAGACGTTCGTTGATGCGCTTCATGATGCCTCGCTGAATGGCAGTCGCAACATTTATCTTGCAGATGCCATTATGGATGCAAGCCTTGAAGTCTTCTACGCTCGTCCCACTTCCGCCGTGAAGCACCAAAGGCAAACGGTTGGCCTCGTGTATCTCGATGAGTCGCTTGATGTTTAGCTGAGGTGTGTGGACATAATGCCCGTGCAGATTGCCGATAGCAACGGCAAGAGCGTCGATTCCCGTAGCGCTCACGAAACGGACAGATTCCTCAACATCCGTGAAGACATCGGCAGTATCGACACCCGAGTTGCCTACCTTCCCCAGTTCGGCTTCCACATCCACTCCAGCGGCTTTTGCGATTCGTGTCACTTCGCTCGTAACGGCTACATTCTCCTCGAAAGGCAGAGCGGCTCCGTCGAACATGACAGAAGTGAAGCCCAGTCGAATGGCTCGGACACAAGTTTCAAGGCTTTGCCCGTGGTCCAAATGCACACAAACAGGCACAGACGACCTCTTCGCCGCCTCGAGATAAAGCGGAGCCATCAGTTCCATCGGCGCTTCAGGAAACTGAACCTCAGCGAGTTGCAGGATGATTGGGGAGCGCAACTCCTCCGCAGCCTCGAGCGCTCCCATCACATTCTCAAGGCTTAGGCTATTGAAAGCGCCAACCGCATAATGCCGTTCGTTGGCATCTTTCAGTATTTCACTTAAGGTAACTAACATTTGATGGTTATTGGTTTTAGGTTATTGGTTATTAGTTTTCCGACCACAAATATAAGTTTTTTTACGAACATATTAAGCATGTTCATCTACTTTTTTTCGATAAGTCTCAAAACACCACCAGTCAAGTTGCCAGACTTCACACGTGAATATTGCGAAGTTGACGTGTCTATTTTGCCAATTTGACACGTGGATTTTGACAACTAGACACGTCTAATTCACCAACCACACTGCAAGTGCCATCAACAGGCACTTTCGACAAATGCAAAAAGAGCTGCCCGAAACGGACAACTCTTCTTGTTTAAATGATGTGGAGAATATCGGGTTCGAACCGATGACCTCTTGCATGCCATGCAAGCGCTCTAGCCAGCTGAGCTAATCCCCCGTTGTTTGGTAGAATGTTTAAAGTAGAGAGTTTAATGATGTCGCTGGCTCTCTTTTGCGGTGCAAAATTACTCACAATCTAACAATTCTGCAAATAAATGACGGCTTTTTTTTGCATTGAAAGCTAAAAAAGCGTACTTTTGCGCACAGATATTATATATAGAAGACATGAAACGTTACATAATAAGCCTCTTTTTGCTGAGCCTGACCATGTGGATTATGGCTGTGCCCGCTCTACGAATACGCAGAAGCGTGACACTCGACGACGGGCGTACAGTTATGGTAACAGCATTTGGCGACGAGGATTTCGACTACTTGCTGACCGACGACGGCGAGGTGGTTTTGAACCAGGACAGCATTTTCCACGCTACCGGCCTTAGCAGACAGGAGTTTTTCGCCATCATGCCGGAAGCCCCGTCATTGCCAAGATATGCAAGAAGGAAAGTGGGAAATGTGGCTACTGCCTTGGTGCAACCCTGGGGCGTAAAGAAGATTCCCGTCATCCTGACAGCCTTCAAGGACAAGCCTTTCACTGTGGCCAATACGGACCAAAAGGTGAACGCATTCTACAACGACTTTTTCAACGGCACGAACATTTATACTGCGACCGGCACCTATGACGCTGAGACTAATTTAGGAAGTGTCAGGCAGTACTTCTTAGACCAAAGTCTCGGACAGTTTCAACCGGAGTTCTCCATCATCGGTCCTGTGGAACTCGACAGCGTTTACTCTTATTACGGAAAGCAAGTCGGAAACACGAAGGACCAGAATTACAGCTCGTTCGTCCGCGAGTCCTTCCTTAAAGCTTTAGCTTTGGAAAACGACTGGATGCAGTTCGACAACAACAACGACGGGAAGGTTGATATGTGCGTCATTATTTACGCAGGACTTGGCCAGAACTACACCAATTCATATGGCGACAAGAATACCATCTGGCCTCAGGAAATGCCAATGTCTTATACGATAAACGGCACGACACTCATGGGATGTTCCTCAACTTGCGAGATGCGCCCGACAACTCATAACGGAAGCGTCATTACCGGATGGCAAGCAGACGGCATCGGGGTTGCCGTTCACGAATTAAGTCATGCGCTCGGTTTGCCCGACCTTTACGACAGGAACAATGTGGAATTCGGCCTCGACTATTGGAGTGTAATGGACTATGGCATGTACACAAGGTCGTCGAAAGTTCCTGTTGGCTATACGGCATACGAACGTGAGTTTATGGGTTGGCAGCAGACAGAAACCATCAACGAACCCCGAACTCTGCGCCTTAAATGCTTTGACATGGGCGGCAAGGGTTACAAGATTGTCAACGATGCCAATCCGAACGAGTACTACATCCTCGATAACCGCCAGGCAATGAGCTGGGATTGGGGGGTATGCAGCAATCGTGGTCACGGCATGCTTGTCTATCATGTCGATTACAAATCAAGTATTTGGACAAGCAACTATGTGAATACGCTTTGGAGTAATTATTCTGACCCCACAAAAAACCATACCCATCAATCGTTGACCATCATTCCTGCAAACGGAACGCTCGTCGGCTCCAATAATGCAAGGGACAGAAACCAATGGCAAACAAGCCTGCAGGGCAATCCCTATCCTGGCATCACGGAAAACCACGAGCTGACCGACGAGTCACATCCTGCCAGCATTGTCTATACGGGCGGCTTCATGGGAAAGCCTCTTGTGGATATCGAGGAGACGGAAGACGGCACCATCACTCTCAAAGTGATGCCTCTTGGCACGCTCGACGCCCCGACCGGCTTATCCTTCGAAGACACAACGCCAAGCAGCACGACGGCTATTTGGGAACCTGTTGAGGAAGCAGAACTTTATAACCTCAGGCTTTACCGCGAAGGCGAACTGGTCTTCCAACAAGACAGCATTCCGACCAATTCCTTTAGGCTCAACGATTTGCAAGACGGCGCCGATTACATATACGCCGTTCAGGCAATAAGCAATTCCTATCGCAACAGCGAATGGCAGGAGAGCGGCAACTTCCGCGACGACCCTCTCGCAATCTCGGAAACAACAGAAAGCATGAAACGGGTTCGCATCAATGACATGAACGGCCGGTTCATCGGAGAATGCTATGCCGACGAACTCTATCGCTACTATCTCAAGCACGGCATCTACATCGTTCGTTACCAGAACGGAAAGACGAAAAAGATTATGAAATAATGCCGAGAGTTCTTCTTTCCTTTTTTTGTCTCCTATGTTCCCTGATGGCATTTGCCGTTCCTGCAAAACGGGAGCGATGCACCCTTACGCTTTCAGATGGCTCTACCGTTGTGGCCACAGCAATGGGCGATGAGGTCATGCATTACTTTCTGACCGATGACGGACGTACCTTGCAATGCGACGACAAAGGCATCGCTCACTTCGTAGATGCCGAAGAGATGCAAGCCCGATGGAAAGCAAGAACACACAAACGGCAAGCAGCAAGGGCTAAACGAAACGCTTCGAACCGAAAGAAGGCAGGCTACATGACCGGCACGAAGCGAGGCCTCGTCATTTTGGTGCAGTTCCCCGACGTCAAGTTTCATTTTTCAAGAAGCACCTTCGAACACCTTTTCAACGAAGAAGGATATCTGGATGATATCAACAAAGGTTCCGTCCACGACTATTTCCTCGACCAAAGCTATGGGCAATTCGATTTCTCATTCGATATTGTAGGGCCCGTAACAATGAAGGATTCCCTTTATCATTATGGGAAAAACAACAAAAACGGCGACGACATTCATCCCGCCGTTATGGTTGCAGAAGTTGTGCAGATGATAGATAATGAGGTGGACTTCAGAGAGTACGATTGGAACGGAGATGGCGAGGTGGAGCAAATCTTCATCATCCATTCTGGCCACGACGAGGCGCAGAGCCGCGTTCGCAACGATATCTGGTCGCATGCCTGGACGCTCACCGAAGCTGTTGAAGAAGATGATGGCAACGGGCCTGTAGAGGTGGATGGCGTCATTATCGACAGCTATGCCACGAGCGCGGAGCTGAGAGGCAGAAGCGGTTATCTCCTTACTGGAATCGGTACGGCTTGCCACGAATTTTCCCACCAATTTGGGCTTCCCGACTTTTATGATACGGCAGGGAACAACTTTGGCATGAATTCATGGGACCTCATGGACTATGGAGAATACAATGGCGACGGCGGCACACCTGCTGCTTTTACCAGTTACGAGCGTATGTTTTGCGGATGGCTGCAACCTGCTGAACTCATCCAGCCGATGGCAATACGCAACATGCCTGCCCTCACATCCGAACCCGTTGCGTATATCTTGAGGAATAGCGGAAAAGAGGATGAATATTATCTCTTCGAGAACCGGCAGAAGGTTGGTTGGGACAAGTATCTTGGCGGTCATGGCATGCTTGTCCTGCATGTCGATTACGACAGCCTGGCATGGGCGGACAATGCCGTCAATACCGTCCAATCGCATCAACGCATGACCATCATTCCTGCCGACAACATCCTCTATTCCGGAACATTAGCGGGCGATCCCTGGCCTGGCTCTTCGGACAAGACGGAGCTCTCGAATTCATCCGAACCGCCTGCTGCGCTCTTCAACAAGAATGCAAATGGCGAGAA
Source organism: Bacteroidaceae bacterium (assembly GCA_017428785.1). GTDB lineage: Bacteria > Bacteroidota > Bacteroidia > Bacteroidales > Bacteroidaceae > Physcousia. The sequence goes on from JAFRQD010000011.1 coordinate 124,745, forward strand.
ACTGATGAACCATTCTATAACAGATATCGTAGAATCGGACGACGGGTTGATAAGCTTTATCTTTGACGAAGAAGCGTTGAGGATTCCTTCCATCTTCCCGAAGAAAGACGAGGAATGCACCTACGACCTGCAGGGAAGGCGATGCCCCATGCCCAACGACCGGAGCTCTTTGCCTCGAGGAATCTACATTCTAGACGAAAAAAAATTGATGATAAGATGAAAAAGCTACTTTTGATTCATTTGCTTGCATGCCTTTGCATAAACCTGTCGGCTGGCACGATGACGCGATACACCGGCAGCCGCATCTTTTGGGATTCGCGTTCGTCCGTCAATGTCTTTGAATCAGGGGGTTATGCACGAATGATAGAGCTCCAGGACGGACGCCTTCTTGCTTGTTGCGAAAGCGGAGGCATAAAGGTCTGCTTCTCATCTGATAAAGGCAAGAGCTGGTCATCGCCTACCCTCATCGCTCCAAATTCAAACAACACGCCCAACTGCGTGCCCGACCTTATCCAGCTTGCCGACGGCACAATCATCGTTGGTTACAATCCCCGCCCCTCTGCGCCCTATACAGAAGACCGGCGCTTTGGAATCCGGCTGCGTAGAAGCACCAACAACGGAAAATCATGGAGCCAGGAAATCTTCGTTTACGATGCCGATTATGTTTTCGAGAACGGCTGCTGGGAACCATCCTTCCTCGAATTGCCGAGCGGCGAGCTTCAACTTTATTTTGCCGACGAGAGCCCCTATACAACGAATGGCGACCAACAGATTTCGCTCTGCCGAAGTTTCGATGGTGGCTTGACCTGGACAGCGCCCCAGCGCATTTCCTATCGAAGCGGTTTTCGCGACGGGATGCCTGTTCCAGTTCTGCTCAGCGACAAGAGCGACATCGTGGTTGCCATCGAGGATAACGGATGGAGCAACGTTGGCGACTTCCTCCCGACAACGGTTCGTACGCCACTCTCAAGCAACTGGAGGAACAACTCATACGTCAGCGGCTCGAACTCGCGGCGCAACCGTAGCATCAACTACAATTACTGTCCCATGGCAAAAGGTGGAGCCCCGTATCTGCGCGTGCTGCCAAATGGCGAGACCGTTCTCTCCCATCAATCCAGATATGGCGAGAGCGATAACATGAAGATGTATGTTTATGTAGGAAACCAAGAGGCAAAGGATTTCAAGGCCATGTCCAAGCCCTTTCTGCAAGGCACCTCGAAAGGATGTTGGTGGAACTCGCTTGCGGTTATCGACACAGGCATCGTAGTGGCCGTTGGCGGGCTCGACGGCAAAATAACGATGGTAAAAGGTTACCCGATGAAAGCATTCCAAGCCCCATTCGCAACGCCCCGAATCGACGGCGTTTACAGCAAGACGAACGACACTTGGTTTCATCCCTCTGCACACCAGGTGCCAATGGGCCAAGAGACGGGAACCTTCTCGTATGCGGACTTTGCATACGACCACAAATGCCTCTACATGACTTGCATAGTCTTTCGTGCCAAAGCCCGCCTCGAAGAGCCCTTCCCCGATGGGATCAACCTCTATATCGAAAGCAAAGGCCAAAGCACCGACAATCTGCAACCCTCTGCCTATCGGTTCAGCATCCTGCCAAACGGCACCTATTCCGTAGGTCAAGGAAACAACAAAACTGATTTCATTCCAGTCGAAGATATCCAGGCTCAAATCGTGGGCAAAACTGCCAGCACCTCTTATCGTATAGAGGCGGCCATTCCCTGGACATCCATAGGCCTGATTGCAGCGCCCGTTGGGCAGGAAATAAGCATCAACCTCGAGATACTGACCGGCGACGGCACCACACAACTCATCGAACGTATCCCCGATGCTTCGCCCACAAAGCCTGGCACCTGGATGATGCTAAACCTCCTCGAACCCGACCCCACAGGAATAGGAGAAGCGAAACACAAAATATCAAAAGATAAAAACCAAGCCATTTATGACCTAAGCGGACGCCAGCGCACCTCTCGGAGAAACGGAATCTACATCCAAGGCGGAAAGAAGTTTGCGGCAAGGTGACAAAGAATGCTCGGGAGCTTCGAAAACTGCGGAATTATCAAAAAAAGAAAAAACATGTGTGAAAATGGCCAATTTTACATGTGAGTATTGCAAACTTCATACATTAAGTTTAAGCTAGAACCCAAAGAAAGGAAATAACCAACAGCGGCAGCATGATCATGGGCACGAAGCCCAACACCAAGAAGGAGAACATCTAGGAAACCAAGACCAACGGAACCGCGCAGGTGCACGAGGTGCTCTCTTTCGACAAGTTCTGTCGCTTGGTAACAACTGACCTCGCCAACATTCAAAAAGTGCTGGTCATGATGCTGCAGGGACTTTATGAACTTACTCCACAATCCTGCCGTCCTGCATGAATATCTTGCGGTCGGCAAGGTCGGCAAGCTGCTCGTCATGGGTGACGATGACAAAGGTCTGCCCCATTTTGTCGCGAAGGTCGAAGAAAAGTCGGTGCAGCTCCTCCTTGTTGTGGCTATCGAGCGAGCCGCTGGGTTCGTCGGCAAAGACCACATCGGGCTTGTTGACAAGTGCTCTGGCTACGGCAACGCGTTGTTTCTCGCCTCCGGAAAGCTCGTTCGGCTTGTGGGAAGCCCTGTCGGAAAGTCCCATGAAGGAAAGAAGTTCCTCGGCTCGCCGCTTTGCCTCACGCCTTGAAACACCTCCGATGAGGGCTGGCATCATGACATTCTCAAGGGCTGTGAATTCGGGCAGGAGTTGGTGGAACTGAAAGACGAAGCCCATGTGCTTGTTGCGGAAGGCTGAAATGTCTTTTTTATTGAAAATTGAAGATTGGAATTTGAATTTTGAAGCGTCAATTATCCATTTCCCGTCTTCCGTTTCATAGGTGATGCTGCCCTGGTCGGGTTTATCTAAGGTGCCCATTATTTGCAGGAGTGTAGTCTTACCTGCGCCGCTCGGCCCTACGATGCTAACTATCTTGCCTTGTTCAATGTTGAGGTCGATGCCTTTCAAGACCTCCAGCGCCCCGAAACTCTTCTTGATGCCCCGTATCTCTATCATTTCCTTAATTCTTTTCTTCCGTTTATTATGACGATGCCCTTGTAATGGCTGTCCACCCTTTGCCCTGCAAGGTTATAAGCCTCTGACTGCCACACCTCTTGGCCGATTGCCTTCATGCCGTCTGCATGTTCCATCAAGTATTTAAGCCCCGCTTCGGCATCTATCTCGCCATAGCCATAGTCGTTGGAGGGATATGAGAGGTCGGGGTTATGGCGACGGCAAGTGAAGGCGAAGGCCTCCATGATTTGCGCTCGTGTCAAGGTGGGGATGGCTTGGAGCCATTGGGCTATGATGCCCGCCACAATGGGGCACGCCATGCTTGTTCCGCTTTGGCTCGACCATGTATATTCTTGCCCATTGAATACAGAGCGGGCTACATCGTATTCAGTCATGACGCCCGGGTTATGCTCGGCAAAGAAACTGCTGAAAGCTGCCACGACATTGGTGCCAGGGGCAAGCACATCAGGCTTGACGAGACCGGCCAATGTAGGGCCTCGACTGCTATACGGCGCCACATCTCCCCCGCTGCCCCTATTGTAGTTTCTCCATTTGCCATTGAGGTCGCGGTAACCGGTCCTATAGGAAGTGGCACCGACGCATATAATGTGTGGATCGGTGGCGGGATAAAGGATATTGTGCGTTGCTACTGCATCCGAATAATCAGGGTACAAATCCTGTTTGCTGAACAATCCTATCTCTTGGAATGCCTCCACTTCTGCCTCTTCGCCACTCACGCCCACAGCCATCTTTATGGATAGCAGGTTCCCTTTGCTGATTTTGTTGATAACGACATCGGTTATAAGTTGTTGGGGGTTGTAGCAACTGGGATAGCTGCCAAAAATAAGCTCGAAGGTAAGTGCGCCCGCGGTAACGGTATCGACGAGCAGACTGTCTTCTGAGGCAAGGACATCTTCAATCGGCACCTCGTAGTTGAGGTAAGTTTCCGAACTTGATTTCATGAAATCGAGCTTGATGTTGAAGTTGCCTTGGCTGCGAAGCATCACATACGTCGTGTTGCCGGAAGGCGAAATAAGCGTCGCTACTCGCTCTTTTCCTACGGGCTTATGCATGTAGGTAAGGTGGTTGCTCTGATTGCCCGCCGCCGTGCAGATGATGCGTCCGGGGCGAACCAGGCTGTCAAGAACGGCGCTATAGAGTTGCGCCTCGCCCCAAAGGTCTTCATGTGAGCCTTCGCTAAAACTGATGACACACGGCTTGTCCACTTCATCTGCATAACGGAAGATGTACTCGAAACCGAGCAGATCGATGGCGGAACCATAGAGTTCCCAAAGCGAATCGGGAACCAGCGGCTTATCATCGGAAACGGCATTGTTGACGAGACATATATCAGCATCGGGCGCCATTCCTATATAAGGCGTGTCATAGCCGCTTCCCGCTGCCGTGGTGGAGGTGTGCGTGCCATGAAATTGCATGTGACCATCCGACGAACGAGCTTTTTCCAAAATGCTCTCTTGAGTCGTAAAGGCCTTACCGACAGGAAGCTCCATGCCATAAACCGTCTGATGTTCCTCATCCGCGGTCTCTTGTTCATCGAAATCAAGCATGTCCCAAAAAGATTGGACACGATAAGCGCTGAGGTCACGAGAATAGTATGAAGGATGCGTAAGGTCGAAACCAATGTCCATCACGCCTACGACAACGCCTTTACCGGTCAAGGCCGGACGCTCTGCCGTGGGATAACGCAGGAGGTCGGAACGCGTAATGATGGCCGATGTATCGGTTTGGGCTTCACAAACCCTGCCACATTCAATTCTCTTGACTTCTGACCGAAGAGAAAGAGCGGCAAGTTCCCTTTTCGGTACGCTGACGGCATAGATGTCCCCCCAATGTGAATGGATACGGCAACCGTGCTCGAGGAGTACTTCTTCGCTGGAGGATTGTACAAGCGTAAGAAAAAGTTCTCCACTTTCTCCTTCACGAGAATGCGCTCTTTTAACCTTCCCTCGGGAATCGTCGGTCGGCAAAGAATAAGGTTTGCAAGGGGTCTGAATTTGCTTCAACACCTCTTGCCTAACCATTGGCGACATCTTATCAAACCGAGGCCTTTGGGCTTCGACAAGGAAAGGAAGCATAAGAGCCAACAGAACCAAAGCCGAGCGCTTTGCCGTAAAGAACCATCGGCGAATCAAACCGCCAAGAGAACGGGGTTGCCGCTGTACTGCGGTGCCATTAGGTGTAAAGACCGAGATGCTTTCTTGCGGCTCTCCCCATTGGTCGGGAAACAGGATCATGACACTCGTCCCACTGAAATAGCGATGGACAAGCAAAGGAAGTTCCTCGAAACTATCTTGATAAGAGATGAAACCAGGCCTCGCTGTGACCGCTATCAGCATGCAGCTCAAGTCCAGTTCATTCTGCAAATTCAGGAACTTCATCCATCGGTTCATCTCGACATAATGGGACCGGACATGATTGTGCTTCTGCTCCATATATCCTTTTATATAAGGTAATGTATCTGCATGTGCGTGATATTCGAGATGACAATCAAGCTCTTCGCCTATCCTGCAAATATGTTCCAACCATTTATAGAAGCCGACTTCATATTCAGCCTTCTGGGGAATGACGATGACAACACGCCTGATAGTTCCAGGAGGCACGATGCTCCGAACCGCCATTACTTCTCTGTGGCTGCCGCTCACCACATTATCTATCACACTTCCCAGCGAAGATTTGGCCTCTCCCGTCGTCCTGTCGTTCAGGCAAACAATAACCTCGCCACAATCATACTCGTTCATCGTATGCAAGATACCGCCTGCAATGTTCGTGCTCATGCGGTTAAGCGTAGCCATAGGCACATCGGCAGCTGCTGCTATCATCTGAGCTTTCTCGAGCATCCTGCGTCCCTGCTGACGACTTTCCACACTTTCCTTGCTGTCTCCATCGTATGAGACACACAAACCCATCAGGCTATCGGGTATGAAAGGATTGCGAATCAAGATGGCGAGCTGAGTCATCACATCAACATTATCTTCCCGACTGTATGTAATCAGGCATTTCCCATGATAGGAACCTCTGTTGTCTTCGAGCGCTGTGTCGCTCAAAGCAAGCTGTTTTGCCCCTCTGTTCGTAGCAAAACCACTGATGAGACAACTGAAGAAGATGAGCATAACGGTACCGCCAAGCACTTCGTCGTTCATGAGATTGACGCCTGGAGCAGTTCCGATGGTTACGATTGCGAGGGCTCCGGCCGCATGTGCATTGGTGAGGCCAAACATCAACCACATACTGTTCCTGCCCTCTCCCATCGTCCAAGCCATGATGGCCGAGGAAATAAACTTGGAGAGCGTTCCCGTCACAACCATAACCGTCACCAGCCAAAGCGCTTCAGGATGGCGAACAAGAATGCTCGGGTCGATAATCATACCTACGCCTATCAGGAAGTATGGAATGAAGAGCGCATTGCCCACAAACTCGAGGCGAGACATCAACGGGCTTGTCTTGGGAATGAGACGGTTAACTATCAATCCTGCAAGGAAAGCTCCAAGCAGTCCCTCAAGCCCTACCATCTTCGCCAAAGACGCACTAAGGAAGACAAGAGCAAGGATGAAAATGAACTGCATGACACCGTCTTCGTACCTTCGAAGAAACCAACGTCCCACTCTTGGAAACACCAGAATGGCAAAGGTCACATATATCGCACACTTCAAGCCAAAGAGGAGCCAAGTCATCCAGGATGTGTCGGGATTCTGCCCGCCTACCACAATCGCCAAGACAAGCAAGGCGGCAAAGAGAGCAATGGCCGTTGCAACCACACTCACGACTACCGCCCTGTGCCTGTTTAGACCATAACGTCCTATAATAGGATACGTTACGAGGGTATGACTGGCATAGATGCAAGCCAAGAGAAGACTGGTGGAAAGGCCGAAACCTAATAGCCAGACACTTGACATGATACCCAAGAAGAAGGGAATGGCAAAGGTCAGAAGACCGAAACGAAATCCTGCCCGACCAAACCTTTCCACGCTTCCCATCTCCAACTCCAAGCCGGCAAGGAACATGATGTAGTAGATGCCCACCTGTCCGAAGAGTTCAAACGAGCGGTCGTGCGCGAGAAGATTGAAACCATATTGCCCAACGAAGACACCCGCAAGGATAAGTCCGATGATTGGGGGCACGCGAAGTTGCCTCAGCAGCAAAGGTGCAAACAAAATGATGGCGAGCACCACAAAGAAAATCCATGTAGGGTCGGTGATGAGAGCCGTAGTTGGAGCGGCTTGAAGAGCACAGAAAAGCATCATTTGTTGCACTTTAAGTATATAAATCGGGGCAAAGTTAAGAAAAAAACTTCATAGTTCATCGCTCATGGTTCATATTTTTGCAGAAACGCCCACATAGGGAGCTCAAACTGAAACATAAAGGGGTGTTTGCAAACGCAACATGAGTGGTTTTCAAACATCACACGAGTAATTCGCAAACTTCACACGAGGATTTGGCAAAATCCACACGTGAATTTCGCAAACTTCACACGAGGATTTTTCGGTTTAGACGAGTCTATTTGGAAAAACAGGCACATCTAATTGAGCAAACAGGCACGCCTATTTGGGCCGCGGACTATTTGACCTTAATCAAAATCACACTCGATAAACAATATTTTTTCATTTTTCATTTCTCTTTTCTCATTTCTTGTCGTATCTTTGCAGCGTGATTTAAAACTTAATTCTTAACTCTTAATTCTTAATTATAAAGATGCGAGTTGCAATAGTTGGCGCAAGTGGTGCCGTCGGGCAGGAGTTCCTGCGAGTACTTGACGAGAGAAAATTCCCCATCGATGAACTGTTATTGTTTGGAAGTCAGCGTAGTGCGGGACGAAAATACACCTTCCGAGGTAAGGAGATCGAAGTGAAGCTCCTTCAGCATAACGACGACTTCAAGGGCGTAGATATTGCCTTCACAAGTGCAGGAGGCGGCACAAGCAAGGAGTTTGCCGAGACCATCACGAAGCACGGAGCTGTGATGATTGACAATTCCAGCGCTTTCCGAATGGACGAAGATGTGCCTCTCGTAGTGCCCGAATGCAATGCCGAAGACGCTCTCAACCGTCCTCGTGGCATCATAGCAAACCCCAATTGCACGACTATCATGATGGTCGTTGCCCTTCAGGCCCTCGAAAACCTGTCTCATATCAAGCGTGTGCATGTTGCTTCATATCAGGCAGCCAGCGGAGCAGGCGCAGCTGCAATGGCCGAGCTCTACGAACAATATCGCCAAGTACTTGCTGGCGAGAAGCCCACAGTCGAGAAGTTCGCCTATCAGCTGGCATTCAATGTGATTCCTCAGATTGACGTTTTCTGCGATAACGGTTACACAAAAGAGGAGATGAAGATGTATAACGAGACCAAGAAGATCATGCATACCGACTGCGAAGTAAGTGCGATGTGTGTCCGCGTGCCCAGTCTCCGTTGCCACAGCGAAAGCGTTTGGGCAGAGACAGAGCGTCCCGTCAGCGTAGAAGAGTTTCAGCAGGCCGTCAAAGAAGGAAAGGGGCTTCAGCTCGAAGACGAACCTCAGAACAAGAAATATCCCATGCCTCTCTTCCATGAGAACTGCGATGACGTCTTTGTAGGCCGCGTTCGCAAAGACCTCGCAAACCCCAATGGCATCACATTCTGGCTCGTTAGCGACCAGATAAAGAAGGGTGCCGCCCTCAACGCAGTACAGATTGCAGAATACCTGATTGAGGTAGGCAACATCAAATAAAGTCAACCGAGAAGACTACATTCTCACTTTATACCCCCTTTACGCATTCATGGAAATGCCGTAAAGGGGCTTTTTGTTTTCAACCAACCATTATTTTTCAAAATTTATGAAAATAATTGTTGTTTTTCTTGCCATATAATAAAATAATGTATAACTTTGGGGCAGAATATGTATAATTAACCCAATTTATTAACTAAAATCAACAAGTATGAAGAAACATTTATTAATTCTCGCATCGCTTGTGTTGGGTATCGGACAGCTATTTGCTGATACTTACACATTCGAAGTCGCGAACCTGAAGGCTTCACTGCCTGCAGACAACTCAAAAATCAACCTTCCATACACATGGAAAGTTTCTGAAGTTCCCGTGACAGTGACTCTCGCCAAGGCTGATGGCTCAACAGGAACGATGAATGTAACCAGTTCTGTGACTCTCGCAAAGAATTACACAGTTACTGTATCTGTTCCTGGTGAAGGAACAATTGACCATGTAAGAATCACAGCAGATGATCTTACTGCGTTCACTGCAACGTCTCCTACGACAGGCACTTGCACCACTACGACCACTACTTTCAGATGGAATCCTGCTGAAGGTGAAAGTGTGTCGTCCGTAGTCTTCACAACTACCAGTTCCGCTGATGTAACAAAGATTCGTGTTGACTACACTCCCGACGAGAATTACATTCCCGATGTACCCGTCGCAGAACCTCTCTTAGGCCCGTTCGAGGCAACAGCTATTGATGCCATCGGCTCCTACACAGGCACAGATCCCTATGTCTACGACAAGACTTCAAAGAAGTATTATGCCCTCAACAACCTGGGCGAATACGAAGAGTTCGGTCTCTATCCCGAAGTCAGCACCCTGAAGGTTGCCGGCGGCAGCGCAACTCAGATTGAGTACATTGCCACCGTGGAAGCCAACGGCACATCCGATGTCCCCTACATCAACACAAACTACATTCCTAAGGCCAACACAAGGATTGTCATGGATGTTGACATTGCCGAATCATCCGCAAAGAACTGGATGGCAGTGTTCGGCGCACGTCAAGGTGGATGGACCAGCCATGCATTTGTGCTTTTCGCACGCACTGGCAAAGACAATGGCTACAACAAGGGATGCTACAATCGTACTGGCGATGAGCATGTAGGTACTACGGAAATTCCTCGCGACCAACGTATGATTATCGATGCATTCGAGAACACAGTGACATTCTCTGTCAACGAAACAGAAGCAGCAAGGATTGAAGCAAATGGCACCGTTGAAGACTGCACCAACAATCTGTACCTCTTCGACACGAACACAGGCGGAGCAGGTGGGAATCAGCGCGACAACTCCTATATGTTCATGAAGCTTTACGGCTGTAAGATTTATGAAGGCGATGCTCTTGTAAGAGACTTCGTGCCCATCGTAACTGCAGAAGGCAAAGGTGGACTTAAGGACAAGGTTACCGGCGAAATCGCACTGTCTGCATCCAACAATGACTTTGTACTGAGCCCTGACGGCCAGTCTATTGCAAGCCAAGCAGGCATTTCTGTATATCCCGGCAAGTTCGTCATCAATACCAACGACAACCACGAGTACAACTGGAACGGCACAGATTGGGTTGACCTCGGCTTAGTCACTCTCGCACCCATTTCTGACACAAACTATCAGAACATGAACAACTGGACTTGCCGCTGGGGATATGAAGAGACTTACGGCCACATCGTTAATGATGGCAACAACAACTTCTTCAACCCGTACAATGGCAAAGGCGACTGGGAACCCTACCAGTGCAAGATTGAAGGTCTGAATCAGGGTGACAACTATCGCGTCTCCTTCGACTTCACATCCAATGGCTGGAACTCTTGGAGCTCATATACACAGCTTCCCTTCTTCGTAACCAACAACTGGGACTTCGCCCGTGGCCTTGTTCCTAACGGCGTAGGAGGCGAAGTGCTTGGCTTCGTTGGGCTCACCAACAGCGCAGTGGAAAACCAGCCCTATTCGTTCAACTTCATAGCCGACGGCACTTCTGCAACAGTTGCCATTCAGTTCGGCGTAGGCGATGACAACAAGGACTTCTTCTTCCACTTCGATAATCTTTTGATTGAAAACTACACCTATCCCCAGAAGTATTCTATCGACGTGGCCTTAGAGCCTACTACCGCCGACAATGTCGAGGTTTGGGACGGCACAAGCGACGCCATCTTGGGTTCTATCCGCATCGGCGGTAACCAGTACAAAGCCGCTTACACCATGACATTCGACTCCGGCCATGGCTTTGGCGATTGGAACACAAGCAACCCCAACTACAACGTTATCGCTGGCGTACCCGCTAACGACAATAACGGCAAGGCTTGGTACGAGACAGACTATGTAATGATTAACAGCAAGACCGAGAGCTGGATCTACGGCAGCAACGTATTGCCCAACAGCTGGCCCGAGAATCCCGGCGATGTTTACGTTCGCCGCTACTTCAAGGCTGAAGGCGAACTGCCTGCACAGCTCTACATGCCCGCAGCTCACGACGATGCTCCCTGCGAATACTACATCAACGGTACACTCGTTTGGGCACGCAACGGTTTCGAACCTGGCGTAAATGGCTGGTATGAAGATGAAATCGTTAAGCTCAACGCAGAGCAGCGCGCTCTCATCAAGACCGACGGCTCTGTCAATGTCTTTGCTTACCATGTTCACCAGAACTGGGGCGGTCGTTATGCTGACGGCGGTATCTATGGCAACAGTATGGCCGACGGCTCTCCCAGCGCAAGATTCGAAAACAATGAGACCCGCGCTCGCCTCGAAGTTGCTATTGCACAGACAGAAGGCGTTGAAGGCATCGACCCCGAAGTTCTCGAGTATGCACAGAATGCAACAGTTTGTCTGCAGGATGCAGGTCGTGCTCTTAACCTCATACGCTATGAGCTCCGCAAGGCTCTCTCTCCGCGTCACGACTATAGCTTCGATTCTGCTGAACCTGCCGATGGCCTGGAGTGCTGGCTCTACAACGTAGGTGCCGGACAGTTCCTCGCTGGCGGCAACGACTGGGGCACTCACGCTTCTCTCGACTACAACATCAGCGCATGGCCAATGGTTCTGCTTGCTAACAGCAGCGGCGAGAACCGCTTCTCTATCAAGACCAACCTGCCTCACGGCCTCCGTTCAAGCCATGACGGTCTCGGTCACAATGGCTACGTTGACTGTGGTTATGGCGATGACTTCACAACATCTGAAGGCTGGGCTTGGACATTCGAAGCTGTCGGCAACGGCAACTATCGCATCATCCAGAGCGGACTTGAAGCGCAAGAAGGCAAGTACCTCGGCATGACTGATGGCGAAGGCTATCAGGTTGACACCGACAAGGCTGGTGCCGACAACCCCTACAACCAGTGGAAGGTCGTTACACGTGAGCAACTTGAGGCTCTTGCAGCAGAAGCTACTGCAGAGAACCCCGCAGACGTCAGCTACTACATCCACCAGAACACCTTTAGCCAGAGAGACTTCGATGGTGACGACGAGGAAGCTGCAAATGCCAACCTCAACGATTCCAAGTGGGAGTGCAATGCTGGCGAAATCTTCAACTGGAAGGAGAACGCTGTCAACGGCGACTATGTATTCAATATGAATAATGCAGAGGGTAAGGTCTACATCAAGCAAGTAATTACAGGTCTGCCCGCTGGTCAGTATGTTGTAGAGTGCACAGGTTTCTATCGCGACGGTTCTTACGACGATGCAATTGCTGGCAACAACCGTCAGCTTGCATACTTCTATGCTGGCAGCGAGGACAACTGCACACCGCTGCCCAGCATTCTCGACGGTGCCAACAAGGGCGCAGGTTACGGTCGTTTCAACTCCACTGCAATCATTCCTGACGATTGTGTTCAGGCTACCCGTTTCTTCAGAATTGGAACTTACACCGTTCAGGCTCCTGTTGTTAATGTTGGTAACGGCGAGCTCGAAATCGGCGTTTATCGCAATGCAGAAGACGTGAATGCTAATGACTGGATTGTTCTCGACAACTTCCGTCTCTATCGTGTTGGCGATGCTATCCTCCCGACTGTTACTGTTGGTGAAGACCTCTATGCTACATATGTTGCTCCTTACGACGTTGACTTCACAGGCGCTGAGGTAAGTGCATATGCTGCTCAGGCTAACAAGCTGAAGGAAGGCTTCGTTCATCTCGCTCCTGTAACTACTGTTCCAGCCGGTACTGCTGTCGTAGTGAAGGCTGAAACTGCAGGCACATACGAAATCAACTTTGCGAAAGACGCCGAACTCGGTGCTGACAACGACCTCGTTGCAGCAGAGGAAGATGTTGTTGCAAGCGGAACCCAGTATGTTCTTGCAAACGGCGATGATGGCATTGGCTTCTACAAGGCAATCGTAGGCAGCACTATCGCAGCCGGCAAGGGCTATCTGGTTCTTTCTGGCGAAGGCGTTAAGCCCTACTACGGCTTCGAAAACAATGCAACAGGCATCTCTGGCATCAATGCTGCTGAAGACGCTGTTATCTACAACCTCGCCGGCCAGCGCGTAAGCAAGGCTGTGAAGGGCGTGAACATCGTCAACGGCAAGAAAGTGCTGAAGTAACAGCCCCTCTATTCCCTCCGTTGCGACTGGGTAGTCACTCCCCTCTATGGGGTCACAATGAAAGAAAGGCATTGTGCCAGACCCCCAGTCGCAACCCAGGGGGAAACAAGAGTGTAATATAATTAAACATCAGATTATCAACAATTGACCCAACCCCTCATCAGTCACCTCCCCTATGGGGGAGGATGGGAGGAGTCCAGACAATGAAATACATAGCACCATCAATTAAGATCGAAGAGGCTCAGGCAGTTCAGATGCTTGCCGAGAGTCTGCCTATCATCAGCGGCACAACCGTTAGTGGAGACAAGGCATTGACTAAAGAAGACGATGCTTGGGACATTTGGGGCGACGGAGAATAAGCTTCTTGCCCACCCCATTGTCTGACTTACAGAACAAGAGGAATCCCCGATTCGCAAATGCGTTTCGGGGATTCTTCGTTACAGGTCTTTTCTTCCCTCATGGAGGGACTGAAAACGCCGGCTGCGGCGATGGCCAACGCCGCACGCGGAAATGGGCAACGCCGCAGCCGGGGATTGCAATCGCCGCAGGCGGCGTTTTTTACCCTCGTATGTTGCTGAAAGTCACGGTGCCGCAGACACCTCCGGAATAGATGTTATGAATGGTTACTACAAGTTTGCCATCCTTCACCTCTCCGTCTATCACGGTCGGGAAATGCCCGGCGTTCTTGCCAGTCATGTTAGGTCCGCCGCCAACAATCTGCAGCCACTTGTGCTCATTATTCGGCGTATCGATACGATAGACATGCTGATGAGCAGTAATCAGAAGCTGGCAACCAGCCTCCTCGAGCAGCGGTCCCCATAGCTTGGAACAAGTCCGCTGCCATTCCGCAAAGTCGCCTTTGTGCTTATCGTCCACATCTGCAGGGAAAAGATCGCCTGGATTGACATCTTGGCGAGGGTCGTAGAGAGGGATATGACAGAAGGCTACAAGGTACGGAGCGCTCGCTATCTCTGGTTGTTTGAGAGCGTCCCGAAGCCAAGTCTGCTGCGCGACACGATAAGGTTCGCTGACGAAGAGGTTGCAGAACCTTGGGTTAGAGTCCAACTTATCCTCGCCTGTATCGAGCCCCACAAGTGCGATGTCGCCCATCCTGACTGCAAAGTTGCGGCCCAAGTCCCAGTCGCGAGGCTTACGTTCCTCTGGCTGACGATACATCCAAATACGCTCCAGATGGCGATTTGCCAATCCACGGCAGTCGTGATTGCCAGGACAGAAGAGGTACGGGATGTTGGCTGCGAAGTCTTTCCGGTCAATCTCAGGCTTGAAGAAGATGCGTTTCTGAGCCGCAATCGTCTCTTCCGAATTGCAGGCATCGCCGTTCCAGATAACACAGCTCGGCTGCAGCTCCATCACCTTATTGATGGTTGGATTGACGGCTTTCCACGAGGCGTGGGTGTCGTTGATGACGCAGAAATGTCCTCTTGCCCTTTCACCAGCAGTTCGGAAGGAGTAGATGTTGGGCTTCTCCTCATTGCCCGTGATGCGGATATGGTAGCCATCCTTGTACTCGATGCGGTCGGCTCCTATCTTATAATAATATAATGAATAGGGTTTCAGGCCGGTCAGACGGACGTGAATTGCTTCGTTGTCCATCCCCGAGACACGATATCCGCCACACCACACCTTCTTGCCGTCGCTCAGGTCGGGTTTCTCGCCATAGATTACATAACCGTTCGCCCAGTCTGTCACACTGAAGGCAATGCCCATACTGGTAGCCGCATAGTTCTGCAGAACAGGCTCGCTGTCGATGAGATGCCCTCCTCCATCTCCCCCAGAGGGTGAAGAGGCCGTTTCGCCGGCTAAAGGATTCGTTGGGTCTGCCATTACATTCGTGGCAAAACCACTTGTTGCAGCCACAAGGGCAGCATTGCGAAGGAACTCTCGTCTTTTCATATCTTTACATTTTGACTACGGACAACTGACTACCGACAACTGCATGTTATACGTTGTCTGTTGTCTGTATTTGTTTGACTTTTACGCTACAAAGATAGCAATATTTGCCTTTATTACACTTCATTCAACCACAAAATCACAATAATAATGCATAATTCTCACCTTATTCCGCTATTATAATACCAGCTGCAACAAGTTTTAGGCAAAGATATTGCATTATAAAATAATAATTACTATCTTTGCACGAAGAAACTACAATGCACGATGAATTATGAACTCTGAACTTAAAAATGGCAAGATGACCAACTATCGTTGGCTCATCTGCGCGATGCTTTTCCTCGCAACTACTATCAACTACATGGACCGCCAAGTGCTTTCCCTCACATGGAAAGACTTCATCGCCCCGGAATTCCACTGGACGGATGCCGACTATGGACGAATAGCCGCCATCTTCTCCATCATCTATGCCATAGGCAACCTCTTCAGCGGACGCTTCATGGACTGGATCGGCACCAAGAAAGGCTACCTGTGGGCCATCGGCATCTGGTCTTTGGGAGCCTGCATGCACGCCTTCTGCGGTGTGGCAACCGCTCAATGGCTCGGCTTGGAAAGTAAAGCAGAACTAATCAATGCAGTCGGAACAAGCACGGCAGTCATTGCATCTGTCAGCGTTTGGTTCTTCATCGTATGCCGCATAGTGCTTGGCCTTGGCGAGAGCGGCAACTTTCCCTGTGCCATCAAGGTAACGGCAGAATACTTCCCCAAAAAGGACAGAGCCTTCTCCACCAGCATCTTCAACAGCGGCAGCACTATCGGAGCACTCATCGCCCCCATCTGCATCCCCCTGATTGCCAAGTACTATGGATGGGAGATGGCTTTCATCATCATCGGTGCAATCGGCTTCGTCTGGCTCGGCCTCTGGGTGTTCATCTACAAGAAGCCGGAAGAATGCAAGCATGTGAACAAAGCAGAGCTGGATTATATACAGCAGGACAGCGAGACGACTGCAGGTCATTCCCCCTCAGGGGAGCCGGAGGGAGGCAAAGGACAGTCCATCCCCTTCCTTCGCTTCCTGTCCTTCCCACAGACTTGGGGAATTATCTTCGCCAAGTTCTTTACCGACGGCGTCTGGTGGTTCTTCCTCTTCTGGATACCAGCCTACATCAGCGATGTCTATGGCCTTAAGGCCGACAACCCGACTGCCATGCTGCTCATCTTCGTGCTCTATGCCATCACGATGCTTTCCATATATGGCGGCAAGCTCCCAACCATTATTATCAACCGAACAGGACAGCATCCCTACGACGCCCGACTCAAGGCTATGTTCATCTTCACGCTGTTCCCCCTGCTGACCATCTTTGCCCAGCCTTTAGGTTCATACAGCTATTGGTTCCCGATCATCCTAATCGGATTGGCAGGAGCGGCACATCAAAGTTGGTCGGCCAACCTGTTCTCCGTGGGAAGCGACCTCTTCCCGAAGGAAGCCGTCGGCACCATGACTGGTATCAACGGTATGGCAGGAGGCATCAGCTCATTCCTTATCAACTGGATAAGCGGCTACCTCTTCGACTATGCCGACCAGACACAGATGCACTTCCTCGGCTTTACAGGAAAGCCCGCAGGCTACTTCATCATCTTCTGCTACTGCGCCATCGCATATCTGCTCGGATGGATTCTGCTCAAGGCATTCGTGCCAAAGTACAAGGCAGTTTCGTATAAATAACATCGTAATAACGTCATCTCGTCATAACATCATAACAAAAATACAGAATCACAAATGAAGAATTTATTTGACATTACAGGAAAGGTTGTCGTGCTGACTGGCGGTTGCGGCATCCTTGGCAGGAACATTGCTCACTATTTGGTAGAGCAAGGAGCCAAAGTGATCATTCTCGACCGTATTGAAGACCAGGGAAAAGAATTGGAGGCAGAGCTGAACAAGAAAGGCGAGGCTCTCTTCCTTGTGACTGACGTCCTGAAGAAAGAGGTACTGGAACAGAACAGGGACGACATCGTGGCACGCTTCGGCACCATCGATGTCCTGCTGAATGCCGCTGGAGGCAACATGGCAGGAGCCACCATCGCTCCCGACAAGACTTTCCTCGACCTTGACCTCGACGCCTTTAAGAAGGTAGTGGACCTCAACCTCTTTGGCACCGTCATCCCCACACAAGTGTTCGTACCCGTCATGGCAAAGAACGAGAAGGGCGCTATCGTGAACTTCTGTAGCGAAAGCGCCTTGCGACCCTTGACTCGCGTCGTGGGTTACGGAGCAGCGAAGGCAGCCATCGGAAACTACACGAAGTACATGGCCACCGAACTCGCCCAGAAGTTCAGCCCGAGCCTGCGCGTCAACGCCATCGTGCCAGGCTTCCTCCTGACCAATCAGAATAGGGCATTACTGACGAACGAGGACGGCTCGTTGACCGACAGAGCCAAGACAATCATCGCTCACACGCCTGCTGGTCGCTTCGCAGAGCCAGAGGAACTCTTCGGCACGATACATTATCTTATTAGCGACGCCAGCAGTTTCGTCACAGGAGTGCTCTCTGTAGTTGATGGCGGCTTTGATGCCTTTTCCATTTAACTCGTAATAACATCATAACGACATAACGTAATAACTACAATCCCATGATACTTTGCGAACAAAGCTTCCGTTGGTATGGACCCAACGACCCTGTAAGCCTGCAGGACATCAGGCAGGCTGGTGCCACAGGCATCGTCACCGCGTTGCATCACATCCCTAACGGCGAGGTCTGGACGAAAGAGGAGATTCTCAAGCGCAAGCAAGTGATAGAGGACGCCGGAATGCGCTGGGCAGCCGTGGAGAGCGTGCCTGTCCACGAACACATCAAGACGCAGACGGGCGACTTCCAGCGCTACATCGACAACTACAAGCAGAGCCTCTTGAACCTCGGCGCGTGCGGGGTAGATGTCGTGACCTATAACTTCATGCCCGTCCTCGACTGGACGCGCACCAACCTGGCCTACGAGATGCCCGACGGCAGCCGTGCCCTTCGCTTCGAGCGGGCAGCGTTCGTGGCCTTCGACCTCTTTATCCTGAAAAGACCAGGCGCGGAGAAAGACTATTCCGACGCAGAGAAGGCCAAGGCGAAGGCACGCTACGAGCAGATGGACGACGCGGAGAAGCAGCTCATCACCCGCAACATGATTGCCGGTTTGCCTGGTTCTGAGGAGAGCTTCACGCTGGAGCAATTCCAGAAGGAGCTTGACCGCTACAAGGACATCACGCCGGAGAAGCTTCGCGCGAACCTTATCTATTTCCTCAAAGAGGTGTGTCCCGCTGCCGAGAAAGCCGGCGTACGGCTCGTCATTCACCCCGACGACCCGCCCATGTCGATACTTGGCTTGCCCCGTATTCTCAGTACAGCCGAGGACTTCCAGGCGCTCATCGATGCCGTTCCAAGCCCTGCTAACGGCCTTTGCCTCTGCACAGGTTCGTTTGGCGTGAGTGCAAAGAACGACTTGCCCGCCATGATGCGCCGCTTCTGGGACCGCATCGACTTCGTGCATCTCCGCAGCACTCAGCGAGACGCAGAAGGCAACTTCCACGAGGCGAACCACCTCGAGGGCGACGTCCCGATGTACGAAGTAATGAAGGCATTCCTGGAGATTCAGCAGAAGCGGCAGAAGAGCATCGTCATGCGACCTGACCACGGACACCAGATGTGCGATGACCTTAAGAAGAAGACCAATCCCGGCTACAGCTGCATCGGCAGGCTCCGTGGCCTGGCAGAACTGCGAGGACTGGAGATGGGCATCGCCATGAGTATGAGTTAAGAGTTAAGAATTAAGAGTTAAGAAATATAGTAACTGACGAGATGAAAGCATTCATGGACAAAGATTTCCTGTTGCAGTCGCCGACGGCACAGGCCCTCTATCACAATCACGCAGCCCATCTGCCCATAATCGACTACCATTGTCACCTCAACCCGAAGGAGGTAGCGGAGGACCATCGCTTCTCTGGCATCACGGAACTCTGGCTTGGAGGCGACCACTACAAGTGGCGTGCGATGCGGAGCAACGGGGTCGAAGAGAAATATATTACCGGCGATGCGAGCGATTGGGAGAAGTTCCAGAAGTGGGCAGAAACGATGCCCTACTGCATGCGAAACCCTCTGTACCACTGGACGCACCTTGAACTCCGCACAGCCTTCGGCATCAACAAGCTCCTGAATGCTGCCACGGCCCGCGAGATATATAATGAATGCAACGAGAAACTGCAGTCGCCCGAGTTCTCGGCACGTGGCTTGATGCGCAGGTACAACGTTGAGGTTGTCTGCACAACCGATGACCCAGCGGATACTTTGGAGCATCATATTGCCACTCGTCGCAGCGGTTTCGAGGTGAAGGTCCTGCCTACCTGGCGCCCCGACAAGGCGATGGCCATCGACAATCCCACGACATATCGGGCTTACACCGAGGCTTTGGGAGCTGCCGCAAAGCAGGACATTCGCACTTATACCGACCTGCTCGACGCCCTTCAAAAGCGTCACGATTTCTTCGCCTCTGTAGGTTGCCGCCTTTCCGACCACGGTATCAACGAGTTTTATGCTGAGGACTTTACTGAGGCAGAGCTGAATGCCATCTTCCAGAAAGTGATGGACAGCAAGATGCCTACTGCCGAGGAGGTCAGCAAGTTCCGCTCTGCCCTCATGCTCGAAGGCGGACGAATGGACGCGAAGGCTGGCTGGACGCAGCAGTTCCACTACGGCCCGATGCGCAACAACAACTCGAAGATGTTCCGCAGGCTCGGTCCGGACACGGGTTACGACAGCATCGGCACCTGTAACACCAGCCAGAGTCTGGCACGTTTCCTCGACAAGCTGGACAGCGAAGGCAACCTCGCCAAGACTATCCTCTACCCCATCAACCCCTCGGACAACGAGATGATTGCCACCATGATAGGCAATTTCCAGGAAGGTCCCACGCCGGGCAAGCTGCAATTCGGTAGCGGATGGTGGTTCAACGACCAGCTCGACGGCATGGAACGCCAGATGAACGCCCTCTCGGTGCTCGGCCTGCTGAGCCGTTTCGTAGGTATGCTGACCGACAGCCGCTCGTTCCTCTCCTACCCTCGCCACGAGTACTTCCGCCGCTGCCTCTGCAACCTCATCGGTCAGGATGTGGAAGACGGCAAGCTGCCACGAGAGGAAATGCCCTTCATAGAGCAGATGGTGGAGGACATCAGCTACTATAATGCCAAAAGATACTTCGGCTTCTGAGACAACGAAACATGCTGAAACAGTCATCTCAGCAGGGCTCGTTGCCAAACTTGGCAGGGAGCCTTCGTTGATTTGTCATGATGCAGCAATTGAATTATCATGATGCAGCAATTGATTTGTCATGATAAATCAATGAACTTAACGTGCGATGTTTGACGACATCGCACGTTTTGTTATGTGAAACAGCGTTTTTCATTCGGAACATTTGGCAGTTATAAAAAGAAAGCGTACCTTTGCACTTGGCAAAAACGAAACGCGTAACTAAATCTACACTACAATGAAAAAGAATTTCTTAATGAGTCTGCTGGCTGCAATTTGCCTGGCAGCTTGCACAGAGACAAAGAATGAAATCAAGGTTGTCGGCGACTTGGGCGACCCACAGCCCACATTCCTCTACAGTATGTTCGACGGTAAGACCTTCGACGAAGGTCAGGTTGCCGATGGAGTTGTTACGTTTGCCGTGGACACCATTGGGCCCGTCGTTGCCGTAATAGGCCGAAGTGCCGACCGTCGTCAGCCGCTTTGCACCGTCATTATCGACGGGGAACCCATCGAGGTAACGATTAAAGACGGCGAAGCTGCCATCACAAAAGGTTCCAAAAGCAACATGGCACTCACAGATGCAATGGAGCGTGTGAAGGAGGCAAGCACTCCGATGGACCAGCTCATGAAGGAGTACAGCGAGGCTCACGAGAAGTATAATGGCGATATTCCAAAGGATATGATGGACGGTTTCGACAAGCGTTACGACGAAATCACAGAGGATATCATCGCCCTACAAAAGCAGATCATCATGGAGAACAAGGACAATATGGCTCCTCTCTACCTCCTGCGCACTGGTGGCGACGCTTTTGGAGTGGAATTCATCGAAGAGTTCCTGAAGGATTACAAGTATAAGGATTGCAAGGCTCTTGAGCCTGTCATAGCCTCTATCAGTGGAGAAAAGAACAAATTGCCTGGTGCTACCGTCGTAGATTTCGTAGGCAAAGACCTCAATGACAAAGAGTGCCACCTCACCGATTACGTGGGAAAAGGCAAATATGTCCTCGTCGATTTCTGGGCAAGCTGGTGTGGTCCTTGCAAAGCAGAAATGCCAAATGTGAAGGCAAACTACGAGAAGTACAAGGACAAGGGCTTCGAAGTGGTAGGCATCTCCTTTGATGACAACAAGGAGGATTGGGCGAAGTGCGTCGAAACCCTCGGCATCACCTGGCCTCAAATCAGCGACCTGAAGGGCTGGAAGTGTGCAGCAAGCGACCTCTACAACATCAAGGGCATCCCTGCAACCATCCTTTATGGCCCCGACGGCAAGGTCATCAAGGCCAACCTTCGTGGCGAAGAACTCGGAAAGACGCTGGCAGAATATCTTGACAAGTAAAAAGACCCTCTCTAACTCTCCCTTAAAGGGGGAGGAAACAAAGCCCCAAGTCTCCCCTTTAAGGGGAGATTTAGTAGGGTCTGTCCTTACTGCAGCCCTCTCCGGAGGCAGTGACTATGCCGATGTCTTTGTTGAGGACACCCGCATCAGCAGCATGGTGCTGCAGGATGGAAAGGTGAGCCAGGCCCAGCAAGTGTGCCTTTATGGGGCAGGCATCCGAGCCGTGAAAGGCACCGAGACAGGCTATGCCTATACGATGGACTTGAGCGAAGAGGCTTTGATGAAGGCAGCGAAGAGCCTCACCCCAGCAGTCTCTCCCATTCCCTCCAAGGGAGAGAAGAAGCAAAGCCCAACAAAGACCAACGGCGGAGCAGCCTTATCGTGGCAGTTCACCCCTTCTTTGGAGGGGACGGGAGAGGCTATCCAGTCCCTTCCGCCTGCCCAAGTCCGTCAACTGCTCCTGCAAGTCGAGGAGAAAGCCCGTGCTCTCGACGCTTCCGTCATTAAGGTAAAGGCCTACATCTCCCAGCGAATGCAGGAGGTGCAGTTTGCCAGCAGCGACGGAACAGCCTTCCACGACTTCCGTCCACGCACGTCTCTCTCGGTTAATATCGTCATGGAGAGAGGCGGGCAAACACAGATGGGATTTGCCTCACGCATGCTGCAGATGGGTGCAGAGTTCTTCAGCGAAACACTTCTCAACGAGGTCGTCGGCGAAGCCATCCAGCAAACCGACTTCCTTTTCTCTGCCTCGCAGATTGAAGGCGGCGAGTTGCCTGTCGTGATGGCTGCTGGGAGTAGCGGCATCCTGCTGCACGAAGCCATCGGTCACGCCTTCGAAGCCGACTTCATCCGCACAGGTGACAGCATCTTCACGGGGCAGTTGGGCAAGCAGATATGCAACCCAAGCATCAGTATCGTCGATGATGGGACGCTCCCGAACGACGCCGGCATGCTTCGTTTCGACGATGAAGGCATTCCTGGACAAAGGACAGTCCTTGTCGATAAGGGCAGGCTGAACAGTTTCCTCTACGACCGCATCAGCGCTCGTCACTTTGGTGTAGAGCCGACAGGCAACGGCAGACGAGAGAGCTTCCGCTGCATGCCCATCCCACGCATGCGTTCAACCTACATGCTGCCGGGTGAGGCGAAGGAGGACGACATCATCCGAAGCGTCAAGCGCGGCATTTATGCCCAGTCGTTCACCAACGGCCAGGTGCAGATTGGCGCAGGCGACTTCACCTTCTTCATGAAGACAGGCTACCTCATCGAGGACGGCAAACTGACCAAACCCCTGCGCGACCTCAACATCATCGGCAACGGTCCCGAGGCACTACGGCGCATCAGCATGGTGGGCGACAATCTCCGCATCGACCACAGCGCCAGCATGTGTGGCAAGGAAGGACAGAAGGTAGCAGTCAGCCAAGGCTTGCCTACGGTATTGATTGACAAGCTGATTGTGGGATAGAAGGAGTGAAGAATGAAGAGTGGAAAGTGAAGAATTTGCTACCGCCCCTAATGGTCAATGGTCAATGGTCAATGGTCAATCAATAATATATCACGCTGAGCAGGAAATCCTGAAGCTTCCTGCCAAGCTCGACTACAAGCTGGTCTTGCTCAAGAACCACGAGGACAACATCATCCTCCGCGACAATAAGGTGGAGAAGTTGCTGCGAGCCACTTCCCTTTCGCTCGCCATCAACCTCTATCTCGACGGCCGCGACGGTTTCTTCTACACGAACGACTTGCGACCGGAGAGTGTAAGCGCGTTCATCAAGGAAGCCTACGAGACCACACGACTGCTGGAGCCCGACGAGACGCGAACGCTTGCAGATCCCGACAGATACTACAAAGGTGGCGGCCCAGACCTGCAGAATTTCGATGCCACGCTTGCCGAAATCGACCCTCAGGAGAAGATAAAGTTGCTGCGAGACACAGCGAAGGAGGTGGAAGGGGCTGACAAACGCATCATCAGCATGCAGACGCGTTACATGGACCGGCAGCATCAGGCGCACTACCTCATCAGCAACGGCTTCGACGCCAGCGAGCAGAGTGGTTACTGCACGCTGACGAGCATCATCAGCGTGGAAGGCGAAGGCGGTCAGCATCCCATGGATGGCTGGGGCGAGACGCGTCTCTTCTTCAGTCAGATGCCTCGCCAAGGTATTGCTCCAACCGCTCTGAAACGAACCCTTCAAAAGATAGGACAGAGGCCCGCACCCAGCGGACGATACCGCATGATACTGGAGTCGCCGTGTGCCGGAAACTTCCTCCAGCCCTTGCTCAACGCGATGAACGGGCAGGCTCTCCAGCAGAAGACTTCTTTCCTCTTAGGCAAACTCGGCCAGCAAGTCGTGTCGCCCCTTGTGAATATCGTGGACGACCCGCTCATCCCAGGCACCCGAGGCGCCTCTCTCTTCGACTATGATGGGGTTGCGACCCAGCGGAGGAAACTTTTCACAGAAGGCTGTCTCATGACTTATTTCATTGATACTCCGATGGGTAGGAAGCTAGGAATGGCTCCCACGACTCAGGGCATCCACCATCTCATCATGGAGCAAGGGACAAGGAGCAAGGAGGAAGTGATTGCCGATTCCAGCCGAGCCATTCTCATAACCGACTTCAATGGGGGCAATTGCGACCCTGTGACGGGCAACTTCTCATACGGCATCGAGGGTTTCCTCATTGAGCAGGGCATTATAACACAGCCTGTCAGTGGTATGAACATCACGGGAAACATGCTCGATGTCTGGCAGAGATTGAGTCTCATAGCCAATGATGCCGACCCATGGGAAACGGAGCTCATCCCCACGCTTGCTTTCGAGGATGTGGCTTTCGGCGGCTGCTGAGCATCTTTTATCATCCCTGTTTTGTCAAAACTTTTTACAGGCAAGCGTCTTCTAAGGGCTTGTTTTTGCTTTTGTGGCACTTTTCTACCCCAGACACAAAATAAGGCCTTAAATCGAGTTTCTCCCTTCGGCAGGCAGTTTCCGAAGACACATTTTCTAACAGAAAGCAAAGAAAGTACAAGCACGGCACACAGAATCATCAAACAAAGCATGCTTTTCCGCCAAATTCCGCGTGTGGCGATAGTCAACTTCGCACGGGGAAATTGCAAACATCGCGTGCGGCGTTTGCAATTATCGCGTGCGGCGTTTGGAATCATCCCACGCCATGTTTGAAAAAACCGCGTTTTTCGACCTGATTTTTGTCCTGATTTTTTACAAGACTTAGCAGTCAGAAACGCATATCCTCGTCAACAAAACTGAGAGGCAGCAAAGGTTTGATGCCTTCGCTCACAAGGACACCTTCTGTGCCATAGAGCAGGATGCGGATAGGCACTCCATATCGCTCCTCGAATCCCGAAATGACCTGTCGGCAAGCACCACAAGGCGAGATGGGCTGCGCAAGGTATTGCCTACCCTTTCGAGCCGCGATAGCAAGGGCGACGACGGGCTGTTTGGGATGCTGGGCTCCTGCGGCAAAGAGGGCCGTTCGCTCGGCACAAAGGCCCGAGGGATAGGCAGCGTTCTCCTGATTGGCACCCGTCACGATAACACCATCCTGCAAGCGGACTGCCGCACCCACAAGAAACTTGCTGTAAGGCGCATAGCTTCCCTCCGTTGCCTTCTTGGCAGCTTCAACAAGTTGCCTGTCCTCTTCACTCAATTCTGCCAGTTCATAGATGTGAACAACTGCTTCAATCTTGTACTCTTTCATAAAAGAAATGTATAATTGCGCTACAAAGTTAGGCTTTTTTTTCGTAATGTGGCAACTTTTGACTAATTTTGCGCCGCTTTATTATGAAAAAACACATTCTCACCTTAGCGTTCCTTTGCGTATGCCTCTTCTCGTGGGCACAAAGGACGAACCAGGCATACTGGTCTTACATAGACAGATACAAGGACTGGGCCATCGAGCAGATGCACCAATACCACATCCCTGCGAGCATCACTCTGGCTCAAGGCTTGCTGGAGAGCAACGCAGGACGAAGCAGGCTGGCCACAGAAGCCAACAACCACTTCGGCATCAAGGTGGGCGGCTCATGGACGGGACCTTATATCGTGCAGGCTGACGACAGACCCAACGACCGCTTCCGTAAGTACAAGAGCGCAAGGGAGAGCTTCATCGACCACTCAAAGTTCTTGCAAGGCAAGCGCTATCAAGGGCTCTTCCAACTCAGCCCGACAGACTACAAGGGATGGGCCAGAGGACTGAAGGCTGCAGGTTATGCCACCAACCCTGCCTACGCAGAAGCCCTGATAAGGGTCATCGAGATGTACAGCCTCAATCAGTTCGACACAGGCAAGTTCCACTCGCAAAAGAAGGCAACAACTACTACGACGACACAAGAGGTTGATGAATTCTGGCAACGACACATTATATATAAAGGTAACAAGAACTATTTCCTTATCGTTGAGGTTGGCGACAATATGGCGTCTATCAGCAAGAAGACGGGCTTAAGCCTCAAGAAACTATACAGTTACAATGACCTTCCTCGAGACTATGCCCCGACTGCTGGCGACATTATCTACTTGAAGAAGAAGCGCAAATGTGCCTCTAAGGAGTTCAAGAAGAACCCAATTCATATCGTGGAAGTCAATCAAAGTCTCTTCGACATTGCCCAACTCTACGGCATCAGGCTGGAATCGCTCTGCAAACTCAACAAGTGGGACGAACCCCATGCAGTCCAAGTCGGGGAGATATTAAGGATAAGATAAAATCTAGAGGAACCAGAGACACTAGAGGAACTAGAGATACTAGAGACACTAGAGCAAAAAGAGAGAATAATTAACAGTTAAGTATATGATTACATTGTCCAATATCGCCGTACAGTTCGGCAAACGTGTCCTCTACAAGGACGTCAACATGAAGTTCACAAATGGCAACATCTATGGTGTTATCGGGGCAAATGGGGCTGGCAAATCAACCCTCCTGAAAGCCATAAGCGGTGAGCTTGAGCCAAGCAAAGGCACAGTTGAGCTTGGGCCAGGTGAAAGGCTGAGTGTCCTCTCACAGGATCACTTTCAGTATGACCAGGAGACTGTGCTCAACACTGTGCTGATGGGGCACACCACGATGTGGGATGTCATGAAGGAACGCGAGGCTCTCTACTCAAAAGAGGAGTTCTCGGATGAAGATGGCATTCGTGTGGCTGAGCTTGAAGAGAAGTTTGCTGAGATGGGAGGATATGAAGCAGAGAGTGATGCAGCTGCCCTGCTCTCAGGTCTTGGCATCAAGGAAGCGAAGCATTATCAGCTCATGGGAGAGCTCTCAGGTAAGGAAAAGGTGCGTGTCATGCTGGCAAAGGCACTCTTTGGAAACCCTGACAACTTGCTTCTCGACGAGCCCACCAATGACCTTGACCTGGATACCGTGCAATGGCTGGAGCAATACCTTAGTGAGTTTGAACATACTGTGCTTGTTGTCAGCCACGACCGTCACTTCCTGGACTGTGTCTGCACACACACCATCGACATAGATTTTGGCAAGATAACCATGTTTGCCGGCAACTATAGCTTCTGGTATCAAAGTTCCCAGCTTGCCCTCAGACAGGCTCAAAACCAGAAGGCTAAGGCTGAGGAGAAGAAGAAAGAGCTTGAGGAGTTTATCCGTCGCTTCTCTGCCAATGTGGCAAAGAGCAAGCAGACCACAAGCAGAAAGAAGATGCTGGAGAAGCTCAACATAGAGGAAATCAAGCCTTCTACACGCAAGTATCCTGGCATCATCTTCCAGATGGACCGCGAACCTGGCAACCAAATCCTTGAAGTGGAGGGCTTGAAGGCTGTCAGCGACGATGGAACAGTACTCTTTGACAATGTCAGCTTCACAGTTGAGAAGGGTGACAAGGTGGTCTTCCTGAGTCGTGACCCAAGGGCTATGACTGCTCTCTTCGAGATTATCAATGGCAACAGAGAAGCTCAGGCAGGCACCTTCAACTGGGGCATCACCATAACAACCGCTTACCTGCCTCTTGACAATACAGAGTTCTTCCAGAGCCAGCTCAACCTCGTGGATTGGCTCAGCCAGTTTGGCGAAGGTAACGAGGTGTATTTCAAGGCTTTCCTGGGCAGGATGCTCTTCTCTGGTGAAGAGGTTCTGAAGAAGGTGAATGTGCTCTCTGGTGGTGAGAAGATGCGTTGCATGATAGCCAGAATGCAGCTGAAGAACGCGAACTGCCTCATTCTTGACACGCCCACAAACCACCTTGACCTGGAGAGCATCCAGGCTTTCAACAACAACCTCAAGCTCTTCAAGGGCAACATCCTCTTTGCAAGCCACGACCATGAGTTCATTGAAACTGTTGCAACACGCATCATAGAACTCACGCCGACAGGCATCATTGACAAGCTCATGGACTACGACGACTACATCAGCAGTGATGCCATCAAGGAACAAAAAGAGAGAATGTATGGCACAAATGCCTGACAAAACGTCGATTGGCACATTTCTTGTAGGGAAATAAGCAGAAACAAAACCCTATTTAAAATGAAAGAGGAAAAGAAAGAAGAAACAGAAAAGAAGCAAAGTTCGACGAATGAAGGGAAAGTCAACGAGGCTAAGCAGAATGTTGAGGAAGCAAACCAAGAGACAGCTCAGAGCCAACCTGAAGAGGAGAAGGAACTGACTGTGGAGGAGCAACTGGAGGCTGCAAACAAGGAGATTGCCAACCTCAATGACCAGCTGCTGCGAAAGATTGCAGAGTTTGACAACTACCGTAAGCGTACCATCAAGGAAAAGACTGATCTCATCCTGAATGGTGGCGAGAAAACCATCATCACAATCCTGCCTGTCATTGATGACTTGGAGCGAGCTCTCAAGAACATGAAGCGTGCTGAGGATGTTAATGCTGTGCTTGAAGGTATTGAGCTTATCTATAAGAAATTCATTGATATACTTGGCAAGCAGGGTGTCAGCATTATTGACACTAAGGAGGCTGATTTTGATGTTGACCTTCACGAGGCAGTTGCCCAGTTGCCTGCTCCCACACCTGAGCTCAAGGGCAAGGTGATGGACTGCACTTTGACGGGTTACAAGCTCAATGAGAAGGTCATACGTCATGCTCAAGTTGTGGTGGGAGTTTAATATAATTGAATATTGAAAATTGAATATTGATATATTGAAGATTGAAGATTGATATATCAAATATTGAAAATTGAGATATTGACGTTGACAATTGACAATTGATAATTGAAAAAGCCAGCCCTTGAGGGGGAAGGCTTGGAAGGTTGTATATGGCAGAGAAGAGAGATTACTACGAGGTGCTTGGTGTCAGCAAAACTGCGAGTGATGCTGAGATAAAGGCTGCCTACAAGAAGATGGCCATCAAGTATCATCCTGACCGCAATCCTGGCAACAAAGAGGCTGAGGAGAAGTTCAAAGAGGCTGCAGAGGCTTATGATGTGCTCAGAGACCCTGACAAGCGTAAGCAATATGACCAGTTTGGCTTTGCTGGCATGAATGGCCAGGGAGGCTTTGGAGGTGGTGCCAGCATGAGTATGGATGACATATTCAGCATGTTTGGCGACATCTTTGGAGGTGGCAACTTTGCTGGAGGAGGCTTTGCTGGAGGCTTTGGCGACTTCTTTGGAGGTGGCAGAGCTGGTGGCAAGCATGTGGAGAAAGGCAGTGACCTTCGACTAAAGGTGCGTGTCAACCTCAAGGAGGTGGCTTCTGGTGTCACCAAGAAATTCAAGATAAACAAATATGTGACCTGTCCTCATTGCAACGGCAGTGGCAGTGAAGATGGCAAGACTGAGACTTGCACAAAGTGCAATGGCAGTGGTGTTACCTATCGCAATGTGAACACCATGTTCGGACACATGCAGACTCAGACTCAGTGTGATGCCTGTGGAGGAACTGGCAGTGTGATTCGCAACAAGTGTAAGCACTGTGGAGGTACTGGCATTGTGAAGGATGAAGAGATTGTTGAAATCAAGATTCCTGCCGGTGTTCAAGAGGGCATGATTATCACTGAGAGGGGCAAGGGCAATGCTGCCAGATGGAATGGAGTGCCTGGCGACATTCAGGTTTACATTGTGGAGGAGCCACATCCTGAGCTGCTTCGCGATGGACAGAACCTGCAATACCAGCTCTTGCTTGATGTCCCCACGGCCATTCTTGGAGGAAGTGCTGAGGTTCCAACCATCGACGGAAAGGTGAAGATAAAGATTGAGCCTGGCACTCAGCCTGGCAAGACCATGCGCCTGAGGGGCAAGGGACTACCAGGGGTGCAGGGATATGGCTTTGGCACTGGTGACCTCATTGTGCAGATTGGTGTATATATCCCTGAGAACCTCTCGCGTGAGGAGAAGGAAACCTTCGAGAAGCTCAGCAAGAGTGAGAACATGAAGCCTGGAGCAACTGCCAAGAACAACTTCTTCAACAGATTCAAGAAGATGTTTGAGTAATACTAAGGAACTTAAAGTCCTTGAAGACCACAGAGACCTTGAAGACATAATTTTCAATGACTTACAATCAAGCTGTAAAATATTTATTCGATGCTGCTCCTATGTTTCAGAACGTGGGGGCAGCTGCGTATAAAGAGGGGCTTGGAGGCACGCTGCTGTTGGATGAGTACTTTGGTCATCCACATCGCAACTATAAAACAATTCATGTGGGTGGCACGAATGGAAAAGGCTCTGTGACACACACTCTTGCAGCTATCCTTCAGGCTCAAGGCTATCGCGTAGGGCTCTACACCAGTCCTCATCTTGTTGACTTTCGCGAGAGGATTAGAGTCAATGGCAAGATGATAAGCAAGAAGAGGGTCATTGACTTCGTGAAGACCCTCTCTAACTCCCCCTTAAAAGGGGAGAAAAAGAAGTCTCCCTTTAAGGGAGATTTAGAGGGTCTGTCTTTCTCTTTCTTCGAGCTGGCTACTGCACTGGCTTTCAAGTACTTCGAGGAGCAGAAGGTGGACTTTGCTGTCGTTGAGGTGGGCTTGGGAGGCAGGCTGGATTGCACAAATATCATCACGCCCATCCTTTCTGTCATCACAAACATCAGCTTCGACCATGTGCAGTTCCTGGGGGACACTCTGCCAAAAATTGCGAGTGAAAAAGCAGGCATCATCAAGCCTGGCATCCCCGTCTGCATTGGAGAGAACATAAATGAAGAGGTGAAGGCTGTCTTCCAAAACAAAGCAACGGAAATGGGGGCTCCCATCACATTTGCAGAAGACGAGAATTGTAAACTGTCAACGGTAAATGGTCAATGTTCAACGTTCAATTTCCAGCTGAAAGGTCTTTGCCAAGAGAAAAACCAAAGAACCATCCTCACCTCTGTGCGTCTATTGAAGGAGAGAGGGATAGAGATCAGCGACGAGGCCATCAAGAAAGGTTTTGAAGAGGTTTGCAGCATGACTGGCTTGAAGGGTCGCTGGCAGATTCTCAGCAAGAAGCCCCTAACCATCTGTGACACAGGGCATAACGTGGGAGGCATGCAATACATTGCAAGGCAACTGGATGAGATGAGGAATGAAAAACTCAGCAAAAACGGGAAGGCAAAGCTGCACATTGTCTTTGGCTGCTGTCATGATAAGGATGTGAGCAAAGTGCTGGAGTTGTTGCCAAAGGATGCCATTTTTTATTTCACGCAGGCCTCGGTGGAAAGAGCGATGCCTGCAGAAACTTTATCGAAAATTGCCTTTTCAATATTCAATCTTCAATCTTCAATATATAATGATGTGGAGAGTGCCTGCAAAGCAGCCCAGGCAGCAGCTGGGGAGAATGACATCATCTTCATAGGCGGCAGCACATTTGTGGTGGCTGACTTGCTGAGGAACATGAAAATATGAAGTTTTATCGGCTGGGAAAGCCTGGAATTTTCTAAAAAAACTAGTCTAAACTAGTAAAACTAGTCAAAACTAGTATAACTAGTTAAAACTAGAAAGCCAGGAAAGCCCAGGCCGTTGCTTTGCTGTGACTGTGGTTCATGACAGGGCTTGTTTTTCTGTGTATTTATTTGTATCTTTGCATTGTAAATCAAGGAATTAGACATGTCTAAGTCGCGAATTAGGCACGCCTACCCAGAGAGAGAACAAACACAGTATAAACCCTAAACTTTAAACTTTTAATATCATGATCAACTACAGTATCGCAATTCTAAGCACTAAGCCAGGAACAAAGAAAGAAAACATCCAGGAAACCAAAGCCTATGGGACTGCTCAAGTCCATGAGATTCTTGACCTCGACAAGTTCTGCCAACACATTGCTGAGCACAACAGCCCCTTCTCCAAGGGTGCCATCAAAGGTGTGCTGACAGATGCCGTGTCTTGTTTGAGAGAGCAGATGCTGGCAGGCAACAAGGTGAAACTCGGTGACATGGGAGATTTCTATCCCGAACTCCAGACAGAAGGTGCAGTCACCACCGATGATTTTTCTGTTGAGAACATCAAGGAGGTCAACGTCTGCTGGCTGCCCTCAAAGAGCTTCAAGAATTTGAGGCAAGAAGCTGAATTCAAGCTTGTTCCCAGTCGCTCTGCACAGGGTGATGCCATCGAGGTCATCAGGAACACAGACACCATCCATGGACTGGAATAACCACCAATCCTTGGAATTAAGAGAGGTGTTAGCTTTATTAAAAAGGAGGCTAACACCTTTTTTTGTAGCAAAAGCGTAAACTGTCATCTGTCATTTTGCAAAAAACAAGGGACAATCCACCTGAACAAGGAAGCAATTTATAATTCTAGATTTTGATTATTAACTTATCATATTCAACCCCACCCCTACCCCTCCCCTTCAAGGAATGGGAGGGGAGTTGGGGTGCTGGACTCTCCTCCCATTAAGGGGAGGAGTGGCTGAAAGCCGAGGTGGGGTAAAGACATTTCTCATTTTTAATTCTTCATTATTAATTCTTCATTTATAATTCTTAATTCTTCATTCTTAATTTTTCATTTTTAATTCTTAATTCTTTCATAACTTTCAATTTTCAATTTTCAATTTCACCTCATGTCCCCTCCTGATGGCATGGTTGATTCGGTCATAGAGCCTGAGGAATGGTTCTTTGCTTTTCTTCAGGCAGCCTGGGATGATGGTGGTGCCAAGCAAAATCCGGCCATCTTGACAGTTATATATACCATTCCCATAGGCAAGACAGACATCAGGGGCTTCCAGGAGGAAAGGCATCTTGCGACGGAAATGCTTGCTATACATTATATCTATATGATAAGTCCCTGGAGGGACTTGATGCAAGGAGTGCTCACAGGTGTCGCATACATATTCACCACAGATGGAGAGTCTGCCTGTGGCGGCAAACTCCCCTATGTGGCTTCTTTGCAAAAGTATTTTCATGGTTTTAGAATGTAAAAAGGTAAAAATGACGATGACAATTTACATTTCAAACATCTTGTGATAGAGTTTTGTGGACTCTTCGAACCAAATCCACTTCAATTTTCGCCACTTATATATATAGTGACGGGCATCTGTTTTGAGATTTTTCTCTACAATTTTATCCATGAGTTGCTCACGCGTGAAACTTTCAGGCATCACATCAAAGAGTGGAATTTGTTCCGCTGCCAATTTGGGTTTAGGCAAGGCAGCTTCATACTCCTGTCCCCACTGATCCAATTGAGAATCAAGAATTTGCTGGGCAAAGTAGAGGTAGCACCTGCTCACCTTTTCCTGGTGCTCAGGATTCTCGTCCCAAAGGAAGTAAAGCGTTGCACACAGTCCGAAGGCAGAAACTGATGCCCGGACATAGAAGGCCTCGAGAGCTCTGGAGCCAGACTTTGTGATGATGTAGCGTTGGTCATCAAGCCATTTTTCAATTGTAGGCAGCAGCCATTCCATATTTATTAGATGTGTAGGCTGGAGCTTGGCGTCATCTGTAAACGTCATTTTGTAAAGTTTTTGGATAGCATCATCCACTGCCTGCTGCTGTTCTGGGGTAAGAGGATGAAACACAGGAGCAGTTGGTGCCAGCTCATTGCCAACCTTGATGAGGATTTGTCTTGCACCATCGCCGCAAAGCAGACCCTTCTTCGTGATGTAATCATTGAGGGCTGCTTCTTGCCCAAGTAAAATGCTGTTCCATACTATATCTACCATCGCATTGTAACCATCCACATAAAGTGTGTCTTTTACGAACATCTCTCCAAGTGAGAATGCAGTTCTGGCAACTGCCTGTAAATCAAGCTTTGACCTTCGTGTTTCAACCAAAGTACCTAATTCATCAGCAGTTAGGAGAAAGCCCAGCTGTTCACCATATTTGCGTTGCTGCTGGTCAGAGTATTTGCACACAATGGGCAAGGTGAAGTGCTGGAGTAGCCGAATGCATACCAAAGGCTCTTCTTCCTTTTCTGACTGAGAGCTTTTTCTCTTGTTGGCTTCCTGAGCCTGCTGCAATAGTCTGCGCTGCTTTTGGTCCTCTTCTCTTAGAGTTGTTGTAAGCATTTTTACAACATCCATGACTTGACTTTTTCCTGACCCTGTGTGGCCGATGACAAGGAGGTTGCAGAGCAGCATATTTTCCTTGTTGTCGTAGGGATATCTGACTCTGAGCCTTGGAGCCTGAGCTTGGTAGCAAATGATACTTGCAATAGTGGTAGCCATACGGAGAGCAGGTTCACCCTCCTGATTCTCATAAAAACACCTCACCGCCAGAGGAAGATCCTCTGGGTGATTTTGATTCTTGATTCAAATTCTTTCATCTTTACTTTTTATTATAAAATTGTTTAATACTGTTCGTTCCACATCAAGTATTGCGGAATTTAGAAAAACCTCCCCCATTGGTGTGATCTGCAATTTACATTTCAGATAATCACCTGGGGTAGCCCACTTTATCTGAGGATACTTTGCCTTGACTGTAATGACACCAGCATCCGATTGCAGTTCAACTTTACAGTTGCCGTCCCATTCCTCTGGGCCATTGATTCTACCTGCACCACCTGTTAACGATGTATAACTCCTAAAAACTTCTCCGTGTCCCTTATAAATTAAAGAGACATTAATAAAAATGTTTTCGTACATAACTTAAATTTTTTTAATCGTTAAACAATTGATTTTCAATCTCTTTTGATACCTTCTTCTTGCTGAAGGCATCCCCAAAAAGCTCCTTGAGCTCTTGGGTAGTGTAGTGTTTCACCTGAAAACTTTGCTCCTGTTCGGAGACTTTTTCTAAATCTTTTGCCATTTTACTATTTTTTGGCAGTTATACAATATATATAAAGCCACTCTCTTGGCTTCCGCATGCAAAGTTCTGACAAAATTGTTACTTCGCAATGCACCTAAAAAAAGTACTGAGCAAAAATAATTTCCTACTTAGATTCAGCTTTTTTAGTGGGTTTGGCATGGTTTTTGTAAAACAAAAACTAACCTCTTTTCAGGAAAAGAGAAAAGTCCACACACCTTCATTCTTCCAAGGCAGCAGTTCCCAAAACACGAGGACTGCTGTTTTTGTTTGGAAATTAGGCGCGTTTACCACTCCTTCTTATGCTTTTCAACATCTTTTTACGGGATGTGGTGTAAGATTTTTGCCTTTTCCCTTTGAAGCAATTGTTATTTTTGCTATATTTGCAAGGAAAAAGCCCCATTGAACCACTTTGGGCATGAACAGAATAATTGTCAGAATGTGAAATACTAAAATATCATTTACGCCTATGGACAACGTACTAATTTCAGGATTGAAGAGAGAAAACTTCCAGGCTGTCATCCAAGGTAAGGAGACTGACCTCTACACCCTCACAAACAGCAATGGAATGGAAGTGAGCATCACAAACTACGGTGGTGCAATCATGGCCATCATGGTTCCCGACAAGGAAGGCAAGATGGCCAATGTCATTCAGGGCCACGACTCCATCCAAAACATGGTGAACAGCCCAGAGCCCTTCCTCAGCACATTGGTGGGACGTTATGGCAACCGCATTGCAAAGGGACATTTCATCATGAATGGCAAAGACTACAGCCTGGCCATCAACAATGGTCCCAACCACCTGCATGGAGGTCCCACTGGGTTCCATGCCCGCGTGTGGGATGCTGAACAAATCAATGAGCATGAGCTTGTGCTGCGCTACATCTCAGCCTATTATGAGGAAGGATTCCCTGGCGAGCTCCACATGAATGTGAAGTTCAGCCTCACTGAGGACGATGAGCTCATCATAGACTATCGCGGCACCACCAACAAGAAGACACCAGTCAACATGACAAGCCACGGCTTCTTCTCACTGGCTGGCATTGCCAACCCCACACCTGAAGCTCTCAACAACATCCTCACCATCAATGCAGATTTCTTCATCCCTATCGACGAGACAAGCATCCCCACAGGAGAAATACTGAAGGTGGATGGCACTCCATTTGACTTCCGCACCCCTCATGCTGTGGGAGAGCGCATAGGAGACACCAGCTGTCAGCAGATAGTCAACGGCACTGGCTATGACCACTGCTATGTGCTCAACAAGAGAGAGCCAGGCGAGCTTTCCTATGCAGTGAAGTGTGTGGAGCCCATCAGTGGAAGAAAGCTGGAGATGTGGACCACAGAGCCAGGCGTGCAGTTCTACAGCAGCAATTGGCACAGCGGCTTCACAGGCAACCAGGGAGCCACCTATCCCAAGTACTCAGCCCTCTGCTTTGAGGCTCAGCACTTCCCCGACTCCCCCAACCGTGCCTACTTCCCCAGCTGCATACTCAAGGCTGGTGAGATATACAGGCAAAAGACTATCTATAAGTTCGGTATAGAGTGGTAAAAGAAACAAACAACTATAATTCAAAATAACTAAATTCAAAAAACATTATGACACAAACAAAATCGAATAGCAATCTGGTTGCTATCATCACAATGTGCTTCATCTTCGCGATGATCAGTTTTGTAACCAACATGGCAGCCCCATTCGGCACCATCTGGAAGAACCAGTATGAGTGGGCAGGCATGACAGGTAACCTCATGAACTTCCTTGCCTATCTGTTCATGGGCATTCCCGCAGGCAAGATGCTCCTCAAGATTGGTTACAAGAAAACCACTCTCGCTGCTCTTGCAGTAGGCTTCATCGGCATCTGCATCCAGTACCTCAGCAGCTTCGAGTTCCTGCAAGGCTCAGCCATTTATGTCTATCTGCTTGGAGCATTTGTATGCGGCTTCTGTGTCTGCATGCTCAACACCGTAGTAAACCCCATGCTCAACATGCTTGGTGGTGGTGGCAACAAAGGCAACCAGCTCATCCAGACAGGTGGCACACTGAACTCACTGACAGGCACACTGACTCCTCTGCTGGTAGGTGCTCTCGTTGGCACAGTCACCGACAAGACAGCCATGTCTGATGTCTCTCCCCTACTCTTCATTGCAATGGGTGTCTTCGGCCTTGCATTCATCATCATTGCCAGCCTCACAATTCCTGAACCAGCCCAGGAGCGCAACACAAAGGTTTATGAGCATAGTGCTTGGAACTTCCGTCACTTTGTGCTTGGTGCCATTGCCATCTTCTTCTATGTAGGTATCGAGATTGGTATTCCTGCACAGGTCATCTTCTACCTCTCAGATGCAAGTGAGAAGGGTGCAGGCATAGCAGTCAATGGAGCAGCCATCGGTGGTGCCATTGCAGCCATCTACTGGTTGCTGATGATGGTAGGCCGTTTCAGCAGCACATTGGTATCAGGCAAGGTCAGCAGCCGTGCACAGATGATCACCATGAGCACAATTGCCATCATCTTGATTCTCATCGCCATTTCTATTCCCAAGACAACCACAATCAGCATGCCTGGCTATAGTGCAGCAGATGGCTTCGCCATGTTCCAAGTACCTCTGAGCTGTCTCTTCCTCGTGCTCTGCGGTATGTGCACCAGCATCATGTGGGGCTGCATCTTCAACATGGCAGTAGAAGGACTGGGTAAATACACAGAGCAGGCTTCTGGCATCTTCATGATGCTCGTAGTAGGTGGTGGTGTGATGCCCTGGCTGCAAGAAAAGATAGCAGAAGGCTTTGGCTACATGAACAGCTACTGGCTCGTAATTGCCATGCTCGTTTACATGCTTTACTACAGCTTGATTGGCTGCAAGAACGTCAACAAGGACATTCCCGTAGAGTAACTCTTAAACATTCAAACAACAAAAACCATTAAACATATCAATAATGAAACTTACAATTGACGACGTAAGAAGTCGCTTCATCAAGCACTTCGATGGCAGCACAGGTTCCATTTATGCTTCTCCTGGCCGCATCAACCTCATTGGCGAACATACAGATTATAATAATGGCTTCGTATTCCCTGGAGCAGTAGAACAAGGCATCATTGCAGAAATCAAGCCTAATGGCACTCGCAATGTACGTGCCTATTCCATTGACCTCAAGGACTACACAGAATTCTCTCTTGATGATGAGAAAGGCCCCAATGCAACATGGGCACGCTACATCTTTGGTGTCTGCCGTGAGATGATGGCTCTTGGAGTTCCTGTAGAAGGCTTCAACACAGCTTTTGCAGGTGATGTACCCCTTGGTGCTGGCATGAGCTCAAGTGCAGCTCTCGAGAGCACCTATGCATTCGCCCTGAATGATTTGTTTGGAAACAACAAGATAGAGAAGATGGAACTCGCTAAGGTTGGTCAGCGCACAGAGCACAAGTATGTAGGTGTCAACTGTGGCATCATGGACCAGGCCATCAGTGTACTTGGCAAGAAGGGAGCTCTTCTGCGTCTGGACTGCCGTAGTGGCGAATATGAATATTTCCCCTGGAATCCAAAAGGCTATCAGCTCATCCTTGTCAACAGCTGTGTAAAGCATGAACTGAAAGGCTCTCCCTACAACGAGCGCCGCTTGCAATGTGAGCATGTTGCAGAAATCATCAGCAAGACACATCCAGAAGTGAAGAGTCTTCGTGATGCAAACTACGACATGCTTGAGGAAGTGAAGAGCCAAATCACAGAAGATGAGTACAAGCGTGCACGCTATGTCATTGGTGAGGTTGTACGCGTGCTGACTGTATGTGATGCCCTCAAGAAGGATGACTACGAGACTGTTGGTAAGATGATGTATGAGACCCACTACGGCCTCTCCAAGGAGTATGAAGTAAGCTGTGAAGAGCTTGACTTCCTCAACGAAGTTGCCAAGGAAGAAGGTGTTACAGGCTCACGCATCATGGGTGGTGGCTTTGGTGGCTGCACCATCAACCTTGTTGCCAACGAACTGGCTGACAACTTCAAGAAGGTTGTTGTCGAGAAGTTTGAGAAAAAGTATGGCAAGAAGCCCATTGTCATTGACGTAGTCATTGGTGATGGCTCTCGCAAGCTCTGCTAATAAAAAGTTGAAAAGGTGAAAAGTTGAAAAAGTAAAAAGAAAAGGACATATCTCACCTTTTCACTTTTTCACCTTTTCACCTTTTTATTTTTTTTACCTTTTCATCATGGCATTATTAGACTGGATTGTCATTGGCGTGTTCTGCTGTGCGCTGATTGGCATAGTTCTTTGGGTCGTTTCACAGAAGAACGATAACTCGGCAGACTATTTTCTTGGCGGAAAAGATGCAACATGGATAGCCATCGGTGCATCTATCTTCGCTTCTAATATCGGCTCAGAACACCTCATCGGCCTTGCTGGAGCAGGTGCTTCATCTGGTATGGCAATGGCACATTGGGAGATTCAGGGCTGGATGATTCTGATACTCGGTTGGGTGTTCGTACCCTTCTACTCCCGTTCCATGGTATATACGATGCCTGAGTTCCTGGAGCGTCGCTACAACACCCAGAGCCGCACCATCCTCAGCGTTATCTCTCTTATCAGTTATGTACTGACAAAGGTTGCTGTGACGGTTTATGCCGGCGGCCTTGTCTTCCAGCAGGTGTTCGGCATCAAAGAGCTTTGGGGCATCGACTTCTTCTGGATTGCAGCCATTGGTTTAGTGCTTGTCACAGCTCTTTATACTATCTTCGGAGGCATGAAGAGCGTACTCTACACCTCCGTGCTGCAGACGCCTATCCTCTTGCTCGGCTCGCTCATCATTCTCGTCCTGGGCTTGAAGGCTATTGGCAGTTGGGACCAGATGCTCCAGTATTGCGACGTGAAGCCCAACTACGAAGGTGCCACAGGCACAATGATTCACATCATGCGCTCTAACAGCGACCCGCAGTATCCCTGGTTGGGAGCACTCATCGGCTCGGCTGTCATAGGCTTCTGGTACTGGTGTACCGACCAGTATATCGTTCAGCGTGTCCTTTCTGGTAAGAACGAGAAGGAGAGCCGCCGCGGTACCATCTTCGGAGCCTACCTGAAGCTGCTGCCCGTGTTCCTGTTCCTGATTCCCGGCATGATAGCCCTGGCTCTGCACCAGAAGAATATGGATGCTGGTGCAGCTTTCCTGCCATTGCTCGAGGACGGCACACCCAATGCCGACGCTGCCTTCCCTACCCTAGTGGCTAAGATACTGCCTGCCGGCGTGAAAGGTCTCGTTGTTTGCGGCATCCTTGCAGCTCTGATGTCGTCGCTCGCATCGCTGTTCAACAGCTCGGCTATGCTCTTCACCATCGACTTCTGGAAACGCCTGAAGCCGCAGACCAGCGAGAAGAGCCTGGTTCGCATTGGACAGACTGCTACCGTCGTCATCGTGATACTCGGCATCCTGTGGATTCCCATCATGAGGAGCGTAGGCAATGTGCTCTACAACTACCTGCAGGACGTTCAGAGCGTGCTTGCTCCTGGCATCGCTGCAACCTTCCTGCTGGGCGTCACATGGAAGCGTGCCTCTGCAAAGGGCGGTCAGTGGGGCCTGCTCTCGGGCATCATCATCGGCTTGACGCGACTCGGTGCAAAGGTGTATTACAGCAATGTCACCGACGCAGCAGACAATTGGTTCAAAGCCGTGTTCTACGACTTCAACTGGCTGTTCTTCTGCGGCGTGATGTTGGTAGTATGCAGCATGGTTGTCATCTTAGTATCGCTTGTCACAGAAGCTCCCAGCCGTGAGAAGATACAAGGCCTCGTCTTCGGCACATCTACTCCCGAACAGATTGCCGCAACGCGTGCCAGCTGGAACCACTGGGATGTCATCCACACCCTCATTATCATCTGCTTCACCGTAGCATTCTACATCTACTTCTGGTAGAGAATCATAAAACCTGCGATTGAAATAAACCCCGAAAGCCAGACAAAAACTTTCGGGGTTTATTGTTATTTATGGGTGTCCGGTAAAATTACTCAAGTATCGGGAGTTCAGCCCGAAAGGGCTGTACTATGAGGACACCAGCTTTGCTGCCTGACCGAGAGGAAGAACCAAGGGTAACGCCCTTGGATTAAGGGAACTGCCTATCTACTCTCTGCCTGGAAGGCAGTACTTAAAATAACCTAGTATTGCCTTCCAGGCAAAGAGGTAAGTGTAGGCTCTCTTTCTTGGGGCGTTGCCCCAAGTTACTCAAAGTGTTGGCTTACAGCCAAATCAGAACTCTCGAAACATCAGTAAAATTATTTCATAAAGATCAGCACCCTC
This sequence comes from Bacteroidaceae bacterium, assembly GCA_017428785.1. GTDB lineage: Bacteria > Bacteroidota > Bacteroidia > Bacteroidales > Bacteroidaceae > Physcousia. The sequence goes on from JAFRQD010000011.1 coordinate 166,037, forward strand.
GATTACACCGTCATTTAAATGGAATTATTGGTGTCCGGTAAATTCGGCCTTACAGGCCAGAATTAACCGTTCAGCACTCCGTCAAAACACGCCCTGAGAGGGGGTTAAAAACGCCGCGTGCGGCGATGTCCAACGCCGCACGCGGGGATTGCCATCGCCGCAGCCGGGGATTGCCATCGCCGCAGCCGGCGTTTTCATGGCCTTACTTTACCGTCTTTTTTCTTCCGTTTTGAATGTAGATTCCCTTCTGCGAGGGCTTGCTGTTTAACCTCCTGCCGCTGAGGTCGTACCAGGCGGCATCCTCAAGGTCTGTTTGTTCTTTGTTTCATATCGATATTGTTTTAATAGTTGGCAGATGGGGATATATAGCGCATCAGGCTCCCTGCGCCTGTCGGCACAGAAAGCCTGATGTCGTTATTCCTCCTTGATGGAGTCGTCACTTTTCCGCTCCCTTAGAAAGATGTGAGTGGTTGGACACATGATTTCTTTCCATTTCTGCTGCAAATATACGATTAAGTGAGCAAAGTGCAAAGAAAATGCATGTTTTTCTTACTTAACGGCAACTTTTTTACCATTTACGATGTAGATACCCTTTTGCATCTTGCCGATGCGCTGGCCGGCGAGGTTAACTATCGTTGAGCCTTGCTCGTAGAATCTGTCGTCCGTTGTCCGTTGTCCGTTGTCTATTGCTTTGATGCCTGTCATCGTGTCTGCAGTGAAGTAGCCAGGACTACCTGTGCCGCCATCAGGACGGGCGTATGTCTTATCTACGAATGAATAATTATATAGTGTACCCTTTCCACCGACAAGTTTATCGCATCCCTGGAACATGGCGCCCGAATTAGCATTGCTTGTACTCCAGTCGCCAAAGCAACAAATGGTTGTCAACTCGGAACATGAATTAAACATAAACTTCATATTTGTTACATTGGTAATATCGAATGAGGTAAGGTCGATTATCTGGAGTGAACTGCAGTCTTCGAACATACAGTACATACGCGTTACATTGGAGGTGTTGAAGCTACTTAGGTCAAGAGATTTAAGTTTCGAGCAGCCATAGAACATAAAACTTATGTCCGTAACATTATCCATGTTGAGGTTCTCCAGTCCTTCGATGCTCGTCAGTTCGGTGCATCCGCTAAACATACCTTCCATCGAAGTCAAGGTAGCTTCCTTCATCGAGGGGTCGATATCGGCCTTGAGTACCTTGTTGCCGAATTTGGAAGAGACTCTATTAGCTGGATCATATAGTTTCGTCTCGCCGCTGCGCGAAGTCCGCTGATAGTCATAGTAGAATGTCATTGTACCTGTTTCTTCAGCTAACTCAGCATATACTTCCTTCTTCCGAACAGGACGAACGGTTTGACCGTAGCAGCGGTTGTAGCTGCCTATGAAAATATTGCCAGAATAAAAGTACAGGCCGCACGCGATGCCGGAGGAATTCGCATAGAGCGAACGCGACAAGTAGTGGCCGTAGCTGCCTGCGCCGTTGTGATTCGTATCGTTGAAGAAGCCGGCAGCGGCCAGAAAAATTGAGTTGCCGTTGCTCTTGCTCGTAATCTTCCATCCGTTAACGCCGTTCACCTGCGTCCACTCTGTCGTCGTGTACTCGCTATTGATTAACTCCTCTATTTGGCTGTAGCTCGGCATCTGCCATTCGCTGCCCCAAATGACTGTCGCAGCATCATCTTCGGGAAGAACCTCAGTCATGCCGACATCGTACTTTTTGAACGTGTCGCCGCCATCTTCGGTGTCGAAGTAAGTGCCCCAGCTGTAGTCTTCCTTCGGTTGCGTCTCGCCCCAAGCGAAGTAATCGCCATAGTCTTCTGGGTTCTCAGCACCTACATTGCATGTCGCCCAAAGTGTGCCGCTGGGCAAGCCGAGGTCTACATAGTCATGCTCCTCGGGTTCAAATACTGTCAGTTGGCATTCGGCCTTCACGCCGCTACCGTCCGTTGCATAACAGGTGATTGTGCAGGTACCGACAGATTTTGCTTGGACTTTCCCTCCATACACTGTTGCCACGTTGGTGTCGCTACTTTTCCACCTCAAATAACCGTTGTCGGCATTGGCAGGTTCAAGGGTAGACGTAAGTGACCAGTATGTGTCGACTTCCATTCTAAGCAAGGTATTGCTCAAATCTATTGAAGAAACCAATATAGGTTCTGTGTAGCGGACGGGCCGTACGCTTAAACAGAATTTTGGTGTTGCAAGATAATGGGCAAATAGGCTCGATGTAAAGTATATTTCTGAAGCATATTGATAAGAAGGATTCAAAATGCGTGACCAATAGTTACCTTTTTCCCCTTCTCCGGACTTCCCGTATAAGCAATTACCAGCAGCAGGCAGGAAGATGCTATTGCCGTTACTCTTACTTGTAATCAGTCTGCCATTCACCCCGTTCAGTTGTGTCCACTCAGACGTGGTATATTCTTCGCTGATTAGTTCTAATATCTGAGCCTCGCTTGGCATCTGCCAATCGCTACCCCAATTGACTGTTGCTGCATCGTCTTCTGGTTGGAGAGATGTCAATATACCTGTGCCACCGTCCACATTATATTTTGCCAGAATGTAGTCACTGATTCTGTAGCTTTCAAAGTTGTCGAAATCTTCCTTCGGCGTTGTCTCGCCCCAAGCGAAGTAGTCGCCATACTCCTCGGGACTGTTGGCACCCACATTACATGTAGCCCACAAAGTGCCGCTGGGCAAGCCAAGGTCGACATATTCATGCTCTTGAGGTGTTTCTGCTTTGCCGAGGTAAGAGAGCTGGAAGTTGTCGAAGGCAACCCACTGGTGCGTTGCTGTTCCCTCGATGCCGACAGTCAGACCGCCATTGCCGTCATATACGAATGTAATGGGCTCAATAGTGTAGCGCCCCATATAGAACGATGCGCCGGCATCGGCCATACTGTTCTCCGAACCTGCAATGGCAGGCAGTTCTGCCGTTTCGCTGCCAATGAAGAACTTGGGAGCATCTTCTGTAACGCCATCTTCCTGGCGATAGAAGCCTTGTGCCGTCAACTGATACACGCCAGCAGGAGCATCTGCGATGGTCTGGCTGATGGTAAATGTCGAGTGATATGACTCGGCGCAGTAGTTCTCAACTTTATCATATAATGGACCGCCCAACGTCTTGTCGGTGCAGTTGCCGCCAACTTCCCAAGCTTCAGTACGCATGTCGTTGCGGTTGAAGGTGGGGTTCTGCAGCAGGAAGGTGGCATCCACGGGATTGTTCTGCGTAGCTGACTCTAATGCTTTCATGCGCTCCTGCATCAACTCATCTTTCGGAACGATAATCCATTCGTGCGGAGTGTTGCTCATCACGAGGTTGTTGTTGCTATCGATGTTGATATACTGTCCCTCGCTATTAGCTATGTAGAAGCCTGAGCCTTGTTTATCGAAGAACCATCCGTACTCGTCGCTGTCCATGTAGAGGTTGCTGCCAAGATATTGTTGGTATCCGCCATTGGTGACGCGGCTGTTGATGGAAACGCTGCGATTCGTTGTGTTAGGAGTAAGAATAAGGTCAAGGCCTTGCTCGTTCACGATGCCGTGAGTGCCCCATTCATTGCCGGCAGCTATCATCAGTCTGCTCTCTCCGTCGAGGATGTAGTATTCGCCAGCAGCAAAGTCGATGTAGTAGTTGGCTCTTCTGAAGTCAGCAATGGCATCCTTTAGCTCGGCAACAACTGCCTCCAGCTCGGGGATATTAAAATTGCTGCTGAAATACATAGTTTCTTCTGCTCTTTTGAGATATGCGGTGAACACTTCCTTGCCGTTGGTCTTGTTCTCGTCGCGGAAAAGTATCAGTCCCTCGGCAACAAGAGATGAGAGTCGGGATTTTGCTGCAGCGTATGCTTGCTTCGCAGTCGTAATCCATTTGAGGCTCTTGATTTGAATAGTGTGCCATTCCGTCTGCCCTGCCTTTGCAAGGGCAAGACCGATGAGGAGCTTTTCGTCGAATACCTGCACGCCATTGATGGCATAGGTCTCGGGCTCGAAACTCGACATGCCGCTGTTGCGACGGGCTGTTATCCACGTCTGCTCGGTGACTCCCAAGGAAGAGCCGAAGACATAAGCCACATCGTTGGCATCTGCCTGAAGGCTGGGAGCAGGGTTGTCTGCGCTCACGGGCATGTATTGACCGTTCCAAGCGTTGTGGGAAGTGGCATAGAGCTCGATGTTGTAAGTGCCGTTCTCCACGCTGACCTCTTGCGAAAGCATGATGCCTACGCGAGTTTCGCCGAAGTGCTCAATCAAGGTGATACCATTGTGGGAGTAGGTAGCTTTTTGGCTATTGTTCCCTGAGCCGACATTCCAGTCGGCCATTTTGGTGCCAACCCTTGCAGTTTCGTCTTTCACCAGGTCGGCATTGTCGGCCAGGAACTGGTCGATGGCAGCTTGCAACTGGCTCTCGTCGTTGTTGTCCTTGGCCCATTGGATGGCTTTGCGCAGCTTGCCTACAGCAACGGCATCGTCGTCGGAAGCCAAAGCTTCTGCCTGTTCCATCAGGGAATTATACTCGTCCGTCGGCACATCGGCATCAGTCTCTCCGCTCGTTGTGCACCATTCAAGAACTCTGAAAGTAGGAAGGGAAGACCATTCTACATACTGATATGCATAAGCAGGAGCATTAAGCAACATCAATGCACTCAACAGAAATGATTGAAATAATGTTTTATTCATGTATAAAAGCTTTAAAATAATCAATAGTTGATGCAAATATAATTAAATAATGAATACAGACAAAGACTGACAAGCAGAAAAAACAATAAAAGCATGAAATTCGGCGATTTAGCTCTCATTGCAAAAGAAGACACGTGATGTTAGCAAACATCACACGTGAATTTTACGATTTTCACATGTGAATTTTGCAATTTTCACACGTGGATTTTGCCAACGACACGAGTATCTTTTTTAATCAAAAGGCAATCTTCTTCCCGTTGACAATGCTGATGCCCGGTTGAGGCACATGCAATTGCTGTCCGAGGAGGTTATAAATGCTTTTATTTATATTAGGGTTAACATCCATGTTATTTACCCCTGTTCCATCATTCAGCGACAGCATATAGGCGTAGAAGATGCCGCCGGTCAAGGTTCCTGTCGGAGAGGTGAGGTGGATGCGGACGCTTTCCTTGCCGCTTGTTCCTTCCTCGGGGATGGGATAGCAACGCATCATGAAACGCCCTGGTTCGTTGTGGAGGAGACTTTCGGAAGCTACAAACACATCGTCGCACATGATGTCGAAGTTGCGTGCATCGCCCTCGTCGCCCCAATATAATATCATCAGATAATTGCGATGTGTCTTGTTGACCTTCATCATCCAGCTCTGCCCTGTTGTGCCCGAGCCGTCGAGCCAAGTGCGGTTGCGGAAAGAGCCGCTGCCGCCATTGCTCGAATAGCGATGACTCGTGCGTGAAGCAGTCTTCGTCGTCCACATATAATCGACCGTCGCAGAGCCCTCGGGCACACCTTCCGAGAGAGCCGTATAGACGCCAAACAGGCCGCCGACAATATTGTCAGCATTGGTGGATTGCATCTTTATCGTCACCTTATCTTTGTCCTTCGTGAGGTCAAAGGGAATAGGATGCCGCATGAAGTAATACTCGTTGGGAGAGAAGTTGTCAACATGTTCATAAGAGAAGACCGTTCCGTCGCAATAGATGTCGAAACGGCGGTTGCCTCCATCGCTGCCCCACAGCTTCAAGACAAGGTCGGTGGGGCGAAGAGGGTCAACCTTCATCTCGTAGCTGATCCATCCGTTCGGAGCATCGCGCCAACCAAGGTCGCTTCCCGTACGCATGTTGCTGCCCTGCAGGTGATGAGATTGTTCGCTTGCGCTGTTGCATATCTTTACCTCATCAAGGAAATCCATAGGCTGCTGCATCTTGCTGGCATCCGTAGGAATCCATACCAACATGGACGAAGCAGCACGATGGGCACGGGCAAAGTATGGAATCAAACGAATCACCTTATCAGATACAACAAGGTCGGCCTCGCTCTGGTTACCGCTTTGTGAACAGGACTTGCCGTTCATGCGAAGCTGTAGCATTCCGCCCTTGAAAAGAGACGTCAGTGTAGAAGGTGCATTGCCAGCAACACCCGTTGCTCCTTCAGGAATAAAGAGATTGTCGAGCTTGCCACCATTGTCAACGCCCTCAGCACAATAGACAATAGGCCCGCGCTCGTAGGAACAGAGACCTTTGTTGGTCTTCAAATTCTCGTTAGAGACAACCTGATGCACATCCATCGGAAGCGATATACTTACTTCGTCGCCAGCCTTCCAGTCATTGTGCAAAAGAGCATATCCGTCCTGTACTGTATAGCTGACCTCTTCGCCGTTCAGCTTGATGACAACAGGCGTCGTTGTCGGGTTCACATAGGAATAGAGGTCGCTCTGGGCGGGCTTGTTTACAGCCCAACCAGGGATGCGAACCTTCAACGTCTTGCTCCCTGCACCTTGCCCCTCAACACTATTGAATGTCAGCTTCATGTCGCCCCTGAAAGGATAAGAGCCGGTAACGGTAATACCAAATGCGGCATCGCCAACAGTTGCCGTTGCCGTACTTGCCACAAAGAGGTTCCAATAGAGGGCATCATCGTCGGTGGCATAGATGTAGCCAGGAACAGAAGGGATGAGTCGGCAGAGGTTTGTGGGGCAGCAACTTGTGCCGAACCATTCCGGACGAGGATCTCCCCTTTCGCTCGTAGCCAAGCGGTTGGGATAATAGAATGTCTTGCCCGCAATGCCATAGCCGTCCAATACAGTATTATATAATGCACGTTCGAGCATATCAATGTACTTGCCCTCACCATGCAAGCGGAACATGCGGAGGTTGAACATGCTGCCTGCCACCGAAGCACAGGTCTCACAATAGGCCGATGCATTCGGAAGCTCATAATCCTCGCCGAAAGCCTCGTTGTTGTCGCGAGCACCGAAGCCTCCGGTGATATAGAACTTCTTGCTTGCAATGTTGTCCCAAATGGCCTTTACTGCCGTCTCGTAAGCCTCATCGCCTGAGTAACGCACCCAATCCGCCATACCACTATAGAAGTACATTGCACGAACTGCATGGCCTTCGGCAGAGCGTTGCTCAACAGCAGGCAAATGGTCTTGCCAATACTTACCGTTCACGCGCTGGTCACCGCTTGATGGGTCGAACTTGCGGATGCCTCGACAATCGAGAAAGAACTTGCAGCCCTGCAGGTATCGCTCGTCTCGCGTCAACTCGTAGAGGCGAACAAGAGCCATCTCGACAACCGCATGACCAGGAGCCATCTTGATGCCGTCCTCGTTGAAGACGCTCAGCATATTGTCCGCAGCCTTCTTGGCACAGTTCAACAGCTTGTCCTTGCTCGTAGCCTGATAGTAGGCAATTGCAGCCTCGACGAGTTCCGCCACATTGAATGTCTCGTGGGAAAGGTTCCAGTCGCTCGTCCACTTCTCACCGTTGTACCAAGGATGCAGAGGGTTGTGGATGGTGAAGTTTGTCTGAATGTAGCCGTCAGGCTCCTGAGCAGAACAGATAAGGTCAATAACCCCATCGCAATACTCTTCGAGGCTGGCATTGGCCTGAGTCGTCAGCACATACGAAGCGCCCTCCAACACCTTATATACTTCCGCATCGTCATACGGATTGCCTGACTGGAAAGTAAGGTCGCCCACTTTCGCTTCGCCACTCACAATCTTGCCAGCATACTCAAAGTTGCGGAGCTGACCGGCATCCGTACACTTCTGGAAAGCATAGCGAATCGTCGTGTTTCGCATCACATCAAGGCGTTGTTTCCAAAACAAGTCCTTCACTTGCACATCAGTAAAAGGCACTTGCTTAATCTCACCGGCTGCCGCAACATTAAGGCTATAGACGAGCACACAGACGAAAGTAACAAGAATCTTTTTCATATTCTTTCTTACCTTATATATATAATTACAAAGGCGCTTCACCTTCAGTATAACTCTCAAGGTAAAGTCCTTCTCCATCATAAACGGCATAGGTGAACTGCGTAATCCAGTCGCCAAGAATAATGAGACGAGTCTGATGACTGAGAGCAAGGTCGAGTTCAATGTGACGATGCCCGAAGATGAAGAAATCAACCTCTGGATGCTCCTTCAGATATTGCTTTGCAAAGAGAACCAACGGCTCCTTGTCCTCTCCCTGATAAGGCGCCTCTGCGTTATGCTTCATGCGGCTGTGCTTTGCCCAATTGAGGCCAAAACGCATACCCAAGGCAGGATGCAGCCAACGGAATGCCCATTGGCAGAACTTATTGTGGAAGATGTTTCTAAGGAAACGAAACTTCCAATCACTATCGCCAAGACCATCGCCATGAGCAAGATAGAACGTCTGGTCGCCTATCTCAACAGTCAGTGCGCTTCGATGCAGAATAACACCACATTCCCTCTCCAGATAGTTGAGACACCAGATATCGTGATTACCGGTAAAGTAATGCACCTCAATGCCCATATCGGTCAGTTCGCTAACCTTACCGAGGAAGCGAGTAAAGCCTTTGGGTACAACACTCTGATATTCGAACCAGAAGTCGAACATATCGCCAAGCATATAGATGGCGCCTGCCTTCCCTTTAATCTCATCGAGGAAGCGCACCAAGCGTCTCTCCTGTTGGCGACGATGCTTGATTGCAAGGCTCCCCAAATGGGCATCGCATATAAAATAAATGTTCTTCATCGCTCTGTGTTCTTTACTTTTTCACCTTTTCAACTTTTCACAGGAATCCAAGCTCCATTTTTGCTTCTTCGCTCATCATGTCCTTGTCCCACTCAGGTTCGAAGACGAGGTTGACCTCCACCTTTTCTAAGCCTGTAATGGTCTCGAGTTTTTGTCGCACGTCTTCGACAATGAAGTCAGCCGCAGGGCAATTGGGTGCCGTCAGCGTCATATCGACGCTCAATTCGGTGTTGTCTTCGTTTAGCTCAACACGATAGATGAGCCCGAGGTCGTATATGTTGACGGGTATCTCTGGGTCGAAGACGGTCTTGAGCACCTCTATCACCCGCTCTTGCATCTCCAGTTCGGAGTTGACTTCCTTCGATTTACTATTCATATCTTTCCGTTTTCTTGATAACTGTAATAGTCGTTCCCTGCAAAGATGACATGATCAACAAGGCGAATGCCAACTGCTTGGCAGGCTTCTGCTGCTCTCTTGGTCAGGTTGTCGTCTTCCCGACTTGGATTAGTTCGGCCGCTTGGATGATTGTGACAAAGCACGACGGCAACGGCCTGCCCTAGAATCGCTTCTCGCAACAGGCAGCGGACATCGACAGAAGCACCTGCAATGCCGCCTCTGCTGAGCAGTGCCGAGCCCTTGACTGCCATGCCTTGGTCGAGCAGAAGAAGGTGGCATTCCTCTATCGGCAAGTCCTGCATTTTGTGTTTGAAGTATTCGAATGTATCGGCAGAACTGCTGATGCGCATACGCTTCGGCAAATCCTCCTTAAGGCGCTGGTTGGCCAGTTGACAGGCAGCAACTATCGTCACCGCCTTTGCTTCACCAATACCCTCATAGCGCATCAACTCCTGAACGGAAGCTTTGGCAAGAGACATAAGGCTGTCTCCGTAGTCAGAAAGAATGGTACGCATGATATCGACTGCCGATTTGCCAGGCACACCGCTTCCAATAAGGATTGCCAGCAACTCAGCCGTACTGAGAGTAGCAGCACCATTGGCAAGCAAACGCTCGCGAGGCCTGTCTTCCGGAGCCCAATTCTTTATCGCCTTCATCTCTATATCACGTTTTCTTTTGCCTGAAAGTCTGTTGTCTGTTGTCCGTCGTCCGTTGTCTTCTATTCGTAAAAGTTTTCTTTAAACGCCTGCAGTTCCTCGTTCCTTCCGCAAACGCACCTCAGCCACCAAGCACGGATGAAACCTGTTCCGTACCCAATCAGCTGGATGAAACTTGCCCAAATCGACAGGAAGCCTATCTTTGCGCTCTTGTTTCTGATGGAACTATCCACGAATACGAGCAACGAGAAAAGCAGCAAGGGAAGCAAAGCCAAGAGCATAATTGCCGCTCCTATAAAGGCAACGATGAGCCCCATGTTACAGCCTGTGCCTCCGAAGAAACCTGTATATAGGCCAAGTCCCGTGAAGACCAGACCGACAAGGAACAGGAGCAAGCAAAGGAAGACGCCAATCGTGAACACAGCTGGCAGCAGATGCACGAGCTTCAGACTTCCTTTGTGCCTTTTCATCAAGTTGATGCGAGCAATTCCCGAGTTGTGAACTTGCTTGAAGAACTTCTTGAAGTCGGTTCTGCGCTTGTGCCAAACCCATGCTTCCGGGAAGAGACGGCAACTCGCTCCACTCTTGTAGATGCGCAGGCTCAAGTCGATATCTTCGCCGAATCGCATGGAAGAGAAGCCGCCGAGCTGTCGGTAGAGGCTGCGACGAATGCCAAGATTGAAGGAACGCGGATAGAACTTCTTGTCCATTTGCTTCTTTCCGCCACGAATGCCGCCAGTCGTGATGAACGAGGTCATGCTGTAGCTGATGGCCTTTTGCACAGGGGTGAAGCTCTCGTGAGCACGGTCCGGACCGCCCCAAGCATCACATTCCTTCCTGTCTAACTCAGCCTCGACTTCTTTCAGAAAGTCTGGCGGCAAGACGCAATCGCTGTCGAGAAAGATAAGAAACTCGCCCTGACTACGTTCTGCTGCATAGTTCCTTGTCGGACCAGGCCCGCTGTTCTCCTTCGTGTAATAGCGGAGCTGAAGCTTGCCGGCATACTTGTGGACGACGCTTTCGCAGGGTTTGGTCGAGCCATCCTCAACGATGACAACCTCCATATCCTTGAAGGTTTGCTCCGTCAGGCTTTGAAGCAGTTCGTCAACCTCATCAGGACGATTATATACGGGCACTATAATTGAGTACTTCATTTACTTGTTAATTAGGAAAATGGCTGGAATCTTGCTCAGATAGGGCAGTTTAGTTTTCTTCCATTCCGAGATTGGGAGGGTTTGGATAAACTCGTCTTTGGTCGTGATGCCGGCAGCTATGCAGAGGCGTGTCTGCGGACGAAGGGTGCTGAGAAGTGCTTGGAACATCTTCTCGTTGCGGTATGGTGTCTCGATGAAAAGTTGTGTCTGTCCTTCTGTCCACGCTCTTGATTCGAGGGCTTTCAGTCGTTTTGCTCGATCCGAAGCGTCAACAGGGAGATATCCATTGAAGGCGAAGCTCTGTCCGCCCAGTCCACTACTCATCACAGCCATTATCATGCTGTTCGGACCTACAAGAGGAACAACTCGCAACCCTTCCCGCTGAGCAATCCTAACAATGTCTGCTCCTGGGTCGGCTACTGCCGGACAGCCTGCTTCGCTGATAACTCCGACAGGTTTTCCCTCGCGAAGCGGCTGCAGATATTGGCTGAACTGCTTCTCGTCGGCGTGCTTGCCCATCTCGAAGAACGTGCAATCGTCGATGGGAAAGGCTTTGTCGGTCTGTCGAAGGAAACGCCGTGCGGAGCGGATATTCTCGACGACAAAATGCCTGATGCCCATGATGACCTCATGATTGTAAGGGGGCAAGACCTGATCTATCGAGGTCTCACCAAGCGTTACAGGTATGAGATAAAGGGCTGCGAGCATTTATTTAATTGAAGATTGAAAATTGAAAATTGAATATAAAGAAGTCCTCTGATTGAAGATTGAAAATTGAAAATTGAATATAAAGAAGTCCTCTAATTGAAGATTGAAGATTCAGAATTAAGAGTTGATGGATGCTGCGATGTCTTCTGGCGAGACGAGTTTCTGCTCGCCGCTTGTCATGTTCTTGAGCATCACCTTTCCTGCCTGCATTTCTGTCTCGCCGGTCATGACGACGAAGGGAATGCCTTTCTGGTTGGCATACTGCATCTGCTTCTTCATCTTGCTGGCATCGGGATAGATTTCACAACGGATGCCTTGTCCGCGAAGCTGTGAGATGATGGGAAGCGAATAGTCGGTTTCCTTCTCGCCAAAGTTGATGAAGAGCACCTGAGTAGCCGTCGTGACTGCTTCCGGGTAAAGGTTCAGCTGATTGAGGACGTCGTAGATGCGGTCCGCACCAAAGCTAATCCCCACTCCGCTCAGGCCGGGCATACCGAAGATGCCAGTCAAGTTGTCATAGCGACCGCCTCCCGTGATGCTTCCTATCTCGACATCCAGGGCTTTCACCTCGAAGATGCAGCCCGTATAATAGTTGAGACCGCGTGCAAGCGTCAGGTCGAGTTCAAGATTAGGGGCAAGGGGCGAGGGGCACGGGGCAAGAGGATTGCTTGGGCTGGATGTATTCTCTTGCTCCTTGCTCCTTGCTCCTTTAAACTTGTTCAGCACATATTCCACCTCGTCTATGCCTTTCTGTCCGACCTCGCTGCCAGCCAAGACCTCGCGCATCGTCAGTATCTTCTCCTCGTTCGTGCCGCTGAGGTTGATGATGGGCTGCAGCTTCTGAATGGCTTCTTCGCTGATACCGTCCTCGCGAAGCTCTTCGTTCACGGCATCGAGACCTATCTTGTCGAGCTTGTCGATGGCAACGGTGATATCCACTATCTTGTCGGCCTCGCCAATCATCTCTGCTATGCCTGAGAGAATCTTGCGGTTGTTTATCTTGATGCAAACGCGGATTCCGAAACGACGGAACACCTCATCGACAATCTGCATCAGTTCCACTTCGCAGAGCAGCGAGTCGCTTCCCACCACATCGGCATCACATTGATAGAACTCGCGATAACGTCCTTTCTGAGGTCTGTCGGCTCGCCAAACGGGTTGAATCTGATAACGACGGAAAGGCAAAGCCAGTTCCTCACGATGCTGCACGACATAACGGGCGAAGGGAACAGTCAAGTCGTATCTGAGACCCTTTTCGCAGAGTTGGGCAGCAAGGTGGCCTGTAGCGCCATTTGCAAGGTCTTCGGTAGAGATGCCACGCAGGAAGTCGCCGCTGTTCAGTATCTTGAAGAGCAGTTTGTCGCCTTCTTCGCCGTACTTGCCCATCAGGGTTGAGAGGTTCTCCATCGCAGGTGTCTCGATTTGCTCGAAGCCATAGAGGGAATAGACCTCGCGAATCGTGTTGAAGATGTAGTTACGCCGTGACATTTCCTGCGGACCGAAGTCACGAGTTCCTTTTGGTATGCTTGGTTTTTGCGCCATATTATTTGACATTTAAACTATTTGACAATTTACATTCATCGTAATGAACTTTCAGTTTTCCGAACACAAAGTTACGAAGAATAATTGAAAAATAAGAAAAAGAGCCAAGTTTTTTGCAAAAAAACATGTTTCTTGTGTGTCTGGATGAAACAACAAATCGATTTGGCAAAAGAAAAATCAATAATGCGGACACATGAGAAAAGCGACGAAACGAAAGCCGAAATCGCGAAAAAATCTTTACATAATTTGGGGACAATTCTTGAGATTATGGGACACACAGCACAATGAAAGATGAAACGTAACATGTGAAGTTTGCAAACATCACACGTGAAGTTTGTAAACACGACACGTGAAGTTCACCGATTCCACACGTGGAATTTGGTCCAAAAATGTGCGCCGATTTGCAACATCACACAAAGAAATTGCAATTATTTTGCTTTGCGTCTCAAAACTCGATTTTATAGCATGTTGATTTTCAGCAGCAATTCGATTTAAGCTCATTTTTCGCATTTAGGGTAGATTTGTGCCAGCCAACAAAAAAGAACGCGTCTGTGAGCGTTTGATGGGAAAAAGTTCTTACATTCTCATCTGCAAAAAGGACGAATCATCATGATGTAATTTTCAATTTTTCTTTTTTAATTTTTAATTTCTTCGTATCTTTGCAGGCGAAAAACCATAAGCTATGATCTTCTTCAACAAAAAGAATAATAAAGACAACGTACAGCAGACGACAGACGACAGTCAACAGGTTGTCAGCCAACAGACTGTTAGTCAAGTTCCGGTTTCTGCTGATGGCGGCATCAACTTCATCTTAGAAGACATTGAGTCCAGCACGCATCCGAAGCGCAATCCTCACATCCTGAACTCCACGCAACTGCAGCGCGTCAAGGATGCCAAGCGGTTGGCAGAGACAAAGTTGCAGGGCTTGGAAGAGAGTCTCGGCAGGCTCCAATCTCAAAGGCAATGGCTGCGTCGCTTCAACGAAACAAAGATGGTGCTGGACCGCGAAAAGAAACATCTCTTCGAACTCGGCAAGCAGAAGGCCATCTTGCAGAAAGACGCAAGCATGTTGGAGCGCTACGACCTCTTTGAAGGCATTCATGGCACCTATCAGAAACTCATGGTGCTGAGGGAACAAATCAGCCAGGAGAAGCGAGGTCTCTCTCTCTTAGAACGCGAAGCCGACGAGAACCGACAGAAGCTTACAGACCAGGAAAAGCGTCAGCAGCAAGCCAACGAGCAACTGAAGAATGCCAAGACCAGTATGACAAGCATCTTCGACCATGTTTGCTCTGCCTATCAACTGACTGGGGCGAATGCTTCCCTTGAAACAGAAACAGCTTTCCTGATTGACTATAATAATAAGGTAAAGGACGAAATGGAGGCGCTCTCTACTCTGATTGCAGAGAAAGAGAAGACTACTGCGATACTACAAAGCAACGTTGAGCAGCTCAGAACGAAGCGGCAAAGCATGGAGATTCATGAAAACATGCTGAGACACGGGGAAGCCGTCCTGCTGCAACTCAAACATCTGGAAGACAGAGACAAGCGCAGGACTGAGCTTCAGCAGAAATGTCAGCAGTCCATCAAGCGGCAGAATGAAGAGAACGAGTTGCTGGGCAAAGCCTTTGGCAAGTTCCAAGATCTCGTTTCACAGATAGAATCGGCTGAAGCGGAACTGAGCATACACCGCTCTTACATTCAGGGACAAGACGGCCTCATGCTTCAGGAACGAGCTTTGATGCTGAAAGGTCGCAGGCAAATGCTTCACTCTGCCCTTTCTTTGTGGAGGCGCATCAGCACGGGCTACGAGAGCATCGAAGAGAAGAGTAAGAAAGTGACTGCGCTTCGCCTGAACATCCAACACCTCGAGGCCGGCGTCCGCGAACTTGAAGAAGAGACGGGAAAGGCGCAAAGACTCTGCAAGGAGAAGGAATATACCTACCTTTTGAGTAAAGGCCAGGACATCATTCAGCTGCGAGCAGACCTGAGGGAAGGCGTCAGCTGCTCTGTTTGCGGAGCCACTCATCACCCCTATCACAGCGATACAATCCTCGACCAAAGCAAGCTCATCGGTCAGATGAAAACCGATTATGAGCTTTTGGCTTCGGAAGCAAACGCCAAACAGCAGCAACTTTCAGAGATGAAGGCAGAGTTGGCTATGGCTCAAGGCAGCCTCAACGCTGAAGAAGAAGCGCTAAACACCATCCGCATCCGTCAGAACGAAGATGTAATAGAATGGAAACTCTACGCCCAACTCGACCCAACATTTGTGGAATGTTCTGAAAGCACGAACCTCGACGCAAGAACTGCTTTGATACGGCAGTTCATAGAGAATGTCAGTCGCGACGCAGAAATGGCAGAGAAAGAACTGGAGACCTTTACTTTCCACCAAAGCAGCATCGCCAAGATTAGTGAAGAACTCCAGAAGCTCGAACAGAAGAAGAGCGAAGTGAACACGCAGCTAAGCGAACTAAACACCGGTTGCCAAGTGCTAAGCAGAGAGGTCGACCATATCGGCCAGCGCCTTGAAAGCGTCAACAAGCAGTTTACCCGCATCTACGAAAGCATGATGCAAGCCGTCACTTTCAAGGATTGGTACTCAGTATGGCAGAAGGCTCCAGAACAACTCTATGAGCAGATACAGAAACTCATCACGGATTGGTTCAACGTGGAGCATGAGATTATGGACAAGCAAGCTATTCTCGATGCCGAGAAAGCAAAGCTGGAAGGCATGAAGACGCTGCATCAGTCGCTTGCCCGCTCTTCGTCCGTCATCGCAAAGGAGATAAAAGAATTGCAAGGCCGCAAGGCTGAGAACATAAAAGCCTATCAGCAAATAATTCCGGAAAGAGATGCAAAGAGCTATTATGAGAAGCATTTGCAGGCACTCAATTCAGCAAGAGAGCGTTTCGAAGAAGAGCACAATCAGATGGATAGCATTCGCCACAATGCCGATATCATACAGGGTCGGCACGACTACTATCTGGCTCACATCGAGAAGCTGGAAGGAGAACAAAAGCAATACAACGAGAAGCTCGACCTCTGGATGCATGCCTTCAACCTGCAACATCCGCCTGTTCAGCAAAGCGAACTTGACGAGGTTTTTGCCGACGGAAAGAATTGGAGCAAGATTCGAAGCAGCTTAAAACAGATAAACAGAGAAACGCTGCTCTGCCAAGCTAAAGTAGAAGACCTGAATAGCCGCATTATTGCTCTCGACACAGAAGACGGACATTGCAACACCTCGACGCCCGACATTCAGGAAAGCATCACGGCTAAGCAACAAGCGCTCACAAAACAAAGGAACGACACAATGATGCAGATTGCCCGACTTACCGTTCAGCTCGAGGAACATGAAAAGGCTCTTGCTGCCGAACGCAACTCTGCCGAGCCGGAAACGCATCTTGCATAAATAGTCTTAATAAAGTATAAACTCTAAACACTAAACTCTCAACTCTCAACTATTTTTCGTACCTTTGCACCCGATTAAACTCATAACTCTTAATTCTTAACTCTTAACTAAATATGAAACGTACACTCGCAATTATTGTAGCTGGCGCTTTTGCAATCGGCATTCAGGCTCAGGCAATCTTTAAAGACACGAAGTATCACGCTCCCATCAAGGTGGAGAAGAAGTGGCTCAAACATAACCCTGGAGACGTTGAGTTCCACGACGAAGCTCCTTCTTCCGAAGGTTCTCGCATCTATCATAACATCATTCCCAACCCTGCTCCTTACATTCAAGAGAATGCGTTGCGAGTTTTGCAGACACTCTACTGGGGACCAAAAGACCCCAATGTGCCCAAGTTGAAGCGCATCGTTTATACCATCAAGGACTACAACGGCATCAGTGAGAAGTATGGTAGCGGCGATTATGTCGGCATTCGTTACAGCACCAATTGGATTGAGAAGTGCTTCGAAGGCAACGACACCTTGCGTCTCGACTACGAGACTCGCGGCGTACTCTATCACGAACTTACCCATGCCTATCAGCTTTCGCCCGAAGGTTGCGGAGAATATGACAACAAGAGCGAGTACTGGATATTCATCGAAGGTCTTGCCGACGCAGTTCGCGTGGCTTGCGGTTGCTTCGAGCAGGACTTCAAGAGCAAGGATCGTCCTCGTGCAAACACATGGCGCAAGGGCTATCGTGTGACGGGCTACTTCCTCTATTGGCTCTCTCTCAACAAAGACAAGGACTTCATCCGCAAGTTCAATCGTAGTGCTGTTGAACTCAATCCATGGAGTTGGGACAAAGCCATGAAACATATCCTCGGCGACAAGCCTGAGAACTCTGTCGATGCACTTTGGGACGAATATCAAAAGGCAATAGGCGACAAATGACAAGCGCTCTCGTAGTTCTTTCCGGAGGTCAAGACAGCACGACTTGCCTTTACTGGGCTCTCAAGCACTTCGACGAGGTGCGAGCCCTCACTTTCCGCTATGGGCAGAGACACATCGTAGAGGTTGAGATTGCCAAGCAATTGTGCGAAGAGGCAGGTGTTCCCTGGGAATCGATGGACATCAGTTTTATCTCCCAGCTCAGTCCTTCGTGCAGTTTGACTAATCCAAGTCTCGAAATCGAAGCCGAGAAGAAAGAAAGCGACCCCTACCCCACAACATTCGTGCCTGGCAGAAACCTCTTCTTCATCTCTGTCGCTGCTATTTATGCACGCAATCATGGCATCTACGATGTCATAACGGGTGTGGGACAAGCTGACTTCAGCGGTTATCCTGACTGCCGTGATGGTTTCATCAAGAGCCTGAACACGACGCTCAACCTTGCAATGGACGAGCAGTTCCGTCTGCACACACCTCTCATGTGGCTCGACAAGCAGCAGACTTGGGCACTTGCCGACGAGCTTGGTGTGCTCGACACTATTCGCTATCGCACGCTAACATGCTATAACGGCATCGTTGGCGACGGCTGCGGACATTGCCCTTCATGCAAGCTTCGCCGCGAAGGCCTCAAAAGATATTTGGAAAGTAAAGCCTGATAATATGGAAAACAGAGAGAAGGAAGGACTCAAGGCTCTTGGCAAGAAGAGCGAGATACCACAGGACTACAATCCCGACGTTCTGGAGGCATTCGAGAATAAACATCCGGAGAACGACTATTGGGTACGATTCAACTGTCCTGAGTTCACGGCACTTTGTCCTATCACAGGCCAGCCAGACTTTGCAGAGATAAGGATAAGCTACCTGCCCGACAAGCGAATGGTGGAGAGCAAGAGCCTCAAGCTTTACCTCTTCTCGTTTCGCAATCACGGTGGTTTCCACGAGGACTGCGTCAACATCATCATGAAAGACCTCATCCGCTTGATGGCACCCAAGTACATCGAGGTGACAGGCATCTTTGTTCCTCGTGGCGGCATCAGCATCTATCCCTTTGCCAACTATGGCAAGCCAGGTACGAAGTACGAGGAGATGGCGCAATATCGCCTCTTACATCACGACCTGTAACACGAAATAAGAATACTTAAGATAAGGCGGCAGCCGCTCAATGTAGCGTGACTGCCGCCTTATCTTCTTATTATCTTATTTTCCTAATTACTTATTATCTCATTATCTTCTTGCCGTCCTTGATGTTGATGCCTCGTTGCATCTTATTCAAGCGTTGGCCTGAAACATTATAAATAGCTCCCGCGCCTTTGCCAGAAAATTACATGAGGCTTACTCATGGCACACGAGATGTCGGCGAAATCCACACGAGGATTTGATGAAATCCACACGTGAACTTTGGGAAATCCACACGTGGATTTTGCAAAGGTCTCGTTTTGACTGAAAAGATTACTTCTGCATCTCCTTGAAGTGCTGCGTAATCTGGCGGAAGAGGTGATTGCGCGTGTTGCCTCCGTAGATGCTGTGATTGCGGTTGGTGTAGGTCAGTTCGCGGAAATCTTTATCTGCCTGAACAAGTGCTTCGGCGTATTCTGCTGCATTACGGAAGTGAACATTATCATCTGCCATACCATGAACGAGGAGCAGCTTTCCGCTCAGTTTTGATGCGCGGCTGATGGGGCAAACATCATAGCCATCGCCATTTTCATTAGGCGTACGCATGAAACGCTCTGTATAAATGGTGTCGTAATACTTCCAGCTTGTGGGAGCAGCAACAGCCACACCACAAGCAAAGACGGGACGACCCTCGCTCATGCTCATCAAGGTATTGAAGCCACCGTAGCTCCAGCCCCAAATGGCGATGCGGTCCTTGTCGACATAACTCTGCTGGCCAAGCCAGATGGCTGCCTCAACCTGGTCGTGACTTTCCAATTGACCCAGCTTGAGGTAGGTGCATTGCTCGAAGTCGCGACCTCTGCCGCCTGTTCCTCTGCCATCCACACATACGCTGATGAAGCCTTCTTGTGCAAGGTATTGTTCATAAAGGCAGCCTCCCATATTGCCTGCGCTCCAGCTGTCCACCACTTGCTGGCTGCCAGGACCTGAGTATTGATGCATCACGACGGGATACTTCTTGCCAGCATTGAAGTCGGCGGGCAGCACCATAAAGCCGTTGAGCTGTATGCCATCGGCAGTCGTGAATGTGAAGAACTTGCGCTCGCCAAGCTTCAGACCTGCAAGCTTCTGACGAAGAGCTGCGTTGTCTTCAAGCGTCTTGAGCGTCTTGCCCGAGGCGTCGCAAAGTGTCGTGACGGAAGGCGTGTTGAGGTCACTCCAGGTGTTCATGTAGTAACGCAAGTCGGTAGAGAAGATGGCGTTGTTCCAACCTGTCTGCGATGTGCTGAGACGCGTCACTTTCCCCTTGCTGTCGCTCTTATAGATGCTCTGTCTGAGAGGGCTTTCCTGATTGCTTGCATAGAAGGTGTTTCCCGTCTTTGCATCGTAGCCATACAGCGACTTCACCTCATAGTTCCCGTTTGTGAGTTGCCTTCGTAGCGTTCCATTTAAGTCATAGAGATAGAGGTGCTTGTATCCGCTTCGTTCACTCAACAGTACAAAGCCGCCAGGAATGACTTTGAAGGCCTTCAAGGTCTCTTCCGGCACATAGCATTCCGCCTGTTCGCGAACAATAACGCGGCACTCAGTACTCCTCGGGTTAGCAAGATAGATGTCGAGTTGGTCTTGATGCCGGTTGAGAGTCAGGACAAGCATCTTCTCGGCATCGTCGGTAAAGAAGATACGAGGGATGTAGCCATCCGAAGGGATGGGGAGCTGCATCTTGCGGATGGCGCGGCTCTTGATGTCGAAGCTGTGCACGCTGACGACACTATTTTTGGCTCCGGCAATAGGATACTTGTAGTCGTAGGAACCGGGATATCCGGCATAATCCTTCTTTTCTGGGTTCAAACCTTTGTACCACGGGAAGCTGAACATCGGCACTTCCGTCTCGTCATAACGAATCCAGGCAATCATCGTGTTGTCGGCGTTGAAGTCGAAAGCGCGGGCAAAGGAGAACTCCTCTTCGTTAACCCAATCCGGCTTGCCGTTGATAATCTTGTTGAACTCGCCATCCTTCGTGATCTGGCTCTCACTGTTGTTAAAGAGAAGTTTGACGAGGAAGAGGTTGCCGTCGCGAACAAAAGCCACCATTGTGCCGTCCTTGCTCCAAAGAGGTTGCTCCTGCGGCCCACCTTCGCTGAGATGTGCAAGCGTGCGGTTCCTTACATTATATATATAATACTCTGCCGTCTTGCTATGACGATAGATGCCCTTCGTCTCGGTCTGCACGAGGATATTCTTCTCGTCGGGACTCATCTGGTAGCCATCAATGCGGTCAATCTTGACGCGGTTCTTGATGTTGTTCACGTCGAAAAGCACACCTGTCTCCTCGCCCGTACGGAAGCTGTGACGCACGATCTGCTTGCCGTCGCGGGAAAGCTGGCTATAGCTCTCGCCATCGAGGAGAGGCGTCACACCATATATGCCTCTCTGAGAATAGACACCATTAGTAAGGTCTTTCAAAGTCAATTGTTCGGCCTCAACAAGGAAGATGGCGCAAAAGAGCGCCACAAGAGTCATGATTCGTCTCATCATATCATTTACCATTTAGTCATTTACAACATACCATTTGCAAAGGTACGAAATAAAAATGGAAAAATAAAAATGATAAATGAAAAATTATTTGTAACTTTGCAGCGTTAAATGCTACCATAGCAAATGATAAATAAGAAATGACCTGATGGAAAACAATTATCCGTTCATAAGCATGCTCCGCAAATATGTGAGCAGCAGCGTACTTCTTGTAATAGCGACAATAGCGGCACTCGTCATAGCCAACAGCCCGATGGGCGACCTTTATCGAAAGTTTTGGGAACTGCCCGTTAGTCTTAGTCTTGGCGACTTCAACCTCTTCAGCCATAATGGTCACCCGATGTCATTGGGAGCCTTTATCAACGACTTCCTGATGGCAATCTTCTTCCTGACAGTTGGTCTTGAAATAAAAAGGGAGTTGCTTGTAGGTGAGTTGTCGAGTGTGAAGAAAGCCCTCGCACCCGTCATAGGAGCTTGTGGAGGGATGCTTCTTCCCGTCATTGTCTTCTTCTTCGTTTGTCCTAAAGATCCCGTCATGGAGCGAGGTATGGCCATTCCGATGGCAACGGACATCGCCTTCTCTTTGGGCTGCCTCAGCATCTTTTCGAAACGTTGCCCCATAGGCTTGAAGATATTCCTTGCAGCCCTTGCTGTTGCAGACGACCTCGGAGGCATTCTCGTCATCGCTATCCGCTATACAGAGCACCTGAACCTTTGGTATTTGCTTGCCGCCGCTCTGGTAGTCGCAGTCCTTTGCATTGGCAATTGGCGAGGCATTCGCACAAAGGCATTCTATTTCAACACGGGACTCATTCTGTGGTACTTCATGCTTGGAAGCGGCATCCATGCCACTGTGGCGGGCGTTATTCTTGCCTTCTGCGTTCCCACCAATCTTCCTAAAGGCACGAAGTTCTATCTGGAACGCATCCGCCATGTGGTTGAACACTTCCCCGAAACAGAAGTTAGTCCCGAAGACCGCAACAAACCAGTCATGCTGAGCGACGATGAGATTTCGTTGTTGAAGAGACTGGAGTCTGCCAGCGACCATCTTGTCAGCCCGCTACAAGACATGGAGGATGTGCTGAAAATGCCTGTCAACTATCACATCATCCCGCTCTTCGCCTTTGCAAACGCAGGTGTGAACCTTGCGGGAATGAGTCTGATGAGTCTCTTCTCCGGAGTTGGATTGGCAGTCTTCCTGGGTTTGCTGATAGGCAAGTTCTGTGGCGTGTTGAGTTTCTCATGGCTCGGTATCAAGCTGGGGCTCATGCAGATGCCCGAGAATGCCAACTGGAAGTCATTCGCCAGCGTATGTATGCTTTGCGGCATCGGCTTTACGGTAAGCATGTTCATGGCAGCCTTGAGCTATTCTTCTGCCGATCATGCCGACCTCTTGAACGACGCCAAGCTCGGCATCCTGTGCGGCACAATAACAAGCGCCGTGATTGGTTGCCTGATGCTGAACCACTTCTTGCCAAAAGAAACCATAGAAGAGGAAATGCTATAAAAGCGTGAGGCTCAAACCAAGCGTGCCCTGCTACAGAACTATGCACGTTTAGTTGTAAAACTAAGCACGCTTAATTGCCAAACTAAGCACGTTTAATTTACAAATATGGCGTGTTACGATTGCTATCATAACACGCCATGTTTGCGTTTGTTCCTTCACATGTGCCCCGCTGTTGTTGTCCAACCCTTGTCTCTCATCTTATATGAGAGGGAAATTAGGATGCAACATTCTCTGCATCTCTAAGGGGCGAACGAGCGGGCTTGAGTGGGGTGACGAAGCCTTTATTTCAGGAAGCCTTCAGCTGTGAAGTACTTGCTCTTGCTGAGGGGCTCGATGCTACCGAACTTTTGCCATTCTGCGTCTGCTTTGAACTTAGCAAGGAAGGCATCGGGAACATAGAGTGTGCAACCCTTGTTGGGTGTGCAGTTCTTTGGCATTGGATAGAATTCGGTGCTGAGAAGGTAAATCTTCTTCCACTTCGCAGCAGAGGGAATCATGCCGAACATGCGGTTCTTGAAGTCGTTAGGAACGGAGAACTCCTCGATGCCGGTGCAGCCTTCGAATGCTCCATCCTCAAGTTTGCTCATCGTAATCGCCATAAGGATGCTCTTCAGCTTGGCGCAGCCGCCAAACGCTCCGTCGCGAATCCAGTAGATATGCTCGCCGAAGCGTGCCGACTCGAGTGATGTGCAACCTGCAAAGGAGTTGAGTCCTATCGTATAAACATCGACATTAAGGCTCTTCAAGGCAGAACAGCCATTGAACGCCTCATCGTTGATGACAGGCATTTCGCCCTGGAAATGGACCTTTTCGAGAGAGGTGCAACCAGCAAAAGCATAGTTTGCGATGTGCTTGATCTGCGGTGCAATCCACACTTCCTTGATGCTCTTGTTGTCCTTGAACTCCTCTGTGTTGATACTCTGAATCGTTGAACCGAAGCCCATCTTCTCTTCTGTGGGCACATACTTGTCGGCACGATGCTTACTTGTATAGAAGAAGATGTCCTTTGCAGGTGTTTCAGTCGCATCCGACTCCACTTTAACTTTGTTTTCCTGCTTTGTTTGTTGTTTCTCACAGCTGGCAAAACCAATCAGACAAAATGCTGCAAAAACATAGAGAAAGATGTTCTTTTTCATATTTTTCGTTGTTTAGAATTGTTATCTGCCTGCAAATATACGACTAAAGAAGCAATAAACAAAATTTATTTGGCTTTTTGAACACTTTTTCGTAAATTTGCAAAACTTTTAAGCTAAGCTATGAGAACTCGCACAATTATTGTCGTGGTTGTTTTCCTTTTGGCTGCAGAATGGTTCTTCTATCCTTTCATGCGGCCGGATGGAGACAACACCCTATTTGCCATGAGGCTTGCTTTGCCTGCAACTATTCTGGCGCTTGGAGGCATCGGATTGATTCCGCCATTGATGACGTTTGGCTTCGTCTTTTGTGCAATTGGCGATGCGATGGGAGTGCTGAACAGTTTCGAAGGACAAATGGCTGGCTTTGCCTTGGCACATATATGCTTCATTACCTACTTCATCAAAAGCATTCGAGAGTCAAAGACAAAGACGCCTGTATTAGTCAGCACTACCCTACTCTGCCTGATTCCCCTCGCTCTTGCTGCCTTGAAAGTGATTCCGATGGTAAACGTCCTTCCCATCCGAATAGGATGCTGCATCTATGCCTTGCTTCTGACGGGAACATTATGGACAAGCATCGTGAGGGCTTTCTCCATCGAGAACGGCAGAAAACTCCTTCCATACATTGCTGCATTAGGCGGATTACTGTTCCTCGTCTCCGACTTTGTCCTTTCATGGAACAAGTTTACATCACACATTCCTCATGCCTCGATATACATAATGACGACTTACTATGCAGCTCTGCTGCTTCTCTTTATAGGCACTCTTAAGACACAATCATGATTTCGATAGATAATTTAAGCGTAGAATTTAGTGCAAAGCCACTCTTCAATGACATCAGTTATGTCATCAACGACCACGACCGCATCGCCTTAGTAGGTAAGAACGGTGCAGGCAAAAGCACGATGCTGAAGATTATCGCAGGCATTCAACTACCCACAAGCGGCTCTGTAAGTGTCCCCAAAGATGCCACAATCGCATACTTGCCTCAAGTAATGGCGCTTACCGACGAACGGACAGTTCGAGAGGAAGCAGAAAGAGCCTTCGAGCACATCACAGAGATGAATGACGAGCTTGAGCGTCTCAACAGCCAACTTGCAGAACGAACTGATTACGAGAGCGACGAATACATGTCGTTAGTAGAACGCTTCACGCATCTGAACGAACATTTCCAGATGCTGGGAGGCTTGAATTATCAGGCCGAATTGGAACGAACCCTGCAAGGTCTCGGCTTCAAACGAGAGGACTTGGACCGACCGACGAGTGAGTTCAGCGGAGGATGGAGGATGCGTATCGAGTTGGCAAAGCTGCTGCTTCAGCACCCGGATGTGCTTCTCCTCGATGAGCCAACGAATCATCTCGACATCGAGAGCATCCAATGGCTCGAGAACTTCCTTGCCACAAGTGCGAACGCCGTTGTGCTCGTCAGCCACGATCGCGCGTTTATAAATAATGTAACGAACCGAACGATTGAGATAAGTTGTGGTAAAATCTACGACTACAAAGTAAAATACGACGAGTATGTAACGCTTCATGCCGAACGACGCGAACAGCAACTTCGTGCTTTGGAAAACCAGCAGAAGGAAATTGCCGACGCTCGTGCCTTCATAGAGCGCTTCCGTTATCAAGCCACAAAAGCCATTCAGGTTCAGCAAAAGATACGTCAACTGGAAAAGATTGTGCCCATCGAAGTGGATGAGGTTGACAATAGTGCCCTGCGCCTCAAGTTCACATGCTCGATGCGAAGCGGCGACTTCCCCGTCATCTGCGACGAAGTGAGTAAGAGCTACGGCGAACATTGCGTGTTCAGCAAGGTTAATCTTACAATCAGACGAGGCGAGAAGGTGGCTTTCGTCGGGCGAAACGGCGAGGGAAAGACGACACTCGTGAAATGCATCATGGGCGAGATTCCTTTCGACGGCACTCTCAAAATAGGTCACAATGTGCAGATTGGTTACTTTGCACAAAACCAGGCACAACTCCTCGAAGGCGAATACACAGTGTTCGAAACGATAGACCGTGTGGCAAGGGGCGACATAAGGCTTAAGATAAGAGACATACTTGGTGCTTTCATGTTTGGTGGTGAGGCAGGCGACAAGAAGGTGAAGTTCCTTTCAGGAGGCGAACGGACGCGTCTGGCGATGATTAAATTGCTGCTCGAGCCCGTCAACTGCCTCATCCTCGACGAACCGACGAACCACCTCGACATGCGTTCGAAGGATGTATTGAAAGCCGCCATCCGCGACTTCGATGGCACAGTTATCGTGGTAAGTCACGACCGCGAGTTCCTCGACGGACTTGTGACAAAGGTCTATGAATTTGCAGACGGTAAGGTAAGAGAACATCTGGGCGGCATTTATGACTACTTAGCCCCCCTCCAACTCCCTCAAAGGGGAGAGAGCACCACGCAGAAAGCCTCCCCTCGGGGAGGTATGGAGGGGGCCGTCTCTTACGCCGAACAGAAAGCTCTTGCTCGTGAACAGAAGAAGCGTGAGAAAGCTCTGCAAGAGGCTGAGGATAAGGTGACGCAACTCGAGTCGGCTATCCGCATCCTCGAAGACCAGATGTCTACTCCTGAAGGCAGTCAGGATGTCTCGCTCTACGAGAAGCACGGACGACTGAAGGCTCAACTCAAGCAAGCGGAAGAAGAATGGGAAGCATTGATTTAGTTCATAAAATACAATTTCTAATTTATAGTTAAATATGAAAACAAGAAACATGATTACAGCCTTTGCTTTTATAGCAATGACTGCTGCTTGCACACCTGGTGGCAAGCAACTGGCGTCTGGCATCGACCTCGCCAATCTCGACTCAACCTATCTGCCTGGAACAGACTTCTACATGTTTGCCACAGGCGGTTGGCAGAAACTGCATCCCTTGACAGCCGAGTACAGCCGCTTCGGTTCCTTTGACCAACTGGGCGAGGACAACAACAAGCGTCTGCGCTCTATCATCGAGGAAGTCTCTGCGAAGGAGAACGAAAAGGGTTCCATCGAGCAGAAGATTGCCGACCTCTACAACTCGGCAATGGACAGCGTGAAGCTGAACGGCGAATACTCTTGGTACGACCTCGAAGGCTTCCTGCTTTGCGACGGCTATCAGAACACCCGTGAAATCACGAACAATTGGCTCAAAGATGTTTGGCCACGCATGCAGCGACAAGGCGTCCCCGGACTCTTCAGTATGTATATCGGGGCAGATGAGAAGGACTCAAAGAACAACCTGGTAAGCATCTTCCAAGGCGGCCTCACGCTGGGCCAGAAGGACTATTATGTGGATAATGACCCGAGGACGCAAGAGATTCGAACGGCTTATCAGAAGTACATCGTTGACCTCTGTAAGCATACGGGCTTTGGCGAGGACGACGCAAAACGCATCAGCGAGGATGTCCTCCGCATCGAGACGCGCATTGCCTTTGCAAGCAAGAGCCGTACAGAACTGCGCGACCCCGAGGCCAACTACAACAAGATTTCCTACGCAGAGCTGAAAGAGCAGTTCCCTGGCATCGATTGGGACGGCTTCTTCAGCAACTTCGGAATGGAAGGCGTGAAGGAGGTTTGCCTCGGTCAGCCCGTTGCCATTCACGAGGTGGAGAAGGTGCTGAAGGAAGAGACTCCGGAAGCATTGCAGAACATCTATCTTTGGCACGCAATCGATATGGTTTCGTCCTTTATAGATGACGAGAGCCGAGCCCTGAACTTCGGCTTCTATGGCAAAGTGATGAGCGGCAAGGAAGAGGATCGTCCGCGCTGGAAGCGTGCAGTTGCTGCCGTTGAAGGCGGTCTTGGCGAAGCCCTCGGCCAGCTCTATGTAGCCAAGTATTTCCCGCCCGAAGCAAAGGCTCGCATGGAGAAGCTCATCAAGAACCTCCAGATTGCTCTTGGCGAGCGCATCGATGTGCAGGAATGGATGAGCGACGAGACGAAGAAGGTGGCTCGCGAGAAGCTCGACGCCTTCTATGTGAAGGTGGGCTATCCCGACAAATGGAAGGACTACAGCGACCTCGAGATTGGCGACAGCTACCTCTGCAACATGCTTGCCGTGGGAGAATGGGAAATCAAGGACATGATTAAGACCAAGTTCAACAAGCCCGTGGATCGCGACGAGTGGTATATGACGCCGCAGACCGTCAACGCCTACTACAACCCCACTACCAACGAGATTTGCTTCCCCGCAGGCATCTTGCAACCACCCTTCTTCGATATGCAGGCCGACGACGCCTTCAACTACGGAGCCATCGGTGTCGTGATTGGACATGAGATGACACACGGCTTCGACGACCAGGGCAGCAAGTACGACAAGAACGGCAACCTCGTGACTTGGTGGAGCGAAGAAGACACAAAGCAATTCGAAGAGCGCATCCAGGTGATGCGTGAGTTCCACGACAGCATCGAGGTGCTGCCCGGACTGCATGCCAACGGCTCTCTCACGCTTGGTGAGAACATGGCCGACCACGGCGGTCTGATGGTTGCCTTCCAAGCTTTCAAGAACGCCACGAAGGACGCGCCTCTGGAAACCATCGACGGCTTCACGCCCGAACAGCGCTTCTTCCTTGCCTACGCCAACGTATGGGGACAGAACATCCGCGACGAGGAGATTCAGAAGCGCGTGAAGAGCGACCCGCATCAGTTGGGCATGTGGCGTGTGAACGGACAGATGCCGCACATCGATGCATGGTACGACGCCTTCGGCATCACGGAGTCCGACCCGATGTTTGTCCCGAAGGAAAAACGCGTCACAATCTGGTAAAAGCCCCGCACAGAATCCCTTTGTATGACACCCGCAATGAGGGTGTGACTAATGAAGTGAACCCCAGAAGTATTTGCCTGACTTCTGGGGTTCATTTCTAATTATTGCTGCCCGACATATCCAGACTGGAAGGCCGGACAGCAATGTTTTGTAAACATTTTTCCAAGAGAGATGCGTTATAAGAGCTTATTTTTTGTTTTGTGGCACTTTTCTATCTAAAACGCAGAAAATGGGCTTAAATCAAATCGGCACTGGTTATCAAATGGTTACAAAGCTAAATTTTGAGACACTAAGCAAAGAAAGTATCTTTGCCACACACCAAGCGGTCAAACAGCGCAGGGTTTGAGCCGAAATTCCGCCTGCGGAGATGGGCAACTTCACACGCGGAAATTACAAACATCGCGTGCGGCGTTGGCTATCTTCGCGTGCGGCGTTGGAAAAGGCTCTTTACCACATCTCTTAACATCGCACTTTAAGACACAAAATATTGTAAAGATTTTTTCAGAAGGGACAGACCTGGGAATATGGTCATCTTGGCTGAAGCCAATACCTTTAGGCCCTTGGCTGACTGCTTAATGGCTCTGCAGGCCGTTTTACCAGGCAGCAATAATTGTTTTCGTCAGCAATAATTGCTTTATTTCCCTTTTGCTATCAACTGCCTTGCTGCCTCGATCATGCTGTCCTTGCCTTGAACTGCCTGGGCTTCATCAAGGCTGCAAGGGATATCGGGCTGTATGCCGAACTCGATGTGCTGCATTCTGGCATCAAAGCTGGGACTTGCACTGAAGCGGACACTCCAGCCTATGGGCAACTCACTGGAGAAGGGAAGCCCAGAGCCTCCGCCTGTCTGGTCGCCCATGACTGTGACTAGAGGCATCTCTTTCATGTTGCGCACAAAGATGTTGGCGGCACTGTAGCAGGAACGATTGACGAGCAGAACAACAGGCTTTTGCCAACGGATGTCCTTGCTCGGCTCTACGTACTCTGCACTTGGCTCAGAAAAGTCATCATGCCCTTTGCCAGTCTTGTGGCACATATAGCCCACAAGCACTTTCTCGTTTGTGAAACGACGGGACAACTTCTCGGCATTAGTCAATTCGCCTCCTCCATTGCCACGGATGTCGAGTATCATGCCATTACAGAGCCGCAGATAAGCGAGCATATCACTCAGGTTGCCCTCGCCAATGGCATGCGAGAAACTCTCATAGACGACATAGGCAATGTTATCGGGCAGGATGGTGTACTTCAAGCCGCTGCCTATATGATAGTCTGTGCCAAGATACTGCTGCCGGAGCTCCGTGTTGAGGTTCTCGGGATAGTCCTCTTTCCAACTCCAATTCCTGCCCAAGTCCAGACTCGTGGAGATATTCACATGCCCGTCCTTCAGCTCGGAAAGCATCTGACAAAGCACCTCGAAGAGCTGGATACGCGACATGCTTGGATTGAGCTTCTCGCTGTACTTGGCATGAAGCTCCGACCACTTGAAGCCCAGTTGCTCTTCCTTATAAGAAAGGAAGCAATAGCGCTGGTCTATGAGTTGCCAAAGCGCATCCAGATTGCCCTGAGGCGTAGCATCATACTCAAAGTCACTCTTCTGGCAAGAGGTGAGCAAGGCAAGCAGAACAGCTATTATAGACAGAAAGCGTTTCACTCTATATTCTTATTTTTTTATCTCTTAATTCTTAATTCCCCAAAGTATCTGACAATACCGAACATGAAGCTGTGGCTGATGTCGTGATACTTCAGGCTACGGGCATTCTGCTGCCTGATGTCGCAGAGATAGCCAGCTCTCAGAGTTATACGCTTCAGGCAAAAGTCTACCATCAGCATTTGCCGGAAGCTAAGAGCATTGCCTGGATGAGCACATAAGATGTCGTGGCCAACACCTTGCTGAGAAATCTCATAATAACTCTCGCCGAACTCGGGAGAGAACATGATGCCCAACATCGGCAAGTCTGCCTGATAGCTGGCTCTCACGGGAAGTTTCCAAAGATTGAATGTATAAGCAGCTCCAGCCGAGAGAGAAAGGTCGAGGCTGAAATGAGCCTGAGCCGGATTGTTGCCATTCCTGTCGTTATATAGGAAACCAAGGTCTGTACCAATCAAGGCGCCGCCTTTCAAATCGAGGTTCTTCAAGGGCGAATAGTGATAGTGCCAAGCGGCATCGTAAGCCAGACGAGCACCCAGATAACTGGCTGTCTCTGCAGG
This sequence comes from Bacteroidaceae bacterium, assembly GCA_017428785.1. Lineage (GTDB taxonomy): Bacteria > Bacteroidota > Bacteroidia > Bacteroidales > Bacteroidaceae > Physcousia. The sequence continues at coordinate 196,776 of JAFRQD010000011.1, forward strand.
ATTGTCGGAAGACGTGAAGGCTCCATGAAAAGTGCTTTGGAAGGAGATGTGCTGCTGGGCAAGATGTGTCATTCGCTCACTTTGTGCAAGAAAGCTGATTTGCGTCCCCGAGTATTCCATTGGCGAGAGATAGGTGTCGAGTTGATGTGTCTTGCCAAAGCCCAAGAGAAAGGCTCTGGCAGAGGGCAGCCTTTCGGGCACAGGTTCCAAAGCTTGCTCTGCCTGTGCTGCTGCCGAGAACATGAATAAAAGAAGAAGGAAGTAAAAGCTGTTCCTCATTATCTCATTCTATCATTCTTTCTTATCTAAAAGTCAAAGCTCAGCTGACCATTCATCTCGTCTGCCAACTCCTGCTGGCTCTTTTCATCAGAGCTATCGGAATTCACCGTATCGTCAGTATTATCTGAATCCTCTGAGTTCTCCTCTTCGGGAGTCGGTTCGGGGAAGCGCAGCGGCTCCAGCTCCTCTACCTTATCTATATGCAGGGTTGTGATGCGCTTGCCGATGGCCTTATAGCCTTTCACGAGGGCAAACTCCTCGACATCAATTTCAAGAGGCTCGCGGAAACTGTCCACACCTCCCATCGTGACGAGCACTCTCGGATAGGCCGTATCGGTGACAAGCACAATGTTCTCGGCAGGCATCTCGTTCATGAAGCTTTGCATGCGAACCGTTGCCTCCAGCTGGAAACGCTTTATATAAAGGAAGTCGCTTTGCTGGCTGTTGAAGTAGATGCAAGTCCAGACCTTGTTGGCATTGTACTTCTCGATGCGGAAGATGTTGTCCTCGTAATGATTGTTGACGTCAAAGTTCGTCAGGTAGTAACGTCCGTCCTTCAACATGACAAGCACTTGGTCTTCGCCATCGAATTCTCCAAGATACTTACCTTGACCATCGTAGTTGAGGCGCTTGATGTCGCTGTCGAACCAAACCTTGCGGCCACCCAAAGTGCTGCTGCCATGGCTCTTGAGCGTCACTTTGCTGACTTCGATTTTGGTAAGCATGTTGCCTTTTGTTCCACGTCCCTTGATGGCAACCTCGCTGAAGTCCTTGTCGAAGAATACCTTCTTCAGTTTCGGGTTAGGCTTGAGAGCAACCTTGACTACCTCGGCCTCGCCATTGGGATTTGCTGTGAAGTAAAGCACCTTGGAACCTGCATTGCCTTGGGTAAGGTCGTATTCCCTGTCGCGGATTATTGCAGTCACATTGAAGCGCTTGATGAAGCTGACGCCAGTCTTGCCGTCGCGATAGACAGCATTATAGATGGTGCGCTCATCATTCTTGCGGAAGACGGCAATATGGATGACTTCCACCTTCTTTTTGTTCTCTTTCTTGCTGCGTTCCGTCTCGCCGATAAAGAGCTTGTCGGCCACGCGAACTATCTTGTAGGTGCCGTCTCTGTAGAAGAGGATGACATCGTCGATATCCGAACAGTTGGAGACGAACTCGTCCTTCTTCAACGATGTGCCGATGAAGCCCTCCTCTCTGTTGATGTAGAGCTTCTCGTTGGCCTCCACAACCTTAGCCGCTGCAATGGTGTCGAAGTTGCGTATCTCTGTCAGACGCGGATGGTCCTTGCCATACTTTTCCTTTATAAAGCGGAACCAGTCGCAAGTCACCTCAACCATGTTCTTCAGCTCGTGGTCTATCTGCTTTATCTCTTTCTTGATGGCAGCAATGTTCTGCTCGGCTTTGTCCTTGTTGAACTTGAGGATGCGAGCCATCTTGATGTCCATCAGTTTCAGGATGTCGTCCTTTGTCACCTCACGCACCATCTTCGGATAGTAAGGCGTCAGGCGCTCGTCGATCCATTCGCAGGCTTCATCCATCGTCTTTGCGCCCTCGAATTCCTTGTCCTTATAGATACGCTCTTCGATGAAGATTTGCTCAAGGGAGGCGAAGTGCAGGCTTTCCATGAGCTCGCCTCTGCGGATGAGACGCTCTTGTCGGAGCAAAGCCAAAGTGTTGTCCACGCTGGAACGCAGCACATCGCTAACAGAAAGGAACTGCGGCTTTCTGTCCTGAATGACGCAGCAGTTGGGCGAGATGCTTATCTCGCAATCCGTGCAGGCATAAAGGGCATCGATGGTCTTGTCGCTAGATGCGCCAGGGGTAAGGTGGATGAGGATTTCAGCTGTTGCAGCTGTGAGGTCTTCCACATTACGAATCTTAATCTTGCCACGCTCGTTTGCCTTCAGAATACTGTCGATAAAGGTGCTCGGCTTGGATGCAGTGCCCGTTGTCTTTCCGTAAGGTATCTCGGTGATAGCCAGCGTTTTGTTGTCTCGTTTCTCTATCTTTGCGCGAACACGGACCGAGCCTCCTCTTTGGCCGTCGTTGTATTTGGAGACATCTATGCTGCCGCCTGTCGGGAAGTCCGGGTAGAGGTGGAATTCCTCGCCATGAAGGTAACTGACAGCAGCATCACATATCTCGACCAGATTGTGTGGCAGAATCTTACAGTTCAAGCCTACGGCAATGCCTTCCGCACCTTGTGCCAGGAGCAGGGGAAACTTGACGGGCAGGGCCACAGGCTCCTTGTTCCTGCCGTCGTAGCTCCATTTCCATTCCGTCGTCTTGGGGTTGAAAACCACATCGAGGGCAAACTTGGAGAGACGTGCTTCAATGTAACGACCGGCGGCAGCATCGTCGCCTGTAATGATATTGCCCCAGTTTCCTTGGCAATCCACAAGCAAATCTTTCTGTCCGAGCTGCACGAGGGCGTCCTTGATGCTGGCATCTCCGTGCGGATGGAACTGCATGGTGTGGCCCACGATATTGGCAACCTTGTTGTACTTGCCGTCGTCCATACGCTTCATGGAGTGCATGATGCGCCGCTGCACAGGCTTGAAGCCATCGGTTATGTGCGGGACGGCTCTTTCCAGGATTACGTATGAAGCATAATCCAGGAACCAGTTCTGGTACATCTGGTTCAAGTGGTGAGTGATTCCGTCTGTAATCCTTTCTTCTCTATGTTCAGGCACTTGCGGATTGTCGGTCGTTTGTTCTTCGTTATCTATCATCTGTATGGAGCTGTTTCGTCAAATAATTTGCAAATATACGAATAAGTGATTAAAAAGCCAAACATTTTCCGTTTTTATCCCCTTAACTTTAAACTTTTCAACATTTAGTAGAATTTCGGGCGAGCCCTGAAGGCATCTTCTATATGTTCTATCCTGCTTCCTTCGTCGTTATAGATGATGGCCACAATGTCGAACCTGCTGCGGAAGTCAATACGGTTGGCCTTGAGGAAGGAATCGGCAGCCAGGCAGATGCGTCGCTGCTTCCTCGCATCCACAGCCTCCAAGGGACCCTGAGCAGAACCGGCTCTGCGCGTTTTCACTTCCACAAAGACAGCCACATCATCCTTCGTGGCAACAATATCCAGCTCCTTCCGCCCCATGTTCGTCCAGTTGCGCTCCAGGATGCAATAGCCGTGTTGCTCAAGATATTGCGCAGCCATATCCTCTCCCTTCTGCCCTAAATCATTATGCTTAGCCATTTGTTTCCGATTTAATGTCGCAAAGTTATGAAAATAACTGCAAAACCGCAAATGTTTCGGGGCATTTCTGCTTTTGTCGCCACATTCTCCCTGCTTAATTGCTCATCCTGGCAGACAGTGTTTCCAAACACAGCAGGCGAAGTTCGTTGCTGCATCATGATAAATCAATTGCTGCATCATGATAAATCAATTGCTGCATCATGACAAATCAACGGACATAATGTGGTGAGTTGGGTAATGCGGTATGCTGAAAGGGGTAATTTAGCATAGAATATGCAGAAAAATGGCAGTTTGAGGCTGAGAAATTTGGCGGATATAAGAAAAAGTCATAAATTTGTATCATGAAAATGCTAAACCTAATTCATACAGACATGATTCGACTCAATTTTCTTTGCGCTGCCCTCTTTCTGTTGCTGGGGGCGACGACGATAAACGCCCAAGAAGAGGAAAAGACGCTCTCCTACCCTCAAATCTTCTTCGGGATGCAGGGCGGCGCCCAGACGACGCTTACCGACAAGCACAATCAGGAACTGATCACCCCCACGGCGAGCCTTAGCGTCGGCTCGTTCTTCACGCCTGTCGTTGGTGCCCGACTGCATTTCAACGGCATCTGGAACAAAGGCGGTTACGAGGATGAGATGAGCGACTTCAAGTACAAATACAAGTACCTGACCACCGATATTGACTTGATGGTCAATCTCGTGACGCTCTTCGGCAAGAAGAACTACTATCCGGTGAACGTCTATCTTATAGGAGGAGCCGGTTTGAACTATGCTTGGGACAACGACGACGCCTATGCTCGCAGGGACAAGCTGGTGCTGGCCTACGACGGGGGACGCTTCAGCCATAATGCCCGCATTGGTGCGCAGTTCGATTGCAACTTCTCAAAACATTTCAGCTTCAACCTGGAAGTGGCTGCCAATACGCTCAAAGACCGCTATAACAGCAAGATGTCGGGCAAGGGCGACTGGCAACTGACGGCTCAGGTGGGCGTGGCCTATAAGTTCGCTGCGAAGAAAGGCGAAAAGGGGAACGATGCCAAAGGTGAAAAGGTGAAAAGTTCAAAAGGCGAAAAGAGCCAAGAGGCAGAGCAGGCCGAGGTGTGGGAGACGCGTCAGGACACCATTTGGTACGACGAGGTTGTAGAGACGCCCAAGGATGCGAGGGGCTTTATGACCTGGACCGTCTTCTACGATGCCAGCAAGAGCGACTTTGAGGCAAACGAGCAATTGGCCGAAATAGGAGCTTTCCTCAAGAACTGGCGCGACTGCAAGGTCGAGGTGAAATCCTATGCGGACGCCAAGACGGGCAATCCCGAGAAGAACCTCGCTCTCTCGAAAGAGCGCCTCGAGAAAGCCGTAAAGGCCTTGAAGGATGCCGGCGTGCCTGCCGCTTCCATCACATCCCAATATTTTGGCGACACCATCCAGCCCTTTGCCGATAACGACAAGAACCGCGTCACAATCATCAATGCCACAGGCAAAAGGGACGGCACAGACAAGAAAACCGTCAAGAAGTTCAAGACCAAGGAGGTGCGCTACAGAGTCAAATAAGCTCCTCCTCTGATGCTTCGGCACCTTCCGCCTGCGCCTGAGCACCTGCTGGAGCGCACCGAGGCGCCCAGTTAAGTGCGGAGCACGAACTCTTCCGCCTCGGCCAACGTGTCGAGCTTGCCCACATCCATGAGCTTTAGGCCAGGCTGGACATAGCCGTAGATGGGCTCCTGGGCGCAGACTTTCAGGTAGAAATCTATGATGCCGAATTTCTCGGGGAACTCTCCAAAGTAACTGAAAAGCCTCGGGTTCATGTAGTGAACGCCGGCAAAGGCGTATTTGTGATAGAGCTTGGCGTCGAGATTGGGATAAGGGCTGCGGACTTCTCCGGTCGCGATGTTCGTCCATCCCACAAGCCTCATGTCATCATCAAAGAGGAGATAGCGCTGCGTCTCGCGTTCGCTTACCAACAAGGTTGCAGCCCGCTTCGCACCTTGCTCCGTGCTTCTCGCCCCTGCCTTTGCGAAGGCCTGCAGGTCGACATTGCTCAAGATATCGACATTATGGATGAGGAATCCTTCTTGAGCATCGCGAAGAAGAGGGGCTGCATGCTTGATGCCGCCGCCTGTTTCGAGAAGTTCCGCCCGTTCGTCGGAGAAGTAGATGTGCATGCCCATGGGATGCGCCTGGCACCAATCCTCTATCATGTCGGCAAAGTGGTGGACATTGATGACGACATCGCTGAAGCCCGCTGCCTTCAGCTTCTCAAGAAGGTGCTCGAGCAGGGGCTTTCCTCCAACGGGGACAAGGGCTTTGGGCATCGCGTCGGTAAGAGGTTTGAGGCGAGTGCCAAGCCCTGCGGCAAATATCATGGCACGGGCAGGCGTGAGCACCTGCTCTATCTTTTGCTCGCGATGGCAGATGTGAACCTCGATGCCAAACTTCTTGTGGATGTATTCCCCCAAATGCTGGGCACAATAGACGCTTCGATGCTGACCGCCTGTGCAGCCGAAACTGAACATGAGGTTGGTGAAGCCTCTTTGCAGATAGCGCCTGATGTGCGCATCCGCCAACTTGTAAACGCTCTCCAGGAAGGTCAGGATTTCTCCATCATCCTCAAGGAAACGGATGACGGGCTCGTCGAGTCCCGTCAGTTTCTTGTAGGGCTCGTAGCGTCCGGGGTTGTGCGTGCTTCTGCAATCGAAGACATAGCCGCCTCCATTGCCGCTCGTGTCCTCGGGAATGCCTTTTCCGTATGAGAAACTGAACACGCGAACCACCAGCGGCCCTTGTGCATCGTAACGGGAGAAGGTGGCGGGACCGTCCTGTGGATGCGCTGTATAAGGGTTGAGCTCTGTGGTCTTCAGTCCGTCCGCTCGCTTCACCGATTCCTTTGGTTCCGGAGCAAACTGAGGCATGGCGACAAGCGCCTTGAGCACTTCATTGAGATAAGGATAGGGGCAACCGCCGTCTGCAAGCAAGTCGCGAAGGCTTTCCATTGCCGGCGGGATGCTCTCCAGGAAGTGCTTCTTGCGCTCGAAGTAGCCTCTGAAACCGTATGCCCCGAGCACCTGGAGCAGCCGGAACAGGACGCAGAGCTGCAGGCCCTGGCGGAACGGCTTCTCGCTGACCTCCTGATATTGCTTGAGGTTTTGCAGATAGACCTTGATGAGTTCCTGCCGGAGCCTCTTGGGATAGCGGGCAGACGCTTGCCAAAGGAAGCTTGCCACATCATATTGCACAGGTCCTCGCCTGCCTCCCTGAAAGTCGATGAAGTAAGGATTGTCCTGCGCATCGAGCATCACATTCCTTGCCTGGAAGTCGCGATACATGAAGGCGCCGCCCGGGATGCTCACTATGTCGCGTGCCATCAGTTGGAAGGAGGCCTCGAGCTTCAGTTCATGGAAGTCGAGCCCTGTGGCTTTGAGGAAGCAATATTTGAAGTAGTTGAGGTCGAAGAGGACATTCGTCTCGTCGAGCGCCTCCTGCGGATAGCAATGGGAGAAGTCGAGCCCTCTTGCCCCACGAATCTGCATGGCAGGCAGAGCGGCGATGGTTCGCCTGAGCAGCTCCTTTTCGTGGGCATTGTAACGGCCTCCAGCCTCTCGCCCACCTTTCAAGGCACCGAAGAGCGACTTGTCCCCAAGGTCGTTCTGCAGGTAGCGCAAGCCGTCCTTGCTCTCAGCAATCACCTGAGGCACAGGCAGACCAGCCTCTGCGAAATGTCGGGCAAGATAGCAGAAGGCATGATTCTCGTCCCTGCTTGTTCCGATGGCTCCGATGAGTGTGCTGCCATCGGTTCCCCTCATGCGATAGTACTTGCGGTTGCTTCCGGCTCCGGGGATGGCTTCCACATCGGCTACATCAAGGCCTGTCGCTTCCTTATATAGTTTCTTCAGTTCTTCCATAGAGAGAATGTCAACTCCTCATCCGATTGGTTTATGCTTTATTTCAGGTACAAAGATACGACTTATTTTTAAATTTCCCGCAAAGTGCGGAAAAAATTCTCCGAAGCAGGGGAAATGTTTCGCCTGTCGTATCCGATTCTTGATTCGAAGCCTGCGAATACCGGGGCGCAAACTACGAACATCCATACGCAACCTGCGTCTCTACATTTTCAGCTTGCGCATGAGGCATGCGATATGGATAGGGGAAGAACCCGATATCCCGCAATCCGTTTGCCCGCACGAGCGGCTATGTATTCACCTCTTGTTGTTCCATATTCCATTGATGCGGCGACGCACTACTATGCAGTTGGCGATGCTCACAACGATGAGGAGCGACAGGCCAAGCAGGATGGCTGGCAGTATGCTCCCCCCTTGCATCTTGGGAAAGACGTTGGCAAGCATCTGCATGTATTGGGTGCGAAGGCATAGGAGGGCAACGACGGCAAGCATGAAGACGAGCAGATTGATGCCGACGGTCAGCATCTGATAGGGCAAAGCCACTCGTGCCGGACTGTAGCCGATGAGCAGGAGCGTACGCATCTTGTCGCTGTTCTTCTCGACAAGCAGGTATATCGAGAGCATCAGGATGTAGAAGCTCAGCAGGGAGATGAGCAGGCCTACCGTCATCACGATGCCCGAGACGAGGCGCAGGAAGAAAGTCATGCGACCGGCATCGAGCTTGTCGTCCTCCATTTCGTAGCCCTTCGCGTTGATATAGTTCACGATGGCATCATCGGCAGGATTGCCGACTTCCAGGATGATTCGCGACGGCTCGGCATCGGCATCAGGCGCATATCTTTCGTTGCTCCAACGGATGAAGCTCTCGGGGGCGAGTATCGTGTTGAGCCGCGTGCTGAAGCCTATCACCTTGCCCTTGATGAACTCGTTCCTGCCGTTGCCCCGCATGGAAATAACCATCTCCACCAGTCCGGCTACGCTCTCCGATATCTTGGGCAAGTTCTGGCTTTGTGCAAAGCCGAAGTTGTAGATGGCAAGATAGGTGCGCGGCAGGATGATGGGCACCACCTCGTCGCCCTCGTCGAAGTGCCATTTCTGCAGGTCCGCATCGACAAAAGCGTCGGGCACGCTCTCGAAGAACATCTCGGTGCCGAGTTGCGCCACGCCATCGATGCCCATACTGCAGGAGACCTTGTACTGGCTGGCCGTGAAAGCCCCTACCCTCTTTGCAAAGGGCTGAGAGGCGAGCTCGTTCATCTCCTTTTCGGAGAAGGTGCTGACGGAGCCGAGGCCGATGGTGCCCAGCGCTGAGATGCGTTTGCTGAGGATGAGGAAGTCGGGACGAATGAAGCCGTCCTCTTCCGAGAAGACGGGCTTGACGTCGCGATAGAACTGCAGGGAGAGCAGCACGATGAGCATCCCCAAGAGGTTTGCGAAGAAGAAACCTGCAAGCTGCGGCAGGCTGATGTGCCTACGAAGGAGTTTCCAGACTAAATTCATAGGCTATAGGTTTTGTCGTAGGGCAACGCCATGTGCTTGCCGATACTGGTGATGATGATGCCGGCTTCCTGCTTTTGTGCCTCGGCAACCATGATGTCGGCCATCGCCTTCGAGTTCTCGTCGTCGAGATGAGAGATGGGCTCGTCGGCAAGCAGGAAGTCGAAAGGCTGGACGAGGGCGCGAATCATGGCAACTCGTTGCTGCTGGCCAAAGCTCATGAGACGGACGGGAGCCTCTATCTTGTCTGCTATGCCCAGCGCTTCGAACCACAGCTCTATCTCTTTTCTCGTCTTATGAGCGGCAAGGCTGTTCTTTATCTCGACGTTCTCTATTGCCGTGAGTTCGGGGAAGAGCCGCAGCTCCTGAAAAAGCATGCTGATGTGCTTTTGGCGCAACCCTGTCCAGTCCGCAGCCTTCAGCTTTCTGCTGTCCTTGCCGTCGAAAAGGATGCAGCCGTCGAAATCATGCCGATAGCCGATGATAAAGCTGCAAAGCGAACTCTTGCCCGTGCCGCTTTGGGCTTCTATAAGGTAGGTCTTGCCCTTCTCGAAGGAGACCTGTTGCCGCCAGATCTCGCTCTTGATGTCCGTCCTTTGCAGGAAGACATTCGGCAGGGCGTTGTTTAGAGAAATAGTATCCATCGATGGCAGTCACTCTCCTGTTACGAGCGTCAAGAGGCTCGAGATGATGTCCTTGACGGGTTTCCTTGTTTCGATGCTCAGCTCCAGGCTATGCGGGGAGTCGGCGGTCAGGGAGACGCGGTCGAAGGCATCGGCCAGGTCGCGCACCTGAGGCATGGTCCTCAGCAGGATGGCAAGGCCGGGATAGGCGTCGATGACTTGACCGATATTGAGCGACGCGCAGAGGTATTTGCCCTTTGCTGCGCTTTGGAAAGCATCCTTGGGAGCTTGCGCGAACGCATTTTGAGCCATCTTATCGTTCGAAGCCATATAGAGCATGTTGCCGCGCACGCCAAAGAACGCCCGAAGACCTTCATATTCAAACGCGAAATCGTTTGCGCCAACCTTTCTCACCATGCTCCAATCCCCTGCATTCTTCAGGAAATCCGTATTGGCAAGAGAGGCCGTAAGGATGAAATCGGGGCGCTGGAGGTCGAGCTTGGGCACAGCTATCGAGACGTCGCCATTGATGGCCTTCAGCATCATATCGACATCCACATTCATATTCAGGGCAAGGAGAATGCTCCTCAGCTGGGGCACTTCGCGAAGAAGGGGCAGAAGCCGCTCGCCATTCATGTTGAAGCAAACCCACAGAAAAGGCTTCTCGGGACCGATGCCGGCAAGGCTTCCCTTGATGGGAGCAAGCGGCAGGGAACTGAAATCCGTCGTCAGGTTTGCCGAAAGGCTGATATCCTTCTTCCCAATCTGCAGAGCGGCATTGAGGATAGCGTCGGAAACGCCTGCCGGAAGCTGCCTGGCATACTGCTCGGGAATGCCTCCGAGGGGCGTGCTCATGCGGAAGACGCCGTCTTGCTTGCTGGCTTTGTCCAAAGCCTCCACCTCTTTTCTATCTTGCGACATGAGCTTCGCCATCTCATCCCGCAGCGCATCCGGAGCAGTCGAGCTCGAGGCATCGCACAGCAGCACCTTATCCCTGTCCATGCAACCGATGCCACCGCTGCTCGCCAGCCATTGCAAACCGCCATGTTCCTCACTTTCAATGCCATACGAACTGATGGTCTTGAGCAGCTTATCGGCATCCTTGATGTTCAGCGTAATGCCCGTAACACCTTTTTCCGTCGAGAAAGCATAGACGGGTTTCGCAAGGTCGAGAGCCTCGATGAGGTCCTCAAAGTTCACGAAAAGCTTCATCAACTTATCTTGCTTCAACCCAAGCCCCTGAATGAGCTCAGCAGGTTCGAGCACCGCCACCGCAGTAGCATCCTCGGGCAAGACGTCGCGAGCCTTGTCGCTGTCGCGATGGAAAAACCAGTAGGCAGCCGCAGCCCCAACTAGCAGCAAACAGGCGAGGGCAATAATGAGTTTCTTCATACCTTATTTATTATTATAGGTGATTTGCCTGCAAATTTACGAATAATTCGCGAGACTGCAATGCATTTACCGATAAAAGATGAAGACAGAGCAAGATTCAAGCCGGTATCGCCCAAGCCGGCAGCCTCCGCCGCCCAGCTTTTCACCCCATAAAAACCAACACGCCACGCCTTATTCGTTAATTCATCATGATGCAGCAATTGATTTATCATGATGCAGCAATTGATTATTCATGATGCAGCAACGAACACCCCCTGCGGCGTTGACCTTCATCGCCCCTTTGATTTGCTGTCGTTCCACTTGCGCCTGAGCACTTAAAGAGCGCAAGAAAGTACTTTCGCTCGGAAATATCCAAATAAATTTGGCATTTCGCTCGCTTATTCGTACCTTTGACCTATGCTCGAAAGTACTTTCGCTCGGAAATATCCAAATAAATTTGGCATTTCGCTCGCTTATTCGTACCTTTGCAGAATGAACTTCGATTTAATCTCCGACTATAAACCTACGGGCGACCAGCCCGAAGCCATCCAGCAACTGACCGACGGCGTCCGGCAGGGCGTGAAGGCGCAGACCTTGCTGGGCGTGACGGGCAGCGGCAAGACGTTCACCATCGCCAACGTCATCAAGAACATCAACCGCCCTACCCTCATCCTGTCGCACAACAAAACGCTCGCCGCTCAGCTATATGGCGAGATGAAGCAGTTCTTCCCGCATAATGCTGTAGAGTACTATGTCAGCTACTACGACTACTATCAGCCGGAAGCCTACATGCCCTCCACAGATACCTATATCGAGAAGGACTTGGCCATCAACGATGAAATCGACAAGATGCGTCTGGCCGCCACCAGCGCTTTGCTTTCGGGCAGGCGCGATGTCATCGTGGTGAGCAGCGTATCGTGCATCTACGGAATGGGCAATCCGTCCACCTTCTTCGAGTTCCTGCTTGAGTTGCATGCCGGACAGAAGATAGACCGCAACGAACTCCTTCGCAGGCTCGACGAGTTGCTGTATGTCCGCAATGACATTTCCCTTTCCAGAGGAGAATATCGTGTGAAGGGAGACACCATAGATGTTGCCCTCGCATATAGCGACTTCCTGCTCCGCATCACGCTGTGGGGAGACGAGATAGAGAGCATAGAAGAAATTGATGCTGAGTTACTTGTACGCATTCAGCTCTACGACCAGTATAAGATATATCCTGCCAATCTTTTCATTACGGCCAAGGATGCTCAGGAGCGAGCCATTGTGGAGATTCAGGAAGACTTGCGTGCTCAGGTCGCATGGTTTGAGAGTCAAGGCAAGGAGCTTGAGGCAAAGCGCCTGTATGAGCGTGTCACCTACGACATCGAGATGATTCGCGAGCTGGGGCATTGCTCAGGAATTGAGAACTATAGCCGCTATTTCGATGGCCGCAAGCCAGGCACACGCCCCTATTGCCTGCTCGACTTCTTCCCCAAGGACTTCCTGATGGTCATAGACGAAAGCCATGTGTCTGTACCGCAGATACATGGCATGTATGGCGGCGACCAATCCCGTAAGACAACGCTCGTGGAGTATGGCTTCCGCCTGCCTGCTGCAAAGGACAACCGGCCGCTCAAGTTCGAGGAGTTCCAAGAGCTGACAAACCAGGTGATTTATGTCAGCGCCACACCTGCCGACTATGAGATTGCAGAGAGCGAAGGCGTTGTGGTTGAACAAGTCATCCGTCCCACAGGCCTCCTCGACCCCAAGATTGACGTCCGTCCTACAGAAAACCAGGTGGACGACCTCATGGAAGAGATTCAGCAATGCATCGAGAGGAAAGAGAGGGTCCTTGTTGTGACCTTGACAAAAAGAATGGCCGAGGAACTGACGGAATACCTGTTGGGAACAGGCATTCAAGCCACTTATATTCATAGCGACGTGGACACATTGGAGCGTGTCCGCATCCTTTCTGAGCTTCGGGCAGGCGTTTATGATGTGCTTGTTGGCGTCAACCTATTGAGAGAAGGACTCGACTTGCCGGAGGTTTCGCTTGTCGCAATCCTCGATGCAGACAAGGAGGGGTTCCTGCGCAACGCAAGAAGCCTGACACAAACGATTGGACGAGCGGCCCGCCATGTGAACGGACGAGCCATCATGTATGCCGACACGATTACAGACAGCATGCAGGCTACCATCAACGAGACAAGCCGTCGAAGAGAAAAGCAGCTAAAGTACAATGCTGAGCATGGGATTACGCCTACACAAATTCGCAAAGCTCAGACGATGGGCAACCTCATGCAACATGGCGGACAGGCAGAACAGGCAGCATACGTAGAGCCTCATTATGAAGTACTTGCAGTTGCCGAAGCCGCAACGCTTACCACCGAACAGAAGCAGAAACGCATAGCAAGCCTTGAGAAGAAGATGAAGGAAGCAGCCAAGCGTCTCGAGTTCGTCGAAGCTGCCATCCTTCGCGACGAAATGCTCCGCCTGAAAGCTGAAATGTAAGAGCCGAGGAAGTTACTTCTATAGGGCATCGATAGCCGTTTATGACTGAAGTCGCGAGAAGTGAAATGTACTCTGGCTTCCGACTCGTTTCATTCTCCGAAGATTTCGGCAAGCTTCGCTATCAGTTGCTGCCGCTCGTCATCAACAAATCCATGCTCTTCGTAAGGGGAGAAGATGACCTGACCGTCGGGGTCGAGCAGGACAAACGTGGGGAAGTATTCTATGGCATACAAGTCAGATGCTGAGGTGTGACCTTCCCAGGAAGCAGTCGTTTCGCGCAGCATGGGCCAGGGGCACACGTGCTGACTGAGCGCATAACGCCAGGCATTGGGGTTCCTGTCTGCGGAGATGCCGATGATGAGCAGGCCCTGCTCGTGATACTTCTCATGGAATTCCTTCAGCATGGGGAAAGAGCGGATGCAGGAACCGCACCACGATGCCCAGAAGTCGAGCAGGACATACTGCCCCTTGCCTGCATATTCGGACAGGCGATGCACGGTGCTGTCGGGCAACTCAGCCTCGAAGTCGATGAACGGTTTACCTATGACGGTCAGCTGCGGCTTTGGCTTAAAGTTGAGTTCGCGCCATTTTTGGTTTACCTTGTCCCATGCCAATATTGAAATAAACGCAAGCACAAGAATGAGCAGCGTGTAGAGAATAACCTTCACTATCTTCTTGATAATCCGTTTCATCTTTTCTTCATTCTTTCAACAGTTCTTCCACTGTTGTGTTATCCCTTTGGTTGCCTTTTTTGTCAAAGAGCACGACGAAGGGAATGGATGTGAACTGGAACTTGGCTTGCAAGTAGCCCCATTCCGATTTAGTGATAAAGATATGCTCGCCCTTGATGTTGTTTGGCTCCAGGAAATGGCGGCACATCACTTCCGGGTCGTCGGTAATGTAGAGATACTTCACGGGCTTGTCTTTGTTAGCCTCCACCTCGTCGCGCATCTCGAGCATCTTTGCCCGGCAAGGACCACAATGCTCTTCCCAGAAGTCAACGTAGAGCACGTTGCCCTTGTACGGTTCGATGATGCGCTGGAAGATGGAGTCACCTTTCGTCACAGGCCTCGCTTCACCTACAGGCAACTCGTTCTTCTTGACGTAATTGTGATATAAAAGCACAGCCTGACGCGTCAACTCGGGATGAGTAATGTCGGACAATGTGTTTGCCACGACCTCGGCAGCTTGATTTGCAACCATCTCGACCTCATTATCCTTCGCCGTGTCCGAAGCCCTGCCAAAGAAGTCGAGCATCGTGGTGAGGAAGCGAAGCACGCTGACCTGCAGGCTGAAATCCGTAGTGCTAAGGTTCAGCTTGTCGTGCAAGCCGTTCAATATCACCTTACTGAAGTTCGTGGGGGACAAAGAAGTCATCAAGGGACTCATCAGGCATATTTCCACCCTATTGAAGAAAAACTCGTCAGCGGCAATCATCATCAGCGGATTGTCGAGCATGTAACGTTCCCTGGGGACAAGGAAATCGACGTACGACTTCCAGACAGCTTCATCGTCAGGAACGTCAGCAAAGATGGCATCTAAGATTATTTCCGTGTTCTCGGAAATGATGCGTGTGCGCAGGATGTCCGATGCCATAGGCGAACAGCCCTCCAGTTCGGGCAGACCGGCATTCATTTTGCGCACGAGGTCATCCATTTGAGCCACCTGAATGTCTTTCCATTTCAGGATTTCTTCCTCGTCTTCGATTTCATAATATCCAAAGTCCTTGTCGAAGTAGGCTTTCCTTATCTGTTCGTAGCGTTCGCTCACCTCGCCGCTGATGCCTGTGCCGCTAACGCTGACACCTTCGTCCTGCCATGAAGGTTTGGTGGTGTCAATCGTTAACTCCAGCGTGTCGCCCGGACAGGCATATATATCAGTTAAAGGATAGACTCCCACGAACATGGGGTATGGCACTTGCAGATTGAGCGAGAAAGTGCCATCGGACTTGAAGTCAATGAGAATGGTTTCCTCGTTTGCGACGAGATAATTGCGCAGAAGTACATAAACAGAACCGTTGAGTTCATCAATGTTCTTGGCGTCTTCGGCCACGACATGACCCTTTATCACGACCTCGCCGCCATGCAAGGGAAGCGTGCTCATATCCGCACTCGGATAGTTCAAGAGCTGAGGCACTTTTTGGTCCTTTACATTTTTCTTTGCTTGCCCCGCTAGACAGACGAGAGCAAGCAGGATGGCGATGACTGTCCTGTTCATGACTTTATACCTTATATATTATTATATAGTGCCACTTTCACTCCCCGAAGATTTCGGCGAGTTTCTCTTCAAGCATGTAGTCGCGAAGGTCGTTGTCGATAATGTTGCCCTCGCCATCGAGAAGAATGTTGGCTGGGATGCCCTTGATGTCGTAAGTCTTCGCACCAAGGCTGTTCCAGCCTGCCAAGTCGCTCAGATGCACCCACGGCATCTTCATCGTATTGATGGCACGAAGCCAAGCATCCTTGCTCGTGTCGAACGAGATGGCGACGATGTCGAGTCCCTTTGCGTGATACTTCTCGTAGCAGGCAGTCACGTTAGGCATTTCGGCACGACAGGGGCCGCACCACGATGCCCAGAAGTCGATGAGCACATAGCGTCCTTTGCCACACCATTCGCTCAGGCGGCGCTCACGGCCTGTGGTGTCGTTCATGGCGATGTCCGTGAATTTGTTCCCGATGGCACGCGCCTTCTGGCTTGACAAGAGTTCCTGACGCTCTTTTTGATATGCTTCTCGTATTTGAGACATGTATTCCTTCGCTTCCTTCATGGCGGGATGGTTCTCATATGGCGCTCCCGGACGGAATATCTTTTGCAGTTCAGGGTACGTCAGCGCTTTATACATACCCATCGGGAAGAACACGACGGGCAGCATCGAGTCGGTATTGTCCAATACAGCTTTGCGCATCTGCTGAACCGCTGCCAGTCCGTTGTCGTTCTTCATCGAAGCAAACAATTCCTTCCAGGTGGCATTCATTGCCTCGGAAGCCTTCGAACCTTTGACGGTGCCTGTGGTCAAGTCAATTTCCGTAGGAATGCTGTCTGCCATAACCGTTATGACGTCTTCCTGCTTTGCCTGCTTTGCCTTTACGTCGGAGATAAAGGAAAGCGTATAGACATCAGCTGGCAGTTCTTTCATGTATTCCCATTTGCCGTTTGTGACAGCTACGCTGTCTTGCCCGCCGCTACCATCCATGTTCTTCAAGATAGAGATGCTTTTCGCATCTGGCTCACAGATACCATGAATGTTGACTTTCGTCTGCGCCTGACTTGCCATTGATATGAAAGCAAGCAGGAAGGTGAAGATGATATTCCTTTTCATTTTCTTTTTTAGAGTATATTTGTTTTGTAAAAGTCTGTTTTCGTATTGTTTCGACCTTGCCCGCAGCGGGCAAGAATCTTTTTTATTTCACTCTTTCTATTATGTTTATGAGTCTTTCCAAATTACGAGGGTCGGCATCGACATCGAGGATGTTGCCTTCGCGGTCGATGAGTCTGTAGAATGGAAAGGCTTCGACACCAAAGAACTGCTCGATGGCTTTCTGTTGTTCTTTGGGTAAATTATAGTGCGCCACGTTGTCGCCCAATACCTCATACTTTTTTATGACATTTTCCCACTGCTCTTGTGGAGAGTTGTTTGCCAAGTAGAGATAAACTACATCATAGTCCTTCAGCCGCTCGTATTCTTCTTTGCTGTGCGAAAGAGCTTCCTTACAAGGGCCGCACCATGTGCCCCAAATATCCATCAGAACAAGTTTGCCCTTGTACGGCTCGATGAGCTTGCGCAGAATCTTTTCACCATCGCTCATGTTCGCCACATCGTCGGAGGACTTGATGCTGGTGACGTGCGCAAAGCCTTTCTGCTGTATCTCAATATATTTTTGCTGCTCTGCCATTAGCGTGTCCCTTGCGGCGGGCATTGACACTTTCTTCCTAAAGATTTCCAGGTGGGTGTCGTCTAAAGGTATATTCTTTTGTTCCAGCAACTGCATGAACTCCTTGGTGATGATGATGTCGCGGAGATCCTTGTCGCAGTCAAGCGAGTCTATGACGGTAAGCTTTTCATAGAAGAACCACGTCGGCATGGTTTCGGAAAGGATGCTGTCGATGTCCTTGCGCTTCATAACCTCTGGCTTTTCATGCTGGTGGTGTTCCGAATAATTTTGTATCTCTGCCAGCTGGTCGTCCGCCACAGACACCTTCCCGATGTCCCTGTAAAGTTTCAATATGGGAACGCGCGCAAGTTCCATGCTGAAGGAATGTCTGTTTTTGCTGATCTTGTCGGAAAACGTGTCCTCATGCTTCAGGTCGAGATAATCATCCACGAACCAGTTGTAGGGATTGAGCGAAAGGGGAAGCAAGAGCTGCTGCCAGTCCTGCTGAGTGACGTAACTCAGATAGTCCGCAGGGTAGTCGCCGACTCTCAGACGTTGGGCGGCACCGGCAAGCATTGCTCCCTCGCCCATATTATATAGTCCTTTTTGGAAGTAGATGTATTGGTTGGAGAGATTGGGATGCGCCTTGACGAACCGCTCAAGCTTTGCCATGCGGTTCGCCTTGTTCTGCTTCGTGTCCTCTACGAACTTGGCAAAGGCTACCTCGTCAACTTCTTCATACAGGTACTCTTTCGGGAACTCCATCGGGTAGGACAGGCACTCGTTTATGAAGTGGCTGTGCTTGCCCATCACGAGCTTGTGCCCCTCCTTGTAATCGAAGAGCACGAAGTATGTCTCTCCTGGCTCCCAAACGCCGTTGAAATATGTCTGTCCGTCGTATATGCTGAAATGCGTCGCATTGAGTAAAGGTAGCTTTATGACGCAACGCCCCAACGAATCTTCGTCGAAATCCATCGAAGCAAACTTCCCGCCAAAGTTGTACTGATAAAAGATGTTGAACTTGCCACCTTCCTTCTTCATGGATTCTGGCATGTCCTTTGACCATCCGACAATCGTCACCGTGTCCGGCACATAGTGCGTGTCTTTGAACTTCGTGTCGGCATCCTTCTTGGGATAGTCGGGCATGGTGACGGAACTGATGAAGCCATACGTTCCCTTTTTGCCGTCGATGGCAATCTCACGCTGACCGTTTCTATTCTTGTCCACACTGACAGCAATCTCCCTTCCTTCGTTCTCTAATACAAACAGGTATCTGTCGTCATGCTGCTCCTTATGTTTGTAGTTCCAGAACTTGCAGTCATAGACAGCCATATCATCATAGAAGCCAATGCCCCACTCGCCTGTCTCATTATTTCGCCAGTTGGAAGAGAACAAACGCGCAGCCCTTGTCCTCACATCCTCGATGCCCATGATGTGGAAAGCTCCGTCGTAATCTCCCCCGATGAAGTCAAAGTGGTTCGTTTTCAAGGGAAGCGGCTCAAAATGGAAGATGACATCCAAGCCCTTGGCATCCTGTATATGGATTTCTTTATCAAGTTCTGTTCCCGCACAACCTTTCAAGGCATATTTTTTCCCATCGAGGACAAGACAGGACTTAGAACTAAATTTTATGCTATAATAAGGGTTGCTTACCACATGCATCATCACGCGCGTTTCTTCCTTGGCGAACTCCACGCGGGAAATCCCCACCTCAGGACATTGGGTCGCACAAATCAAGTTGTTCTCAGCCGTAGCAGGATGTTCCCAAACTATTTTTTCTCTCGCCTGCCCAACGACTGCAAAAAAAGCAAGCAGGATGGTGATAATGTCCCTTTTCATAATCCTTATACCTTATATATTATTATATTTAGTGTCGCTTTCACTCCCCGAAGACTTTCGCCAAAGCCCTTTCGATGCCATCGCCGCGCAAGCCTCGCTTGAGGATGG
Source organism: Bacteroidaceae bacterium (assembly GCA_017428785.1). Lineage (GTDB taxonomy): Bacteria > Bacteroidota > Bacteroidia > Bacteroidales > Bacteroidaceae > Physcousia. The sequence goes on from JAFRQD010000011.1 coordinate 215,979, forward strand.
TGCCGTCGGGAGCAAAGAGAATAATGTGCGGAATGCCCTTGATGCCGTAGGAAGCAATCTGTTCGAAGGTGATGCCGTATATCTGCGGATACGGGATGCCCATCTGTTCTATGGCCTTGTCAGCATCTTTCTTGTCGTCATTGACTATCAATCCGAGCACCTGCAGGCCGCGCTCTTTGTACTTCTCATGGGCGGCAACGATGTTGGGTATCTCTGCCCTGCAAGGCGGACACCAGCTTGCCCAGAAATCCACCAGGACATACTTCCCCTTGCCCACACAGTCGGAAAGACGCTTGCCGTCGAAAGCACTCTGGATGTCCAGCATCTTCTTGCCTTCACTGGTGGCTTCGTATTTGGCCCACACCTCCTTGCTATTAACGAAGAATGGATACTCCTTTATCATAGGGCCTCCCATGTTGTAAAGACGCAACTTGTCGGTAGGCGAAGCAAAACACATGTCAAGTATCCTTATGCCGAGAGCATCGTCCCTGTGACGAAGGTACATCGCCTCGGCATATTGCTCGAAGCGCTTACTCCTTGCCTCATCATCGAGCGTGCTGTCAATCGACTGAGGGTATTCTGTCGCCAAATACGTCAAGCTGTCATTAAGAGTTCCGCCGACTGCAGAGAACGGATATTTGAGCGTAATGTCTCCTGACTCCAGGATAAACATGTAAAGCACATTCCGATATTTGTTGATAACGACGGCAGGAACGGGCTTGTCCACTTTGCCCTTCATCGTAAACTCTCCATTTGCAACGATGGCAGAGTCCAAGGTCTCGTAGCCTCTCCCTTCTTGCTCGAGATAGACGACTGTCACGTCTGGATTGTCAACGGTTCCTCTAATGGTGTAGTTGTTCTCCTGTGCCTGACTTGCCAAGCTAACGAGGGCAAGCAGAATGGTGATGATTGTCCTGTTCATATTCTTTTTACCTTATTAATAATATATCCCCCCTAAAGGGGGCTAGGGGGTCTTGGAGTTAGAGGGGGTCTATCTGAACGCTTCGCTCAGGAGCTTTATCTCGATGGTGGGGCTGATGCGCTCGTAGAGGATGTTATAGACGGCATCGAGGATGGGCATGTTGACATGCAGGTGCTTGTTGATGTCCTTCATGCACTTCGTAGCAAAGTAACCCTCAGCTATCATCTCCATTTCGAGCTGGGCACTCTTCACGCTGTAGCCCTGACCAATCATTGTGCCGAAGACGCGGTTGCGGCTGAAGTTCGAGTAGCCCGTCACGAGCAAGTCGCCTGTATAGACGCTCTCCGTGATGCTGCGGTCGATGGGATGCACGGTGTTGAGGAAGCGCTCCATCTCCTGTATGGC
>JAFRQD010000012.1 GCA_017428785.1 Bacteroidaceae bacterium
CTAACAATCGGCATTTAGAGCATGATGTAAGTGTCAGGGGCTTGGGACGCCCCAAAGGGGCAGAAAGATGTCAGCCCAGGGCAGCGCCCTGGGTGTTGGAATGCCGCGGCAAACGACGCTCTGTAAGAGCAAAAGCACTAAAACACAAGGCTTTTGCCCCTTTAGGGCGAAACCTACTTCTGCGTCATAAACCCAGGGCGATGCCCTGGGCTGACATCTTAATGGCCTTTCAGGCCGGATTAACCGGACAGCAATATTTTGTAAACATTTTTCCGAGAGCGATGCGTTCTGACGGCTTATTTTTTCTTTTGTGGCACTTTCCTACCTGAAACGCTGAAAATGGGCTTAAATCAAGTCGCCGTTGATAATCAGCCAGTTACAAAACAGAGTTTTCAGGCGCAAAGCAAAGAAAGTATATTCAACACACGTAGAATGGTCAAACAGCGCATGGTTTGAGCCGAAATTCCGCCTGCGGAGATGGGCAACTCCACACGCGGTAATTACCAACTTCGCGTGCGGCGTTTGCAATCTTCGCGTGCGGCGTTGGTAAACGCCCTGTGCCATACCTCAAAACGCCGCACTTTATCATGCAAAATATTGTAAAGATTTTTGTTGCTGAACGGTAAGGTTATTTCATCATTATCTGCACCCTTCTAACCATCGGCATTTAGTGCAAAATGTGATTGTCAGGGGCTTGGTTCGCCCCAAAGGGAGTGGAATCACCCCACCTCGGCCTTCGGCCACTCCTCCCCTTACAGGGGCGGAGAGCAGGCATCCTAACTCCCCTCCCGTCTAAGGGGAGGGGGTAGGGGTGGGGTAACAACTAAAAGGCAGTTCCCGAGAGGCAAATTTTTGCATTTTATATAATGATAGATGTGCTTTTTGTGGCAGAAATAACCGATATCATGATTTATTTCGTGCTTTTTTGCAAAATCTTTGCAGCCCTTCTTTGCGTAATGATAAAATTTTGCTAACTTTGTAAGGCGAAACTTACAAGCAGACATAATTCCGACTTCAATACTCAAATTCCAAATAATTACCATTTTATTAACTCTTAATTTCCACAACATGAAGAAAGTTACGCTACTTCTTGCGGTGCTTCTCGGCTTCGGATTGGCCTCCCGTGCGGAAGGCTATGAAGACTTAGTCTATGAGAACGGCATCGTTCAAATCTCCACGGCGGAGGATTTGAGAAACTTTGCCTTGGCAGTCAATGAGGGCAACACGGAACTTGATGCCGTGCTGACCGGTGATATTGACTACGAGGATTTCGTGATGATAGGTGATATCGGCGACCACAAGTATGCCGGTACCTTCGACGGCAAGTTCCATTGCATCACCTACAATGTTACATTCAATGCTGCCAGCTCCGGCCTGTTCGGCGGCCTGTCGGGCACAGTGAAGAACCTGAAGGTGGACGGCACCATTACCACAGGTATAAACAAAATTGGCGGCATCGTGGGCGAGTGCTTCGCAGGCACCATCGAGAACTGCTATTCATCGGTCGACATCATTGGTACAGCCGTGATAGATGCCTGCTATGCCGGCATTTGTGCACGATGCAGTGCAGCCGGTGTGGTCATCCGCAATTGCATCTACGACGGCACCATCGAAACTCCGGGAGCAGGCAATATGGCCAGTATCGTGGGTTGGGCCGGTGATGGCTGCAACGCCACCGTCACCAGCTGTGTGTTCACGGGAACCATCATCGGCGACGAGGCTTATCCTAACGAGAACGTCAGCTACACCATTGCGCGCCGCCCTACAGTCGTATCGGTAAGCAACTGCTTCTATGTAAACGAATGGGTTACCTATAACGAGGGCAGTACTCAGGTGACAGAGGAGCAGGTGGCATCTGGAGAACTCTGCTATATGCTCAATGGCGACCAGACTGAAATCAGCTGGTGGCAGACGCTTGGCACCGATCTTGTTCCGCTGCCCTTCTCGAGCAGCCAGCAGGTCTATGCCGCAGGTAATCTGGACTGCACAGGCTACAGCGCCGACGGTTCGGATCTCACCTTTTCCAATACAAAGACACAGGACATCCCCGACCACGAATATGAGAACGGCTTCTGTATCATCTGTGGTAAGGCAGATCCCAGCATGGCTCCTTTGGTTGACGGCTTCTATCAGATAGAAACAGCCGATCAGTTTGCTTGGTTCGCAGGTCTCGTGAACGGCGGAAACAATACTGCCAATGCGAAATTGCTGGATGATATCGACATTTCCGACCTTGACTTTACCGTTATCGGTACAAGCAGCAACCATTACAAGGGTATCTTCGACGGTAACTACAAGACCTTGACGGTTGACCTCTATGCCGAAACGAGCAGTTGGGGCCTGTTCCGCTACCTCGACGGCACTATTCAGAACCTGCGGATGGATGGCTACCTGACCAGTCCTTACAACAAGGTTGGCCCGTTCGTCGGCGAAATATTCGGCGGAAAGATCCTGAATTGCGTGAGCGAGGTTCAGATTACAAGCGAGTATGGAACCGATGCTGCCATTGCCGGTTTTGCTGGTCGCGGCAGTGCCGACGGTTCTACCATTGAGAACTGTATCTTTGCCGGCACCATCTCGGGTACGGGTTACAACTGCGCCGCCTTCATCGGATGGTCAGGCTCCCGGTCAACCCTTACGAATTGCGCCTTCACCGGTACTATCGACATCGATACCAGTCAGGGCAATGCCTACACCTTTGCACGCAATCCGGACAATGTGACTTGCAACGGTTGCTATTTCGTCAACGAGTTCGGTTCGCATCAAAACAATACAACCCAAGTAACGGCCGAAGATGTCACAAGCGGCATGCTTTGCTACATGCTCAATGGCGACCAGTCGCAAATCATTTGGAATCAGACCATAGAAGACGACAGAATCCCTGTCCCGTTCCCCACTCACGAACGCGTTTACAAAGCTGGCGATGTTTGCGGTAATGCTTACGATGCAGACTCCTATGCAGACTTTGCTCAAAAGGTTCTTGCCGCAGAACGTGGATATTGCACAGACCTCCTGGCACAGAAGAGCCTTGTGGAAAGTTATCAGGACGCATTGGATGATCTGGAGAATTGCTCTGACATAGATGCCTTCATGGCTAAATGGAACGAAAACCTCGAATTGCGTGCCAGCGTCATCTCTTGTGCAGAAGCTTACGCTGCTTACAAGGCAAAAGTAGAGGATACAGACAAGTATCTGGTAGAACACGACGATTTCTCAGGCTCGAAGCGTACAGAACTGGAGGAATACCTGCGCACATATGATGAACCCAGCGCTACATTCCCCAGAGGAACGGCTCTCTATATCTTGGAAGAGTGCGAACTTTCCGAAGAAGAAATTAGAGCAGAAACCAAAAAGATAGATGCAATGCTGGAAGCTGCAATCACGGAAGAACCTTCTGCAGGAACAGACATGACGATGCTGATAACCAACCCCACCTTCGTGGATGGCTTCAACGGTTGGGAAGGCCAACTCGGAACCGGACATGCTGGGGCAGAAGGCAGCACAATGCATGCGGCTGAATGCTGGAATAGTACTATGGATATGTACCAGACCATTACAGGCCTTGCAAATGGTATCTATGAGGTACAAATCAATGGCGCGTTCCGTCCCTATCCCGGAGCCGATGACCTGTTAAATACTAACTATGCCGCCATGCTCACGGCAAACGGCATGACCAATTACTTCCAGGTGCTCATCGAGGATATGCTCCCCTCTGCCGATGCTGTGGATGGCATCAACTGTAACCTTACAGGAGAATATCCCGACTTCGAGGCAATGGACTTCGAAGGCAACGACGGCTATGTGCCCCGTGGACTGGTAGGCTATTGCAGAGCATTCGAGAGCGGACGCTACCAGAATGCAATCCTCGCGAATGTCACCGACGGCACCCTGACGATTGGAATCAAGGTGCTCGGCACAGGCCATGAGAACGACGCCCTGGGCTTCGGCAACGTGAAGCTCATCTATCATGGCGAGCTGGACCAGGCCGGTGCAGGTCTCGACAATGTCCTGGAGTCACAGGCAGCACGTGCTAATACGATACTCAACAACTACGAGTACAGTACCACCGAGTATACCGTCTACCCCAACTTCTCTGATGAGATAAAGAAGGAGCTGGCATTAGCGATGGCTGGAGTGGAGAGCGCAGTAAGCAATGAGGCAAAGCTTGCCGTTGTTGAGCAGTTCTCCGAACTCTTCCAGGAAGTATATGATTGCAAGAAAGCTTACATTCATCTGATGCAAGAATATGACAAACTCATCGACATGATGAGTGATATGAGCGCATTCTTCAACGAAACGGAAGTGGATGAAATCAATACGCTTCTGGAGCAGCTAATCAGCTACTACGAGGGTGCTGCGTCTGCCGAGGAAGCTCAAAAAGACCATCTGTCAGCTCTCTCGTTCATGCCTAAGAAGGTGGATGGTGTATATCAACTAGGCACTCCAGTCGAACTGGTTCTGTTTGCAGGACTTGTAAATGCCGGCGAGACAGATGCCGATGCAGTTGTGACAAACGACATCGATGCTTCTGATGGCGATATGCCGATGATCTCAACAGTGGACAACAAATATGCAGGCACCTTCGACGGCCAAGGCCACACTATTACCTATACCATGTATGCTACCGAGGAGGGCGTGGGTCTCTTCCGAGCTCTTACCGGCACCATCAAGAACCTGAATGTTGCAGGTACCCTCAATACTTCCATGAAGAAGGCAGGCGGCATTGTTGCCGAGATTTTCGGCGGCACGATACAGAACTGCATCTCTTCGGTCAATATCGAATCCGACTTCAATGACGATGCTGCATACGCAGGCATTGCCTTCCGTGCCAGTGCTGCGGGATGTGTCGTCAAGGATTGTATCTACACCGGTACCATCAATGCTCCCGATGCATTCAACCTGTCAGGTATCTTGGGCTTCACGGGCAGCGACTGCTCTTCTACTGTCAGCAACTGTCTGTTCATGGGCACCATTATCGGAAACGACAAAAGTACGGATAACCCCTCATATACCATCTCTCGCAACCCATCCGTTTCGACTGTGGTGAACTGCTACTACATGAATGGCTTTGGTCTTCCCAATGAGGGCTCTGTTGAGGTAACAGCCGAGCAGATTGCAAGTGGCGAGGTTGCCTTCTTGCTCAATGGTGACCAGAAGGACATCCAGTGGACTCAGACGCTTCCCGGTGACAGCTATCCTATTCCGTTCCCCACTCGCGGCATTGTTTATGCCAACGGCTCACTCAAGTGCGACGGCAAGACTCCCGTGGATGGAACAACGGTTACATACAGCAACACCGAGGGTAGCACCATCGAAGACCACAACTTCGAGAATGGCTTCTGCACAGAATGCGGCACTCCCGACCTCACGATGGCACAGCTTATCGACGGCTTCTGGCAGATTGGCACAGCAGAGCAGCTTGTATGGTTTGCCAAGAAGGTTAATCGCGGCGACACCAAGGACAATGCCCAGCTGACAGCCGACATCGACCTGAGCAAGGTGATGGACGAATTCCCCATGATTGGTACTACAAGCAAGAAGTACGAAGGCATATTCGACGGCCAGTGCCACGCTGTCAACATCAATAAGGTGAACGAGGCAGAAGGCTTCGGCTTGTTCCGTGCCTTGAGCGGTACCGTTAAGTATCTGCGCACTACTGGTACGATCAACACGTCGGCCAAGAGAATCGGCGGTATTGTCTGCGAGGTATATGGCGGCACCATCGAGAATTGCGAGAGCGCTGTCGAGATAATATCCACCTTCAGCGGCGACGCCCTTACCGGTGGTATCGTTGGTCGCGGCAGCGGCGACGGCAGCGTCATCAACAACTGTCTGTTCAGCGGCTCTCTCAAGAGCGAGACTGCATGGAACTGTATTCCTATCGTTGGCTGGTGCGGAAATGTAACCTACATCTCCAATACCCTTTCCGCAGGAACTATTGATGTGCCTCTCTACGCTAATGGTACTCCCTATTCTCTGGCTCGCAACCCGGGCAATGCTAAGTGTACAAACAGCTACTTCTTGACTCAACTTGGTGATGTGAATGAAAACACCTCACAGGTAACTGAGGAGCAGTTGGAGAATGGCGAAGTGTGTGCTATGCTGAATGAAGGTCAGGAAACTGCTCAATGGACGCAAGTCGGAGCATATCCCATCCCATTTGCCGGAACTGACTATGCAGATGGCATCAGAACGATTGTCAATGATCATTTGACTGGTAGCGATGCTATATACAACCTGGCTGGTCAGCGTGTAAGCAAGGTTCAGCAGGGCAGGATTTATATTGTAAACGGCAAGAAAGTTCTGTTCTAATATGTGGAATAAAGGGGCAGGGGACTTTCCTTGCCCCTTTATGTTTTTCTCTTTATTATATATAATGTATAGAAAGGTATTCATTCTGGCTGTGTGTTTGTCTGTGTCTGCAGTCGCAGTTCAGGCCACCCCTACCTTCAACAAGGCGCATGGAGTATGCAAAAGCCCGTTCTTGCTGAAGATAAAAGGTGAGGAGGCGGGTGCAGTCGTCAGATATACTACGGATGGTAGCGAGCCCACAGCAGAAAGCCCGCAATTCACGACAAACCTCTATGTCGACGGCACCACTGTCTTTCGCGCAGCCGAGTTCCGGGACGGTGTCAGGTGCTCCGACATCGCAACGTCATCCTATATCTTTCCTGGCGATATCCTTGCGCAGCCTGCTTTGCCAGAAGGTTATCCGGAAACATGGGGCTATTTCAGTTCCGGTGGCGGAATAGCGCCTGCCGATTATGAGATGGACCCCGAGCTGACATCGGAGCGCACGTATGCCAAGAACATCAAGGATGCTTTCTACTCCATCCCTACGCTCTCCATCGTTACAGACAAGGAGAACCTCTTTAACAAGAAAAAGGATGAAGCGACAGGCGGAATCTACATTTATACAGGTGATACGGAAAGCAACGGGCGTGGATGGGAACGTCCGGCTTCTATAGAACTGATGGGTAACGGGCATGACCTCTCTACCACTTGTGCCCTGAAGATTCATGGCGGTCAGGGGCGTGTGCCCGAGAAGAATCCAAAACATTCTTTCCGCCTCACTTTCAAAGAAGAGTATGGTGAGAAAACCCTCAGATATCCCATCTATGGCGAAGAAAATGTGGCGCGTTTCAACTCGCTTATCGTTCGCACATTCTATAATTATTCATGGATTCATTCTGATGCCACTCAGCGCAACAGAGCTCAGTACTGCAGGGACTTGTGGGCACGACGCATGCAGAAGCGCATGGGCTACCATACAAGCGACGGACTCTATGTGAATGTTTTTATCAATGGCCTTTATTGGGGGCTCTATAATCTGTCGGAACGCATTGACGACCTTTACTGCAAATATCATTTCGGCGGCTTGAAAATCGAATACGATGTAGTAAAACGCGAAGATTACCTTGAGGCTGCAGAAGGTACACTCGACAAGTGGAACCAACTGATGCGTCTCTCGGAAAAGGCTTATTTGCCAGACACATACAAGGTCATTATCGGGGAATTGCCGCAAAAAGCAGGCGAAGGGACTGAGGTCCTCCTCGAGGTTGACAACTTTATCGACTACATGCTCATCAACCACTATTGCGGGAATGCCGACTGGGATCATCATAACTGGATTGCCGTTTGCAACAGGGATGATTCAACGCAGGGATTCCGCTTTATCTGCTGGGATTCGGAGCAGACTTTGTTCAGCGCTTCCAAAAATGTCCTTGACATAAACAACCGAGATTGCCCGACATACCTTTTCCAGAACATGATGAAGAATACTGCTTTCAAGCGTCGGTATATAGATCGCGCCTACAAGCATCTGGAGGATGAAGGCGGTCTGCTTCGCTCTGAGAAGGCACAAGAGCTTTGGGACAGTTTGCAAAGCGTCATATCGTTGGCTGTTTATGCGGAATCGGCTCGTTGGGGAGACTATCGCAAGGATGTGCATCCAAGCGGCACGCGTGAGCTTTATCGGGCTGATGTCCATCATGCCAATGAGAACCGGAGAATGCACGAGGAGTTCTTCCCTCAGCGCACGGCAAACCTTATCGCTCAGCTCAAGAAGAAAGGCTGGTATTCCAATACTCCAGCCCCTGTGTTTATGCTAAACGGGAGAGACCTGGCAGAGGGTGATACCATTCTCCTTACCGACAGACTTACGCTTTCGCAAGGCTCTTATATCATGTACACCACCGATGGCAGCTATCCTGTCTCGTGGATGGACAATGTGGCTGGAGAAGAAACATCGGAGGCCAATCGCTACAGCCTTGAGAATATCGCTCCAACGCTTGCCCCAGGGCCTGCGACACTTCGGGCCATCAGCAAGAACGGCGCCGAATGGAGTGCAACTGTCACACGCAATGTTTATGTGCTTGACGAGGATGACCCCACCTTTGCCATTGCGCCCAATGCAGTCTCTCCCTCAAGAAACGGACTCTACAATATGTCTGGTCAGCAATTGTCAAAGACGCAGGGCAGAGGCCTGTATATCTTAAACGGAAAGAAATACGCATTTTAGTTTGGGGTTCATGGTGCATAATTCATAATAATTTTATACTTTTGCACACAGAACAGCAAATCGTAAATGGTAAATGATTAAAAGGTAAACAGTAAGATGGCTACAGACATACGCAACAAGTACATTGCAGTTTCATACAAACTCTATTCCAAAGGTGCCGACGAGACACCCGAACTGATTGAAGAGACTGCCGAAGGCGAACCCTTTATCTTTGTCAGCGCCTTGGGAATGACGCTCGATGCGTTCGAGGCTCAGATTGTGCCTTTGAAGGAGGGCGACAAGTTCGATTTCACGCTCGACTCGAGCGATGCTTATGGCGAATACGAGGCTTCGGGAAAGCAGTCGCTCCCTCGTAAGGTTTTCGAAATCAACGGAAAACTCGACTCGCGCTTCATCTTCGAAGGCGCCGTGGTGCCTCTCGCAAGTCCCGACGGAGCGCGTTTCAACGGCACTATCGTCGAGATTGGAGAAGAGGCGATAACTGTCGACCTCAATCATCCTCTGGCAGGCAAGAGCCTGAATTTCGTGGGTGAGGTTCTGGAGAGCCGCGAGGCAACAAACGACGAGGTTCGCGACGCCCTCAACCAGATTACGGGTTGTGGCGGCGGCTGCGGTGGCTGTGGCGGCGGAAGCTGCGATGGCTGTGAAAGCAAAGGCGAGGGTTGCGGCGGCTGCAAGTAAAGCACACAATTTTTGCAGGCGGACAATAAAAAGAAGCATCGTTTTATTGAACGTTTTTGGGGTGCTTTTCCACCGCCCTCAAAGGGGGTTGAAAACGCCGCAGGCGGAATTGTCCATCGCCGCGTGCGGAATTGCCCATCGCCGCACGCGGAAATGCCCATCGCCGCAGCCGGCGTTTGGAAGCGTTGCATGGGGAATCCTAACTCGCTGTATATCAGGAGCCGAAACGACACGCGAGTAATTCGCAAACAACACACGTGTACTTTCCAAACTACACACGTGTACTTTGCAATTTAGACACGTCTAATTTGCCAACCACACTGCAGCTGTTTACAAACTACACATGACAATCGTTAATTTTTCATCTTCAATTTCCGATTTTCAATTATATGTTGTACCTTTGCACCCAATAAACCTTTAGTTCTTCACATATAATATGAACTCAATAGGAATGCTTTTCCGCCTCACCTCTTTCGGCGAGAGTCATGGCGCTGCGATAGGTGGAGTCATCGACGGAATGCCTGCCGGCATCGAGGTCGATACGGCTTTCATCCAGAAGGAGTTGGCTCGTCGCAAACCCGGGCAGAGCAACCTCACGACGGCTCGCAAGGAGGACGACGAAGTGGAGCTGCTGAGCGGCATCTTCGAGGGCAAGACGACGGGAACGCCCATCGGCTTCCTCGTTCGCAACACCAATCAGCATAGCCAGGACTACGAGAACATGCGGAACGTGTTCCGCCCTTCGCATGCCGACTACACTTACGAACAGAAGTATGGCATCCGCGACCATCGAGGCGGTGGACGCAGTTCGGCTCGCGAAACGATTAGTCGTGTCGTGGCTGGAGCCTTTGCCAAACTTGCCCTTCGTCAGCTGGGCATCAGCATTCAGGCTTACACGCAACAGGTTGGCGACATCGCTCTTCCTGGTTCATACAACGATTATGACCTCTCGAAGACGGAAGAGAATGCAGTTCGTTGTCCTGATGAAAAGGTGGCTGAGCAGATGTCTCAGCTCATTATGAATGTGAAGGCGGAAGGCGATACGATAGGCGGTGTAATAGCTTGTGTTGTAAAAGGTTGCCCTGTTGGGCTTGGAGAACCAGTTTATGACAAGTTGCAAGCGAAATTGGGAGCTGCAATGCTCAGTATCAATGCAGTAAAAGGCTTCGAATACGGCCTCGGTTTCGCTGGAGCAAGCGGCAGGGGAAGTGAGCAGAACGACATCTTCGAGCCGGACGGGAAAGGCGGCGTCACTACCCGCACAAACAACAGCGGCGGCATTCAAGGCGGCATCTCAAACGGACAGGACATCTGGTTCCGAGTTGCCTTCAAGCCCGTCGCCACACTTCTTAAGGAGCAGGAAACTGTTGACCGTCAGGGCAATGCAACGAAGCTTACTGCCCGAGGCCGCCATGATGCTTGCGTCCTGCCGAGAGCCGTCCCCGTTGTGGAAGCGATGGCAGCCATCACGATTCTCGATGCCTATTTGCTCAGCAAGTCCACCCAGATGGGTAGGTGATCGCTGATGCCTCCCTTATAGATAGGGCCTTGAAAGGTGCGCGACGGCGTGCCTTTCTCTGTTAGAAGGAACGGGAAGCGTCCTACAGAAATCCTTTTGCTGATAAAAGGTAAAAGACTGGGACTTACAAGGATATGGTCCAGGAATCCCCACACCTTTTGGAAGTAATATGTGCCTTGCTCTTGTCTCAGTTCCTTTCGGTCTTGTGGCATGAGTGATGTCAAACGCTTCCCAATCTCTCGAAAGATTTTGTCCGTTGGTTCTGCATTGAAGTCGCCCATAAGCAAGACGCTTTTGCCTTCCAATTCATCCAACAGGTTGCATAGTGTAGCGACGGTAAGCTTGCGATGCGCATCACCTTCTCTGCCACTTCCGGCTCGACTGGGCAGGTGGGCTATAATAATATGTAATGTGTCGGAAAGCGTGGGGCAAAGTCCCCAGGCATGCAGGATGTCGCGAGTCGGGCGGTAACCTTGTTCGGCCGAGGGAATGCGAACGGCTTTGTGCCCCAAAGGATGGAACTGGAGCGAGTCGTAGAGCATCGCCACATCTATGCCTCGCACATCTGGCCCTTCTTCATGGATGTATGAATAGCGAGCCCTGCGGAGCGGACTTCTGCGGGTCAAATCGCGAAGGACCGTGTCGTTCTCCACCTCACACATCCCGACAACCATCGGCCAGGCATCGTCGCCGGCAATTGCGGCAATGGTGCGCGACAGGTCGTCCAGCTTCTTCCAATAGCGTCTTCTTGTCCAATGATAGCTTCCTTCGGGCAAGAACTCCTGGTCTTCCTTGAGCGAGTCGTGCTGGCAGTCGAAGAGATTCTCCACATTCCACCAGGCAATCCGTTGTGCCCTTGGTGCAGAGCAAGACAGGAGCATCAGAAGGGCAAGAATGTATCTCATAATATTGCTGTCCGCTAAACTCAAATGAGCAATAATCTCACAGGAACGATGTGTTGTAGCCTCTCATCTCTTTTCGCAAGGCTTTGGCTTTGCCGTCACAAACCTCATCGAGCCGCGCCCAGAAACGAGGGCTGTGGTTCATCTCGAGCCGATGCGTCAGTTCGTGTTGCAAGACATAATCCTGCAAGTGTCGGGGCAGAAGCGCCAAGTAGAGCGAGAGGTTGATGCTGCCTTTCGAGCTGCAACTGCCCCAGCGTCCTTTGGCAGAAGAAACTCGGACAGCACTCACGCTGATTCCTCGCTCCTTAGCCATCTTGAGGAGACGCGGCACGAGTCGCTCCTTCACTCGTTTCCTGGCGAAAGCTTCAAGCGTCTTCGTTATCCAAGCCTGCACGTTTCTGTCCGCCAGCACTTCTGCCGACTGATAATAGCAGACGACGCCTGCTTCGTCCATTTCCGCCCTTACAAACGACACATCCTTCTGCTCGAACCTCAGCCGGAAGTCCTCGGCGTCGATATGAGTATCAGGCGTAAACCCTTTCACTTTTTTACTTTTTCACCTTTTAACCTTTTCCTCTTTGTCACAGCTTCGCCTTTTTCTTGGCAGCCTTCGATTCGTTCTGCAGGCGGTCGAGAGCGGTGACGGCATAGGTGTACTTCGTTTCGCCCCCTTGATAGGGCAGAGCGAGTATCGTGTTTCGAGTGATGCAGAGTATCTTGGAGGCATCGTTCAGGTCGACTTTCTCGCCAGGACCGAAGCGATACACAACATATTGCTGAGCCTTATCCATCTCGCTCTTTGCCTTCGGAGCCGTCCAGAAGAGCATCGGACCGTCCTCTGTCCAAACGACAGCCGTCTTGCGAGGCTTGCCTGGAGCTTTGCCGTCAATCCAGGGCATCTGAGGTTGCAGGGCAGGCGTGCTGTGGTAAACCTGCCGCAAGATGTCTTGATAGTTGCCTACATTCTCGCAGACAGCCGCAGCATACCATTGGCAACTGCCTTGAATGCCAGGCAGAGAGCGCTGCAACTCGTACTTGCGCTGCATTTGATGCTGATTGGGATTCGTCAGGTCGGCTGCCTTTACCGTCCGATTGACGTCCTGCCCGACAAAGACAGGGCGCTGTCCGGCATTCGCGCTCCACCAACGGATGAGCGTCTCATAGTCGGCAAGCTTGTGGCCAATCTCCCAATATATCTGCGGAATGTTGTAGTCCACCCAACCTTTACGCACCCATTCGAGCACATCGGCATAGAGGTCATCGTAGTTCTGAGTGCCATTTGTGGCGCTGCCATTCGGGTCGCTTTTCTGATTGCGATAGATGCCGAAAGGCGACACGCCGAACTTCACCCAAGGCTTCACCTGGCGTATCTGCTGGCACATCTGCTGCATGAACTTGTTGACGTTCTGACGGCGCCAGTCGCCCCGACTCATGCCGCCTCCGTACTTGTTGTAGGAAGCATCGTCGGGGATGGGAACGCCTGCGACGGGGTAGGGGTAGAAGTAGTCGTCCACATGGATGCCGTCCACATCATAACGCCTCACGATGTCGCACGTCACCTGGCAGATGTAGTCGCGGTTCTCGGGCTGTCCCGGGTCGAAGAGGAAGAGCCCGTCGTAGTTGAAGAATCGTTCGGGATGCCGGGCATACTCGTGATTCGAAGCCAGAGCCGTCGTGCCCTTCGTCTTGGCGCGATACGGGTTGATCCAGGCATGCAGTTCCATTCCTCGTGCATGGCATTGCTCAATCATCCATTGCAGAGGGTCCCAAAAAGGATTGGGAGGAAGGCCTTGCTGACCGGTAAGGTAGCGGCTCCACGGCTCCAACTGGCTGGGATAGAGCGCATCGCCCTCCACGCGAACCTGGAAGAAGATGGCGTTGATGCCATCCTTCTGCAGGTCGTCGAGCTGGCTTGTGAGCATCGCTTGCATGCGGTCGCGACCAATGTTCTGGAACTGTCCGTTGACGGCCTGAATCCAAGCCCCGCGGAATTCTCTCTTGGGATTCTGTCCCATCGCAGTTGCCGCTACCAGGAGCAGCAAAATAAGTAGTTTGTGCTTCATGATGCCGCAAAGTTACGAAAAAAAATGGGAATTGAGGAAAAGAACTGAGAATTATTTTATACCTTTGTACTTAATATATGGCAAAGCATGACTAAATCCGCGATATATAGGCCCAGCGTGCTGCTGATTTACACGGGCGGCACGATTGGCATGAGGGAGAACCCTGCGACGGGGGCTCTCGAGAGTTTCAACTTCGACCTCATCCTCGACGAGGTGCCCGAGCTCCGGCGCTTCGACTACCGGATTCATGCCTGCACTTTCGATCCGCCCATCGACTCGAGCGATATGGGGCTGGAGCATTGGGCGCGTATCGTCAGGATTATCGCGGACCATTATAACAGCTACGACGGCTTTGTCATCCTGCACGGCACGGACACGATGGCCTACACGGCGTCTGCCCTCAGCTTCATGCTCGAGAATCTGGGCAAGCCCGTCATTCTCACTGGTTCGCAACTGCCGATTGGCAAACTTCGAACAGACGGAAAGGAGAATCTCATTACCGCCATCGAGATAGCGGCTGCGAGGCATGAGGACGGCTCTCCCGTTGTGCCTGAGGTCTGCATCTATTTCAAGGAAAAACTGATGCGGGGCAACAGGACGACGAAGATTAACGCGGAGCAGTTCAACGCCTTCCGCTCGTTCAACTATCCCGACTTGGCGACGGTAGGAATACACATCAAGTTCAACGAGGCAGCCATCCGAAGGCCCGACCCCTGCAAGCCTCTCAAGCCGCACTACCTCGTGGATTCCAACGTCGTGGTGCTCACGCTTTTCCCTGGCATACAGCGCAATCTGGTGCATGCCGTGCTCAACATCCCAGGCCTGAAAGCGGTCGTGATTCGTACGTTTGGTGCAGGAAACGCTCCTCAGCTGAAGTGGTTCAAGGAGGAGCTGAGCGAAGCCAACGAGCGAGGCCTCATCATGGTGAACATCACCCAGTGCCAAGCGGGTGCCGTCCACATGGGGCTTTACGAGACGAGTCT
This sequence comes from Bacteroidaceae bacterium, assembly GCA_017428785.1. Classification (GTDB taxonomy): domain Bacteria; phylum Bacteroidota; class Bacteroidia; order Bacteroidales; family Bacteroidaceae; genus Physcousia. The sequence continues at coordinate 14,673 of JAFRQD010000012.1, forward strand.
GCCCTTGATAGAGGCCGGCGTGATAAGCGGTTACGACAGCACGCCGGAATGTGCGATTGCGAAGCTCATGTTCCTGCTCGGCCACAAGCTGCCTGCGGAAAAGATACGTGAGATGATGAATAGCGACCTCTGCGGCGAAATCACCAAGTGAAGCCTGTTTTTGCAGTTTTCTTTGAAAAAATCTTGACACTTTTCGGGCGGTTTTCGGGCATGCTGCATGGCATCCTTACAAACGCCGCGTGCGGAGATGGCAAACGCCGCGTGCGAAGTTTGAAATTTCCCCACGCGAAATTGACTGATTCCGCACGCGGAAAATTGACGAAAAGCGTGTAAAAACGGCTCTTTTTGTAAGGTGGAGATGCCAATTCCGCAATATTCGACCTCTAACCCCCGATTCTAAGGTTCTGATTATCATCGGAAATTCGATTTAAGCCCTTGTTTTGTGTTTGGGGTACCAAAGTGCCACCGAACAAAAAACAGGCCGTCAGAGAGCGCCTCGTCGGAAAAATATTGACAAATTCGGCATGCAGTTTTGTATGGTTTGTGCTGCCGGACAAGCAAATTCTTCATTCTTCTCGTATAATTCTGATTGCGGAATTGTGCATTATGAACTTTTTTTCGTATCTTTGCAGGATAATTTGCAGGAAATGGAAGATTGCATTCAGATAAAAGGGGCTCGAGTCAATAACCTCAAGAACATAAGTCTTGAGATTCCTCGAGGCAAGCTGGTGGTTATCACGGGCTTGAGTGGAAGCGGCAAGAGTAGTCTGGCTTTCGATACGCTTTATGCGGAAGGGCAGAGGCGATATGTGGAGAGCCTGAGCGCATACGCCAGGCAGTTCCTCGGCCGCATGAACAAGCCGGAATGCGATTACATCAAAGGCCTTCCCCCGGCCATCGCCATCGAGCAGAAGGTGACGAGCCGCAATCCGCGAAGCACGGTCGGAACGAGCACGGAGATTTACGAGTACTTGCGTCTCCTCTTTGCCCGCATCGGCCGCACCTTCTCGCCCATCAGCGGAAAGGAGGTGAAGCGCCACACGACCGAAGATGCCGTCGGGTGCATGCTTGCTCAGCCCGAGGGCACGAGGCTGATGGTGATGTGTCCCATCCTCTGTCCCGAAGACCGCACCCTCGAGCAGCAACTCGAGATGTATCGCAAGAGCGGCTTCGCCAGGGTGCTCGTCGGAGATGATGTGGTGAGAATAGAGGAGGTTAACTCTCAACTTTCAACTCTCAACTCTCAACTTTATCTTGTCGTCGACCGCTTGACGGCTGGCAGCGACCGCGACACGATAGCCCGACTCGTGGATTCCTGCGAAACGGCCTTCTATGAAGGGCACGGGACTGCCATCCTGCAGTTTGTTCCTGACTCTCCGGCCTCTTTTAGCGAGAACGACAGACATGTCTTCTGCACGCGCTTCGAGGCAGACGGCATCACCTTCGAGGAGCCGACCGACAAGCTCTTCGCCTTCAACTCCCCAGTCGGCGCATGTCCCGAGTGTGAGGGCTTCGGCCAAGTCATAGGCATCGACGAGCAGATGGTCATTCCCAACACGGCAATGAGCGTTTACGAAGGCGCGGTTGTGTGCTGGCGCGGCGAGAAGATGAGCGAGTGGAAGGAGTGGTTCATCCGCATGAACTCGGAGCGCGGCTTCCCCATCTTCAAGCCCTACTTCGAGCTGACACAGGAGGAGAAGGACTGGCTCTGGCACGGCGTTCCCTCGAACCGGAAGATGAAGCCCGAAATGCTCTGCGGAAAGGAAGTCCTTGTGCCGGAAAGCTGGCAGGTAATGCCCGAGGAGCGCGAATGGGGTTTGCTCTCCATCGATGCCTTCTTCGACTTCCTGCGGCAAGGGCAGTACAAGATACAGAATCGCGTCATGCTGGCTCGCTATCGTGGTAAGACGATTTGTCCCAAGTGTCATGGCACACGCCTTCGCCCTGAGGCCAGTTATGTGAAGGTGGGCGGGAAGAGCATTACCGAACTGGTGAACATATCGGTCAGCGAGTTGCTGCCTTGGGTGGAAAGCCTTAAGCTCAGCGAACACGAAGAGACAATAGCCAAGCGCGTCCTCACGGAGATAAAGAACCGCCTGCAATACCTGATGGATGTGGGCTTGGGCTACTTGACGCTCAACCGGACCTCCAACAGTCTGTCCGGCGGCGAGAGCCAGCGCATCAACCTCGCCACCTCGCTGGGCAGCAGTCTCGTGGGCAGTCTCTACATCCTCGACGAACCCAGCATCGGCCTTCATAGCCGCGACACAGAGCGCCTCATCAAGGTCTTGAAGCAGCTTCGCGACCTGGGGAATACCGTCATTGTGGTCGAGCACGACGAAGAGATTATCCGTTCTGCCGACTGGCTTATCGACATCGGTCCCGAGGCAGGAAGATTGGGCGGCGAGGTCATCTTTAATGGTCCGACCGAAGACATCAGCTCTGCTGGCGAATCCTCTCACACTTTGCGCTTCCTGACCGGTTCGGAGGTAATTCCTTTGCCCTCTTCCCGTCGCAAATCGAGCAGTTACATCGAGGTGAAGGGAGCCCGAGCCAACAACCTGAAGGGCATCGATGTGCGTTTCCCCTTGGGCGTGATGACTTGTGTCACAGGCGTTAGCGGTAGCGGGAAGAGCAGCCTCGTTCGCGACATCTTCTATAATGCGATGAAACGCCAGCTCGATGAGGTGGCCGACCGTCCGGGCGAGTTCCTCTCGCTGGAGGGCGACATGAAGATGGTGAAGGCCATCGAGTTCGTCGACCAGAACCCTATCGGCAAGAGTACGCGCTCAAATCCCGTCACCTACGTCAAGGCGTGGGACGAGATTCGCAAACTCTTCGCTGCCCAGCCGCTCTCCCAGCAGATGGGCTTCACGCCGGCCTACTTCAGCTTCAATACCGACGGAGGGCGTTGCGAGGAGTGCAAAGGCGAGGGCACAGTCACTATCGAGATGCAGTTCATGGCCGACCTCGTGCTGCCTTGCGAGAGTTGCCACGGACAGAGGTTCAAGCCCGAGATACTCGATGTCCGCTTCTATGGGAAGAATGTCTGCGATGTGCTCGACATGACAATAAATCAAGCCATCGAGTTCTTCTCGGAGCACAAGGAGAAGCGCATCATCTCTCTGCTCAAGCCTCTGCAGGATGTCGGCTTGGGCTACATCAAGCTCGGGCAGTCGTCGTCCACCCTTTCGGGAGGTGAGAACCAGCGCGTCAAGCTCGCCTATTATCTGGGAGCGAGGAGCAAGGAGCAGGGAGCGAGCCCCCATACAATCTTCATCTTCGACGAACCCACCACGGGCCTGCATTTCCATGATATCCGCAAGTTGCTCGAGGCCTTCGACGCCCTCATTTCGAGAGGCCACACCATCATCATCATTGAGCACAACATGGAGGTCATCAAGTGCGCAGACCATGTCATCGACCTCGGTCCCGAAGGCGGCGATGCCGGCGGTTCCCTCCTTGCTGCAGGTACGCCCGAGGAAGTCGCCAAGTGCAAAGAAAGCTATACCGCCCGCTTCCTTCGGGAAAAACTGAAGCAGAAGTAAGGGGGAAGGGAAAACAGAACACTCGGCAGGCGGCTCCTCTGTCCTCTTTCTTTAGGAGAAAAGCGAAAAGAGCAAAAAAATTAAGGAAATGCTTTCCTGTTTGCTTTTTTCTTCATATCTTTGGGGGCATATTATAACATTAAAAAGTCTATAAGATGAAAAAAGTGTATCAATTGCTGGCTTTGATAGCCGTCGTGTTTGCAGTGACAAGTTGTGAGATGAACCGCAAGAAGATTCTTACCGTCGAGGAGCTTCCCGAGGCCGCTCAGACCTATATTAAGGAGAAGATGGGCGATGCAAAGGTGCTCTATGTGAAGAAGGAACATAAGAATCTGCGAGTCAGATACGAAGTCAAGTTCGACAACCAGATGGAGCTTGAGTTCGACAGTGATGGCGAGATTTACGATATTGATGTTGACGACTAATACATAAGCTATGTTCAGCAAAGAAGACATTCTGCAGATTCAGCAGAGAGGCATCAGCCAAGCGCAGATAGAAGCGCAGTTAGAGAATTTCCGCAAAGGCTTCGACTTCCTGAAGTTGCAAGGGGCTGCTGCTGTAGGCAAAGGCATCATCGCTCCCACAGAAGATGAAGCAGAGGCCTACATAGAGGCATGGAACGAATACAAGAAGGAGGGACATGCTGTTACCAAGTTTGTGCCTGCAAGCGGCGCTGCAAGCCGCATGTTCAAGAATATGTTCGAGTTCCTCGATGCCGACTACGATGTGCCCACTTCCGACTTCGAGAAGGTGTTCTTCGCCCACATTCACAGCTTCGCTTTCTTCGATGCCCTGAACGACGCTTGCTTCCTGAACGAAGGCAAAGGCGTGGATGCACTCATCGAGGAGGGCGATTATAAGGCTGTCGTTGAGAATATGCTTGGCGAAGAAGGCCTCAATTATGGCCAGCTGCCGAAGGGACTGTTGCAGTTCCATTGCTACGACGATTGTGCCAAGACACCTGTCGAGGAGCATCTGACGGAGGCCGCTCTCTATGCAAGCAGCAGAGGAGAGGCAGAAGTGCACTTCACGGTTAGCAGCGAGCATCGCAAGCTCTTTGAGGAGCTCATCGAGCGTGTTCTGCCTGAAGCTCAGGCCGAACACAAGATAACCTACAAGGTGAGCCTGAGTGAGCAGAAGCCGAGCACGGACACGATAGCTGTCAATATGGACAATACACCCTTCCGAACCGCTGATGGCAAACTGCTCTTCCGTCCGGGCGGACACGGAGCTCTCATCGAGAACCTCAACGACTTGCAGAGCGACATTGTCTTCATCAAGAACATCGACAATGTGGTGCCCGACAGGCTGAAGGCCGATACCGTCTACTGGAAGCAAGTCTTGGCTGGAATCTTGGTTCGGGCACAAAAGCAAACGTTTGCCTACTTGCGCCTTCTGGATGACGGTAAATACGGTCAGGCAGAACGTGCTGAGATGATTCGCTTTGTCCGTCATACACTTGGATGCGATATGCCTGGCTTGAAGGATTTGGAGGACACCGACCTGCATCTCTTCCTCCGCGACAAGCTGAACCGACCTATCCGCGTTTGCGGCGTCGTGAAGAATGTTGGTGAGCCTGGTGGCGGCCCGTTCCTTGCATACAATCCTGATGGCAGCATCTCTCTGCAGATCCTTGAAAGCAGTCAGATAGACCAGAACAATCCCGAGTATGTGGAGATGTTTGCGAAAGGCACCCATTTCAATCCCGTTGACCTCGTCTGCGCTGTTCGAGACTATAAGGGAGAGAAGTTCAACCTGCCCGACTTCGTTGACCCTGCTACAGGCTTCATTTCCTACAAGAGCAAAGATGGTAAGGAATTGAAAGCATTGGAGCTGCCAGGCCTTTGGAACGGGGCAATGAGCGACTGGAGTACAATCATGGTGGAGGTGCCTCTCACAACCTTCAATCCCGTGAAGACCGTCAACGACCTGCTTCGTCCGCAACACCAGAAGTGACCTTGGATATAAGACAATAAGAGATGAAGAAAAGGATTTTCTGTCTCTTCTTTCTTTTGAGACAATTGACTGCTGTCTGTGCGCAGCAGTTTGTGGAAGACTCTCTGAAGGTGGATGGTTTCATGCGTCGGTTCGACGTCTTTCTTCCCGAAGGAATAAAGCCTGATGCTCCGCTGGTGTTCTATCTGCATGGGTATGGTGGACGCATATATCGAAACAATCCGATGGTTGAGACTGCTTCGCGAGAGGGCTTTGCCGTATGCATTCCTCAAGGCTTGAGAGACCCGAAGGGAAAGCCGAGCTGGAATGTGGGCTATCCTTTTCAGGAGGGTTGGAAAGTGGATGATGTCAAGTCGCTCAGCAAGATGGCTGCTTATGTGCAGAAACGCTATCATCTGAGCCAAGAGAATACCTTCCTGACGGGAATGTCGAATGGCGGCGAGATGTGCTATCTGATGGCCTATTCCAAGCAGAAAGCCTTCAGGGCAGTCGCTCCCGTTGCGGGTCTGACGATGGTGTGGATGTATCGGGACTTGGAAGCATGCAAGCCGATTCCTCTTTTCGAGATTCATGGGACGGAGGACCGAACTTCCGAATGGACGGGCGACCTTGACAATAGAGGCGGTTGGGGAGCATATATGCCTGTTCCGCTTGCCGTAGGGTATTGGGTGGCGAAGAACCGTTGCACGAAAGAAGAGACAGAGCGGGTGGAGGGTTTGAACAAGGAAAACGGACACTACATCATCAAGCATCGCTTTACCGGGGGTGCAACAGGTTGCGACGTCTGGCTCTACGAAGTTGTTGGAGGTGGGCATTCCACGCATACCGAAGACATCAAGACGGGCGACGAGATTTGGAGCTTCTTCAAGAAGTATGTGAAGTAGAGAATAGAGAGACAGGTGATGCCGGAGTGAGTGTCTTTTCCTGATTTTGGTTGGCAGTTTTTGTTGCTTTTTCCTAAAAAGGTTGTCAAACATCAGACTGGAAGGGTTGGCACTTTCCTGATATGGTTGACTCTTTTCCTAAGAACGTTGACATCGTACGGATATTCTGTGAAAATATTTTTTGGGGGGCAATGTGTCTCCCCAAAACTCCCTTTCATCGATGTTTTATACCACAAGTTGGGAATGATTCGATGGGGTGTGGAACATTTTTGTGCTCCTTTGTTTGGTGGTTTCGGGAAAATGTTGTACCTTTGTCGCGCTTTTGTGTAAACAAGAGCAAGCGATAATTAACTTATTTACTAACTTTTAATTAATCTGTATGGCAGATTTGAAAAATGTTGCTCCTCTGGCCGACTTCGATTGGGAGGCATACGAACAGGGCGACAGCAACGCAAACGTGAGCCGCGAGGCTCAAACAGAGGCCTATGAGGGCTCTCTGAACAAGGTAAGTGACCACGATGTAGTCGACGGTACCGTCATCTCTATGAACAAGCGCGAGGTGGTGGTTAACATCGGTTTCAAGAGCGATGGTATCATACCTATGAGTGAATTCCGCTACAACCCCGACCTGAAGGTGGGCGACACTGTAGAGGTTTACATCGAGAACCAGGAAGACAAGAAGGGTCAGCTCATCCTCTCTCACAAGAAGGCTCGTGCTTCCCGTTCTTGGGATCGTGTCAACGAGGCTCTCAACAATCAGGAAATCATCAAGGGCTATGTGAAGTGCCGCACTAAGGGCGGTATGATCGTTGATGTCTTCGGCATCGAGGCATTCCTGCCCGGCAGCCAGATTGATGTCAAGCCCATTCGCGACTACGACATCTTCGTAGGCAAGACGATGGAGTTCAAGGTTGTGAAGATCAATCAGGACTACCGCAACGTCGTTGTCAGCCACAAGGCTCTCATCGAGGCAGAGCTCGAGGCTCAGAAGAAGGAAATCATCGGCAGGCTCGAGAAGGGTCAGGTGCTCGAGGGTATCGTCAAGAACATCACCAACTACGGCGTCTTCATCGACCTTGGTGGCGTGGACGGTCTCATCCACATCACAGACCTCAGCTGGGGCCGCGTAAGCGATCCGAAGGAAATCGTAGAGCTCGACCAGAAGATCAATGTCGTTATCCTCGACTTCGACGACGAGAAGAAGCGCATTGCTCTCGGTCTGAAGCAGCTTACTCCACATCCATGGGATGCTCTCGATGCAAACCTCAAGGTGGGTGACAAGGTAC
>JAFRQD010000013.1 GCA_017428785.1 Bacteroidaceae bacterium
ACTTCCGCATTTCTTTTAAATGTGGTTCTTTCGGCAGCGCCTCAGCATAGTCAGGCACGCTTGCCTCTGCATTCGGCTTGCACGAAAGTTCCGCATATTCTTCAGTAAGATGTGGGTGGTGATGGATTCGAACCACCGAAGGCGAAAGCCAGCAGATTTACAGTCTGCCCCATTTGGCCACTCTGGTAACCACCCTTTAGTGCTTTTAATCAGCTACCACTCTTGGTTTGCTGAGCCTCTTGTCGGATTCGAACCAACGACCCCGAGATTACAAATCACGTGCTCTGGCCAACTGAGCTAAAGAGGCAATTTACAGCCTTATCGGCGTGAAAAGCGCCTAATCGGCTGCAAAATTACAAATATTTTTAGAACCAGCAAAAAGTTTCGCCTATTTTTTAACGATTTTTTTGCTTTTCTTTATATTTGGAAGCTTGCCGCAGCAAAGATTCCACTGTTTGGTCGATTGCTTCTTCGAATGTGTCGCAAACTTCCTGAGCGAAAAGTTCCGTTCCTGGCAGTATTGCTCTCAGGGCGGCTTCCTTGTTCAGTGCGGTCTCAGGCTTTACGACTTTAAGTGACACCTCTATCCTTCCTATTTCGTCGTTGAACTTTGCGAGTTTGGATAGTTTCTTCTCGATGAACTTCTCCAGTTTCTCTGTTGCCTCAAAGTGGATTGCTTGAATTTTAATTTCCATAGTTACCTCCTTTTGTTTTAGCCCGGGGATGGGCTTGGTTATACATTTCTTTCAATTGCTCGAAAGTGGTGTGCGTATAGATTTCGGTGGTTGACAGGCTCTCGTGTCCGAGCAGTTCCTTGACGGATTGCAGGTCGGCTTTGTGGTTGAGCATTGCTGTGGCGAACGTGTGCCTGAGCACATGTGGGCTGTTGCGCTGCTGTGTGGTGACCATCGAGAGGTACTTCTTGACGATGTTTCTCACTTTGACTGGCGTCATTCTACGGCCGGTCCGTTCGTCCAGGAAGAGGCTGGTGTCGGCGTCGAACTGCTTTGCAAAGGTATCGCGCTCTGCAATGTATTGCCTCAGGCTGTCGCCGAACTCGTCGCCATAGGGTATGATGCGCTGTTTGTTGCGCTTGCCTGTGACTTTGAGCTGCATCTGATCCAGGTCCACGTCCTTGTCGTCGAGGCCTACGAGTTCCGAGAGTCGTATGCCTGTGGAGTAGAATGTGAGCAGAATCATGCGGTCGCGGAAGCCTTGGTAGCCTTCGCCGAAGAAGTCGCCGTCGAAGAGGCGGTCCATCTCTGTCTCGCGGACATAGGCCGGCAGTTTCTTCTCCACCTTCGGCCCTGGCATGTTGTGCACGGGGTCTTTGGTGACGAGGCCTCTGCGGAGCAGGAACTTGTAGAAGGAGCGGAGCGAACTGAGACGCCGGCGGACGCTTGTGGCGGCGTTGCCTTTGTCCATCATCTCCACTACCCACTCCCGCACGATGTCGGTCGGCATGTCTGCCCAGTCGAGATTGCTGTCTGTTGCTTCATAGAACCGCTTGAACGCTTCCAAGTCGGCCTGATATTCTTCGGTTGTCTTGCTGGAATAGTTCCGCTCGTACCGAAGGTAATCTATGAAGTCTTCAATCCAATTCACGCACTTCGCTTACTGTTTCTTCTGCGAAGGTAGCTGTTTTTTTTGACAATCCAAAGAGATGCGTCAAAAATTTAAGGACTTTTAATCTTCTACGCGGTGGAGCTTCTGTACATAGACAGCGTGTTCCATAGCGAGGCGCTTCAGAACAGAGGGCTTGTCGAACTGCTGACGGGCACGGAGTTCCTTCACGATACCGGTCTTCTCGAACTTACGCTTGAACTTCTTGAGAGCCCTTTCGATGTTCTCACCTTCTTTTACGGTTACTACAATCATGTTTCCTTTTTGTTGTTTTTAAATTAGATAATCTAGTTTGTGCAGTGAAAAATGCGGCGCAAAATTACACATACTTTTTGAATTGGCAAAGCTTTTTAGCAAAAAATTACACAAAGTGTTAACTTACTGCATCCAAAGGCCCCTAAAACGCCGTATGCGACGATGCAAAATCACACATTCTGTGATTGCAAACGCAGCACGCGGCGTTCTGTTTTGCCGCGTGCCGTGTTTCGAGGTGCGCCATGAGGCAGATTGTCTGCCCTTATATATAATATATAATGTACGCGCGTGAAATTCATCCTCCTCGGAGGAGGGGGTTAGGGAGGGGTGCCTGCTCTTTTTAGAGGTTGGCGTTGTCGTCCTTCCAGTTTGCTACGGGAGGAATGATGCCGAGCTCGATGATTTCGTCGCGCATCTTCTGCAGGTGCTCGTAGGAAGCCTGGAGTGCTGCCATCTCTTCTGCCGTGCCTTCGGGAGCGGTGAAGTGGACGCCGTCCTTGTCGATGACGGTAGGCATAGCCATCATGACGTTCTTGAAGCCGCACTTGTCGCAGTTCACATAGCAGCCTGCGGGCCACTTGAAGGGTTCGCCGCCCATAGCGCCTTCAATCATCTTGACGGCCTGGTAAGCGGGGCTCTGGAATGAAGAGCGGCCGCGGAGCTTGATGATGTTGCTGCCGCCCTGAGTGGTCATGTGCTTGATTTCGGCCCAGCGCTCGGCAGAGAGAGGAAGCTCGCTGAGGGGCTTGCCGTCGATCTTTGCCTTCGAGGCGAAGACGGCCATCTGCTCGCCGTGACCGCCGTAGGTGAAGGCGTCGGTCACCTTGTCCTGCTGCACGCCGAACTCCTGAGCGAGCTGCTGCTGGAGGCGGGTTGAGTCGAGGGCTGCAAGGGAGGTGAGCTGGTTGGGCTTCAGACCTGAGTGGATGAGAGCCGTGAGGGCTGTCACATCGGCAGGATTGAAGATAACTACCACGTGTTTCACGTCGGGGCAATACTTCTTGATGTTCTCGCCGAACTCAGCTGCTATCTGGCAGTTGCCCTTCAGCAGGTCTTCGCGGGTCATACCCTCCTTACGGGGAGCGCCACCGCTGGAGATGATGTACTTGGCACCTGTGAAAGCCACAGCGGGGTCGACGGTGTAGGAGATGTTTGCGCCGGGGAAAGCGCAGTGGCACATCTCGTCGTAAACGCCGTGCACGCCGGGTTCGTAGATATCATACAGACAAATGTTTGGGGTAAGGCCGAGCATCAGGACGCTCTGCACCATGTTGGAGCCGATCATGCCGCCGGCACCAACGATAACGAGTTTCTCGTCAGTCAGGAATTTCATGATTTTTAGTTATTTTAGTTGTTTTACTATGTTTCGGGCTACAAAGTTACAAATAAGTGCGCACAAAAACAAAAGAAACTGAATTTATTTTGTTTTGTAGAACGAAAGTAACTTCGACACAGTCAAAGTCGCGAGTAAATGAGCGCACACATAACAAATAGGACATTGTTTTGCATAAAATCCCATTCGTGCCCGTGGAACCTGTTGATACACAGCCCTTGCAGCCCCCTGAAAAAGGGCGGCAGCGAGGCCTCGAAAACGCCGCGTGCGGGGATTGGCAACGCCGCACGCGGAAATGGTCATCGCCGCAGCCGGGGATTGCCATCGCCGCACGCGGCGTTTTCACACCCTCCTGGAGAGGCATTTTCCGCCTCTGCTCCTCCCCTCAAACGGGAGGGTAGTCAGGGTGCCTTCTTCCCTTATCAGAAGGGCGAAAGCACTGTCCTGAAGAGGATACTGCCTCCCCTGCTCCCTTCCCTTTCCTTGAAGGGGAGGGGCAGAGCGAAGCGAGTGTGGGGCGAAAGAATGGCGTCTTTACTTCACCAGCACTTTCTTGCCGTTTACGATGTTGATGCCCTTCTGCATCTTGCTCAGGCGCATACCAGCCAGATTGTAGATGGTCTCCGCCTCTGGTTCCTTGGGAGAAGATACTCCTGTAATCAGCTCTTCCTCCTCGCCTGTGTTCAGGAAATAGGCATACGAGATGTCGAAGATATTGCCCTGGAGATAGAGGTAAGCGTCGAAGGCATTGATTATCGTCCCATCATCACACGGGGCAAGTATCGGGTTGCCGTCCACCATCACCCTATTCCAACCAGCGTAGTCGTCGAAAATGCGCTTGGAATATTCTCCCCTGAATTCGATTTCGCCATTGTAGAGTATTACATTATTGTAGGCACTTCGTATGGTGACTTTTTCGAAAACGGGATCCTCGATGTCGTCCCCTTCTTTCCACCTCAAGATGTAAGGAACGCCAGCCTTGAACTTGGTGACAGGTGTCAGGCAGTTCACGATGACGGTACCATCCTTGATTGTAACCGATTCTGCCGTCCTGATCTCGGCACCGGCAAGCGGACTGTTCTCTATATCCACATCGAAGGGCAGGCAAAGCGTCTGCCACTTGCCGTCCTTCTTGAGCGTGCGGTCAACGAGTATGACGTTAAGATAGAATCCATCGTTCTCTTTAACAATATTCAAGTTATCTCTTGAATTATTGATATACAGGTTGATGGCTATATTGTCTTTCGTAGCGAACTTCATGGTTCCTGTGCTTGCTTCTACCACGCCGTCATTGAGGCCCATTATCATGAGCTCATACCTCGTGTTACACTTCAGGCCCTCAATCGTGGCTTCCGTATCACTGGTGGATATGCTCTTCCAAACATTATTATCTGATTTATAAATGCCGAAATCATCAAGGCTGAGCATGTACTTATCCGATACGTTGAAGTGACGGATAGCAACGTAACCCTTTTGGCCAGCATACGCACTCAAGTCTGCAGTATATTCCTTGTATTCGTTCGTAGCAGTGAACATATCTGATATCTGGACGAAGTCGCTTGGAGTAGGGTTGGAGGCAGTAGAGACATAGAAGGCGAAATGCTCGTCAGCACGTTCCGGATCTTGTCCAATCAACCAAGCACGAACAGTGCCCTGCAAGTCAAGCTGAGGCGAAATCAGCCAGTTGTCGGGATTCAGTGCTGTTTGGCTAGGCCTGTCGAAACTATTGGACGAGATGCTGACTATACCTGAATGGCATCTTAATTTCGATGCTTCCCAATTAGCATGAGGATACCAGTTGAAGCCGTCATTATCGGAATCAATACTCGTCCACCCTTCAGGCAAAACATTTTTGAAAGCAATGCCTTCGAAGTCCTCAAAGAAGACAGCTTCACCCGCTTCCGGTCTGTAACAAACCATATACTGTTCGCTATTGCCCTTCCAGCTGAGTGTGGCAAAGGTGGTGTCGGGAGCGACTTCTATATCGTATGGTATAGAGTTGTCCTCCAGCGTGGTGAATGTATTGATGGGGCTTGAAGCGTCGGCGTAGCCTTCCATCTTGCCGGTAACCTTAAACTCGTACTCCGATTCGGGCTGCAGGCCGGTAAGCGTCAACTGGTTTGAAGCTGTCTCCACAGAAATCCAGGACTCTCCCACCTGACCTGGGCCGGCGATGACGATGTCGTCAATACCGAGGATAAACTGGTCGGTGCAGTTGAAATGGCGGATGGCCACATAGCCCTGCTTTCCGGCATAGGCGCTCAGGTCAACAGTGAAGAGGCCCCAATTTCCTTGCGCCTTTCTTCGGGTGCCCTTGGAGCCTGTGCCGTTGGCATTCAAGGTCCATTCATCAAGGAGCGTAAAGGCATTGGGATCGGTATTGCTCGTTGTGGAAACTGCCACACCGAAGTGCTCGTTGGCATAGTTAGCATCCTGCCCTCTGACATAGAAACTGATGCTGCCGCCCAGCTCGACGAGCGGCGAAACAAGATAGTTGTCGGGGGTCAAGGCGTGATGGCCTATGCTGACAAACGAACCGGAAAGCAGGAAGGCTTTAGAATCCGCGAAACCAGTTCCCTCCAAGATGGCGCTGCTGGAGATATAGTCTCCAGGCTCAGTACTCGATGCCCAGGTATATCCGTCGCCATCAGCATCGATGGTCGTCCAGCCCTGGAAGGTTCCGTCGTCGAAGTCGTAGATGCCACCTTGAGCTCTCTTCCTGTACCTTACCTCATAGCTTTCGCTGATGCCTTTCCAACTGATGGTGGCAGAAGAGCGGGATGGCTCGACTGCTATGTCGCAGGGCACAGGGTTGTTTTCCAAAGTGGTGAAGTCCGCTGGGCCAGCCCATTCGCTGTACTGTTCGGCGTCATCATCGATGACGGCACGAACCAAAGCCTGATATTCTGTACTCTCTTTTAGGTCATATATATAGCAATAGGGCTTGTTCGACCTAAGCCTTTTCTGATTCTCGCCATCATAAAGGTATATTTCCCAGGAAGAAGCTCCACAGTTGTCTGTCCAGTCCAGACGGACGCTGTTTGACCTGATTTGCGATGCAGCCAAGTCAGTCGGACTCGGGAAACGCACCGGCGTCTCGAATCCCGTCTGGGCCCATTCGCTGAGTTTGCCATCATCGCCAACTATCTGCACACGAACGAAATAATATGTGTCCTCGTCAAGCGACTCCAGCCTATAGCTCTTGGATGTCAAGCCAGGAATCTCTATCCAATTGTATGTCCTGTTCTCTCTGTACTGCAGGTTCCATTTGCTGCCTTCGCTTTCCCAAGTCACCAGGGCGCTGTTCCATTCAATATCGCTGACCTCGATGCTGGAGGGTTTTATGTTGGCATCTTCTTCGTTGAACCTCACAACATTCCTGAATTTCTCTGGGGTACCATAGTATTGTCTGATGTTCTTCGGGATGAAGCCTTCTTCATCGCTGCGAACGGAAAGGGCCTGAATCCTTGGGTTAACATTAGTGAATACGGCAAAAGACAATCCGCTGGCACCATACCCGGTCTTATCGACCATAACTATGGCAACATTGTCCTTGCCATTATAGCTGAAGATCTTACTGAGCCTGATTGCTGTCCAGTCGTTGGCTTCGAAGGTCACCTCGCCATCGAACACCTTGTCTGCTGCTGAGAAGTCGACCCAATCGCAGCTCTCGTTGTCATCTGTATTGGTAATATTGAACTCGTATTTATAGGTATGAACCAGATACATGTCTATTTGGCGTGTCACTTTCTTGCCTGTATTGAAGAAGCTGACGCTGGTAAGGTCTTTGGCTTCGCCGAGTTCTTGCTGCGTATAGATTTGCTGTGTCAGCGAGTGTTTCCAAGAAGAGGCTGTCGGGAAACAACTGGTGGAAGGGCTTATGTCCTCTTCGTTGAGCTTAATCTTATTCTTCAAATAACCCAGATGCCTTTGCGTGTAGGTGCTCAAGTCTGCCAGATTGTAGTTGGTGTCGTTACTGTGTGTGTACGTACTCTGTAGCGGAGCAGTTCTGTACACAAGGAATTGTGTAATGATCGTAGAATACTGGCTATAAGCCCCCGAATTGTCATCCACGATGACAACAAGATTGCTTGTGCCATCGTAAGCGAACGGCCTGTCGAATGTAATCGTGCACCAGTTGTTCTCTTTGAAGGTAACTTCGCCGCGGTAAACTCTGTCGGTTTCTGAGAAGTTTATCCAGTTCCTGTTATTTTCGTCGAAGTTTGAGAAGTCTGTGTGTACCAAATAGAGGTCGATGTTGCGCTTCGTTTCCGAACCGGTATTGTAGAAGCTGATGTTTGTGAGGTTACGGGCAGAGCCTACTTCATCCTGCGTATAGATTTGCTGCGTCAGCGAGTATTTTCTTGCTGTGAAAGAGGGCAGATATTCGTCGGTATATGTTTTGCTAGCGTTTATCTCTACCACTCCCGGTTCGAGGCCCGGCTCGAAGCTGTCCCCGCCGACGAAGGTGAGCTGCAACTGGTTCTTGTAAGACACACGCCAATCGGCAGCTGGCAGCGATGCCGGATTGTGGGGAGAACTGCCTCCGGCAAAGTAGATTCCCGTCTCGCGCTTGTCATTATAAACGCTCCAATACACCTTCTTACCACTCGAGCCGGTCTTGTCGTTCGCTACGAGGCAGAGGTTTTCCAAACCATCGTACTCGAAGGGTTTGCTGAGCCTGATTGACGTCCAGTCGTCAAGGGCAAAGGTCACTGAGCCGCTGAACACTTTATCGCTCTCGGAAACGCTTACCCAATCTTCATCGCTAGTGAACTCCTTCTTATTGGTCTTCACCAGATAGAGGTCGATGTAGCGAGTCTGAGCTTCTGTAGCGCCACCTGATTGGCTTACTGATTTAAAGCCGATGGTGGTGATGGTGCCTGTCCTGGCGATTTCCTGTGCGGTGTATATTTGCTGTGAGACTGAATGGCTGAAGTTTAAGTTTACAGGCAACGGGATGTTGGAATTGTCGCCGCTGCCTACCTGAATTGTCGTCTCCGGCTCTGGGCTTCCGCCGTCTGTGAAGGTGAGCAGAAGCTGATTCTTGGTGTTATCGATATTATCAAATTGAGAGTACGCTATCCAGTTCACAGAAGATGTCGGATCATAGCTGCCGTTCCTAGAGTTGTAAAGTCTGAAAGACTGCTTTTGCCCATCAAATACAGACCATTTAGGGGTTGAGGCATACTCACCGGTCTTATCGTTGACGATGACACAAAGGTTTTGGCTGCCGTCGTATTCGAAAGGCTTGTCGAAAGTAAGGGTCGCCCATTGTCCGGCAGTAAACTTCACAGCACCGCTGAAGACTTTATCGCCTGCCGATGCGACAATGCCATCGGAAGAACTGCTGAAGGAAGTCTTGCTCGTCTTCACCAGATAGAGTTCCAGATTTCGCGTCACATCGTAACCCTCGGCCATTTTGAAGGCGAGACTGCCGATGTAGCCGGTATGGCCGATTTCTGCAATCGTATAAATCTGCTGAGTCAAGGCGTAATTCCAATTGGTTGCTGTAGGGTAGCCCCTTTCTGATACTGCGTCGCCGCTGCCCACCTGGATGGTTCCGGCACCCGATTCCGGGCCTGAGCCTCCGCTAAAGGTCAGCTGAAGCTGTGACTTGTAGGACACCGGCTGTGGGGTCGATTGACTTTGCACGCTCTGCGGCGAGGCAGGATTGTATGCACCATAAGCATCATTGAGGCGGAAAATGGCTTGCCCCGTTGCGGAATAAACAAGCCAACTTGCAACATCAGAGAATGAGCCGGTCTTGTCATTCACAATGAGGCAGAGGTTTGTCGAACCGTCATACACGAAAGGCTTGTCGAAAGTGATGGTCGTCCATTTTCCTGCATTAAAGCTGACGCTGCCGCTGAAGACCTTGTCGCTCTCCTGTGCGCTAAGGTAGTCGGTTGCATTGCTGAACTGACTCTTAGAGGTTTTCACAAGATAGATGTCGATGGTTCGGGCAAACGCTAAGTCCTCCATTATCTTGAAACCTATGCTGGTAATAGTGCCCTTCCTGCCTATTTCAGATGACGTGTAGATTTGCTGTGTCAGACCATATTTCCAGTTATTGTAAATGGGCATTCCTATTTGGGCACTCGTGCCGCTGCCCACCTGGATGGTTTCAGCCTTGGAGATGCCGAAGCACATCAGCATCAACATTACGATTAGTAGTGATTTCTTGTTCATAACATTATAATATTATTTGATTTGACGCATTAGCGTGTGTAAAGTTACGGTTTTTTATGGAAAGGAGCAAGGAAACAGGTCGTTTATTCGTCGAAAACACGCAATATTAAAGCCTGCGGAACCCAAAACGGCACTCGCTGTTGCCAGACGCCGCACGCGGAGTTCATTGATTATTCATGATGCAGCAATTGATTATTCATGATGCAGCAATTGATTATTCATGATGCAGCAACGAACACCGCCTGCTGCACCGACCGGCGAGGGAGGGGGACCTGAGTGGCACAGGCTGCGGCGACGGATGACAAAATGCAACAGATTCTGCATTTTTTTTAGACATACTCTATGATATTTCACGAAAAAGATGTAATTTTGCAGCGTTTTACAAGGATAACAGTAGTATTACAATTAATCTTTTAAACAGTTAAAGTTATGAGAGTAATTATCGAACCTGACTATGAGAACCTGAGCCGCTGGGCTGCTGAGTATGTTGCAGCAAAGATCAACGCTGCCAAGCCGACCCCCGAGAAACCCTTCAAACTGGGTTGTCCCACCGGTTCATCACCACTTGGCCTTTACAAGCACCTCATCGAGATGTACAAAGCCGGCAAGGTCTCTTTCCAGAATGTCATCACCTTTAATATGGACGAATACGTCGCTCTGCCCGAGGAGCATCCGGAAAGCTACCACAGCTTCATGTGGACCAACTTCTTCTCGCACATCGACATCAAGAAGGAGAACGTGCACATCCTCAACGGCAACGCCAAGGACCTGGCTGCGGAATGCGCTCAGTATGAGGCTGCCATCCAGGCTGCTGGCGGCATCGACCTCTTCATGGGAGGCATCGGCCCCGACGGACACATCGCATTCAACGAGCCCTTCAGCTCTCTGCAGAGCCGCACACGCGTGAAGAGCCTCACCACCGACACCATCATCGCCAACAGCCGCTTCTTCGACAATGATGTCAACAAGGTGCCCAAGACCGCTCTGACAGTCGGCGTAGGCACTGTGATGGATGCCAAGGAAGTGCTCATCGTGGTGAACGGCCACAACAAGGCACGCGCCCTGCAGCACGCCATCGAGTGCGGCGTCAGCCAGGAATGGACCATCAGCGCCCTGCAGATGCATCCGCATGCCATCATCGTATGCGACGAAGCAGCCACCGACGAGCTGAAGCACGGCACATACAAGTACTTCAAGGACATCGAGAAGGACAATCTGTAATAAAAAAAGGAGACAGAAGGAGACAGAAGGAGATAGAAGAAGATAGAAGAAGATAGAAGAAGATAGAATCAGGGCCTTGAACTATTGTCCTCTATCTTCGCCGCCGAAGGCGGCATATCTTCCTCTAACTCCCTCTCATTACACAAACCCTCAAACACTTCACAAAACTATGCAAGGACTCATCATTGGCATCATCACCGGCATACTGGCCGGTTTCATCGCAAGTAAGCTGCAGAGCGGCACAGGCAAGGGTCTGCTTCTCGACCTCTTCCTGGGCATCGTGGGCGGCATGTTCGGCGGCTGGCTCTTCGGATTGCTTGGCATCACCACAGCCGGCTGGCTCGGAGAACTCGTCTGCGCCGTCGTAGGTGCTTTCATCATTCTCTGGGTTGTATCGAAGATGAAGTAAAAGCCCCCTCTGCCTCCCCCAAAAAGGGAGGAAACGAACAGGGCTTCACATGAAATATGAACAAGTATCCTCTCTTCCTTAGAAGAGCGGGAGTGGTGTTTGTGGCGCTGCTCCTTCTCTGCTCTCAGCCCCTTGCCTCCCACCCCTTGCTGACCATGAGCCGCGATGTGCTGCTCGACAAGATAAAAGGCGGTTGGGCAGGACAGACGATTGGCTGTGCCTATGGCGGGCCCACCGAGTTCTGCTATCGAGGCGTCATGATTCCTGACGACACAGAGATAGCTTATCCGGAGCATCATCTGAAGCTCCACTACGACCGCTTCCCCGGCCTCTTCGACGACGTCTATATGGACCTGACCTTCGTCAAAGTGTTCTGCGAGGAAGGGTTCGACGCATCGGCAGAGTCGATGGCAAAAGCCTTCGCCTATGCCCCCTACCCTCTTTGGCACGCCAATCAGCAGGCACGCTACAACATCCTGCAAGGCATTATGCCGCCGCAGTCAGGCCATTGGAAGAACAATCCGCATGCCGACTGCATCGACTATCAGATTGAGAGCGACTTCGCCGGCTTGATGTCGCCGGGAATGCCCAACGCGGCCTCCCGGATCTCGGACAAAGTGGGACACCTCATGAACTACGGCGACGGCTGGTATGGCGGCGTCTTCATGGGAGCGATGTACACCTTGGCCTTCGTCGAGACAGACCTCCTCACCATTGTCGAAGAGGCACTCCAGACGATTCCGAAGAAAAGCAAGTTCCACCGCTGCATCGCCGACGTCATCCGTTGGTACAAGCAGGAGCCTACGGACTGGAAGAGGACATGGACGCTCTACAACGAGAAGTACAGCGAGGACATCGGTTGCCCCGAACTCATCCTCGCACCAGGCAACATCGATGCCACCATGAACTCCGCCTATGTCGTGATGGGCCTGCTCTTCGGGCAAGGCGACTTCGGCAAGACAATGGAGATAGCAACCCGCTGCGGGCAGGACTCCGACTGCAATCCCTCTTCTGCGGCAGGCATCCTGGCGACGATGATCGGCTACAGTAACATCCCTGAGCGATGGATGCCGAATCTTCGCGAAGTGGAGGACCGCCAGTTCGCCTACACAACAATGTCGCTGAGCGATGTCTATCAGCAATGCCTCGACCTCGCCCTCAAGAACATCGAGCGCAACGGCGGCAGAGTATCCGGACAGGAAGTCAGCATCAAAGTGCAGAAGCCTAAAGCCGTCCGGCTGGAACAAGGCTTCACCGGCATGACTCCCAAACTGCTTGCTGAAGGCATCGAACACCTCGGGACAGAGGCATCAAGCGCAAAAAACATCGATTTCATCGGTAAAGGCATCACCATCTACGGCAACATCGAGTGCCCCGACAAAAGCTATGAAGCACAACTCGAGGTAACTGTAGACGGCAAGAAAGACAAGGTGATGAAACTCACCTCCGACTTCCACAACCGCACCGCCGATTGCCTCTACTGGAACTATGACCTCCGAGACGGCAAGCACCGCATCGAGTTCCGCCTCCTCAACCCTCGCGAAGACGCCAACATCAAAGCGTGGCGCATCATACGATACGAAAAGGGGGAAAGGTGAAAAGATAAAAAGGTGAATAATTAAAAAAGGGAAGAGATGAAGATGATGAAATGGGGGAAAGAAGAAAACCTCGGCGTCGGCAAGCGTCTTCTCTGTGAACAAATGTTAAATTGTAGGCTTCGCGATAAAATTCTTCATTCTTCATTATTCATTCTTCATTTTTTTGCCGTACCTTTGCACCGCAATTGAGGAAAGAGAGGAGAATCAACCTTCAATTCTCAATCTTCAAGTGACAAACACGGTGCCTATAGTTCAGTTGGTTAGAGCGTCAGATTGTGGTTCTGAATGTCGTCGGTTCGAGTCCGACTAGGCACCCACGGAAGTCCCTGCAAGTGAAGCAACTTGCGGGGATTTTCTTTTTTGCAAGCAGCAGCACCCAGGCATCCCAAAAAATCCACACGAGGATTTTGCAAAGTTCACACGAGGATTTGGCGAAATCCACACGAGGATTTGGTGGAATCCACACGAGGACTTTGAAGTCACCACTGCACATCCCTCAAAAAGGCTCGTTTCATCGGTCCGAAAGCATGAGGGCTTATCGTCGAATCCTCACATAGCCTCAAAGCAAACTAAGCATGGCTAATTGGATAACCAGGCGTGTTAAGTTATTCAAGATGGAATGGAGCGATGCGCTATGTGCTCTCGTTTGCTCGTTCTTCCTCTATATATAAGGGAGGAAGAACAAACGAACAGGAACAAACATAGGGCTAAACCTTCAAATAATCTGCTGTTTTCTTTGCACGAAAAAGATAAATCGCTATCTTTGCAAACGAAAGGCCATGATATCACCTCAGCGGAGGTGCCTTTCATATCTTATTGGAAACATTAACAAGCGTTTGCTGTTATTCGGAATTGCTTCAAGAACCTGAGAAATTCAAAAAGCTAACCCCATGAATAAATCGCAAATGTCTGTGCGTTATGCATGGATGTGATTTATCTGGGTTAGCAGGCATTCTCAGGGCCTTTGAAGCATGGGTGATGATCGTCCATGCTTTCTTTGTGCCCTACTGCCTGCCTCCGAAGATAAGCAATACGCGCAATGCATAGCGTATGGCTAACAAGAACCTTAATGCTGCCAAGACTGCGAAGAAGGATGAGTTCTACACGCAGATGGCAGACATCGAGCGCGAGTTGCAGCACTACTGGCCGCACTTCGCCGATAAGGTCGTGCTCTGCAACTGCGACGACCCTTACGAGAGCAACTTCTTCAAGTATTTTGCCCTGAACTTCAACCAGCTGGGCTTGAAGAAACTTATCTGCACCTGCTTCGACGGCTCGCCCGTGCAAGGCAACGAACTCCTGCTCGACTTTGGCGACTTCACCGACGACCCCAAGAAGATTGCCTATAAGGTCGAGATAACGGAAGTGAAGGACTTGAACGGCGATGGTGCAGTCGATTTGGCAGACGTGCAATATCTGCTGAAGAACGACAAGAACGCCATCTCCCTGCTCAAGCAGCATGGCGACTTCCGCAGCGCAGAATGTATCGAACTGCTCAAGCAAGCGGACATCGTCGTAACCAACCCGCCGTTCTCGCTCTTTAGGGAATACATCGGGCAACTGATGCAGTATGGGAAGAAGTTCTTGATAATAGGACATCAAAATGCTATCACGTATAGAGAGGTTTTTCCTTTGCTTCAGTCAAATCAAGTATGGCTTGGATATGGTTTCAAAGGGGCAGCCGCGCATTTTTCTTCTCCTTATGATGATATTGCAACTGCTGGTGACCACAAAAAAGATATGATTCGCGTTTCTGGCGTTAATTGGTTTACAAATCTAGAAATACCTAAACGAAATGAAGACTTGGATTTAGTATGTCGTTATTCTTCTGAAGAATACCCGACATACGACAATTATAATGCCATTGAAGTAAGCAGAGTTCAAGATATTCCATGTGATTATTCTGGTGTTATGGGAGTGCCTATAACATTCCTTGACAAGTACAACCCTGACCAGTTCGAGATAATTGGAGCAACAGAAAACGAAGCAACAGAAGAAGTAAAAGAATTGAGGATTCAAGGCTTTACTAAATATGACAGGCCATATATTAAAGGTATAAGGAAATATGCTCGCATCCTCATCCGCAACAAACACCTTCAAACGATATGATGCCTAAAAATATGGCTGGAAGCCATCACATTGAGTAACCGAGGGCAGCGCCCTCGGGATAGGCAAAGGCCTCAACCCTACTTTGCCTGGAAGGCAATACAATGAGACAGACTTTGTACTGCCTTCCAGGCAGAGAGACAGAGGACTGCTTTCTTGTCCGAGGGCGTTGCCCCCGGTTTCTCAAAGTAAAGCCTTTCAGGCTAAATGCAGAAACTTTAACTTTTCATCAACAAACACCCTCAAACGATATGATGACAATTGAAAAGAAAGAAGTAACCGTTCGTGAGATTTACGAAGGTTACATCAACAACGACGAGCTGGGCGTGCGTGGCTATGGTGGCTTGCTCGACATACGTCCGCCTTATCAACGCGAGTTCATCTACAACGAAAAGGAAGAGAAGGCTGTCATCACGACCATCCTCCATAATTATCCATTGAATGTGATGTATTGGGTGAAGCGTAGCGACGATGCCGAATGCCCCTACGAAGTGATGGACGGGCAGCAGCGCACCATCTCCATCTGCGAATATGTGGCAGGACACTTCTCCTACGACTTCAAGAACTTCCACAACCAACCCGAAGACATCAAGCGAAAGATACTCGACTACAAACTCGACATCTATGTCTGTCAAGGCGAGGCAAGCGAGAAGCTTGAGTGGTTCCAGACCATCAACATCGCCGGCAAAGTCTTGAACGACCAAGAAATAAACAACGCTATCTTTGCGGGACCTTTCGTCTCGGATGCCAAGAAGCATTTCTCGAAAACAAACAGCGGCGGCGCACGCTTAGGCAAAGACCTCGTAAACGGTACGCCCATTCGTCAGGACTTCCTCAAGAAAGCCCTCGAATGGATGAGCGAACACGAGACAAGGCAAGGACATCCCCAGTCCATCAAAAGCTACATGGCAGCCCACCAGCACGACCCTAACGCCAACAACCTGTGGACTTACTTCCAAAATGTACTGAACTGGGCACAGACGAACTTCGACATGAGGAAGTTCAAGAAGATAATGAAGGGACTCAACTGGGCAGAACTTTACGACAGGTTCGGCTCAGCAACGCTCGATACTGCCGACCTTGCCCGTCGCATCTCTGCCCTGATGCGCGACGGCGACATACAGAAGCAGACGGGCATCATCCCTTACGTCCTAACAGGCGACGAGCGCTATCTCGACCTTCGTGCCTTCCCCGAAGACATCAAGCTGGCTGTCTGGGAAAAGCAGAACCATATCTGTCCGCTTTGTGGCCGCGAGTTCGACTATGAGTTGATGGAAGGCGACCACATCACACCATGGCGTGAAGGCGGCCGCACAGTCGTCGAGAACTGCCAAATGTTGTGCATCGAATGCAACAGAAGAAAGGGCGGAAGATAAAACTTATTCAACACGACAGCTAATAACAAAAGCAGCGAGTCCGGCAATAAGACCAGGCTCGCTGCTTTGTTTCTATACCAGCAATCTTACTTCGTGCTGAATTTATACATGGTGTTGGTGATGTACTCTTCGCCGGGACGGAGCGTTGTGCTTGGCCACTCGGGATGATTGGGGCTGTCGGGATAGTGCTGTGTCTCGAAGCAGAATGCGCTGCGACGAGGATACTTCACACCTTTCTTGCCGACGAAGCTGCCGTCGAGGAAGTTGCCTGCATAGAACTGAACTCCGGGCTGGTCGGTGAACATCTCCATGAAGATGCCGGTGTTGGGGTCATAAAGGCTGCCGAAGCACTTGCTCATCTGAACCGGAGTGTTGAGTATCCAGTTGTGGTCGTAGCCGTGACCATTCACAATCTGCTGGTTGCTCTCGTCGTCGATGCGGTCGCCAATAGCGGTGGGGGTGCGGAAGTCGAACGGTGTGCCCTCTACGTCGAGCACTTCGCCTGTGACTGCCACATCGGCATCAACAGCGGTGAACTTGTCGGCATCGAGCCAAAGCACCTCGTCGAGGCAGTCCTTCGAGCCGTCGCCACTGAGGTTGAAATAGCAGTGGTTGGTCAGGTTCAGGACAGTCGGCTTGTCGGTCGTAGCGAAGTAGGAAATCAGGAGAGCGTTTTCTTCTGTAACAACATAGGTGACTGTTACGTCGATGTTGCCGGGATAGCCGTCTTCGCCGTCAGCACTACTTGTGCTGAAAGCAATGCTCTTGCTGTCGAGAGGTTCTGCTTTCCAGATGCGGTTGTGGAAAGCAATCGGGCCGCCACCGTGCAGGCTGTTGGGGCCGTTGTTGATGGGAAGCTGATAGCTCTCGCCATCGAGCGTGAACTGTCCCTTTGCGATACGGTTGCCGTAGCGACCGATGAGGGCACCGAAGTTGCAACCCTCTGCTCCGTACTTCTCATAGTCGGCGATGTTGTCGTGACCGAGGCAGACGTCTGTCATGTTGCCGTTCTTGTCGGGCACCATGATGCTGACGATGCGGCCACCAAAGTTGGTGAGGCACACCTCCATGCCTGCTTCGTTCTTGATGACATAGAGACCGGTGGAGTCGCTGGCAAAGTCAGCGGGATTGAGACCAGAAAGGGTAAGGCTGTCGCCACACTCCTTGTTGCAAGCAGTCTTGTTGCAGCAAGCTGTCATGCAAAGTCCTGCAACAATTGCTACAAGACCAATGGAAAAAAACTTCTTCATTTCTTTAATATTTAATAATTCTTATACTTATTTTGCAGCAAAGTTACGATTATACAGACAAATTACAAAAGAAATAAGGCAAAAAAGTTGCTTTGTATTAGATTTTCTTCTAACTTTGTACCGAAATATGAACCTAAAGCAACATGAGACGACTCTTTAATACTCTCTTATTGTGCCTTGCGGCCGGCTGTGTGTGGAACTGCACGGAAAGCATAGACACTTCTGCTCGTTATGTCTTCAAGGAGGAGACCATAATGAGCTACCTGGAGAAACATCCTGCCTATAGCAGTTATGTTGATGTTCTGCGAAAAGTGAATATCAGTAAGCGCAGTGACTCGAAGGTCAGTCAGCTGTTGAGCGCACGAGGCGTTTACACCGTCTTCGCTCCTAACAACGAGGCCATCCAGAAGTACCTCGAAGACTTGGTAGAAGAAGAACTCATCCCGGAACCTTCGTGGGATGCTTTCCCCAGCGAACACAAGGCGGACTCTATCCGCAAGGTCATCGTCTTTAACAGTATCATCGATGGTGGAGACGAGCTCGATGCCTTCTTCTACACATCCAATTTCCCCGAAGACAAGGACGAATTCATTCTCGGCACCCTCAACGACAAGAAGCTCTCGGTAAGGAAACCTGCCAACAAGCCCGACAGCATCTACATCAACGATGACTGCCCTGTCAATGTCAAAGAACGTGACATCCTTGCCATCAACGGCATCATTCATCAGATGGAAAAGGTCATCGCACCAAAGGACATCACCGCTGCCAGCTACATCCAGCAGTGCCTCGATGAGAAGCGCGACGGCTTCTACGCTTGCTTCCGCGTCATCCAAGCCTGCGGTTTGTTCGACACCCTGAGCAAGGTGCGCGACGAGAAGTATGAAGAGCTTTACCAGACAGGTCAGATACCCGACCTGATTGGCATGCAGGTCAGCTATGGCTTTGCGGAAGGCGATATAGGCTATGCACCCAAGCACCGCCTCTATGGCTTCACCATCTTTGCCGAACCCGACGACTTCTGGCGCGAGCAAGGCATCGACCCTGCAGACCCCGACTTGCTCAGGAAGCTCACTCAGTGGATTCTCGACAACCATCAGTACAGCGACGACGACAAGTTCACTACCGACAACAACTACGAAAGCGAGGACAACCTGCTCAACCAGTGGATTACATACCACATCCTGCCCATGCGCATTCCTAAAGGCAAGCTTGTGTTCCATGTCAACGAGTACGGCTACAACCAGAACAGACCCAATGTATATGCCATCCCCGTCTATGAATACTACACGACCTTGGGCAAGCGACGCCTCTTCAAGCTCATCGAGAGCAAAGCCAGCAACGGCGTCTATATAAACCGCTTCCCCATCACCGACAACGGACGGCGCGGCACGGGCGAAGAGATCGGATGTGATGAGAAGAAGGTGGGAAGCCTTGTCGATACGGACTCGCCTCTGGCCATCCTCAGCGATATGATAAACTGCAACATCTATCCCATCGACGCACCCATCTCATACAACGATGAGGTGCGCGACAACCTGCAGCGCGAACGCATCCGCTTCGACGGCATGAGCCTCTTCCCCGAAGCAATGAACAACGACATCCGACTCAAGAAAGCCTCTGAGGAGCGCTATAAGCATGTCTTCATCCCCAACACCGTGCGCCACTACAACTACTTCGAGAACATGCAGCAGAACGCGCTCATGAACTTCGTCTATTACAACGCATGGAACGACGACTGGTGCAATCTCCACCGTGACGAGATGAAGGCCGTAGGGCGGTTCGAGGTTATGTTCAAGCTGCCTCCCGTTCCTCGCCGCGGCACATACGAGGTGCGCTACAAGGTGCTTGCCAACGGCAAACGTGGCGTAGCGCAGGTTTACTTCGGCTCCGACCCCGAGAAGCTGCCCGTAGCAGGCATTCCTCTTGACCTGACAATGGATTGCAGGAACGATGTCACAGCAAGAATCGTAGGTTGGGAAAGAGACACAGAGGATGACGACTACGATGCCGAGGTGGATAAGAAGATGCGCAACAACGGCTACATGAAAGGGCCGAAGTCCATCAACTCCAACGACGGCACAGAGCGTGACTATAATGACCGAGAGAACATCCGCCACATCTTTGTTCGCCAGACGCTCGACCCCAACGAAACATATTACATCAAGCTGAAATCCGTGCTCGAAGAGGAGCGTAAGGAGTTCTACATGGACTTTATCGAGTATTGCGCTAAGGAGATATACGACAATCCGGAAAAGCCCGAAGACATCTGGTAAAACAGTCAGGCTCATATACGAAGCCTGCGTAGAGGCCAAACGCCTCG
Organism: Bacteroidaceae bacterium; assembly: GCA_017428785.1. Lineage (GTDB taxonomy): Bacteria > Bacteroidota > Bacteroidia > Bacteroidales > Bacteroidaceae > Physcousia. Next base: position 19,684 of record JAFRQD010000013.1, read on the forward strand.
TGCGTCGAGCCGAAACATCACACGCTATAAACACAAACACTCCCCGTCAAGTTTGCCGACTTAGCAGGGAGTGTTTTTTATTATAACTGCCGATACGAGAATCAGCGGCTTGGGGTTATACGCCTACAAGCCACTTGCTACCGGGGAGGAAGGATATGATCTTCGTCGTTATGGCACAGCAAATATAGCTCAGCACGGCGATTGCAGGGATGGCGGCCCACACGGGGATGAGCGGCTCGGCTTGATTGCCGTTCACAAAGTACACGGCGATGGGAGCCAGGAAGAACATGTGCATCAGATACATGCCGAAGCTCATCTTGGAAATCGACGTGACGAGTCGGGGAGCAGGCTTCTTGATGGTGGAGAACACGAGGAAGAGCCCGAAGGTGGCCAGCAGGACATTCGGTGTGCAGAACTCCCAGCTCCATTCAAGCGCAGGTGTCTCAATGGCAACGCCTGGCACGCCCTTCAGCCAGAAGCTCCATGCCGTGAAAGCTGCTCCGACGAGGAAGAAAGCCCAACCGAGCCAGATGCGACGGCCGTCTTCCCACTTCAGATGGACGCGGATATAGTGTGCCAGGACAAGATAGCCGAGGTAGCCCGAGCAATACCACAGCATGTGGAAGCCGTTCCAGAAGCATTCGCCCCACAACTCGTCGCTCACAAAGCGGTGCAGCCACGGCATCATAGTAGAGAAGGCAAAGAGGTAGATGAATATCCTCTCTTCCTTTGCCGAAGCTTTCTCCAGCCAAGGCGACACAACGGGAATAATGATGTAGAGACTGATGAGCGGGTACATGAACCAGAGATGGCCGGCCATCGAGGGGAAATTCCACGGCAAGCGGCAGAAGTCAGCCCACGACGTCTCCCACGTCATACCGCCCCAAGCAAGAGGCAGGAAGCAGTAGAGCAGCATAAAGACGAGCAGCGGAGGCAATATTCTCAGGGCGCGACGGCGGTAGAAGTCCGTCATGCTCATGCCCGGCTTGAGTGGCACGAGCAGGAAAGCGCTGATGGTCATGAAGAGAGGGACAGCCGTACGGCCCACTCCTCCGTCATAAAAGGCCACCCAGAAGCGGTTGGCTTCGCAGGCGAGCTTGGACATGTTGCCTGCCAACCCACTGTCGTCGGCCCCATAGAAGTTCTCGCTGGCGTGCACCAGCATTACCATAAAGCATGCTATGACGCGTATCCAATCTACGAAGGCCACGCGCTGTTCAGTTCTCTCATTCATTGTTTTCGGTATTATTCGGAGTTATCGGAGTGGTCGGAGCATCCGGAGTTGTCGGAGTGCTTTGGGGCTTGCTCTTGATTGAGGCACAGATGAGGTTGCGCACCTTCATCGGATGCTTCACGCAATGCACTTGATGCGAGGTGCCGCCGCTGCCCACCAGTTCCACACAGCCTGTGCCGAGGAAGCGCTGCCACAGGGACTGATAGAAGTTCACGGTCTCTATCTTAGAGAAAGGAATCTCCGTCATCTTGATGTTGAAGATGCCGTCCTTCTGCACGAAACGCGTATTCGTGACGGAGAACTCGGTCCGAGTGCGGATGATTCGCCCGACAATCCAGATGAAGAAGGCCAGCACAAGCAGGGCTATGCCTGTGTAGAAGAGCGCTTGCTTGTGCTCAGGGAACTTGTAGTAAGCAAGTAAGAGGGCTACGATGCCAGCAACCGTAAAGAGGAACGAATAGAAGAGATACCTGAAGATGTACGACCAATGAAGCCGTCCGTTGTAGATGATTTGTTCGCCTTGTTCAAGGCTTTGTCTGATGTAGTTTGCCATAGTTTCACTTATTTTCTTTGCAAAGATATGATGTTTTAGCCTAAAAAACAAGAAACAGGGCAGAAAAATTATCCTCTCCGCTGCATGTCTCACACGATTCTGCATGCCGAAACGCCCGTCGCGGCACGCATGAACACGCAACGCAGCACGCTTAGTTCATTGATTTGTCATGAACAATCAATTGCTGCATCATGATAAATCAATTGCTGCATCATGATAAATCAATGAACGCCGCCTGAAGAAATTTGTCACACCCCTTGCACAAATGAGTATTTTATGCTACCTTTGCAGGCAAAGATGCCCTATATAATATATAATGTGTAGTATGGACAGACTTAATAAGGCCTTCGTTGCTCTCGTTTTTCTCGTTATGGCAATGCCGATGCAGGCAGCGCTCTATATCGTTGGCTCTGCCATCAATACCGGTTGGAGCCGCCAGGCGATGACGGAGCAGGCAGAGGGCATCTACACTTGGGAAGGCCATCTTTTCCACGGAGGCGAGCTGAAGTTCATGACGGAGGCTACGGATTGGGGCAACCACTGGGGCCCTTCCGCCGCAAACACCCTGCTTTCCCTCGGCACACAGACGATCTCCCTCCACACCAGCGGCGACTATAAGTATCGGGTTGACAACATCGGTTTGTGCAAAGTGCTGGTCGACACGAAAGGCAAGACGATACAGATTGCCGACAGCAACGGCCTGCTGCCTCCTGTCCGGCAGTTCCCCACCTGCCTCTACCCTATCGGAACTGCCGTCAGCCGCACGCTTTCCGACCAGAATCTCTATGCTCTTCAAGAAGACGCTCCCGATGCAGGCACCTACAGCGGCTTGCTGACGCTCGGTTCCGGCACGCTGGCTCTGCACTCGAAGCCGTATAAGAAGGCTGTCGAGGCTCGCCCCATCACACCGTTTCTCGCCTCCGGAGCATCGGTGAAACTGCCCAAACTGCGCTATCAGATTGAGACCGACAGGTGCAGCTACAGCCCTGGCGAGACGGTTTCGCTGACCTTCTCGGCTGTTCCGCCATCGGGAGCGAGGGTGCGCTACCGCTTCCTCGGCGACATCATCGCCGACACGCTGCTCGCTTCGCGCAGCTGGACCTGGACAGCTCCCACGGAGGACTTCCGCGGATATATGGTCGAGGTCTATCGTCCGGCTGAGGCTGGCGACGAAATCCTCGCGACAATCGGCATAGACGTCAGCAGCGACTGGACGCGTTTCCCACGCTACGGTTTCGTGGCCACCTTCGGAAGCGACAAATCGCTCAGCAAGACGAGGAGCGAGATGAAGTGGCTCAACCGCTGCCACATCAACGGGGTGCAGTTCCAGGACTGGCACTACTGCCACGACTGGCCACTCGGCGGCACCCGCGACGGCGGGCTCTGGACGACCTACAAGGACATCGCGAACCGCACCATCTACACCTCCGCCATCAAGAACTACATCCGTGCCCAGCACGACCGAGGCATGAAAAGCATCTTCTACAACCTTTGCTTCGGCGCCCTCGACGGCTGGCAGGAGCGCGGCGTGCAGCCCGAATGGTTTATCTATAAAGACAACAGACAACAGACAACAGACCGACATGACCTGCCGGACAGCTGGAAGAGCGACATCTACCTGCTCAATCCCGGCAACGAAGGCTGGCTGAACTACCTGGCAGAGCGTAACGACGAGGTCTATTCGATGCTCGACTTCGACGGTTTTCAGATAGACCAACTCGGTTCGCGAGGCACCGTCTATGACTACAACGGCAACGCTGTCAACCTGCGCGACGGCTTCTCCACCTTCATCAGCCACATGAAAAACCGTCACCCCGACAAGCGCCTCATCATGAACGCCGTCTCGCAATGGGGCGCGTCGCAGATTGCAGGGACAGGAAAGGTTGACTTCCTCTACTCGGAAGTCTGGGGGAATCAGGCCGGCAACAGTCTTGCAAGTGGCGACGGGCGCTTCTCGAACATCAAGCATGTCATCGACCAGAACCTCAGCCTCAACCCCGCCCTTCGCTCCGTCCTTGCCGCCTACATGAACTACCTCGCTGACAACAAGGACTTTAACACAGCCGGAGTGGTTATGGCAGATGCCGTGATGTTCGCTCTTGGCGGGTCGCATCTGGAACTTGGGGGCGACCACATGCTCTGCAGAGAGTACTTCCCCTACTCGGGCATGAAGTGGCATAATCAACTGGAGGACTGGATGACGCGCTACTACGACTTCCTCACCGCCTACGAGAACCTGCTGCGAGACAGCTGGAAGGAGCGGACAAATGTCAAGGCAACATGCTCCGACATCACTATCAACACTTGGGAACCGGTCGCCAACCAAGTGACGATGCTCGCCAGGGAAGTGGACGGCAGGCAAGTCATCCACCTGCTCAACTTCACGCACGACGAGACATCGACCGACGTTAGCGACGACTACATGCTTTGCTGGCACGATAACAAGGCCACACGACCTTGGCCGAAGCGCTTCGAGGCACTTTCCATCAAGCTGACCGGCCTGACGGGAATGGGCAAAGTGCGTCGCATCTGGGCCGCTTCGCCCGACTATTGCGGCGGCGCCATGCAGGAGCTCACGGGCTATCGCTACACCTCATCGACCGGCACGATTACCCTCACCCTGCCCTCCCTGCAGTTCTGGACGATGATTGTCATCGAGCCGGAAACTGCCACAACGAAGGACAACACCTGTTATGCCCCGTCTTCCAATGGCGAATCGCTCGTCCCGTTTATCCCTTCGACACTCGTCTACACCACTTCCAGCACACGCTCTTGGAGCCTGCAACTCGACGAAGCTGTTTATCAAGCCCGTGCCGACATCCCATCCGGCACGCTAACGCTGTTCAAAGACAACGACGATGCCATCGTTCTCCCCCTCGGAGAAGACAGAGGGAGGCAGTTTACTCCAGCCGGACTTCCTGCCACTTCTCGTACCCGAGGCATTATTATAGAGGAAAACAAAAAGGTGCTCCGATAGTCTTTCACCTTTTCACTTTTTCACCTTTTCACTTTTATTTTTGCCGCTCGGCGTGACATTTTGCCTCTTTGTGTCTATATAAGGTAAAATGACAGACAACGACAACAGCATCATAGAGCGCATACAAGGCAGCGAGACAAGTGAGTTCAGCCAGCTCGTAAAGCGTTACGGCCCATCGCTCATGGTGTTCGTCGGACGCATCGTGGGGGTGCAGGAGGACACCGAGGACGTGGTGCAGAACACTTTCGTTGCGGCCTATCAGCACCTGAACGACTACGACCCGCAGAAGGCATCTGTCGCAACGTGGCTCCAACGCATTGCCTATCACGAAGCGCTCTACCATCTGCGGAAGCGAAAACGGCAAGTCATGCTGCCGCTTAACATAAGTGATGACGTTCCCGACGAGCTGCCTGAAGACACGACAGCACAGCAACTGGACGAAGCCATACAGCAGCTCTCACCCGAGGACCAGATGCTCCTGCAGCTCTTCTACTTCGACGGACGTTCTCTAAAAGAGATTGCCTACATCACCAACCAAGCGGGCGAAGTCACAGCTCGCGAGGTGTCGCGCCTCAGCAGCCAGCTTCACCGCATACGCCAAAGACTCAGAATCATCTTAACAAATACATTGAAGCTTTAGCTCGACAAATGTCAACCATGAATAACAACAAACTTTTCCGCCAGGCCCTACAGCGGCAGAACGACCAGGCAGCAGGCATGAAGATGCCCGACGACATGGAGCAAAGGGTGATGAAAAGCATCAAACCCCAAGCCACCAAGCGTCGCTGGCTCTATCCTCTATCGACAATTGCTGTGGCAGCCAGCGTGCTCCTGCTCATCTTGCTCAATATAGAAAAGCAGAAGTCTGAGCAACAGACGCCTGTCATAGCAGAAGTAGTGACGGAGCCGCAGCCTATTATCCCTGACGAACCTGTTGAACACGCCAATCCTACTAAGCCTATTATACCCGTTAAGGTTGCCAAAACAGCTGCACCTAAGAAGCAACTTGCCGAGGCAGAGCTTCCCGATACGCTCGGGCAAGGTATCTTCGAGTCGGAAGAAAACGTTCGGCTCGCCGTGCAGATGCTTAGCGAATGCGAAGCCACCATACGCCGCGAGGAGCAACAAGTGAATAACAGAATCATAAAAGCAACGTTCAATGCCTTGCCACAAGCTGAGAATGCCTTGCTTGTCACCAACGAGAACGGCGACTTCGAAGTGATAGAAGTCAGCGAACAAACTGCCATCGAAATATAAACCCTTAAACTAAATAGAAATGAAAACTACAGCAAAACTCGTGACGCTCTTCTTGCTCGTCCTCACTTCAAGTCTCAAGGCGCAGGAAGAATACATCAGTCAAGAAGTGCGAATTCAGCAAGCCTTCGAGCAAATTGCGAATGCGAAGGGCATCGAGCACTCCGTGAACAAATACATTGAACGCGATGAAAAGGCATTCGATAAGGTGCTGGAGGAAACGGAAATCCACAACTTCCGCATCGGACGCGCCAACTTCAAGCTCCTCGACAAGCTGCAGGAAGTCTTCACATCGCTCGAAAGCAACAACCGCCTGTTGTCTATTTACACAGACTTCAACCCGATAGAATACAGCACTCGGCAGAAGTGGAACATCAAGACCAACAAAGATGCCATCATCATCGGCGCACGGCCACGTTCGAGCTATGCCATAGCAGCCTATCAAGACTCTGGAAACAAGGACTTCCGCACCGTCTATGCCGTCGAATGGTGGGACACGGACGACAAGGACATACGCCAAGGCATACTTGTCCGCACCTATGGCGAGAAAGTGCAGAAGCGAGATGGAGACATTAATATGAGGTCTTTGTTCAGCACGAAAGACAATGAAGAGGCATGGAAAAGGTACGAGGCATGGAGGCAGAAACTGCAAAAAGGGCAGAGAATCGTTTCAGGAATGGCTGACTCAACCAACATTCCTTTCGATGGCACGAGCCTGAAAGAGTGGATGAATAAGGCTATCAATGGCATCGGACACCTGGAGAGTGACGACTGGCTGCGCATCTTCGGACTGCTCACCCAGCAGATAGAAGATGCTGCCGAAAGCAATTCGAAGTCGATGACAAAGGAGGAGTTGGTGGTGGCATCTAACTTGGTACTGCAGCTTTGCAAGGATGCGCCTATCGATGACGACGAGATTGAGATGTGCTGCAAACGCCTGAACTTCGTAGCAGCCAAGGTCTCAGCACATAGCATGTACGTCGGCGACACCCTCCGACTCGCTATGAAAAGGCTGAGGAAAGAATAAGTTAGCCGCAACAAGAAGACCTACCTCAAAGGCATGGAGCCGAAGGAAGACAAGAGATAGAACATATGTTAGTTTAGTTAATACAAATTGATAGATCGGTGCGCCACCCTGCTCCTGCGTCGCGAGATGCGGAAGCAGGCTTCATAAAAAAACTTAAATCTTTGCCCAAAGTCGGAACATTTCGACTTTTCGCGCGTCTCATATAATAAAAGGAACAATAAAATGAAGCAAATCATCATCACCCTCCTGCTCGCTCTCGTCTGTCTGACAGGGCAGGCACAGAACGCCAATCCGATGGGACTATACAAGCTCTCCGAAATCATTCATCAGGACGGCAAGCATGTGGAGGCAAGCTTCAAGCAGTACAAATACTGCCAGAAGGAATTCTCGCTCATGCTGAACCACGATGCTATACTCTTTCCCGGCGACCCTTTCTCCTTCACCATATCCAATCCCGACGGCAAGCCCCTGCTGTTCACAGGCGAACTATCGAAGACGGAGAACCGAGGCATACAGGTGTTCGGCACTTCCGACAGCACCTTCACCTTGCGTTGGTTCAACGACCGCGGCACTATCAACGAGCATCTGTTTCCCTATCAGACAAACATCGACGAGACATACGAGCTGGTAAAGGATTCAACCGATGCCATCCTGCGAGCCTTGAACCTGTTGCAGATGAAGCTTGGAACCAGGCAGCACCACATGCAGGGAGCATGGAAGCTGCGCGGAACACAGCAGACAAACACAGCCACTTCGCAGTACTGGATAGAGCGAAGCGATGCAGAAGTCTATCAAATCTTCGGCAGCATGGAGGCAGTAATGGTCTATGCCAACGCAAGGTTCCCGAAGGGGAACATGCAATGCCACTTCATACCATGCGTTTATCTGAGCGAGAATGCCTTCGAGTGTGGCGAAAAGACATTCATCGTACATTGGTTTGACAGCGAAACGATTTCCCTGACAACCTTAGACGAGACCGGTCAAACAAACGTGACCGTCTGGGACCGCCAAGGCCTCCCGCGGAACATACAGGACACGTTCGGCACAGACACACCACTAATGCAAAAGGACGTCTCGCGCTTCTTCGCCGACGAGTTCCAGAAGAGATACGGCTCCCTGCCCGACTCTGTCCGTCTTGCCTACGAGACCTTCGACTTCGCCGTAAGTGCCAACGAAAGCAACAATGCCATCTTCCCCGTCCTGATGCGCCAGGGCTTCGAAGAGGAGTATAAGGCCATGAAGGACTCGCTCCTGTCGCACCTGATGAGAAGCGAGATAGATGTTGACGAGGCCGTTGGGCGCTATGTCTTTTGGTTCTACAAGGACTTCGACCGCCATACGAGCTGCACTTCGCAGTTCTTCCGCAGGCAGAGGTCGGAAGTCCTGATACATTACAATCAGCTCATCCCGAAGTATGCTCCCGAACCCGTCGGATGCAAGATGGATGCCGAGACATACCTCCTGCGTCTGCCCTCCTGCATGGGCGACGTACCCACATGGGACTGGATGCTGAAGAAAGAGGAGGAGTTCAAGAGGTCTGGCTGCAAGTACCTGATTCTCGACCTTCGCGGAAACCCGGGAGGCAATGACTTCTTCTCGAACTTCTGGGCGCAGATGATGTGCAACGGCTGTGCGGCAAACGATCAGCACTATTTCTACAGAAACAGCACGGCGAACAACAAGATGCTAAGGAGGTTTCTGAAGGCAATGCCCGACGGCTTCTTCGGTCGGGTTCTTGCGGAAGCGGACACGACGGCAGAGGGAAGCCTCATCAATTGGATGACCATTGAGAAAGGGACAGAAGAATATACGCCCTTGGTGCGCAAGGGAGCCATCATCATCGACAACTTCAGTGCCAGCGCAGCAGAATCGCCGATCAGGCTGGTGCGCGACTATCCCAGGAGTGATGTCAAAGTTTATGGCCGCGAACGGACAAACGGATGCGAACAGACAGGAAATATCAACACCGTCCGTCTGCCTAACAGCGACATGACATTGAGTTTCCCAATGACCGTAGATGATATCTTCGAGGAGGCATGCAAGGAACGAAGTCCTGGCTACAAGCCCGATGTCATCATTCCCCTGCCCTACCCCAAATGTCTCACAGACAACATCGATGAATGGGTTCGCTGGGTGGCTAAGAAGATGAAGAAAAGTCGTTTCTAAGGAAGCAGCAAAAGCCCAAAAACAAAGCGTGCCGTGTTGTTGAACACGGCACGCTTGCTTATTAGGAATCTTCTTACTTCCAATAGATGTCGGTGAACTCCTTCTTGATATTCACCTCCTCAAGCTTGAAGTATTTGCGCAGGAGTCCCCATGTCACATCGAGCATCTCCTCGGTGTTGAGGTTGACGTCGATGGCAAGGAGCTTGCTCGAGTAATCCTTCGCAAAGTCGAGGCAACGGTTGTCGTAGTCGGTGAGGTCGAAGCCGTTCTCCAGCTTTGTCTTGGCATTCGCCGCGTCGGCATAAAGGCGGATGGCAGCGTTCATGACTTGGCTGTGGTCCTTTCTGGTCTTCTTACCTGCGACAAGCTGCTTCAGACGAGACAGCGAGCGGAACGGATCGACGATGACCTTGCCCACGTCACTGTCGCGACGCAGGTAGAGCTGACCCTCCGTGATGTAACCGGTGTTGTCGGGCACGGCATGCGTGATGTCGCCACCAGACAGCGTGGTCACGGCGATGATGGTGATGGAGCCGCCGCCTGCGCTCTCGGGGAACTGCACGGCCTTCTCGTAGATCTTTGCCAAGTCGGAATAGAGCGAGCCAGGCATCGAGTCCTTCGACGGGATTTGGTCCATACGGTTGCTCACGATGGAGAGCGAGTCGGCATAACTGGTCATGTCGGTCAGCAGGACGAGCACCGTCTCGTGCTTCTCCACGGCGAAGTACTCGGCAGCCGTCAGCGCCATGTCGGGAATGAGGAGTCGCTCCACAGCAGGGTCCTCGGTGGTGTTGATGAAAGAGATGATGCGGTCGAGCGCACCGGCACCGGCGAAGGTGTTGCGGAAGAAGTAGTAGTCGTCGTTGGTCATACCCATGCCGCCCAGGATAATCTTGTCGGCCTTGGCACGCATGGCAACGAGGGCCATCACTTCGTTGAACGGCTGGTCGGGGTCGGCAAAGAAAGGAATCTTCTGACCCGAGACAAGCGTGTTGTTGAGGTCTATGCCGGCAATACCCGTGGCGATGAGCTCGCTGGGCTGCTTGCGGCGAACGGGGTTGACCGACGGACCGCCAATCTCCACCTCTTTGCCCTCAACCTCTGGGCCGCCGTCGATGGGCTGCCCGTAAGCGTTGAAGAAGCGTCCTGCCAGCTGGTCGCTGACCTTGAGGGACGGGCTCTTGCCGAGGAACACGACCTCTGCATTGGTGGGAATGCCGCCCGTGCCTTCGAACACCTGCAGCGTCACATCGTCACCGATAATCTTCACAACCTGAGCCAACTTGCCGTTGATGGTCGCCAGCTCATTGTAACCCACGCCCTTCGCCTTGAGCGAACAGGTAGCCTTCGTTATCTGGCTTATCTTTGTATATACTTTCTGAAATGCTGTAGCCATGTCTGTTATGCATTAATCATTTCTTCGATTTGCTTGATGTAGTCGTAGTACTGCTCACTCTTATAGAGGGAGTAGTTCATCTGCTTGCACAGGTTGATGAGCTTCTTGAAGTAATCGATGACCTGAAGGAAGGTGTCAAACTTGTAGTCTTCCTTGTCGCAGATCTTCGTAACGAGGTTGAGTATCTCTTCCTGGCGTGCGAGTGGCGTCACAGCGTCAACCTCGTCGAAGGCATCCTGTTGCAGGATGACGTAGTCAATCACCTCGGACTTCCAGAAGGTCACATGATACTCGACAGGCACGCCGTCGTCACCGAGGATGTTTATCTGCTCGGCAATCTCCTTACCACGCTGCATGCGGGTCTTCAGGGCGAGCACCTTCGGGATCCATTCCTTATTGATATGCCCTTCGATATACTCGGCAAACTCTGGATATTCGAGGTATTTGGAGTAAGAGTCTATGGGGTTGACTGCCGGATAACGCTTCTTGTCGGCACGGTCTTGCTCAAGTGCGTAGAAGCAGCGGGCAACCTTCTTGGTGCTTTCTGTAACGGGCTCCTTCAAGTTACCGCCTGCTGGCGACACTGTTCCCAAGAAGGTAACGGAACCGACCTCACCATTGTTGAGGTAAACATAGCCGGCACGTCCGTAGAAGTTACTGATGAGGGCGCCGAGGTCCATCGGGAAGGCATCGGGTCCGGGCAGCTCTTCCATGCGGTTCGACATCTCGCGGAGAGCCTGTGCCCAACGCGACGTCGAGTCGGCCATCAGCAGGACGCGGAGACCCATCGAGCGGTAGTACTCGGCCATCGTCATGGCTGTATAGACAGAAGCCTCGCGGGCTGCAACAGGCATGTTGGAGGTGTTGGCAATGATAATGGTGCGCTCCATCAGCTTGCGGCCTGTGTGGGGGTCAACCAGTTCAGGGAACTCAGTGAAGATTTCCACAACCTCGTTGGCACGTTCACCGCAAGCGGCAATCACCACAATGTCGGCCTCAGCCTGCTTCGATATGGCGTGCTGCAGCACAGTCTTGCCCGTACCGAAGGGACCGGGGATAAAGCCCGTGCCGCCTTCCACGATAGGGTTGAACGTGTCGATGGTGCGGACGCCTGTCTCAAGCAGTTTGAATGGGCGCGGCTTCTCCTTGTAGTTCGTCATGGCGAACTTCACAGGCCAGTGCTGCACCATATCGACCTTGATGTCGTTGCCCTGCTCGTCGGTCAGGACGGCGATGGTGTCGTGTATCTTATACTTGCCCTTTCCCACGATGCTCTTGATGGTAGCAGTGCCTTTCATCTGGAAAGGCGCCATTATCTTCAAGGGCTGATGGTTCTCTTCAACCTTACCGAGCCAGTCACTTGCCTGCACTTTGTCGCCTTCCTTTGCAAGAGGTTCGAAGTCCCAAAGGCGTTCGGCATCGAGAGGCTCTGTGTATTGACCGCGCTTCAGGAAGACACCATCCATCTTGTCGAGGTCGTTCTGCAGACCATCGTAGTTGTGGCTGAGCATACCAGGGCCGAGCTGTATCTCGAGCATGTGTCCTGTGAACTCAGCCTCGGCACCGACCTTCAGGCCGCGTGTGCTCTCGAAGACCTGCACATATACGTCTTGACCGAGAATCTTGATGACCTCAGCCATCAGTCGGTCGCCGCCTGTTGTGATGTAGCATATCTCGCCCTGGAGCACGGGACCGTCCACACGGAGCGTGACCATGTTGGCGACTACGCCACTTACAATTCCTTTTGTCATGTTTATATCTTGCTGTGTTTTGTTTAATCTATCGTTGTTTTGTTATAACGGTCATCTCGTCATGCTCTTCTGGGCGATGTTTGGAGCGACGAATTCCTCGGGCACTCTTGCTTCTGAGCGCAGGTCGTCGATTATCTTCCGGAAGGTTTCCTTGCCTTGCTCGACATCGAGCTTTGCCCAGCGCTGCTGCATTTCGAGCTTGCAGAGATAGGCAAAGACGGCTGCCATGTCGAAGGGCTCGAAGAAGGTGCGCTCGTCGAGCCAAAGCCACTTGAAGGCGTCTATCATCTTCTCCTTGCGGACGGGGTCTTCTTCATCCACTATCTTCATGAGCTGCGGAATGTAGTCGAGCTCGTGGCTGAGGTTGAAGTCCTTCGTCTTGTTCTCGCGTATCATCTCCTGCACCTCGCCCTCGCCTTTGATGAAGTCGCCGACGCTCCAGCCCTGGCCGCGTGCCAGCATAGCTGTGAGGATGTTGGTGATGTCGAGGTTGAGCTTGTACCAGCGGCGCATCATGCGGTTGGGGCAGGTCTTGATGGCGTAGTCGAGGAACTGATAGGCCATCTCGTCCTCTGGGAAGTAGCCTGCCTTGTCCTTGTTGAAAGGGTATTCGCGAGCGAAGATGCTCATGAAGGCCGGGTAGCGATGGACGTTGAAGTTAAGCTCGGTGGCGCTTGTGATGAGGTCGCGCAACTGTTCGAGGGAGAAGTTTCCCCATTGGTCGATGGTTGCCTCCGGGTTCTTGAGGAGCTTGACCAGATTGACGCAATCGAAGTGGAGGAAGAAGTAGAAGAGCAACTTC
>JAFRQD010000014.1 GCA_017428785.1 Bacteroidaceae bacterium
CGGCGTGAACGGCTTTGTCCGAAGCTCAATTTTGATTCTAATGTAACGTGTACCATAACTTTGAATGTTTAATGTAAGATTGAATTACTTAGCTTTTTTAATTTTTACAGTGCATACAGCCGGAAGCAAGGAGAAGGAATGAAAATGTCAAGAGATGGCCGACAAAAATTTCAATCCAACGGACGCAGAGAATTTGGATAAAGGAGCAACTGCACCCCAAAATCTTTGAAACTTTTTCGAGCCAAGTAGGGACTACGACCCTTGCAGCATGACGCTTGCCCGACCTTTGCAATGGAAAAATAGAAAGCGCGAGTAGGAAATCACAGAACAGACAAAGTGGTACGGCGTGGAATAGAAGTTGAAATAGCAAGCAAAGCTACGCCAACAAACAAGCAGCCCTAATTTCTGTTGAAAGCAAAAGAGAAGAGCAGGAGAAAGAATTCGATATAGAAGCCGTTCTCAGCGGCAGCAAAGGTGAAAAGCCTCGCGGTGTGGTGGACTAACAGCGAAGTGATGGAGCAGCGAGAGCCATCAAGTTTACTTGAATGGCCGAGTCGTGACAGAACAAGACGAAGTCAAGTCAAAAGCCAATTATGAGTGGCAAACAATAACAAGCATGACAACCTCAATCCGTAGTGATGTCCGCATCTTACTTCAACACTTTCTTGCCTCCAACGATGTAAATGCCATGAGGCAATGGACCATTTATCTTACGGCCTGAGAGGTCGAAATACTGTTTCTTGTCCTCTGCAAAGGAAACTGGCGTTTCTATCGACGTTGCCCAATCGTAAGCTTTCTGGCATTCTTCGTTTTTGACATAATCAATGACCTTGAATGTCTCAGATTTCAGCCAACGATATTCCTCTGGGGTGTCACGGCTTCCATAGCGTACATATATCCAGAATTCATCATCACAGTCATACGACGAGAGCGAGCATCTCGGTGATGATGGTTTGCTTCATTGCTTTCTATCGCTTCAAGTCCTCTGCCACCCACAGCACCCACTCGTCGATGTTGTCTGTGAGTTTTCTGGGTAATGGTAATGGGATGATAACGTCGGGGGCGATGCCCAGACCTTCAGAGAAGTCTTTCTCGTAAAAACCGGAATCTACGGTAGTAGCATAAAATACCCCAATCTTGCTGTTGGGCAATACTCCCCAACGGCAATTGCCAGTTAAATCTGATCCATCGGTATTTCCTTTACCATAAACTTTGGCGCGGTCGCTATGATTTTTGACAAATTCAACAATACTTTCCCCTGCACTCGCTGTCATAAAGTCGATTATAACGGCTGCCCGTCTGATGCGTGTTGTTGGCTTACGTCCTGTATCACCTTCCTCTTCCCACCATTTGAGGTATTTCTTCTTCGATGATTCGCATTCTTCGATAAAGTTCTTCACGCGCTCGTCATTGGAATGCCCATTCTCTATAATGTCTTTCCAATGCTTTATGTTCTCAGGGGTATTGAGAAACCAACAGGCAAAGGGCTTGTCGGGGTGGTCGTACAGCATGTCGTAATACCTGTTCCATACACCATCAGAACCTCCTTCATTCCCACGCACATCAATAATCAGGTTCACGCAGTCTGATTCATCAAACTGCTTCAAAGCATTTATTGTCCATTCGCGGTAATCAGGATCGCACGAAGGGACGCGGATGAGCCATGTGCTGGAATCTACTTTGCAGGAGATGGGCTTAGGTTCATATTCGAGGGTGCTGGTAAACATAGTACTATCCATCTTCAGAAATGCTTCATCAATAATGTTGCCTTGTGCCATTCCGAATGCTGTTGTCTCAACTGCTATGTGCCTGTCGAACTGGCTATAGAACCACATGACATAATCTGTGGCCGCTTTTTCTAAATCAGATTCTCCTTTGCACAACTGCGCTCTGATTTGCTTCTTCATGGATCTGTATTCCCCCTTGTAGCCTTTCTGCATGATGGCCCCGAAGGGAGCATAGTTCTTTTCCACGAAACTGACCAGATAGTCATAATCTTCCAAGTCTTTCTTCAAGCTGTCAGGAGCGACAGCAAAAGCGCAATGAGCGATGAGTGCAAGCAATGCGGTGATGATGGTTTGCTTCATTGTATTATTCGTTTTATTACTTCATTTGTTCAAGCAGACGGGCAAGCCCTTCGAGGTCGCGAGGGTCGGCATTGACATCGAGGACATTGCCCTCTCTGTCTATAAGTTTGTAGGTGGGGAAAGCTGTTACACCAATGAAGTGCTCGATGGCGCTTTGTTGGGGTTTAGGCAGATTGTAATGAACCACATTGTCGCCCGTCACATCGTACATCTTGATGACATTCTTCCATGATTCCTCGCTGCTGTTGTTTGCGAGATAGAGATAGACAAGGTCATAGTCCTTCAGCCGCTTGTATTCTGCCTGGCTGCGGGAAAGGGCATCCTTGCACGGGCCGCACCACGTTCCCCAAATGTCGAGCAGGATAATCTTGCCCTGATACGGCTCGATGAGTTTGCGTAGGATTTGCTCGCCGTCGCTCATGTCTGCAACATCTTCTGCTGGCTTCAAGTTCTCGGAGTGCGAGATGTCCCTGTTCTGCAGGTCGAGGTATTTCTTTTGTTCAGCCAAAAGGAAGTCCTTGGCGGCAGGCATCTTGATGCTGTTCAGGGCTTGTTGCATGGCAGGTTCCTCCAAAGGTTTGCGCTGATGGTCCATGAAGCCGTACAGCTCGCAAACAGAGACGATGTCGCGCATGTTCTGGTCGCTGCTGAGGCTGTCCAGAATGCAGAGAGGATGATATATGCTCAACATCAGCACCTCTTCTTTCGCAAGAACAGCCTTCACATCCTCGCGTTCGCGAATCTCGGCGTAGCGTTTCCTACAATCCAGCTGCTTGAAATCCTCTACTGCCCTTCTGCTGTCTTCCTCGCTTGCTGCACCCTGCTGACGAATAATCACCTTTACAACCTCCTCGAAATAAGTCTCCAAAGCATCCATCTCATCATCCGTAATTGCTACCTCCCCAGCATCCCTGTAACGCCGCAGAATGGGTACGTACATATCATAGGCTGCCGTGAAAGTGTATTTAGGACCTTTGATGGAATACTTATCGCTGACAAGCTGGCCGAGGAAGTCCCTCCTGAACCAGCCGAACTTACTGAAGAGCGTGTAGGGCGTCTCCATTTTCTGCCATATTTCACGGTTCACATAGTCAAGGAAATCGGCAGGTACATGTCTGTCCTTCATATGGAAGCGTCCCTGCATCAGGGCTGCTCCTTCGTTGATGCGATAGTGACCTTTCAGGTATTTAATGTAACGGTCGGAGATGTTGGGATGCGCTGCAACCACCTCTTCCAGTTCCTGCATGGCTTTATCCTTCTCTGCCTTGACCGTTTCCAAAAACTCCATTGCCTCGTCCTCGTCCATTTCGTCCTTTTCCGGCCTCCCGCCAACCCATGCTATCGGATGAGCCAGTGTCTCGTTCTGCAGGCGGCAGTTCTTACCCATGAACATCTTGTGTCCGCCCTTGAAGTCATACAGCAGGAAGTATGTCTCGCCCGGCTCGAACAAGGTGCGGATATAGGTTCGCTTCCAGTCGCCATACACTTCGGACGAATTGACCAGAGGAATCTTTATGGTGAAGCGTCCCAGCGAGTCCATCTTGTCGTAACTTGACGTTTCCTCGACCTTAAACGGATGCTCACACATCACTTCATATGCTCTGCCCGCATCCTTCATCCATTGCGGCATGTCCTTGAGCCAGCCGACGAGCGTCACGGTATCTGTCTTGTAGTGCGAGTCCTTGAAGGCTGTGCTGGTATCCTTCATGGGATAGTCGGGCAGAGTAATAGTGCTGATGTAGGAACATTCGACTTTCGAGCCGTTGATGGCGATAAAGCGATTGCCGTTTTTGTTCTTATCAACGTTGATGGTCATTTCTTTTCCCTCGTTTTCCATTACGATGGTGTACTTGTCGCCCTTCTGCTCACGTTGCTTGTAGTTCCAGAACTTGCAGTCATAGATGACGAAGTCGTCGTAGAAGCCAATCGTCCAGTCGCCCGTCTGCACGTTGCGCCAGTAGGACGGGAACATCTTCTGTGCCCTTGTACTTACATCCTCGATGCCCAAGAGCTTGAAGACGCCGTCGGAGTCGCCTCCCATAAAGTCGAAGCACCGTGTCTTCATGGGCAGCGGCTCGAAATGGAAGATAATGTCGGCGTGTCCGTGTTCTGTAAGACAGGTTTCCTTGTCGATCTCCATGCCGTCGAGGCTACGGAGGGCATACGTCTTGCCGTCGGCCACAAGGTGAGTGGCGGAAGCGAACTTCACCCATTCATCTGGCCGCAGGGCGACGTGCATCGTGACGCGTGTCTCGTCCCTCGTCAGTTCCACACGGGTAATCTCCAAGAGCGTACGGAAATACCCTTCAATTTCTGTATTCACCTCTGTGCTGGGCTGATCCCAAACAATGATTTTCTCTTTTGCCTGCCCTGTCACCCAGACAAGGGCGAGCAATGCGATGATGATGGTTTGCTTCACTGCTATTCCTTTTTATTTGTCTTTCAGTTTCAGCATTGTCTCGCGGACGGCTTCGGGCTGGTAGGGACGAGGCTCGTCGGCTTCTGTCGTGACGCGCTGGCCGTCCTTGTCGAAGATGATGTAGGTGGGATACTTGTGTACGCCGAGATATTCCTGCACGGCTTGCTGCTGGTCGGCAGGCAGGTTGTAGTGGACGAAATCCTTGCCTGTGAGCTTGTATTCTGCGATGGTGCTGCGCCAGGCTTCCGTCTCGCTGCCGTTGCAAAGGAAGATATAAGTGACAGGCAGGTCGCTCAGAGCCTGATGCAACGAATGCGTGTTGTTCTTGAGATACATCTTGCACGGCACGCACCATGTTCCCCAGAAGTCAACGAGCAGGATGCGTCCCCGATAAGGCTCAATAATCTTGGAAAAGATTTCCTTGCCGTCGGTGAGGCCGGCCAAAGGTTCATTCGGCATCAGGCTTGCTTCGTCGGCTTTGCTTAAAAGGGCGAGGTCGCGGTAGTGATTGCTTCGCTCGGTGACAAGGTTGCGGAGGTAATTGTCCTTCACCTCGCCAAGAAGTGCCCCGAGGGCAGGACGAAGCGGCGCGTGGTATTGATCGATTTCATTGTAAAGCATTACTGCACGGGCAAGGTCGCGGACTTCCTCCGGCATGTCGAGCGAGGCGATGCGCTTGATGTACTGTGCCGTTGTGCGCTCGCTCACAATGCCGTTTCTGAAGATGTTCTTGAGGTATGGGTCTGAAAAGAACCCTTTTGCGGCACGCTCGAAGGGATGGCTGGCGATCAGGGAGTCGGCGGCATTGCTCTCGGCAAGTGCCTTGTAGTCTTGCAGCATTGTGCGGAGCGTGCGGAGGCTGTCGGCGAAGGCTTCTGTCCTGCTGATTGTCCCGTCGGCCTGCCCGTCGAGTACGATGTCGATGGCCGCGTCTATGTCGGGCAGGTTGAGCTTGCTGCGGGTGCGTGGCGCGAAGAACTCCTCCATGTAGTACATGATGATGTAGCCCAGGCGGTCCTCGATAATCGAGTATGGGCGGGGCAGGTCGCAGATGAAGCGGTCGTGGAGCCACTGCCAGAGCCTGCCGTCCGAGTTCTGCCGCACGGCGGGACTTGTGAAGTGTTGCTGTACGACCGCTTGTGCGAGGCTTGCCAGCGCACGGTACCGCGCACAGTAACGCCACTCGGGCGAGAGGGAAGGATTGGCCTGCTGCATGGAATCGATGGCAGCCTCCATGCGTTGCAGCTCCTTCTCTGCTGCTTCCAGCACGAAAGCGTCCGTCTTGCCATCCATCGTGTCGAAGTTCCACGAGCATCGCGGCGGCTCGTGATTGAGCATCTCGTTTGCAAGCGAGGCGTCGCTGCCATCGCATGTGAGTTTGAAGTCCCAGCCGTTCATCTCCACGTCGTACTTCTTGCCGGGCGACAGCATAAGCCTCTGAAAAACGAGCTGAACAGGCGATGTGTCCGTCAGCGGCACTTCCACCTCGAACCGCCCGAGACTGTCAGGCTGCAACGGTATTTCGTTTGCGAAGCTGGATTGCGCCACAAGAGGATTGTAGTAATAGATGGTAAGTTGGCTCTCTGCCTGCTTCGGAATGTTCAATAGACTTCCGCGAACCAGTGCCGAGGTCTTTGTCTGCCCCTGCCCCGCCAAGCAGACGAGGGCGAGCATGATGGTGATGATGGTGCTCTTGTTCATACTTGTTTGTCTCATTTTCTATATACTTTTTATTCCATTATAGTCCCGTTAAAGAGGACAGTAGTGTTATTTCATCTTTTTTATAGTTTTCCGCTTTTCTTATGACAATAACCGTGCCAAACTCGTAACATGCTAATAATGAGCGATGACTAGGAAATCAAGTGTCCATTTCTGGACACCTGTAATGTTCGGAAATGGACACTTGTAAGTTTCAATTATCAGTTTGTTTCAAACTGGAAATTGGATGGTAAAGCGCGTGAGGTGGTCTGTGGGGTCTGTAAGTAGGCTGAAGGTGCAGTTGTGGGCAGTAAGGATGTCACGAATGAGCAGGAGTCCTATGCCCTGACCTTGTGGTTTTGTGGAGAAGAAGGGTGTGAATAGCCCCTCTGCGACCTCAGGCGAAATGCCGCGCCCATTGTCTGTGACAGTAAGTTTGTTTGGTGTCACAGAGATAGTAACTTTTCCCTTGGCAGTATCAGACTCCTTGATACTTTCAATAGAGTTCTTCACGATATTCACCAGCACCTGCCCAAAGAGAGTGGTATCGAGATGTACTGGAATTGCCTCGTCGGAAAGCTGTAAATCCAGATGCACATGCGCTGTCAGGCAGAGGTTTTCGAGGAACGGGCGACATGTTTCCACTTCCTCGCTGAGGTCGCAAAGCTGGAGTTGGGGCTGTGGAATCTTCACCACATCTGCAAATCGTGTGACAAAGGCAGAAAGTGTTTTGAGTCGTTCGGACAAGGATCTTCCCATTTCCCATTCCCCGTTTTCCATGATGCTAACCGTTCCCGCCACGCTGTTGTTCACCTCATGTGCAATCATACGAATGATTCGCTCGTATGCTGCCTTCTCAGCTTGGTGTATCTCTTCGGTAAGGGATTCAATGAGGAAGAAGGGATGACGGTAGCCTCTGTCGGGGAATGACAGGTGGCTGATGCGGTATAGCTGTGGTCCGCCTGCAAGTCGCACGTTGGTTGACTCTCCGAGCTTCAGAGAACGCATAGCTTCCTCTATGGCAGGCGAGAACATATCCCGTGCCGCAGGATTCATAGAAATGGCGTTGCCCTCCAGGTCGCACTGTATGATGCCCATTGGTGATGCCTCGATAAGAAGACTAAGGAAAGTGTATTGCTCTTCGAGGCTCAGATGCTCACTACGCAGGCGATTCAGTAGTTCATTGAACGTGCGGACAATGATGTCCGTCTCGTGCTGTCCCGACGGAGCAAGCCGTGTCGTCAGATCCAAGTCCTTCACCAGTTCCATGCCACTTACGAGTGTATCGTAGGGGCGTATTGTCTTCTGATAGAAGAACCACAGGTAACAGAGCATCAGCACGATAAAGCCTTCCGTAGCGTAGAACAGCCTGGGGTGTGTATGGAACGTAGCATACAAACTAGCGCAGGCTATCAGGATGATGCATAAACAGAGGATGAAGAAGTAATACTTTAGTTTCATAGCCCGTGCTTTTCAATTTTTCGGTATAGTGCTCCACGACTGATGCCCAGTTCCTTTGCCACGAGGGAGAGGTTGCCGCTGTGCTTCTGAATACATGCAGCGATGGCGGTGCGCTCCAAATCGTCGAGGGTAGCAGCGGGACCTTCGGGAGAAGCCGATGGCACAGCAGCAGGATGGGAAGGAGCGGCGAAGTCTGCGGCGGAGAGTTTTTCGTTTTTAGGGTCATGCATGAGCAGAGCACGCTCCACCAGGTTCTTCAGTTCGCGGATATTGCCGGGGAAAGGAAGCGTCTGCAGGTAAGCGAGAGCCTCGTATGAAGCAGTGACAACAGGAACATTATTAGCCAGACAAGCTTCACGCAGGAAATGTTCTACAAGAAGCGGAATGTCTTCGCGTCGTTCACGCAGGGGCGGCAAGCGCAGGTTAATCAGGTTGATACGATAGAAGAGATCTTCGCGGAAAGTGTGCTCTTTTACCATTGCCTGCAGGTCAGCATTCGTAGCGCAAACAACGCGGACATCCGTACGGCGTGTATGGCTGTCACCCAGCACCTCGTATGTCTGATCCTGCAGCACACGCAACAATTTCACCTGGCTTGCAAGAGACAGTTCGCCAATCTCGTCGAGGAAGATTGTGCCGCCCTTTGCCAGTTCAAAGCGGCCGATGCGATCGGTTTTGGCATCAGTAAAAGAGCCTTTCTTATGGCCGAACATCTCGCTCTCGAAAAGCGTAGAAGAGATACCTCCGAGGTTTACTTTCACGAAGGGTCCGTTAGCCCGTTTGCTTTGTCTGTGTATGGCCTCTGCAATCAGTTCTTTGCCCGTGCCGCTTTCTCCAGTGATAAGAACAGGCGCATTTGTAGGAGCTACACGGCTTATGGTGGAAAGGATGCCGGCCAGTGACGAGCCGATTATCGTCCCAGAGCCATCCCCCTTTTTGTCGGCAGATGAAGAGACTCTTCCTTTAAGTGTCCGGGCAGTTTGTATTCTTTCCAGCAGCACCCCGTTGTCCCACGGCTTCGTGATGAAGTCGAAGGCACCGGCCCGCATTCCCCGTACAGCAAGATCGATAGTGCCCCAAGCCGTCATCAGGATGCATGGCACGTCGGGACGGAAAACCTTTATCTGTTTCAGCAAAGTGAGACCTTCCTCACCGTCGTTAGAAGAGGTACGATAGGTGTTATAATTCATATCCATCAGCACCAGTTCCACAGCGGGATTATCTCGAATCACCTGTATAGCGGCAGAGGGCTCTTCAGCCAAAACGACCTCGAACTCATTGCGTTCCAGGATAAGCTTCAGC
>JAFRQD010000015.1 GCA_017428785.1 Bacteroidaceae bacterium
GCCCACCTTGTTCTCGTAGTCTTCGACCTTTTCAAGCAGGCCTACGGCATCGAGGTCCTTGACGATTTGCTTGCGCACATCCATGCGGTCCATACCCACATAGAGAGGCGACTGTTCGCTGATTGTGCCGTCGGGATTGAAGATGTCGATAGTCTCGAGGTTGTGAGTCTTGCCGAGCTGATAGTCGTTCACGTCGTGGGCAGGTGTCACTTTCAAGCAGCCTGTGCCGAACTCGATGTCGACGTAACGGTCCTCGATGACAGGGATGACGCGACCCACCAGCGGCACGATTACCTTCTTCCCGCGCAGCCATTGGTTCTTCGGGTCTTTGGGGTTGATGCACATCGCTGTGTCGCCCATGATGGTCTCGGGGCGAGTGGTGGCAACTACGGCATAGTAGCCCTTCTCGTCCTTATGGATGATGTTCCCTGTTTCGTATGTTGCGTTGGCAACGCAACATACGGGACTGTCCACATAATACTTCAGATAGAACAGTTTGCTCTTCTCGTCCTTGTAGATGACCTCTTCCGTAGAAAGCACCGTCTGAGCCTTGGGATCCCAGTTGACCATGCGGAGGCCGCGATAGATGAGGCCTTTGTCGTAGAGGTCGCAGAAGACTTTGAGCACGCTCTCGCTGCGCTTCTCGTCCATCGTGAAGGCTGTGCGGTCCCAGTCGCAACTGGCACCGAGCTTACGGAGCTGCTTGAGGATGATGCCTCCGTGTTCTTCGGTCCAAGCCCACGCGTGCTTCAGGAACTTCTCTCGCGTGAGGTCGCGCTTCTTGATGCCTTGTTCGGCCAGTCGGTTCACCACCTTCGCCTCCGTAGCAATCGAGGCGTGGTCGGTGCCGGGCACCCAGCAGGCGTTCTTTCCGTCGAGTCGGGCCTTGCGGATCAGGATGTCCTGAATCGTATTGTTGAGCATGTGGCCCATGTGGAGCACGCCCGTCACGTTTGGTGGCGGGATGACGATGGTGTAGGGTTCGCGGCTGTCGGGTTTGCTTGCAAAGAGCTTGTGCTTTGTCCAGTACTCGTACCATTTTGCCTCGACCTCAGCGGGGCTGTATTTCGTAGCTAATTCCATGTTATATTTATGAGTTTAAGAGTTTAAAAGTTCAAGGGTTCAAGAGTTCTATGAGATATGTTATGAGAAAGAATAACCAGTGTGTGATGATGCCTGCCACAATGCCTCCGATGAAAGTGCAGGTGAAGGAGCGTGAGATGAAGTGCCGGTAGCCGAGGGAGTCGAGTGTGGCGGCATCGGCGCTGAGGAAGCCGCTCCAGCACATTCCCATTGCTGTGAAGACGGCAATCGCATTGCTGTCTATGATGCCTTTGCTCATCATCTCTGGTATGAGGCCCAGGGCGGCTCCCACCGTTCCCAGCGCCGTGATGGGGAAGGCCACGAGTTCGCTGGCATTGAAGCCAAAGAGCCATTTGAAGACGAAGCCCAGACGACCGGCCAGCAGCGGCAGAAGTTCCGTTCCCTGATAGGCTTCTCCCGTATATGTCCCTGTCTCGGGGTCTGTGCCGAAGGTGAACATCATGACGAGCGTTGAGATGATGAGCACGCCTGGTATGATGGCAAGGCCAACCTCGACGCCGCTCTTGCCTCCGTCGAGAAGCGCATCAAGCACTCGCACAAAGAGGGTTTGCCTGGAGTCGTCGGGAACGGTCTCATAGGGGGTGCGTTTCAATTCACCATTGACCATTGAGCGTTGGCCATTCTCTTCCATGACGTCTTCATCCTTGTAATGAGGGAACTCCTTGAGCACGAGTCTCTGCATCAGTCTTGTCGCAATGATACTGCCGATGATGGCTCCCACAAGTCCATAGAGCGGTTCGGTATAGAAGCCGTGCCCCATCATGAAGATGATGACGAGCAAGCCCATGGCATAGCTGCCGGCGAAGTTGACGAGGCTGATGTGCTGGTAGCGTTTGAAGTAGCGGGCAAAGAGGGGATTCTTCGCCACAGAAATGATGACCGGCTTATCGCTGAGGAATGTCATCAAGGCTCCGGCGGAAGAGACGCCGGGCAGGTTGAAGAGCGGTCGCAGCACAGGCTTGAGCATCTTTTGCAGCAGGTCGACTACGCCAAAGACGCTGAAGATGCGGCTCAAGGCCCCTGTCAGCACACACATCGCCATGAGGTAGAAGACGGTGTTGAGCAGAAGGTCGTGGGCTGTCCTCATGATAGTGTTGAGCATGTTCGTGAACCCCATCACCAAGGACAGGTAACCGAAGAGACAGACGGTGACTATCAGGCAGGGAATGCCGCGAGGTATGTATTTCATTTACGATTCTGCGATTTGCGTTTTACTGTTTGTCAGAAGATTCTGCCGCACAGGCGGAAGTTCATGACAGGATAGAACTTGAACTTTGTGATGATTCTCATGGCGTCTTTGCCTTTGCCGCCTTGGTCGGTATCGAACACCTCCATGTCGTTGCAATATACCGTGGGCTTTCCCCAGAAGACGCAACCTATGTCGAACTTGAAGCCAATCCTGCGTTTGGGCACGCCTCGGCCTATGCCTATGCCCACATAGGGCTTTGCTTTGAAGACTTTGAGCTTCCCGTCGATGTTGCCCATAGCATCAGGCTCGAGCAGATAGTCTCCAAGAGCCAGCCCCAGCTTGTTGTCGGGATTCATGCCGTTGTATGCCGCAATCTCAGCCGGCATGGGTTCCGGGTTGTAGAGGCCCATGATCTCGTCGGAGCCGATGTAGGCACCGGCGGTAATATGAAAACTTGTGAGGACGGGGATGGGCATGACGTTGACCAGCACTTTCCCGTTCTTCATCAAGCCCTGATATTTTACGGGAACCCTGTCGATGCCAGGATAAGGCGCGTTCATGCCGAGGGAAGTCTTGAACGATGTCTTTGGAACCATTGAGAAGCCTGCCTGCACGTCGACAAAAGGCGTAATCGGCATGCTGAGGTCTATGCCCACGCCCATCGTCCCCACCTCTGCTCCCACAGAGAGATGGTTGAGGATGCGCAGGTCGGTTTGCGCCGACGTCGGGAGCAAGGACCAAAGGGCAAGGTGCAAGAGGAGGATGGCCTTTCTCATATTCTTGATTCTTCTGTTTGGGGATGTCTGTCGTCCTGTAGGGAATTCACTTTTCTGCCGTTCTCAATTCTTGAGCCGCAGCCTGCGTATCAAGAGCCGCAGCCTGCGTACGGACATCTGCAACTTGCGTCTCTTCATACGCAACCTGCACATGAAGGATGTGGCACCGGCGGAATGTGAATCTCCCAGTCATCAGTCGTTTATTTCGAAGTAGTTCTCAAGGATTGTCTGTGCCTGCTTCTCCTTGTTGTCGATGTCGTGAATCACCTTGCCGTGTTCGAGCAGCACGATGCGCGGACAGATATCGACAGTGTGTTGCAGGTTGTGACTGCTGACGAGAATCGTGGCGCCGGTCTCCTCGTTGTACTTCTTCAGCAGATGCTTGATGGCATTCTGGCTGCTGGGGTCGAGGAAGTTGAAGGGTTCGTCGAGGATGAGCACCTGAGGCTTCAGGAGCATAGCAGCCATGATGCCAACCTTCTGCTTGTTGCCGGCACTGAGTGTGCGGATGAGCTTCTTCTGGCCAGCAAGCTCGTCGGCCATGAAGTGGTTGAACTGGGCAAGGAACTCCTGCAGCTGCTCGTCGCTGGTATCTGTGAGACGGGCTATGAACTGGAAGTACTCGTCGGGCGTCAGGTAGTCTATGAGGAAGCTCTCGTCTACGAAAGCACCTGTCCAGTCCTTCCACACCTCTGTCTCTGCCACGTTGACGTCAACATTAACCCCCTCCATGTGAACGGTGCCCGTATCAGCCTTGATGAGGTCGAGTATGAGGCGGAAGAGCGTGCTCTTGCCCGCTCCGTTGTTGCCGACAAGTCCCAGCAGGTCGCCGCTATGGATGGTCAGGTCGGGAATATCTACGGCTACCTTCTCGCCGAATGTCTTTTTGAGGTCTTTTATAATAATGTCCATCTCTATATTTTTTTCACTTTTTTACCTTTTCTACTTTTCAACTCTGTCTTGAGGCACGGAAGCCTTCCATGTTCTTATATCTTCTGGCCATGAAGCGTGTATAGACATTACGCAGCCAGTATTGATGGGTTGCCACACCAATGATGCCGAGAACCGCGAGGAAGACATATCCCCAGGGCTCGCCGAGCAAAGCCGTAGCAGCCTTCTCCAAGCCAATCGGCAGGAAGAGGATGACGATGCTGACAATCTGCTGAGCCATGTTGCCCTGTTTGCTTGTTATCTTTGTGTTCATGGGAAGCGTGTTGTCGTTATAGACGGCCATCTGGAAGAGGAGAGGGTAGAGCACGCCTGCCGTGAAGAAGAAGTAGCCGACGTTCATCCAGACGGACATCTTGCCGATTATCATCAAGGGCAGCAGGATGATGGGCGGAATGAGCAACAGAGCGACATTGAAGTAGTACTTTGCCGTGAGCAGCTGCAGGATGCTCTCGCGGCGACTCATCAGTCCGTCGATGTAGTTTCCCTCGTAGCACATAATCATCACGAGCGTCATCATGCCCAAGACAATATAGTTGTAAAGACAAATGAACGAGCGCATGAAATTGTTGTCGTACACATCGCTGAAGTACATGATGACGCTGAACAGCACCATCATGAACAAGCCGACGAGGAAACTCATGCGCACCGTCTTGTTGCGAAGCCTTTGCTTGACCTCGAGCTTCAGGTACTCGCCAAGCTTGCCGTAACGGTTCAGGAAGTTAAACTGCGTGGCGTGCTTGATTTCCTTCTCCTCCTTCTTTCCTATCTCGTCGTGCACCATTCCCATCTGCAGCTTGTAGTTAGCCCAATACAACAGAGCAATGAGCGCACCGACCAAGAGGAAGGGCCACAACTTCCATCGCAGGAAGTCGTACAAGAAGAGGGTGCAGGGCATGTCGAGCGGGTTCTTGTCGGGCACGAGCATGATGGCAAGCAAAGCTCCGTGAATGGCAAGGGGCAAAAGCAGCCAAGCCATGTGCTTCAGGATAAGGGCTCGGCAGAAGAGATAGGCATAGCCGTTGGCAACCAAAAGCAGCCACCAGCCGAGCAACCACCCAAAGAAGGCAATCCATCCGGCAGGAATGGCAATCGCTATAAGCCCGAACGGTACAAGCAGGAAGAACCAATAAAGATTGCCCCAGGCAAGACCAGAACGAGTGAGATAGACGTTCATCAGGAAACTTCTGCGGACAGGCAGCAGAGCATAGGGCTGTGCTTGCTGTGCCGGCGTCTCTTGAAGGATGAATCGCACCCAGAAGTCTGTTATCAATATGTAAAGCAAACCGCCGTCGAAGACATGGAATGCAGCCACTCCATTGTAGCTGTTCTTCATGCCCATCGCCATCACGACACCCATGAAGATCAGGATGGCGGCATAATATAGCCACATGAAAGCCATCAGGAACTTCATGAAGCGATTCTTGTCGAGCATCGGGTGCCGCTCTTCTTTCAGGTCGGCATTCTTGCAGATTAGTTTATAAAGCTGGTACTTGTTCATTGTGCTAAATACTTTTCTGCTTCCATCGCTGCCTTCGCTCCGCTTGCGGCGGCTATGACTGCCTGGCGATAGTGCGGGTCGGCCACATCGCCTGCGGCAAAGACTCCAGCCACATTTGTCCGTGGAGAGTCGCCTTCTGTCATGATGTAGCCCTCTTCGTTGGTCTTGAGCCAAGGCGAGAAGAGCTCGCTATTGGGGTGATGTCCGATGGCAAGGAAGAAGCCGTCGATGGGAAGGTCGTACTTCCTCTCGTCGCTTTCCCCTTTGCGGAAGACGAGATGTGCGCCTTCTACGCCGTTCTCGCCATAAAGGCCGAGTGTGTTTGTCTCGAAGAGGACCTCAATCTTCTCGTTGTTGAAGACGCGCTCCTGCATTATCTTTGAGGCACGAAGGAAGGGCTTGCGAACGATGAGGTACACCTTCGAAGCAAGTCCGGCCAGGTACGATGCCTCTTCGCATGCGGTATCTCCGCCGCCAACCACTGCCACAACTTTCTTGCGATAGAAGAAGCCGTCGCATGTGGCACAGGCGCTTACGCCTTGTCCCATGTACTTCTGCTCGTCGCTCAAGCCTAAGTACTTCGCGCTCGAACCCGTTGCGACGATGAGGCTCTCGGCAGTCCACTCGCTTCCGTCATCGAGGGAGACCTTGAAGGGACGTGCGTCGAGGTCGACCTTCATGGCAACATTCGGCAGCATCTTCGTGCCGAAACGCTCGGCTTGCTGGCGCATGTTGTCCATCAGCTCGTTGGCATCCACGCCTTCGGGAAAGCCGGGGAAGTTCTCGACCTCGGTTGTGATGGTGAGCTGCCCGCCGGGTTGTAGTCCTTCGAGCAGAACGGGATTGAGGTTGGCGCGCCCTGCGTAGATGGCAGCTGTGTAGCCTGCAGGACCGCTTCCTATGATAAGTAGTCTTGTGTGGTTCATCGTTATCTCATATCATTGATTAAAACATTGGGGTAATCTGCCTCTTTGAATGTGAAGAACTCGTCGGAAAGCTGGAGGTTGCCCTTGAAGCTGAGGATGCTGACGCGCTGCCAGTCGTTGTCTTCGCGGACACGAATGCAGAGAGGCTGGTAGTCGCTCTTGCGGATATCGACATAAACTTCCTTGACATCCATCTTGGCATAGCGGGCGCGAAGGTAGACCTCATAGACCGCTTCACCTCGCAGGACCGTTTCCTTCACGGTCATCTTGAAGCCTTTCTTGTAGATGTTCATGAAGGTGTAAGGGTTCATCGAAGCCATCTCCTTCTTGGAAGGCTCATCGATGTTCACCTCGTTTGCTTCCGGCACATAGCACCAGCGCGTCTTTCCGTTGTACCAAGTCTTGATGTCCTCTGTGTCGAGCTTCATCTTGCTTTCCTGCAGCCACATTGTTCCTGTGGAGGAAGCCTTCTCGGTGGCGCCGGCAAAGATGCCTGCCTTGTATTCAATCTTCACATTGCCTGCCTTGCGGATGCGGTCGGCAGTAATGTCGAGCACCTTCATGGCGTCCTGAGCCATTAAAAGGTTAAAAGGTGAAAAGGTGAAAAGGTAAATAAAAAGCAGGAATGCTATGCGGTTCATAATCATAATCTTTGGCTTTTTCATTTCTGTATTGTTCTATTTGTTCTAATAACTATCTTTTTCAACCTTTCACTTTTTCACCTTTTCAACTTTTCACCTTTTCATCTCAGGTTGTCCATTATCATCATGAGTTGCTCTTCGCTGACGCACAGCACTTCGCGGGGCTTGCTGCCTTTCGCGGGACCTACGATGCCGGCCTTCTCCAACTGGTCCATCAGGCGGCCTGCACGGTTGTAGCCGATGGAGAACTTGCGCTGAATCATGCTCGTGCTGCCGTTTTGTTCGCTGACTATCATGCGGGCGGCATCCTCGAACATCGGGTCGAGGCGAGTCATGTCCACATCGTTCAGGCTTCCTTCCTCGTCTCCTTCAAGCGGAACTTCCGGCAAGAGGTAGGGAGAGGTGTAGCTTTGCTGCTTTGCGATGTAGTGGACGATGTCCTCGAGTTCGTTCGTGTCGATGAAGGCGCATTGGATTCGCACGGGTTCGGAGCCTGTCATCAACAGCATGTCGCCCTTGCCCACAAGCTGGTTGGCACCGGTTCGGTCGAGGATGGTCTTGCTGTCCACGCCTGTCGTCACCTTGAATGCCATTCGGGCCGGGAAGTTTGCCTTGATGGTGCCGGTTATGATGTTGGCCGTCGGTCGTTGTGTCGCGATAATCATGTGTATGCCGACGGCTCTTGCGAGCTGGGCGATACGAGCGATGGGGAGCTCTATCTCCTTGCCGGCCGTCATGATGAGGTCGCCGTACTCGTCGATTACCACCACGATGTAGGGCATGTATCTGTGCCCGTTGTTGGGGTTGAGCTGGCGTTCGCGGAACTTCTCGTTGTACTCCTTGACGTTTCTCGCATGGGCTTTTTTGAGGAGGTCGTAGCGTTGGTCCATCTCTATGCAGAGGCTCTTGAGCGTCTGTATTACCTTGTTGACGTCGGTGATGATGGGTTCTTCGATGTCTTCATTGCCCTCCACCTGTGCGAGGAAATGGTTGACGATGGGTGCGTAGAGGCTGAACTCGACCTTCTTGGGGTCTATCATGACGAGCTTTAACTCGGCAGGATGCTTCTTGTAGAGCAGGGAAGTGATGATGACATTCAGGCCTACTGACTTACCTTGGCCGGTTGCGCCTGCCACGAGCAGGTGCGGCATCTTGGCGAGGTCTGTGATAAAGACTTCGTTGGTGATGGTCTTGCCGAGTGCGATGGGCAGCTCGTAGTCCGTTTCCTGGAACTTGCGGCTGTTCAGTATGCTCTCCATCGACACCATCTGTGGCTTTTGGTTCGGCACTTCTATGCCGATGGTTCCCTTGCCGGGGATGGGTGCGATGATACGTATGCCGAGGGCGCTGAGGCTCAAGGCAATGTCGTCCTCGAGGTTACGGATTGTGCTGATGCGGATGCCGGGTGCCGGCGTTATCTCGTAGAGCGTGATGGTGGGGCCGATGGTGGCTTTCGTGTTGTCGAGGATTTCCACCCTGAAGTTGTTGAGCACCGTCTTGATGCGGTTCTTGTTGTTGCGCTGCTCCTCCATGTCGATGGCGTTCGATGTGGTGTCATAATGGGTGAGCAGGTCGATGGTGGGGTATTTGTAGTTCTCCAGGTCGAGCTTCGGGTCGTACGGCTCCAGCGTCCGGCTGTCGGAGAGGTCGGCCTTCTCAGGATCCTGCCCCACCACCACCGTGATGTTGTCCTCGTCGTCTGTCTTCTCCAAGCCTTTCAGGGGAGCCAGCGGGTCGTCGGTAAAGTCGATGGTTGTAGCGGTTTGCGATGCTTCGTCGCTGAAGGGCGTGTGCGGCTCCTCGTCCTCTTTTTCGAGAGGCTCTTCGGCTTCGCTGTCGGGCATCAGGGGAGTAAAAGCCTCTTGCTCCTCTTGTCCGTCGTCTGTTGTCTGCTGTCCGTCGTCCGCAGTCTGTTGTCCGTCGTCTGTTGTCCGTTGTCCCCTAATCACTTTGTGCCGTATCCATGTGATGGCCTCGTCGCTGAGGTAGAAGATATAGAGTAGGGCGGAGAGGAGGAAGATGAGCAGCGTGCCCAATCCTCCCACCTTGCTCAGCATGAAGTCCAGTTCGTTCTTGCCAATCATGCCGCCCCAGAGTATCCAGGTCCGGTGCAGGCTGGGGAACAGATGCACGAGGTAGGCGGCAAAGGCAGAAGCCCATGCCATGATTATCATGCAGTTGAGGAACCAGAGATGGAGCCTCACCTTGACCAACCCCATGATGCGGATGCTCGCGGCAAGCATGAGGACTGGGATGAGAATGCTCGACACACCAAAGGTGTTGTCCATGAGCCAATGAGCGACCTCGTAGCCCCAACGGCCAAGCCAGTTGGCTGCGGTGTACGACTCGCTTGTCACATATTTCTGATCCTCCGCTCCTGTGAAGACATGAGAGACAAGGGCGATGAGTATCGCCAGAGAAAGAATGGCCAGCACAGCCCCCCAAACAAAGCGGAGGTTGTCTTTGTGCTCGCCTTTCTTCTTAGGGTCAACTTCCTCGTCATCGTTGATGTTCGAGCGGAACCAGTTGAGCGAACGAAGCCACGAGGACTGCTGTTTCTTCTTCCGCTTCGTGGCAGGCTTGCCCGCAGGCTTGTATTGTCTTACGCTTTTCTTTGCGTCCATACCTTATTTATATACGCGAATTTCGGGCGCAAAATTACGAAAAAAACAGGAAAAAACGAAGAGGAATAAGGATTTATTTACGCTAATAATGAAAACTTAACGAATTTTGGCATTCTTTGCTTGGAGCGAAGAATGTGCGTTCTGCTGTGGCGAAATGTAAAGATTTCTTCCTGCGCCTCGCTTTCTGACGGCTTGTTTTTGGTCTGGTGGCACTTTTCTACCCCGGAAGGAAAATAAGGGCTTAAATCGCGTTTCTCTCTGTGGCAGGCACTTTCGGAAGAGGAGTTTTCTTGCGCAGGGCAAAGAAAGTGTCAATCCTGCTGGCTGTCCTGATAAATGAGTCGTGCTTTTCTGCCAAATTCAGCCTGCGGGGATGGGCAACTTAACACAGGGAAATTGCAAACTTCGCGTGCGGCGTTTGGCATTTTCGCGTGCGGCGTTTGAAATCTCTCCCTGCCAAGTCTGCGAATGCCGCGTTTTTCGATACATTTTTTGTAAAGGATTTTCCACCAATATACAAGCGTAGAAACGGTAGGTTTCCACAAAACAACGCCACTCACACCTCGAGCACTAGGCCGTCGTAGGCATAGTGGAAACCCTCGGGAAGCTTCGGCTCTTCCACGGAATAAAGGCCGACTTGGTGGCACATGTGTATGAAATAGGTGGGGATGTTGCCCAGGCTTCGGCTGAACGCTATGGCGTGTTCCACGGTTTGGTGCGTCTTGTGAGGCGTGTGTCGCAAGGCTCCGATAATGAGCAGCTTGATGCCTTGGAGCAGGGGGAGTGACGAGGGGAACAACTCCGTCATGTCCGTCAGGTAAGCCACATCGCCAATCCTGTATCCCATGATGGGCAACTCGCCGTGCATCACACGGATGGCCGTCACTTCGACCGACCCGAATTGCAGCTTGTCGCCTTCCTTTATCTCGTGCAGCTCCAGCTTCGGAATGCCGGGATATGTGTGGCGGACCAAGCAATAGGGCAGCCTCTGACGCAAGTGCCTACAGGCATAATCGTCGGCATACAGGGGAAGGTCGTGCTCGAAGGTAAAGGGGCGTAGGTCGTCGATGCCCCCTACATGGTCGTAATGCTCGTGGGTGATGAGGACGGCGCTCAGCGGCTTGGCCATCTTGATGCGCAGCATCTGCTCACGGAAGTCGGGGCCGCAGTCCACGAGGAGCCTCGTGTCGCCCTCCTCGAAGAGCGCCGAAGCACGCAGGCGGCGGTCGCGGGGGTCGCTACTGGTGCATACTTCGCATTGGCAACCGATTTGCGGCACTCCGATGCTTGTGCCTGTTCCAAGGATAGTTATTGTCATTGAACATTGAACATTGAACATTGAACATTGAAGTCCTTCCCTTCAGGTGTGGATTTAGGAGTGGCTATGAAGTTCACCTCCGGCTCCAGTTCGATGCCGAAACGCCCGTTGACGTCCTTCTTGACGGCCTCGCAAAGCCGTTTTATATCGTTTCCTGTGGCGCCGCCCTTGTTGACGAGCACCAAGGCCTGACGGTCGTGAACCGCCGCAGGTCCGAGACGCTTGCCCTTCCAGCCAGCCTGCTCTATCAGCCAGCCTGCCGCCAGCTTGACTTTTCCCCCGTCGGCAGGGTAACAGGGCATCGTCGGGAACGCGGAAAGCAACTGCTCCGCCTTCTCCTTCGGCACGATAGGATTCTTGAAGAAGCTGCCCGCGTTGCCCTGTTCCTTTGGGTCGGGAAGCTTGGCTCTGCGGATGTCTATGATGATTTGGCGCAGCTGCTGGGCTGTCAGGGCGTCCGTCGTCAGGCCGGCCTCCTCGATGGCTTTCATGAGGCCGCCGTATTGGAGCTTCGGTTCGAAGTGTTTCTTGAGGCGGAAGGTGACGCGAACGATGGCGTATTTGCCCCACAACTCTTCCTTGAAGACACTCCTGCGATAGCCGTATCGGCAGTCGTCGCGCTTCCAGACGCGTTCCGAGCCGTCCGCCAGACTGATGCCTTTCACCTCCTCTATCACGTCCTGAGCCTCCACGCCGTACGCCCCGATGTTCTGCACGGCAGCAGCTCCCACCTGACCGGGAATGAGCGAGAGGTTCTCCATCCCATACCAACCTCTCCGGATGGCATAGGCAATAAACTCGTCGCATATCTCGCCCGAGCCGACCTCGACAAGCACATCGTCTTCTGTCTCTTGAAGCAGGCAAACGCCCTTTATGCTTGACTTTAAGACAATGCCGTCATAGTCGCTGAGAAAGAGCAGGTTACTGCCGCATCCTATCAGTAGGACTGGCAGGCTTTCGCTATATGTGTGAAGCCTCTGAATGGCAGCTGTCAGGCTCTCCTCCGAGTCGTATGTAATGACTTCGCGAGCCTCTGCCTCTATGCCGAATGTGTTCTCAATTCTCATATCTTGTAAGGCGCCAGTTGCCTCGTTCTTTGGTAAAGGTGAAGACCTCCTGCAAGCCGTTCGATAGGCCGCTCTTTCTCAGCACTATTCTGTGCCCGCCATAAGTCTGCCCCTTGCGAATGTTGGAGATGATGCCGCTGGGTACTTCGGAGCAGAACGTTTGCCATTGGTCGGCATCTATAATGCCGTCGATGCTCCCTTCCTCGTCATCGGAGTCTTGAATGCTGATGCGAAGCGGGTCGGCAATGGATTCGCTCTGAAAGATGCTGTCGGAACAGAAGTGTGCATAGAAGTTGAGGAAGTCGCTGAGGTCGTCGTCGTCGAACGTCGCCTCCCGAATGGCTTCGAGCTTCCAATGCCCTTCTTCGCGAAGGAAACGGAAGTTGCGAATCGTCCCGTCGTTGAGGTTGATGCGCTGCAGGTTCACAATAGAGTCCTCTTCGAGCTCCTGGTCGTCCTCGGCATACATTTGCGAGGCATTGCCATACAGCGTTGTGAAGTATTCGCCGGAAAGGAAACTGAACTCAAACTCGGGGTTGAAGTCATCAAGCAACTCGGTTGGCCGCTCGATATGCTCCAGCCGCAAAGGACTTGCTGTGCGTTCCGCTCGTAAGGTATGGCTGTGTAGATAGGCAAAAAGGAAGTCGTTGAACACACCATCCAAAGCCGGAGCATTCTCCTCATTAAGGCTAAGCTCATCTTCTTCCTTCGTCAAAGTATCGGCGGGAATACTGTCCGAAAGAAGCAAGTCCACCTCATCCTTGTTCGAGTCGATCTTGTTACCTACACACGAAAGCAAAGTAACCGTCACAAAGCCCCCCAAGACCTTACACTTAATGCTCATTCTGTAACCTAACGACTAAAAATCGTGCAAAAGTACAAAGAATTCTTCATTCTTCATTCTTCATTCTTTGTTTTTTTGTATCTTTGCACGCGAAAACGGAAATAAAGGCTCTTTATGATACAGAAAATAGAACAATTGATGCAGGAAATCTCTGCGCTTCAGGCAAAGAACGCTCAGGAGGCAGAAGCCCTGCGTATCAAGTACTTGAGCAAGAAAGGCGAGATATCTCAGTTGATGAACGACTTCAGAAGCGTGCCTGCTGATCTGAAGAAGGAAGTCGGCATGAAGATTAACCAGCTCAAGAACCTTGCTCAAGAGAAGATAAACGCTCTGAAAGAAGGTGCAGGAGAGGCTTCTGCAAGCAGTGCGGCCGCTATCGACCTTACTCGCACACCTTATCCCATTGCGCTTGGCTCGCGTCATCCCCTGACGATTGTCAAGAACGAAATCGTCGATATCTTCAGCCGCCTTGGCTTCACGCTTGCAGAAGGCCCCGAGGTGGAGGACGACTGGCATGTTTACAGCAGCTTGAACTTTGCCGACGACCATCCAGCCCGCGACATGCAGGACACGTTTTTCGTGGAGTCGCATCCCGACATCATCCTTCGCAGCCACACCAGCAGCGTGCAGTCTCGTGTGATGGAAAAGACGCAACCGCCCATCCGCATCCTTTGCCCGGGCCGCGTTTACCGCAATGAGGCTGTGAGTGCGCGTGCACATTGCTTCTTCCATCAAGTGGAGGGCTTGTATGTCGACAAGAATGTCAGCTTCACAGACCTCAAGCAGGTGCTCCTCCTCTTTGCCCAGGAGCTCTTCGGCCCCGAGACAAAGATACGCCTCCGCCCAAGCTACTTCCCCTTCACGGAACCCAGCGCCGAGATGGACGTCAGCTGTACCATCTGCGGAGGCAAGGGTTGCTCGATGTGCAAGGGCAGCGGATGGCTCGAGATACTTGGCTGCGGCATGGTAGATCCCGCAGTCCTCGACGCAAACGGCATCGATAGCAGCATCTACACAGGCTACGCATTCGGCATGGGCATCGAGCGCATCACGAACCTGAAGTACCAGGTGAAGGACCTCCGCATGTTCTCCGAGAACGATGTCCGCTTCCTCGACGAGTTCACCAGCGCAAGGTAATACATTATTATATAATATAAAGAGAGCTCGAAGAACACTTCGGGCTCTCTTTGTCTGGCAAGGTCTTTCGACGTCGAGAAATCGGCCGAAAACAGACGCTCCCAGTTAAGACACAAAACTATCCACGTTATAAATTCATTTAACCCACGTGATATTTTTATTTTAACACGGTGATAAATTGATTCTACCCATGTGATAATTTCAATTAACCCACGTGATGTTTTCTGACACCCCTCGCTGTGTCTGTTGGTGTTGTTAGTGCCGTGGACGACAAACTCCTTTCAGCAATGCTTTTTGTGCTGGTTGGGACTTAGTGTTTTTCTGCCCTTTCAAGTTCGAACTTCCTGACATTTGCCTTCTTCAAACTCTTCGAAAGACTTCTCTTCTCAGCTTTCGTCATCTTGCCTTCGAGGGTGAGATGGTCAATGCCGAACAGAGAAAGCCATTCCGGCAGCACGGCTTTATCCGCGTAATGAAGGTCTAAATGCTTGATGTGCTGTGCATTGTCCGGCGCTTCTGGCTGTGTCTCAGGGGTTTGCTTGTTGCTTGTGATGCGTAGATAACTAATATCGGGCTCTTGGTTGAAATAGATGCCCAGGTACTCTATATGGTTTATCTTGGCAAGTATTTTCGGCAAATCGTCGCTGCTCGACACCTTGCCATCGATGGAAATGTAGTCGAATTTGATATGGTCGAACCATTCGGGCAGCACGATGCCATCGGTGAAGTGGAGTCCAAGGCCCTTGATGTGTGGAAGTTGGGCAAGCATCTCGGGCACCTCCTTTACCTTTAGGTCTATACTTTTCTCGCTTTTCTTCTGCAAGTCGGAGAGCAAGTCTTCGTTTTTCTCTGCCTTGCGCAGCAGCCAACCAATCTTCGGAGTAAGCGTATTTGCAAGCGTGTCCACCTCTTCTCCGATGAATCCCGCCATGAGCTCCATGGGGGTCTCGCTTATGATGGTGCCCTTTTCAGAGTCTATCATGCGGTATTTCAGACCGACATACACGCGCTGGGAAGGCATTTCCCTTTCGTGGTGAATGCTGTCGAGCGTCTGTCCGTTCTCGTCTGGGAAGAGTTTCAGCAGCCAACCATCAAGCATAGTAGGCTTCTCATTACTGCATCCGCCGCCTCTCAACCTGTCTGTCTGCCCTTTCTTGACAATGTCTTGCCAGAACTTCTGATTGGGCTGGCCTTTTGATGCAAGGACAAACTGCTCGAGTATCGGCTCGAGGCTTCTTGTCCATTCAGCAAGTCCGTATCCGGCAAGCTTGCGTGTCTTGTCGAGCACGCGTTGCCAGTCGGCTGGCGTTCCCTTGAGCGTGATCGTGGGAATGCCGCAAGCTGCATAATAGACCATGTATTCGAAGTACGACTTCACGCTCTCCATCAGCGTAATCTGCGAGGCGATACGCTCGGCAGGCAAGGTTGTCGAGAAGTCTGCCGTTAGGGTCTGCGCGATGTCATCCTTCGTGTACTTCTCTATTTGAGAGGCGAAGTCGCCAACAAGTTTCTCGTAGTCGGCTTGTCCAGAAAGCAAGTCCTGCTTGGTTTCTATCGCCAAGTCCATCTTGCCTGCATGGCTCACCATTTTTGGACGCAGTTCATCGCTGTGCGCATCAACGTATCTGGCAAAGCCTTGACTGATGAGCAACCATATCATATCCGGGGAAAGTGTGACGGATTGGTGCTTCTTGTATGCCCTCAAAACGCATTGGAAGAACGCATCCTTCTCGGCTCCCCTCAGGTTCTTTGCGCCCTCGAAGCTTGATGCCACGATGTTGTAAGCACCATTAAGGATGGTCTTGTCCTTGCTTAGAATGGCTTTTGCCATCTTCTCGCCGTCAGAAAGGTACCTGTACTTCTCTTCAATAGGCTCCAGGCCCTCGTCAACAACGAAGGTGATGCTCCCATCGGATTGGCGGATGACCTTCCTCTCTTCTGCCTGCCCAGTTAGTGAGATGAGGGCAAGAAGGGCGATGAATGCTTTCTTATACATATTTATATTATGCTTCTTGAACAGGAATCTTTGCAACCCTTCTTGCATGACGGCCGCCTTCGAAGGAAGTCGAGAGGTACTCGTCCATGATGGCATTGGCTTCTTCGTTCGTGATGAATCGGCCGGGCATCACCAGCACATTGGCGTCGTTGTGCTGCCGGGCGAGATGGGCTATCTCGGGAATCCAGCAAAGAGCGGCGCGAATGCCTTGATGCTTGTTGAGCGTGATGCTGATGCCTTCCCCGCTGCCGCAGACGGCAATGCCTTGCTCGCATTCGCCCGCCTCTATGCCTTTGGCCAAAGCGTGCCCGAAGTCTGGATAGTCGCAACTCTCCTCGCTATAAGTCCCGTAGTCGTGAAACTCGATGCCTTTCTGCGTGAGGTATTCCTTTACGTGTTGCTTGAGCGGAAAGCCAGCGTGGTCGCTTGCAAGTCCTATCATGATAGTATCTTCTTTACCTGGTTATATACGTTTGAGGCTGTGAAGCCGAGTTTCTCGTCGAGCACTTTGTAGGGAGCGGAGAAGCCGAAGCTTTCGAGGCCCCAGATTGTGCTGCGGGGGTCTGCTCCGATGAGGAAGCTTTGCAGGTTGACGGGCAGGCCGGCTGTGAGGCCGAAGACTTTTGCTCCGTCAGGCACTACGCTCTTCTGGTATGCGACAGGTTGCTCACGGAACAGGCCTTCGCTGGGAACGCTGACGATGCGAACCTTGTGGCCGTCCTTGCGGAGGAGGTTTGCTCCTGCAACAAGGGTGCTGACTTCGGAACCCGTGGCAACCATAATGATGTCGGGATTCTCGTCGCTTCCTGCCACGATGTAGCCGCCCTTGCGAGCCTGCTCGTAGTCGTTTCCTTCGGGAAGGTTCTCGATGTTCTGACGGCTGAGGATGAGAGCTGTAGGCGTCTCCATGTTCTCCATCGCCATTGCCCAAGCTGTAGTGGTCTCCTTGGCATCAGCTGGTCGCAGCACAAGCACGGAGTTCTTGCCGCTGTGGTTCTTCAGCTTCTCCAGCAGGCGGATTTGCGCTTCCTGCTCGACGGGTTCGTGCGTCGGACCGTCCTCGCCTACACGGAAGGCGTCGTGTGTCCAGATGAACTTCACGGGCACTTGCATCAGGGCAGCCATACGGACGGCGGGCTTCATGTAATCAGAGAAGACGAAGAACGTGCCGCAGGCAGCAACGACTCCTCCATGGAGCATCATGCCGATGCAGCAGCATGCCATCGTGAGCTCGGCCACGCCTGCCTGCAGGAAGTTCCCGCCGTAGTTGTCGCGAGAGATGACAGTCGCGCCTCCCTTGAGGAAACCGTCTGTCTTGTCGGAGTTGCTGAGGTCGGCAGAGCTCACAATCATGTTGGGCACCTGCTTTGCGAGAAGCGAGAGGCAGGTGGCAGAGGCGTTGCGCGTGGCATCGTTTGGCTTTTGCTCGATGCTTTCCCAGTCAATCTTGGGCAGTTTGCCATCGAACCAGTCTTTGAGCAAAGCCGCTTTCTCGGCATTCTGTTTTGCCCAAGCCTCTTCCTCTTCATATCGAGCGGCAGCAATTCCTTCCAGTTCCTTGAGGCGAGCCTCGTAGAGTGCCTTCACTTCGGGGAAGATGGCGAAGGGCTCGTCGGGATTGCCGCCGAGGTTGGTAATCGTATTGCGGAAAGCATCGCCTCCGAGCGGGGCGCCATGTGTCTTGCAATTGCGTTCGTAGCTGCTGCCATCGTCTTTGAGCGCGCCTTTGCCCATGATGCAATGACCGATGATGAGCGTCGGCTTGCCGCTTACAGCCTTTGCCTTGTCGAGCGCCTGGCGGATCTGCTCCACATTGTTGCCTTCAATCTCAATCACTTCCCAACCGAAAGCCCGATACTTCATGGCCACATCTTCGCAGGTCACGACTTTGGTCTCTGTGGATAGCTGTATGTCGTTGGAGTCGTAGAACATGATGAGGTTGTCGAGCCCCAGGTTGCCGGCAATGCGGGCTGCTCCCTGACTGATTTCCTCCTGGATGCCGCCGTCGCTGATATAGGCATAGACGGTTTCCTTTTGGAAAGAGGGATTGCCTGTCTTTGCATAGAGGAACTTGGCTGCGATGGCTGCACCGATGGCGTATGCGTGGCCTTGTCCGAGGGGACCGCTGCTGTTCTCTATGCCGCGTTCGTAGCAGACTTCAGGATGTCCCGGAGTAGGGGACTCCCACTGGCGAAGCTGCTGGATTTCCTCGAGGGTGAACTTGTCGATGAGCGTCAGCTGCGCATAGAGCATAGGCGCCATGTGACCCGGGTCGAGGAAGAAGCGGTCGCGACCTGCCCAAGTGGGATTCTTCGGGTCGAACTGCAGGTATTCGCTGTAAACTACGTTGATGAAGTCGGCACCGCCCATAGCTCCGCCTGGGTGACCGCTCTTTGCTTTCTCTACCATAGATGCTGCCAGGATACGGATGTTGTCGGCTGCACGGTTCATAAGAGGTATGCTGTTCATATAAACTTAGGTTTTAGGATGAGTAATTCACCCACAAAGGTAATGATAATTGTTGTAAATCCCAACCATCTGCCCGCTTTTATTTACTTAAATATGACGAATGGACTGTTTAGGCCCGCAAAATCATGTGTATAAATGTGTGCGGTTGGCAAACTGAACGTGTGTGGCAGGCTTTCCACAACTCCCCTTGGGAGTCGGAGAGCATGCGCCCATCTCCCCTCCCATTTTAGGGGAGGGGCAGAGCGAAGCGAGAGGGACAAATATTAATTGAAAATGAAGAATGAAGAGTGAAGAATGAAGAATAAAAAAATTTAAGAATGAAGAATGAAAAATTAAGAATGAAGAATGAAAAAATTAAGAATTAAGAATGAAGAATTTTGAATTGTCTCCATTCCACCTCGGCCTTCGGTTTTTGTAAACATTCTTTCCTGGCAAACGCTCTCTGGCGGCTTGTTTTTGCTCCTGTGGCACTTTTCTACCCTGAAGGCAAAATATGGGCTTAAATCGCGTTTCCCTTTGTGAATGGTTGTTTGCGAGGAGGCTTTTTGACGAGACGGGCAAAGAAAGTACAATCTTCGTGCGCCAAATAGCAAAACGGAGCGTGCTTTGAGGCCGATTTCCCTGTGGGGCGTTTGCCAACTCCGCATGGGGTAATTGCCAACTCCGCGTGCGGCGTTGGCCAACTTCGCGTGCGGCGTTTGAAATCTCTTCATGTGGCGTTCCCAATGGCCTCATTTTTCGACTGTATTTTTGTAAAGGATTTTTCACCTCTTTTCCTGTTGATAAACGATAAATCCTGACGAAGTACATTCACGGCTGCCGCCTTTGCTTTTTGAGCGGAAACGAAAGAATAAGCAAAAACTCTAACCCCTAAACTCTAAAACTCTAAACTTTTTTTCGTACCTTTGCAGCCGAAATAAGCAGAAACACCTCATTAACTGAAGAATCATGAGGAAAATCATGACTTTCTTCGTCTGCTGTCTTTCCCAGACCTGTTTATGGTCTAACCGTACGGCCTGTGCGGAAGATGTAACTACAAGAACAGATACATTATATTATTATATAAATAAACAACAAACAAAAAGAATCATGAAGAAAAGTGCACTACAGGTGGCTCGTGCTGCCTATCAGCCCAAACTTCCCAAGGCTCTGCAAGGGCCAGTTGTTGCCGTAGAAGGCGCTGCAACCCAAAGCGTCGGCAATCAGGATGAAATCAAAGCGATGTTCCCCAACACCTACGGAATGCCCGTCATTACCTTTGAGGCAGGAGAGCAGAAACCTCTCGAACCGTTCAATGTCGGCATCATCCTCAGCGGCGGTCAGGCTCCTGGCGGTCACAACGTCATCAGCGGTCTCTACGACGGCGTGAAGTCCCTCAACAAGCAGAGCAAGCTCTATGGCTTCCTCATGGGACCTGGCGGACTCGTTGACCACAAGTATGTGGAGTTCACCGACGAGTTTATCGACGAGTATCGCAACACAGGCGGCTTCGACATCATCGGCTCTGGCCGTACGAAGCTCGAGAAGGAAAGCCAGTTCGAGAGCGGTATCGAGATTCTCCGCAAGCTCGGCATCAAGGCGCTCGTCATCATCGGTGGCGACGACAGCAACACCAACGCCTGCGTCCTCGCAGAATACTATGCCGCCAAGAACTATGGCGTGCAGGTCATCGGCTGCCCCAAGACCATCGACGGCGACCTGAAGAACGAGCAGATAGAGACAAGCTTCGGCTTCGACACCGCTTGCAAGACCTACAGCGAACTGATTGGCAACATCCAGCGCGACTGCAACAGCGCCCGCAAGTACTGGCACTTCATCAAGCTCATGGGCCGCAGCGCAAGCCACATCGCCCTGGAGTGCGCCCTCGAGACACAGCCCAACGCTTGCCTCATCAGCGAGGAAGTAGAGCAGAAAGCCATGAGCCTGGACGACGTGGTGACCTACATCGCAAAGATCGTGGCCGACCGTGCTGCTGAAGGCAACAACTTCGGTACCGTCCTTATCCCCGAAGGCCTCATCGAGTTCATTCCCGCCATCAAGAAGCTTATCGCAGAGCTCAACGAAGTGCTCACAGACCCCGCAACAGGCGAGAGCCGCGAGTTCGAGAGCAAGGACGCACAGGTTGCCTTCGTGAAGGGTCACATCGCACCCGAGAACCTTGCCGTCCTCGAGTCTCTGCCCAAGGATGTAGAGCGTCAGCTCTGCCTCGACCGCGACCCCCACGGCAACGTACAGGTCAGCCTTATCGAGACCGAGAAGCTCCTCTCTGCTATGGTTGCCATGAAGCTCGAAGCATGGAAGAAGGAAGGCAAGTACAACGGCAAGTTCTCCGCTCAGCACCACTTCTTCGGCTACGAAGGTCGTTGCGCAGCTCCCAGCAACTATGATGCCGACTACTGCTACAGCCTCGGCTACAACGCAAGCCGCCTGATTGCCAACGGCAAGACCGGCTACATGAGCGTCATCAAGAACACCACAGCCCCCGCAAGCGAGTGGATTGCAGGCGGTGTGCCCATCACGATGATGATGAACATGGAGCGCAGGAACGGCGCCATGAAGCCCGTCATCCGCAAAGCACTCGTCGAACTCGACGGCGCTCCCTTCAAGTTCTTCGCTAGCAAGCGTGAGGAATGGGCAAAGAACACTTGCTACGTCTATCCCGGTCCCATCCAGTACTGGGGACCAAGCGAGGTGTGCGACCAGTGCACAAAGACCTTAGCGTTAGAACAAGCATAACCATATCCTCTCCCTGCCTCCCTCAATGGGAGGAGGGAGTTATATAAAACAATGAAGACAAAGACCCCCTCCCCAAAGAAGAAAACAAAGAAACGCCCTTCCCGTAGAGGGGGAGGGAAGGGGAGAGGGTCTGTGTCTTTCTTGCATTTCTTTCGCCGCTTCCCTGCTTGGCTTTTATGGTTGGGAGGTATCCTTATAACGGTTGCTTACGTAGGCTTCTTCTACTACTTCTTTGTAGGCCCCTTCAGTTTCCGCTGGCGTGCCCTTTATGGCGAACCTACCTATCCGGAAGGATACGAAGTGCGCGGCATTGACATCAGCCACTATCAGGACCGCATCAATTGGGAGAAACTGCGCAATGCTTCCATCGGCGATGCCCCTGTAAACTTTGTCTTCATCAAGGCCACAGAAGGCGAGAAACTCTTCGATGATAACTTTAACAGGAACTTTGCTAATGCTAAGCGAAACGACTTGATCAGAGGCGTTTATCACTTCTTTGTGCCAGGCGTCAATCCGAAGAAGCAGGCAGAGTTCTTCCTTCGCATTGTCCAACTGGAACCAGGCGACTTGCCTCCTGTTTTGGACATCGAGAAGAAGGGCGACTTGACACCTGAACAGCTGCGTCGGGATGCAAAGATTTGGCTCGACTTGGTGGAGAAGGAGTACGGCGTGAAGCCTATTCTCTATACAGGTTACAAGTTCAAGGTGGACTATCTGAACACGCCTGAGTTTGATGCTTATCCCTATTGGATAGCGCATTACTATGTCGAGAAGCTCGCGTATAAAGGCAAGTGGACCTTCTGGCAACACACAGATTGCGGCAAAGTCTCAGGCATAAAAGGCTTTGTTGACTGCAACATCTTCAATGGTTCCTATGAGGAACTCCTGCAACTTACCCTTCCCGAGCCTCAAACAATAGAAGCCGAGGAAGAGTTTTAGCCCGTAAAACATCCTTTTTCTGTGTTGAAATGCATTTTGCACGCAAAAAGTTTGGTGCTTTGAGAAAAATGTCGTACCTTTGCGGCCGCTAAAAAGTATTAACCAGCCCCTTATCTACTTCCAATGAAGGAAACTCGGGGGCATAAAAAGAAAAGGAGAACAAGAAAATGAAAGAAGGAATTCATCCCGCGAACTACCGTCCGGTAGTGTTTAAGGACATGAGTAATGGCGACTGCTTTTTGAGCCGCTCAACAGCTAAGACAACTGAAACCATCGAGTTCGAAGGCGAAACTTATCCTCTGTTCAAGCTCGAAATCAGTAACACCTCTCACCCCTTCTACACAGGTAAGAGCAAGCTGGTTGACACCGCCGGTCGTGTCGATAAGTTCATGAGCCGCTACGCTCGTATGAAGAAATAAGCAGCCCCTCCCTAACTCCCCCAAGGGGAGAACAAAATGAATAGGATGAAAAATATCAAGAGGTGCAGATACAT
Organism: Bacteroidaceae bacterium; assembly: GCA_017428785.1. Classification (GTDB taxonomy): domain Bacteria; phylum Bacteroidota; class Bacteroidia; order Bacteroidales; family Bacteroidaceae; genus Physcousia. The sequence goes on from JAFRQD010000015.1 coordinate 22,709, forward strand.
CAAGTTGTCTGCATCTCTTTTTGTTTTCTGCTGCTTTATCAGTTGTGGCGGTGACCATGATGATGGGCCCAACTTATCGGGAGAGAACAAGAACGCCAATACTTCAATGTCTCTGACTCTCTACACCGAAGCCACAACGCCTGCCTCTGTCAGGAATGGTGTAATACATCGCTTGGAGATTCCTTCGCTCACGTCGGGCTTGACCGATGCACTCATTGTCCACACCCTTTCCGACGGTGAGTCCAATCAAGGCTCGGCGTTAGTCAACTATTGTGTCGGGTACAATAAAACACTCAAAACCAATTGCTGGACAGCTTTCAAGTGGTACAGCGGCTTCTCCTCGAACAATAAGAATTGGAATCGAAGCAGGTGGAGGAATGGCGAGACCTTCAACGGCTATGGAGGTACAGGCGACCCCTTCCAACCCGACCCAGTCTTACCTGCAGAGTTGCGTGTCTCTTCCAGCGATTACGACAATTGGAGCTATCAGCGAGGACACATCCTGGGCAGCGCAGACCGCCTCAACTCGAAGGAAGCCAACGGACAGACATTCTATATGAGCAACATCATGCCTCAGCTGAAAGACTTCAACGAACACGGCATTTGGTGGAACCTCGAGAGCTTCCTTCGAAGCACTTACGACCAGTCCAGCTTCCGCGATACACTTTATGTGGTCAAGGGCGGAACGGTGAATCCCGGGAACTACACAAAGGTAGGAAGCAACAATCAGTTGGTTTGTCCGAGGTACTTCTACATGGCTATCCTTGCATTTGCCAAGAAGTTTGCCAAGACCAATGGCGGCTACTATGCAATCGCCTTCTGGATGGAACATAAGGGTAATACGGACGAGGTTAGTTCGAAGTATGCCATTACCATCGACGAGCTTGAGAAGCGTACAGGGCTTGATTTCTTCTGCAACTTGCCTGATGATATAGAGAACGCCGTTGAGAGAAGCTACTATCTCACAGATTGGAAACTGAAATAAAGAAGCCGCCTTCCCCATCTCTCCCCAAGGGAGAATGAATAAAACGACCTTACAATGGTTACTAAGAAAGTTCTTATAACATTATTATTATTATTATTATCACTCCTTGGAGGAAAGACAGGAGGCGGATTGCTTCATGCACAGCCACACATCCGCGATATTTATGCCTCCGCTCCAGATAGCATCTTTCCTCTCCTGACCAAGAACAACCGCCTCGACCAGATTGACTTTCGCGAGAACAACATGCAGGCTGTTGTAAAGGACAAGTTCGATGGCCATTCGGAGCTGCTTGTCCTCAGCGACAGATACCTGAGGCTCAAGCTTTCCGAGCATTGCATTGTGGAGATGCGACTGCTTTCCGACAGCACTTTCTGTATGGTGGAGACCTACAATGCTCCTGCCCCCGACAGCCATGTTCGCCTCTTCGACAGTAAATGGAATGAGTTGCAAACCATAGAGCGACCTGCCGTAGATGACTTTCTGAGCGAGGATTTAGACATGGATACTCGCCTTTCTTTACAGGCTTTACCGCTCATCAAGGCACGCCTTTCCGAGGAAGATAACAGCATAACTTTTGAACTTCAGACAAGCGAACTGACTCGTGAGCAAAGGCAAAAGGTCGAAGGCAAGACACATGCAATAGTACGGCAAATGGAAATGTAGAGAACATGTTTCCGCTCGGATGTGTTTGCAATCCGGCCGCAATATCCTGCCTCGGCCATCCTTGATTCTCGCTTTTCTATTATATGTTGTACCTTTGACTTGCGCTTGAAATTACTCTCGCTATAAAATAAAAAGAAAAACTTTGGCTTTCTTTTTGTATTTCGCTTGCTTATTCGTAATTTTGTGCCCGTGAAGAAAGTGCTATACATACATGGCTTCGCTTCAGCAGGCAGTACAGGTTCTGCCACACAGATGCGCAATCATCTCTATCCGAAAGGCGTGCAGGTGATTAGTCCTGATGTGCCGGTCAATCCTCTTGAAGCTATTGCCTTCCTGAAAGACCTCGTGCAGAAGGAGCAGCCCGACCTCATCGTGGCAACAAGTATGGGGGCTCTCTATGCAGAGCAACTCAAGGGCATAAAGCGGATACTTGTCAACCCTTCCTTCCACATGGCCCGTCTGCTGACCTTCAGAGGATTGGGACGACATGAGTTCCGCAATAAGAGGCAAGACGGTGCAACAGAGTTTAAGGTTGACAAGGAGATGATTCAGGCTTTCCAACAAGTCGAGAAGGAGAGCTTTAAGGGCATTGATGCCACAGAGAAGGCACTTGTGTGGGGACTCTTTGGCACGCAGGACAAACTCGTCAACTGCCAGGCTGACTTTCTGAAGCATTATGGTAAGGCGCAGATGCAGCTCTTCGAAGGCGAGCACTTCCTCAACGACAAAGTGCTCAGCAAGGTCGTGATGCCGCTCGTTGAGGGAATCGTAAATTGTAAATAGTTAAATTGTAAATATAGAAGATGTTTGAAAATCTAAGCGAACGGCTTGAGAGGTCGTTCAAGATATTGAAAGGTGAAGGTAAAATCACCGAGATCAATGTTGCTGAAACATTGAAGGATGTGCGTCGTGCTCTGCTTGATGCTGATGTCAACTATAAAGTGGCAAAGTCCTTTACTGACACAGTCAAGCAGAAAGCACTCGGACAGAATGTTCTGACTGCCATCAAACCACAGCAGTTGATGGTGAAGATAGTGCATGATGAACTGGCAGAACTCATGGGTGGCGAGACCACAGACATGAACCTGAAGGGACATCCTGCAATCATCCTCATGGCTGGCTTGAATGGTGCCGGTAAGACCACGATGAGTGGCAAACTGGCTAAATTGCTCAAGGAAAAGCGAGGGAAGAATCCTTTGCTTGCCGCTTGCGACACATTCCGCCCTGCAGCTATGGAACAGCTGCGTGTTCTTGGCGAACAGGTGGGCGTTCCCGTTCATATCGAAGAAGGTGCAACTGACCCTGTGCTTGTTGCCAAGAATGCTATTCAGCATGCAAAGGCTCAGGGATTCGATGTCCTTATCATTGATACAGCAGGTCGTCAGGCTGTCGACGAGGAGCTGATGCAGCAGATTCAGGACATTCGTGATGCCGTACAGCCCGATGAAATCCTCTTCGTCGTAGATGCTATGACGGGCCAGGACGCAGTGAACACGGCAAAGGAGTTTAATGACAGGTTGGACTATACAGGTGTCATTCTCACCAAGCTTGATGGTGACACTCGAGGTGGTGCGGCACTCAGTATCCGTAGCGTCGTCAACAAGCCCATCAAGTTCGTCGGAACAGGTGAGAAGATGGAGGCTCTCGATCCCTTCCATCCCAGTCGAATGGCTGACAGAATCCTTGGTATGGGTGATATCGTATCGCTTGTTGAGAGGGCTCAGGAGCAGTATGATGAAGAGGAAGCCCGTCGGTTGGAAAAGAGGATTCAGAAGAATCAGTTCGACTTCAACGACTTCTACAAGCAGATTCAACAAATCAAGAAGATGGGCAGCGTTAAGGACTTGGTAGGCATGATTCCTGGTGTGGGCAAGGCTGTTAAGGACTTGGACATTGATGATAATGCTTTCAAGAACATCGAGGCCATCATCCTCAGCATGACTCCCCAAGAGAGAAGCCATCCCGAATGCCTCAACACGAGCCGCAGAATGCGATTGGCAAAAGGCTCAGGCACCAGCATACAGGAGGTGAACAAACTCATCAAGCAGTTCGACCAGACGCGCAAGATGATGAAGCTCGTCACGGACAGGAGCAAGATGCAGCAGATGGCTTCTATGATGAAAGGCCGTGCACCCCTTTAACCCTTTAACCTTTTTACCTTTTCACCCTTTAACCTTTTCACTTTTTCACCTTTTATTATATGAAGCTGATAGACGGAAAACAGACGGCTGCCACGATTAAGGCAGAGATAAAGAAGGAGGTAGAAGACATTGTTGCCAAAGGAGGGAAACGACCTCATTTGGCTGCTATCCTTGTTGGTCATGATGGAGGCAGCGAGACTTATGTCCGCAACAAGGTCCTTGCTTGCGAGGCCTGTGGCTTCCAAAGCACATTGCTTCGTTTTGAGGACGATATCACGGAGGAGCAACTCCTCGAAGAAGTAGATAAGCTCAACAAGGATGCCTCGGTAGATGGTTTCATCGTGCAGCTTCCTTTGCCCAAGCACATCAGCGAACAGAAGGTAATAGAGGCCATCGACTACAAGAAAGATGTGGACGGTTTCCATCCCATCAATGTAGGAAGAATGGCAATAGGACTTCCGTGCTACATCAGCGCCACGCCCAAAGGCATCCTCGAGCTGCTGCGTCGCTACGAGATACAGACGAGCGGCAAGAAGTGCGTCATCCTTGGCAGAAGCAATATCGTGGGCAAACCAATGGCGCAGCTCATGATGCAGAAGCAGTTTGGCGACGCCACCGTGACTGTTTGCCACAGTCGCAGCAAGACGCTCAAGGAAGAGTGTCAGCAGGCCGACATCATCATCGCTGCCATCGGACAGCCAGGCTTCCTCAAGGCAGACATGGTGAAGCCCGGCGTTGTGGTCATCGACGTGGGCACTACAAGAGTTCCTGATGCTACCAAGAAGAGCGGCTTCCGTCTGCAGGGCGACGTCGACTTCGAACATGTTGCACCTCTTTGCTCCTACATCACACCTGTTCCTGGCGGAGTAGGGCCGATGACGATTTGCATGCTTATGCTCAATACCCTTGCAGCAGGCAAGAAGATGTACTATAGTTAAAAGTCCATAGTCCGTAGTCCATAGTCCGTAGTCCATAGTCCGTAGTCCATAGTCCATAGTCCATAGTTATGAAGAAGACACTTTTGTTTTTGGCTTTGCTCTTGTTGTCTTGTAGCACAATGTTTGCTCAGCAGGACAGCATTCCGGGCAGGAAGAAGGTAGGTGTCGTCCTCAGTGGTGGCGGTGCGAAGGGAATGGCCCACATCGGTGTGCTGAAAGTCTTGGAGGAGGCAGGCATACCTGTCGATGTCATTACCGGCACATCGATGGGCAGCATCATCGGCGGCTTGTATGCCATAGGCTATAATGCCAACTCGCTCGACTCCGTGGTGCGCAAACAGGACTGGAGCTATGTCATTACCGACAAGGAAGACCTTCGCAATCAAAGCCTCAGCGACCGCAGCAAGCAATATAAATATGTCATCTCTACGGGGATTTCTTTTAGCAAGAAGAATAAGTCCGGCGATGGCGGCATCATCAAGGGAAAGAACCTTGCCGAGCTTTTCGGGCAACTCTGCACGGGCTACACCGACTCGCTCGACTTCACGAAGGACCTGAAGATTCCTTTTGCTTGTGTGGCGACGAACATCATCGACAATAGCGAGGTTGACTTCCATAGCGGCCGTCTTCCTCAAGCCATGCGAGCCTCGATGGCTATTCCTGCTGCCTTTGCTCCTGTCAGGCTTGGTGACAAGGTGCTTGTGGACGGTGGCTTGAAAAACAACTATCCTGCCGACATTGCCAAAGAGATGGGAGCGGACATCATTATCGGCGTCACCGTTCAGGGCGACCCGAAGAAGGCCGACGACATCAAAGGCACGATTGGCATCCTCTCTCAGATTGTCGATGTGAATTGCAAGAACAAGCTCGAAGAGAATCTTGCCATGACCGATTTGCATCTTCAGATCAACACGACAGGTTATGGCACAGCCAGCTTCTCATCGGTTGCCATTGATACGCTGGTTCGTCGAGGCGAAGAGGAAGCCCGTCGTCATTGGGGAGAGCTGATGGCCCTCAAGCAGAGGATAGGCATCGACGACAGCTTCACCCCTGTCCGTCATCATCCGCTCCGCCCGAAAGTGATGACCGAACGGCAGCACATCAAGAGTTTCATCTTCGAGAACATGACGCCGCAGGACGAGCGCTTCCTCAGGCAGAAGTTCCATTTGAACAAGGCAGACAGCATCGATGCCGGATTGCAGCAGCAGCTCACCACCTCGATGCGTGTCGACCTCTTCTATAAGACGGCCGAGTGCCGCTTGCTGCCCGATGACGACGGCGTGCATGTGGCTCTTACTGCTGGCAACCGCAGGTCGATACAGGCTAATGTCGGTTTGCGCTTCGATACAGAGGAATATGCTGCTGTCCTGCTTGGGCTCGATGTGCCTCTCAAGTCGGCTGTCCCCGTGAATACAGAGGTGACGGTTCGCTTGGGCAAGCGTATCATGGCTCGTGGTGAGCTGACTGTCCATCCGCGAAGCTTCACGCGTCCCTCCCTGAGCTATACTTTCCGGCGCAACGATATCGACTTCTATGTTGGCGGCGACCGCGGCTACAGTCTCCTCTACAACCAGTTCCAGGCAGAGGCGGTGCCCATCAACAACGACTTCCGCAACTTCAACTTCCAGATAGGCTTCCGGTGGGACTATATGCACTACCGCAACAAGCTCGAGTCGGAGAAGTCGACGAATGTCACGCTCAATAATGGTAACTACCTCAGCTATCGTGCACGCCTCAACTACAATAGCGAGGACAACTGGTATTTCCCCACTCGAGGCGCACGCTTCAAGGCCGAGTATGCTTATCTGACGGACAACCTCGTCAAGCTCGAAGGTAATGCAGGCTTGAGTGATATAAGTGCCAGCTGGCGCAAGTCGTTCACTTTCGGCAAGCGCTTCACCCTTCAGCCTATGGCGTATGGCCGTCTGCTTCTTGGCAAGACGGTTCCCTTCATCTTTGCCAACACGGTGGGAGGCGATTGGTTCAGTCATTACGTCGAGCAGCAGATGCCTTTCGCCGGCATAGGCAATGTGGAGTTTGTGGCCGACCAGTTCGTGGCGGTCCAGCTCCAGGGGCAGCTCCGTATCGCAACCAACAACTATGTGTTGCTTCGCTTGGCAGGCGCACAGCAGGCCGAGAAGTTGAAAGAGCTCTTCGACCACAAGACGCTCTATGGCATACAGGCCGCTTATTACTATAAGACGATGTTCGGCCCTCTCGGTGCCACTTTTGGCTACAGCAATCGCACGAAAGAGCCGTACTTCTACCTGAACTTGGGTTATGAATTCTGAAAGCAGGCATCTTCTCCTTCTCCTCATCCTGACTTTCCACGCCTTGTCAGCCAGTGGACAGCCACGGCTGAAGCGTTTCCTCTCCCGGGCCGACAGCATGCTCACCGCTCGCTATTACCGCGCGTCGCACGACTCGACCTATATCGTCCGCCCAGAAGGCAAGTTGACGCTCAAGCTCAGAGGCAACCTCTCGGGCAACAGCCTGCATGCCAAGGGCACCATCGACGGCATCCGAGCCCGCACCGACCTCAGCACCAGCCACAAGGCCACCATTTCCATCGGCGCTGCCTACAGGGGCATATCGCTCAGCTATTCCATCAACCCTGCCAAGCTGGCTGGTTTCTACAAGGACTATGAGCTGAACTTCGCCTTCTATTCAGGTCGTTTCTGCATCGACGCCAGCTATCAGCGCTCCCTCTCCCTGTCGGGCGACATGACGGTGGGAGAGGATGCCTTCCGCCTGGAAAGGAATGAAGCGGACATGAAGGTGCTCAACGTCACGGCCTACTATGTCTTCAACCATCGGCGCTACTCCGTTTCGGCAGCCTACAACCAGAGCTACATCCAGCGCCGTTCTGCCGGTTCGTGGCTCGCAGGCTTGAGCTATCAGGGCGGAAGCATCGAGACGAGCGACGACTGGAAAAACCAGCACCCCGACGACTACACCGTTCGCATCACCGTGGGCCACCTGGGCATCGGCGGCGGCTATGGCTACAACCTTGTCCTCGGAAAGCGGTGGCTCTTCAATCTCACCTTTTTGCCCACGGTAGTTGTCTACAATCGCAACAAGATGACTATCGACGGCGAGAGCCAGCACGCAGGTCGCATGCGCTTCAACATGCTCTTCAACGAACGCGCGGCCATCGTCTACAACATCTCGCCACGCTATTTCGCAGGCGCCTCCCTCGTGATGACCAACTCGCTCTTCGACGACAAACACGTCATCGTCAACCAAAACAAATGGCTCGCGCGCGCTTTCGTCGGCATGCGTCTGTGGAAGTAAGAAAAGTTGACGTGTGGATTTGGCAAAGTTGACGTGTGGATTTGGCAAAGTTGACGTGTGGATTTGGCAAAGTTGACGTGATATGTTTGCAATCATCATGTGTTACGTTTGTTTTTTTATATTTTTTTCGCCTTACCACTTCACCTTTCATTTATTTTTGTTAACTTTGCGCCATAATAACACATACCTAAAATATTACGCTTTATGAAAGACATGAGTATTATCAAGAGAGTAATCGTGGCGGTCTGCCTCATGGCTCTCACCCTTCATGCCAGTGCGGTGAAGTTGGATGACAACAATTTCCCCGATGAAAGCTTCAGGGGTGCTTTGTGCCTGATTCTTAATGTTGCCCCGAACTCTGAGCTATCGGACGAACTGCTGAAGTCTGTGAAAACGATGAACCTCAAAAATAAGGGTATCTCCCGCCTTAAAGGCATTCAGTATTTCTCCAATTTGGAAGAGTTGGATGTCAGCGAAAATAATTTGGAGTCTCTTGCTTATATTAAGGATTTGAGTCAACTCAAAAAACTTTTGGCAGCAAATAACCATATTACTCAGTTTTTTTTCACAAGCTTTTATCTGAGGCTGGAATATTTGGACTTAAAACACAATTCCCTCTCATCTTTGTATCCATTTCCAATCAACGACTTTCGAAACCTGCAATATTTAGATTGCTCCTATAACCACCTGACAGAAATAGATTTCTCACGGCTTTTCTTGCTGAAAGATATCCGTTTCAATAACAATGAAATAACAACTGCTGTTACCCCATCCTACCCTTATAACGCTTTGGAAAAAATAGATGCCAGCAACAACCAACTGACATCCATTGACACAAAAAAACTTATGAATTTGCGCGAATTGTGTGTCACTAATAACAAAAACATTTCTTTCGATGTCTCTAAGAATACCGCCTTGCAGGACCTTCAGTGTGCATATTGTGGAGTGAGCACCCTTGATTTGACAAACAATACCCAACTGTGGTGCTTGTACTGTGCTTATAATACATTGGAAGTTCTTGACCTAACGGCAATGGGGAACTTGAGGCTCGTGGCATGTGATAAAAATAAATTAACTCAGTTACAGATGCCAACATCGGCACCTTATCTGTATCGTCTTTCGTGCGGTTACAACAATCTGACCAAGCTTGACGTGTCTGGTTGTCCTGCGCTCGAAAAGTTGGAATGCCAAAACAATAAGCTTACCACTCTTGACCTTTCGAAGAACACGCAGCTGACAGATTTATCCTGCGCACAAAAATTCTCCTTGGACGTCTATCGCTATTTCAACGGCAAATATCTTATGCCCGTAAAAGGCGTTTCGGAGGCTTTCAACATGGCAAGGTTTACCAACCTGACATCGGATGGCGTGGCGCAGGACAGCCAGTTGCAGTGCGGTTATCTGGTCGTAGAGCGAACAGCAGGGCTGACCAAATATGATTTTGACACAGGCAATGGCATGACGATGCATGTAGATGTGGACTGTCGGGACAAAGGGATGATTCAGACTGTGAACCGCGTGGACATCACCGGCTTCGACTGGCCCGAGGACTTCACCCCTGCCGACTATGAAGCCACGAGCAGCACGCCAGGATGCCAGATAAATTTCATTGAGTATATCTGGAATCGAAGGTTGTACCCTGATTATGTGGGAACGACCGGCGAGAGCTTGGAAATAAGGTTCAACATAGAACTTGAGGACGGTTACATCTATGGCGACCCGTCGGCTTACATCGGCGATGCGCAAAACAATGTTTGCCTGCAGCTGTCGAAAAATGAGCGCATCAAGGATTTTGCGTGGACCTACACCGTGCCCACACCGCCAGGAGGATTGTATGTGCGCTCAATAAGAGAAACCATTGCCGAACCCGAGGATGGAGCTCATCCTTCCTTCCAGACCGAGTCGATGATGGCAGGCGTCAAGCCTCCTTCCACGAAAGATTTTGCCAAACCGGTATTCATTCGCCATTATACCGTCGATCAGGTGATTTGGCTTGAGATGCCATATGAAGATGAAGCGGAATTTAGGATTATGCAGCCGAGCGATGTGTTCAAACAAGGTTATTATTATGGCGTGATTATGTTGGTCAGCCCCGAAGCCGGCTATCAGTTCAGCCCGAACACCGTCGCCAATATCAACGGTGACCTTGAGGGATCGGGATTTCTAATGGATATAAGAGAAGAGACAGAGGGCTTTCTCGACCTTGACGGAGCCTGCGTCATGTGGCAGACTTACTTGGAAATCGATCCAACGGCAATCCATCATCCTGTGTCCGAACCCGAGGCGCCGTCTGTTAAGGGATGGTATTCGCTCGACGGGCGGAAGCTCGACGCGAAGCCCACGCAAAAAGGCATCTACGTGAAAGACGGCCGAAAGGTCATCGTCAGGTAGCCCGTCATTGGCAGCCTGCTGAGAGCCAACATCCCACGAGCCAACACACCTCATTGGAAAATACATTAGGAGCCGACGCTTTTTGGAAGTGCCGGCTCCTTTGTTGTCGGAGTAGCAGGAATCGTACGAAGGCCGACGACCTGTACCCCTCTCCTTTATTCTATAAAAGGTTGTCTTTATGAGTTCATGCTGAGCAGGAATTCCTCGTTGCTCTCTGTGTTCTCGAGGCGGGACTTCACTTCGTTCATGGCTTCGATGGGTGTCATGTCGGCCAGGAACTTGCGCAGAATCCACATGCGGTCCAGCGTCAGCTTGTCCTGCAGCAGGTCGTCGCGACGCGTGCTGCTGGCCACGATGTTGACGGCAGGGAAGATGCGCTTGTTGGAGAGCATGCGGTCGAGCTGCAGCTCCATGTTGCCCGTGCCCTTGAACTCCTCGAAAATCACCTCGTCCATCTTGCTGCCGGTATCGATGAGGGCAGTTGCGATGATGGTCAGGCTGCCGCCGTTCTCGATGTTACGGGCAGCACCGAAGAAGCGCTTGGGCTTGTGCAGGGCGTTGGCGTCCACGCCGCCGCTCAACACCTTACCGCTGGCAGGAGAAACCGTGTTGTAGGCTCGGGCAAGACGTGTGATGGAGTCGAGGAAGATGACCACATCGTGTCCGCATTCCACCATTCGCTTTGCCTTCTCGAGCACAATGCCGGCAATCTTGACATGACGCTCGGCAGGCTCGTCGAAGGTGCTGGCAATCACCTCAGCCTTCACGGTACGGGCCATATCGGTCACCTCCTCAGGACGTTCGTCGATGAGCAGCATCATGAGGTAGGCTTCGGGATGATTGGCAGCGATGGCGTTGGCTATGTCTTTCATGAGGAGCGTCTTACCAGTCTTTGGCTGCGCCACAATCAGGGCGCGCTGGCCTTTGCCGATAGGAGCGAAGAGGTCAACCACGCGAGCCGAGAGGGAGTCACCTTTGCCCTTGCAGAGCATGAACTTCTCGTCGGGGAAGAGAGGCGTGAGGTTCTCGAAAGGACTGCGGTCGCGCACGGTGTCTGGATTGCAGCCGTTGATGCGCTCCACACGAATCAGGGGGAAGAACTTCTCGCCGTGCATAGGCGGACGAACAGGGCCTTCCACCACATCGCCAGTCTTCAAGCCGAACTGCTTTACCATCTGCTGGGTGACGTAAATGTCGTCGGGGCTGCTCAAATAGTTGTAGTCGCTGCTGCGCAGGAATCCAAAGCCTTCGGGCATCACCTCGAGCACACCTTCGCCGCGAATGTTCTCGCCGAAGCTGTAAGAAGCCGCACGGCCCCCTTCCGTCTCTCCGGGGGAGGGAACAGAAGTCTCCCCTCGGGGAGATTTGGCGGGGGCAGTCAGTTCTTTTGTCTGTTCCTCAATTGAGGGGATGTCCTGGATGATGATGAAGTCGTCGGAGACATTAGGTCCTTCCGCAGCCACAGCCTTCTCTGCTTTTGTGGCTTCTGTGCTGACAGGCTTTTCTTCCTCTGTCTGTGCCTGAGCCACTTTCTCAGCGGCCTCAGCTTTAGCCTCGCCGATGCGTTTGCGACGCTTCTTCTCGGGCTTGGCTTCTGCAGGAGCGGCCCCCTCTGAATCTCCCCGAGGGGAGACTTCCTGCTCTGTTTGTTCCGCTTCCTTTGCCGTTTCCTCTGCAGCCACCATAGCTGCTGCTTCTGCAGCCTTTTCAGCCTTCGACTTGCGTCCGCGCTTCTTAGGCGTCTTCACCTCTTCGGCTTTCTCGGCCACAGGTGCTGCTTCTGCAGGTTGAGCCTCTGCCTCTTTGGCTGCTTTCGGCTTCCTGCCTCTTTTCTTCGGAGCAGGTTCAGCAGAGGCCTGCAATGACTGAGCGTCCAGTATGTTGTAAATGAGTGTGGTTTGGTCGTTACTTAATTCCGCACCGAGTTTTCCGGCAAGCGCAGTAAGCTCTGCCAGGGTCATTCCTTCAAGTTCACTTTTGTGCATAATCTGTGTATGCTTAATAAATAATAGATAATGTGTAAGGGAAAGTAATGAACTGCCGAAAAGAATATACTGGCAGCACTTATCTTTGGTATTACGAGTGCAAAGATACGACAAAAAGTGAA
>JAFRQD010000001.1 GCA_017428785.1 Bacteroidaceae bacterium
AGTGAAAAGTGAAAAGTGAAAAATCTTTGTTTATTCTTCCTTTTTTTGTACTTTTGTAGCCTAAAAGGGTGAAAGGTAAATCGTAAAACCGAAAAATCGCAAATAAAAAGAGAGGTGGTATCATACTTACAGGCACAGAATCTGACGCGAAGGGTAGGCGACAAGACGCTTTTCAGCGACCTATGCTTCAGTATTGGCGAGGGACAGAAAGTGGGTCTCATCGCCAAGAACGGCACGGGCAAAAGCACGCTGCTCAACATCCTTTGTGGCAACGACCAGGCCGACGAGGGGCAGGTTGTCTTCCATAACGACCTTCGCGTCGGTTACCTGGAGCAGACGCCCCACTATCCGCTCGACCTTACCGTCATCGAGGCTTGCTTCTGGCACGGCAACGAGACCACCAACCTCATCCGCGAGTACGAGACCTGCATGTCCTCCGTCAGTCAGGAAGGCCTGCAAGACATCCTCGACCGCATGGAGCAGCAGAAGGCGTGGGACTACGAGAATCGTGCCAAGACCATCCTCTCGAAGCTCTTCATCACGGAGTGGGACAAGCCGCTCGCGCAGTTGTCGGGCGGCCAGCTGAAGCGCGTCGCATTGGCCAACACGCTTATCATGGAGCCCGACCTGCTCATCCTCGACGAGCCCACCAACCATCTCGACCTCCAGATGATAGAGTGGCTCGAGAACTACCTCTCGCGATCCAACATCACCTTGCTGATGGTGACGCACGACCGCTACTTCCTCGACCGCATCTGTTCCGTCATACTTGAGCTCGACGAAGAGACCATCTACACCTATCACGGCAACTACGCCTATTTCCTCGAGAAGCGTGCACAGCGCCTCGAAGTGGCAAGGGCAGAGGTGGCGAGGGCTACGAACCTCTATCGCACGGAGCTCGACTGGATGCGCCGTATGCCGCAGGCCCGCGGACATAAGGCGAAGTATCGAGAGGAAGCCTTCTACGAACTGGAAAAGTTAAAAGGTGAAAAGGTGAAAAAGTTAAAAGAAAAGGAACCTGAAACTTCAACTTTTCAACTTTTCAATTCTTCAACTTTTCTTGGCAGCAAGATATTCGAGGCAGAGTACGTGAGCAAAGCCTACGGCGACCTCGTGCTGATAAAGGACTTCTACTACAACTTCTCCCGTTACGAGAAGCTGGGCATCGTGGGCAACAACGGCACAGGCAAGAGCACCTTCGTCAAGATGCTGCTGGGCCTCGTGAAGCCCGACAGCGGACGCTTCGTCGTGGGCGAGACCGTCCGCTTCGGCTACTACAGTCAGGACGGGATGGAGTTCGACGAGCAGATGAAGGTCATCGACGCCGTCCGCAAGACCGCCGAGTACATGGACCTCGGAGGCGGGCAGAAGCTCTCGGCCATGCAGTTCCTGCAGCACTTCATGTTCTCGCCCCAGCAGCAGCAGAACTACATCTACAAGCTCTCGGGCGGCGAGAAGCGCAGGCTCTACCTCTGCACCGTGCTCATGCAAAGTCCCAACTTCCTTGTCCTCGACGAGCCGACCAACGACCTCGACATCAACTCCCTGCAGATTCTGGAGCAATACCTGCAGGACTTCAAGGGCTGCGTCATCATCATCAGTCACGACCGCTACTTCATGGACAAAGTGGTGGACCACCTTTTCGTCTTCAAGGGAAACGGCATCGTGAAGGACTTCCCCGGCAACTACACGCAGTACAGGGAGTGGGAGAAGCTGGAGCCGGCTGCCCCAAAACCTCAGACCGCTCCTCGGAATAATCAGACCACTCCGAGCAATCAGACCACTCAGAGGGAAAGGAAGCGCAGGATGTCTTTCCGCGAGAAGCAGGAGTTCGAGGCCCTGGGGAAGGAAATCGATGCCTTGGAGCAGGAGAAGAAGGACATCGAGGCAGCCCTCAGCAGCGGCACTCTCTCCACACAGGACATCATCGACAGGAGCAAGCGGCTGCCTGTGGTGAACGACCTCCTCGACGAGAAATCCATGCGCTGGCTCGAGCTCAGCGAGATAGAGTAGGGGGGACTTGTAAAGATTTTTTCCAGGCCGGCCTTCTCTGACGGCGTTTTTTGAGCCTTGTGGCACAATCCTACCCTAAACGCGAGAAATGCGCTTAAAACGCGTTTCTCCCTAAAAACGGGACTTTCAGAAGAGGCGTTTTGAGGCTCGAAGCAAAGAAAATACAAGCCCATGCTGCCTCGATGGTAATTTCAGCGTAGAAAATCGCTGAATTCCACGTGGGGCGTTGGGCAACTTCACATGGGGAAATTGCAAACGCCGCGTGTTAAGTTTGCAAACGTCGCGTGCGGCGTTGGGAAACGACGCTGGCGTCGTCGGCTAACAACGCGCTAAACCCCACACTTTTTTGTCAGGATTTTTTCAAGGGAAAGATGGAAATGGCAGGCCTGCATTAACGCAAACCTGCCACCTTTTCTTATTTCCTTAATTCGTCTTTACACGCACGGGGCGGATGCTTTCGCCGGCGCAGCGGTCGAAGCTTCCCGTAGCGGATGCGCTGCTTGCATCGAAATTAATCATGTACGCACGGTCAGACCAGGATCTATAGGTCACGTTCAACCAATAGAAGCCGTAGGAGCCTTCCCACTGCGACTCGGTGCCGTTGAGCCTCCCAGCGGCAGGCAGGAAGATGCTTGCGTTGTTCCTAATGCTGGTGATAAGGCACCCGTTCACTCCGTTCTTCGTCGTCCAAGTTGACGTCGTGTTCTCGCTGTCAATGAGTTCTTCGAAATGAGCCAAGCTTGGCATCTGCCACTCGCTGCCCCAGTTGGCCGTTGCGGCATCATCCTCAGGGAGCAACTCAGTGTCGCCGTCGCCAATGAACGTGCCGTTGCTGTCGTACCAGCAAGCCTCCGTCTGATTGTCAGCAAAGGTGTATTTGTTGATTTGCGTCCAATCCGCCTGACCTGGGTTCATCCACGCATAGGTTCCCCAACTGTAATCCCCCCAAGTACCATTGCTCTTCTTCGGCTCTGTCTCGCCCCAGGCAAAGTAGTCGCCGTATTCCTCGGGGCTGTTTGCGCCGACATTGCATGTCGCCCATAGCGTGCCGCTTGGCAGGGCGAGGTCGACATACTCGTGTCGTTCAGGAACAACTACGGGACGAACAAAATGATCGAGACAGCGATCCTCACTAGGTCCTGCATAACCAGAACCTGACGAGAAATACATTACATATGCCTGATCGGGGGTAGTCGAGTTGAGCGTACTTGTCCAATATTTACCATAGCTCTGTTCCCAATCATTTGGGAAGAAGATGGCGTTTCCGTTGACTTTGCTTATTATCTTATAACCGTCAACGTCATTTATCCTCACCCTCTGTATCAGAGTATAATCCCTGTTGATCAGTTCCTCGCATTGAGTTTGGTTGGGTGTCTTGCATGCCGGCCCCCAGTTGGCAGTTGCGGCATCGTCCTCTGGCAAGAGTTCGGTCAAACCATCTGTGAAGCCTCCGGAACCATAATCGCCTACTGTGCAGTACTTGGTTAATGAGTTATTTTGGTCTAAACAATACTTGTAGTAGAGCCAGGTGTAAGAATTATATGGGTCATGCGGTTCTGTTTCGCCCCAAGCGAAATGCTCGCCATAGTCTCCGAGTGTCTCTGCTCCAACATTGCAGGTTGCCCAAAGGGTTCCGCTTGGCAGCCCGAGGTCGACATACTGGTGGCCGTCAATTGTTACAGAATTGCCATCGGTGACAGTCACCTGACACTCGCCTAAAACTTCGCTGCTGTTTTCCGCGCGGCATGTAATGGTGGCGGTGCCCAGTCCGACGCCCGTTACATATCCTGTGTATTTGTTATAGACGGCAACGCTTTCGTTGCTACTCTCATAAACCAGTTTCATGGGGTTAATATACGAGGGCACTACATTCTTAACTCTCAGGTTTTGTTTCTCTCCGACGAGAAGGTCAAGCTCTGTTGATGTCATATCAAGGCTTGTGACGGGCCAAATGTATGGTGTTTCCTGAACACAAACAGGCCGAACAGGTAAACCACATTGACGATTCCAACCATTATAAACAGAAGCAGATAATGTTACGCCTTGGCCAAGGATGTTAGCTGAATTGGTGGCGTTTGTTAGCGTACGCGACCAGCAAAATGAACGAGTGCCGGTGTAAGATTTATTAGCGCCATCATATAAGCCCGCAGCTGGCAGGAAGATGGAGTTGCCATTCATCTTGCTCGTGAACAGTACACCTCTAGGATGTTCCGGGTCATTATCATCGCGTGGATACAACGTCAGGGTAACAAGTTGGGGGTCCATCAACTCACCTATCTGTTCAGAGCTTGGTATCTGCCATCCTTCGCCCCAGTCCGCTGTTGCTGCATCATCCTCCGGCATGAGCTCAATAAGGTTGTCGACTTTGCCAAAGTATTCATCCAAGCAATACTTAGATATTGTCAGGTAACGATTGTCATCAGACATGCTCCAGTGAGCGTAGTTGTTATAAGTGTACTCTTCTTTAGGAACCGTTTCGCCCCATGCATAGTAGTTGCCATAATCTTCCGGGGTCTCTGCACCGACGTTGCAAGTCGCCCAAAGTGTGCCGCTTGGCAAGCCGAGGTCAACATACTCGTGACCGTTCACTGCGCCATGCGATTCATCTCCCACCTTCACTTGGCATTGCGCAGACAGGTTGCTGCCATCTGTCGTGGAAGCTGTTATGGTGCAACTTCCGAGTGCAACGGCCGTCACCAACCCCGTCTCGTCGACAGCAGCGATGCTGGCATCACTGCTCTCCCAAACAACATCCTTTACATCGGCATCTTCAGGGAGAAGGGTAGCAGCAAGTTGATAGGTCTCGCTTCTCCCTATCGTTATTGATTCCTGCGACAGAGCGATGCTGGTCACAGCTTTAACAAACCTGACGCTATCCACGTCGTTAACAACATAAGGAATGCTGACGCCATCCTTCCAAACCTGCATGAGGTACTGTGCCTTAGCAGTATGCAGCCCTGCAATAACCAGAAGCAGAACTGCGATGAAGTGTTTCTGTTTCATAATATGAATGTATAAAGGTTATTTGCGCTCCAAAGTTAAGAAATATAATAAATGTTAACAACGCCCTCTCGGTTAATTATTGTTAAAATGAGTGCAAAAGAAGCAAAATACATGTAATTGGGCACTTTGTAGCGGGGAATCAGAAGGAAATCATGGCTCTCGGGTGTGCCGCCAAACATCACAATGGTGTTTTTGTTAGCTCTGCTTGTTAATGTCCTGAATGACGAGGCCTGCGAGCGTCATGCCAAAGATGGCTGTGATGTGTGCCAGTGAGCCGTTGGTTCGCGTCTTGTTGAAGGTCTGGCTGCCGTCCTGAAGGGCAGTGCCGAGATTGGGCAAGGGCTGCTCCTCGCTATGCACACAAAGGAACTTGCGTTCAGGGAACATCTTGTGCTTCCGCATCGCAGAACGCATCGCCGCAGCCAAAGGGTCACCTTTCACTTTCCAGAACTCCGAGACACGCACCTTCGTGGGATCTATCCGAAGGGCTGCGCCCATGCTGGAGAAAAGAGACCCCCCGACCCCCTTTAGGGGGAGAATGGTTGTGGCATTTATTATTAGTTCTATCTTGTCCCGCAGCGAGTCGATGGCGTCGATGACATAATCGTACTCCTCAATATGGAACTCATCGGCGGTCTCGTTGCTGAAGTTCTTTTGCAGGGCGATGATGTCGGCCTCAGGGTTTATCTCGAGCAAACGGTTTCTCAAAGCCTCTACCTTGGGCTGGCCGATGGTCTTGGTCGTGGCCATCAGTTGGCGGTTGCAGTTCGTGACACACACCACATCGCTATCGACGATAGTAAGGTGCTCGATGCCTTCGCGAACAAGACATTCCGCACACCAGCTCCCAACGCCTCCAACGCCAAAGATGATGACACGCTTGCTCTTGATGCGCCCCATCATGTCCGAACCAAGCAAGAGCTCAGTGCGATTGAACCATTTACCGTTTTCCATGTACTATTTCGTTTTTCCCCTAAAAGAGGGTCAAGTAGTCTTATTCCCTAAACTCCACAACTGTGATGCCTGCTCCGCCGAACTGCACATGCTCGTCGTGGGCAGAGACAACGCCAGGCACTGTGTTCAGGTACTGACGGATGACTTGCCTCAAGGCTCCTGTGCCTGTGCCGTGAAGGATGCGGACGCGAGAGGCATTGACCAGCAGGGCATCGTCGATGAAGTAGGTAACGGCCTGCAGGGCTTCGTCTGCTCGCATCCCACGCACATCGATGTCCTGCTTGAAGTCGAGGTGCTTCTGGCGGATGCTGTCCTGCGTCTGGCGGCTTATCACAACGGTTTGAGTGGCCTCGCCGTTTCCCCCTCCTTGGGAGGGGATAGGGGAGGCTTTTTCCAACCGCTTGAGGTCAACAATGGTTCTCATCACGCCGAAGGTGACAGTTGCCTGTTTGCCCTCGATGGCTGTGATTGTGCCGACGGAAGTCTGTCCTTTGATGCGGACCGTGTCACCCACAGCAAGAGCGGACCCCTCTAAATCTCCCTTTATAGAGGAGACTTTCTGACTTGAGTTCTCTCCCTTTAAGGGAGAGTTAGAGAGGGTCTTTTGTTTTTCTTTTTGTCTTTCTGCATGGCGTTTCCGCCGTTCTTCTATCTGCTTGCGTTTCTTCTCTACGTATGCATCGAGTTCCTCTTGGCTCATCTGGCCCACCTCTTCGCGGAAGGTCTGCAATTGCTGACGGGCAGAACGCGTCCGTTCCTTGTCCGCCTGCGCCTCCTTTATTTCGCGTATGGTGTTCTCTATCTGGGCATTGGCAGCTGCAATTATCTTGTCGGCCTCTGCCTTTGCCTCACGGATAATCTCCTTTCGCTTGCCTCGCAGTTCCTCAATCTCCTTCTCGTACTGCTCGATGGTCTGCACCATCTGCTTCTCCTGCGAATGAATCGTTTGCCGCTTGCCCTCCCAATAGCGTTTGTCGCGAGTGATGTCGAGCAGATACTTGTCGGCATTGACATATTCGCGGCCCACGAGTTCCGTAGCGTCGGCAATCACATCCTCGGGGATGCCGATCTTGCGGGCAATCTCCACGGCAAAGCTGCTGCCCGGATTGCCTATCTGCAACTGGAAGAGTGCTGCCATCTTCTGTCGGTCGTAGAGCATTGCGCCGTTCACAACGCCAGGCGTGTCCTCGGCAAAGTGCTTGAGGTTCTGGTAGTGCGTCGTGATGACGCCAAAGGCTCCCTTCTCGACAAAACGCTTCAGGACAGCCTCTGCAATAGCGCCGCCAATAGTTGGCTCTGTGCCGCCGCCAAACTCGTCTATTAATAATAAGGAAGAAGGCGTGCAGCCTGCCATCATGCGCTTCATGTTGAGGAGGTGGCTGCTGTAAGTGCTCAGGTCGTCCTCGATGCTTTGCTCGTCGCCAATATCGATGAAGATCTTTTCGAAAATGCCGGCACGAGAGCCGTCTGCCATCGGGACGGGAAGACCGCATTGCAGCATGTACTGCAGCAGGCCGACAGTCTTCAGGCAGACACTCTTGCCGCCTGCATTCGGTCCGCTGATGATGAGGATGCGCTGCCTTTTGTTGAGAGCGATGCTAAGCGGCACAATCTTTGAGCCCTGCTTACGCAACTTGGCTTCCAGGAGGGGATGGCGTGCGTCGAACCAATCAATGAGCGGCGTGGAATAAATCTCTGGCGAGAGAGCTCCAATGGCTTTCGTGAAGTGATGCTTTGCGATGAGGAACTCGATGTCGGCAAGGAACTCAAAGCCTCGCAACAACTCCTTTATGTTCGGTCGCAATTGCTCTGTGAACTCGCGAAGGATGCGAATCAGCTCACGCTTTTCTTCTGCCTCCAGCTCACGAATGCGATTGTTGGCTTCCACCACTTCCGCTGGCTCAATGAAGACCGTCTTGCCCGTTGCACTCTCATCATGAATGATGCCTTTGATGCGACGCTTTAGGGCTGGAGCGACAGGAATGACAAGACGTCCGTCACGCATGGCAGGCGTCACATCTTTCTCCACCAGACCCTCTGCTTGGGCTGCTTTGAGGATGCTCGTCAAGGTTCGGCTGACGCTTCCCTCGGCTCGCCTCAGTTCGTGACGGATAGACAAGAGTTCGCGGCTCGCTTCGTCCTTGATGCGCCCGAATTTGTCGAGCATTTGCTCCAAGCGACGGGTAATCGTGGTGAAGGTAAAGACGCCTTCGGCAAGTTTCTCGAGGGCAGGATAGAGGACGACAGAGTTGCGCTCTTCGTCGTGTTGGCGGACAATAGCTTCCCAGCCATGAAGGGTGCGCAAAACTCGCAGAAGTTCCCCGACGGTCTGCTCCTCGAGGTATGTTCCCTCAATGCGGATGCGATGTGTCTCTTCTCTCAGGTCGAAGAAGTCTTGCTCGGGTAACTCTGTAGAAGTCTGTATAATATAGCTTAGCTCTGCAAGCTGTTGATGAAGTGTTGTGACGGCTTCGTGTTCAGCAAGAAACTGCATGGCATCCACTCGCTCATGTCCCAAAGGACTGAGGCAATAGCCGTGCAACAAGGCACGAATTTCGTTGAAGCCTATCTTCTCCTCTAAACTCATAAGACAAAAATTATCGCTGTGTTCTGAGACCTTGTCGTTATCTGTTAATCAATATTTTTTTCGTGCGCTTGTCGTTGTTAACGAGATATATGCCGGGCTTCTTCTGCTTATCCATCACAGCCTGCCCACTCATGTTATAGATACGGCCTTCACGAGAGAAGGGACCTTCATCGGCAGGAATCTGATCTATGGAGGTTTCTATGGCTGTAAGGTCCTTAAGGGTAAAGTTGTCAAAGGAGTAGCTGAAAGTAGTCTTGTTAGAACCAATCTTCAGAGCGAAGTAGATTGTCCCTGTGGTGGTTGCTCTCCACTTCATCACACCATCCTTGTGGTTGCTTCCAACCTTAGCCTTGGCAGACATCAAGCCGTCATAATTGGCAAGTGTGGCATCCTTCCATGAATTCAACTGCCCCATGGTATTCTCTTCTGCCAGACCGACATCGGCATAGTCTTTCGGTTTGTCAGAAACCATGAAAGCCTGAATCCAGAAGTCGCCATTGCCCTCAGTACCTTTCACTGCAACATCGGCAGAATAGGTATGCCCTGCCACCACTTCAACAGGCTGGTACACAACTGTGTTGAGCGAGTGGCTGCGTGCCGAGGAAATGCTCAGTGCCCCGCCTTCGCCGGCAGAGGGAACATTGTCAGTCGAGTTCCATATATGCTTGGTATTGTTTATTGACCCCAGCGATGCTATCTGCCATGCACCTTGAAACTCGCATTCACCGTTTGTCAGGCGGTTGCGCCCTGCGTCCTCATCCGGTTTGATTGTCTCCAGTTCCTGTTCCGTTGCCGCCTTCATATTTGAAAAGCGAAGCCAGTTGATGTTAAGGCCGCCCTTTTCTATATATATGCGGACGCGCAAGGTTCCTTGCGGCAGGATGACATTCGTGAAGGTTTTTGTGTTCCAAGTCGTATAGCCTCCTGTGGAGGACAACTTTGTAGAGGTTGTGACAGGCCGGTCATTGACAGTAATGCGCACTGTTGATGTGCCTGAGTTTATGGCATAGCGCAACTGCAGCCGCCAATTGGCAGGCTCGTTGGGATTCTCTATCGTGTACTGAAGCCATTCACCGTCCTTTGTCTCTCCCACATAATATCCGCAGCTCTTCGTATCATTAGTGCCGCTATAGACATCAACTCCGTCATTGCGATATGTCCAGCCTCTCTGCCACGAAGAATAATCCTCGCCACTATATTGATAGGAAGCATCGTCCTTGTCCCAGTAAGCCCTACCCGTAGGTCCCATGTCATAATGAGCAGCATACACATAGTCGCCAGTCTGATAAGAAGTAAACGGCAGGCATTCATCATCGAAAGGACGACGAAGAAGGGCATCGACATAATCCGTGCGGACTGTGCAACGGCTGATGTGCTGTGCCTCAGCCCATGCCTTGCAGGCATTCCATAGTGTAGTGGACGAAGGGCTTGTGCCATTCTGCCATTGGCTGATGACATTGTCGTAGCTGGACACACGCTTCACTTGCAGAATGGTGTTGATGTTGCTTTTCTTCATTGGCCAGCAGCTCCATCCGGCAAACTGCATCGCTTCCTCATAGAGACGGACGCAACCGGCAGTCCACGAGTTGCTGTTCTCGCCGAACTCTCCAATATAGATTGGGCAATTGTACTTTGTCGACATGTCTGCCATGTGTTGCACCTGTGAATTGGTGTTGTAAACAGCATAGCGGTGGTACTGCAAGACCATCTTGGAGTCCATCTTTGTCGAGGGGAAACCTGTGTAGTCGTTGCTGTAGGAATTGCCTTCCAGGATGACGATGTGGTTTTTGTCGACCTCGCGAATAGCCTTGATGATGGCCTTGAAGGTGTCCCACAACAGTTTGTTGCTATTGGCGAGCGTCCAGTTCGTTTCGTTGATGAGGTCGTATGCAGCCACGCACTTCTGGTCCTTGTAGCGTTCAGCTATCTTTTGCCATAAGGCAGCGAGTTTCGTCCGGTTTGCCTCGCTTTCCCATAAGGAAGGTTTGCTGGAATCGTAGTCGCAAATGTCGCCAGAAGACTGACCGCCAGGACAAGCATGCATATCCAGAATGAGCAGGATGTTGTAGCGCTCTGCCCACACACACATGGAATCAATGCGAACGAAGCCCTCCTGCAGCCAGGTCTGTTCGCCGGCTACAGGTTCTTTCTCGATAGGCAAGGTGAAGTATTTGTAGTGCATCGGCACTCGCAAGGTATTGAAGCCTTGTTCCGAGAGGAACTTCATATCTTCTTCGCAAAAGTTGTTGTCCATCCAAAGGCGGTCGAACTCCTCTACCTTTTCCTCTCCACACACATCGGCGATCATCTTGTCGAACTTGAATTGGCGGTCCAGATTGCCGGAGGTATTCATCATGTACGGCTCGCGCACCATCCAGTTGCCGCAGTTTGTGCCGCGCAACATCAGTCTTTGGCCATCTCGGGCCAGCAGTCTTTTGCCGGAGACACGCACAAAGTTGTCGCTTGCGTTGGCGGAGAAGATGGCTGTTACAGCAACAAGCAAAAACAATAGATGTTTCATTTTCTTGTCTATCAGTTCAAGTTCATTTAGCTATTTCAGGTTCTTTTCCGGATACATTGTGTTCCACCAGGTCGGGTCATCTTGCAGCCAACGGGCGAACCAGGCCATGATGCTGTCGTGCCAGCGGATGCGCTTGTTGTAGTTGAGGATGTGGTGGTTCTCGCCCTCCACCGTGATGAAGGCACATTCGCGACCAAGCAACTTGAGGGCTGTAAACATCTGTATGCTCTCGTTGATAGGAACGTTGGTGTCTGCGCCGCCATGCATGAAGAGGATGGGCGTGTGCACCTTGTCGGCATTGAAGAGCGGGGCGTGTCCGCTATAGAGCTCCATGTTGTTCCAAGGGTAGGAGTGTGCCGCAGAGGTCGTGCTGTAGGAATAGCCCCAATAGCCATAGCCCCAATAGCTGGCGGGATTGCTGATGCCGGCATGACTCATGGCGGCGGCAAAGATGTCGGTCACTGTCTGCAGATACATCGTCATAAAGCCGCCGTAGCTTGCTCCCATGCAACCAATCTTGTCGGCTTTCACGAAGGGATGTTCCTTGCAGAATTGCTTGGTGCCCTGAATGATGTCGTCGGCTGTATAGTCGCCATAGGCATTGACATGACGCGAAGCGAACTCTTGGCCGAAACCGCTGCAACCCGATGGCTGAATGAGGTAAACCACATAGCCCATCGCAGCCCATTCCTGGAAGTTGTAGTAGCTGTCGAGCAGTCGTCCCACAGGAGAACAGCCGCCGTAGTAATAGACGAGCATGGGATATTGCTTTGTCTCGTCGAAGAAAGGCGGCAGGAAGTAGCAGCCGTAGATAGTGTCGCCGCGCTCGGCCTTGAAGTTCCAGTCGCGGCATTCGCCAAGTTGGATGTCCTTAAGCCGCGTCGGGTTAATGTCGCAAAGTACGCGCTCCTTGCCTGTCTTGAGGTCGCGCAGCCAGCATCGGTCTGTGCTCATGCTGCTCTCGCCGATGTAAGCGAGGAAAGGTTTCTCTTCTGAAAGGCTGAAGCTACTATATATATAAGGTTCGGAGAGAAAGACCCTCTCTATCTCCCCCTTAAAGGGGGAGGACTGCCTCCCTTTAAGGGAGGGGTTGATGCGATAGAGGCTTTTCAGGTCGCGGTTCTCACATAGGGCATAAATCATGCCGTCCTGTTCCGACCATTGATAGGAGGTGACGGACGGGTCGAAGTCGCGTGTTGGACAGCTTATCTCCTTTGTCTCGAGGTTGATGAGGAAAAGCTCGTATTCGTAGCTGCTGGGTATCTTGTCTTTTGGAAGCGTGTTGCCGATACCGCCAAGAGCCTCGGGGCTTCCTGTCAAGGAGACGTATTTCTCGTCGGGCGAGAACTGGAACGAGCCGATAAAGCCATCGTGACGAACCAGCGTGTCGGCTGTTCCTGTCTTCATGTCAAGCAGGAGCAGGTCGGTGAACTCGAAGGGACGTTCCGTCAGTTTCTCAGAGCGGATGGAAACGAGGAAGCGGCTCGCGTCCTTATTGGGAATGACATAAACGTTTCGGGCGCCTTTGGTGATGGGTGTCGTGATGCCTGTCTCGATGTCATAGAGCGAGTAGTTACGGCGGTTGCGATAGCCTGGCTGACGGTCGTCAGGCTCAAGGATTTGATGTACGTCCTTGTTCTTCTCCTCGGGCACCTTCTCGTCGATGGTGACGAGGAAATGCTTCAGGTCGTCAGTCAGCCAAGCGTATCCCTTGCCTGTGTATTTGCCGATGAATGTCTTCTCGCCCGTCTTGGGGTCAACGGTCTCGTAGCAACGAGTGCCCTCTTTCTCGCGATAGCTTCGGAGGTAGCGGTCGCCTTTTGGAAGCCACCTTTGGAAGCCATCGAGGCTGAACTCCTTGCCGGTCGCGAGGTCGATGAAGATGTCCTTGCCTTCCGTTTCGCCACCCTTGTAAGTGATGTTCTTGTGGATGCGGACATACTTGCCCGAGCTGGAGAGCTCCACGCCATTGATGCGCTCGCCATGCATCATGTCGGCGTTCGTCCAGTAGCGCTTGCCTTCGGGATTGATTTCGAGAGCCTGCTCGCTTTCTACAGAGACCCGAAGCGTGTCGGGATTGTCGCCTTTGCGAAGCAGCTTGATGCAGACCTCATGCCGACCGGGAACCAGCTCGAAGTCGCCGCCCTGCTCGTTGCCATCAATGAAGAGCTTGTGCTTGCTCTCGCACTTCACATCGACCTTGCCCTTTGCAAAGCCCGTGTTTTGGATGGAAAAACCAGCGAAATAGAAACCCTCGCCATCGATAGAGAAGGGGAGACTTCTTTCCTCTCCCTTAGGGAAGCTTGGGATGGGGCTTTCCATGAAGGCCTCATCAAGGTCTATCCGCTTGCCCTCCGAGTCAAGAGAGTCGGTCATCAAAGGTGTTGTCATGGGATAAGGCCCAACCAGACGGATGTTGTTGACGTCTATTGTTTCTGCTGCCAATGCCAATGGCAAAGCTATAAAGCAAGCAGTAAGTTGAATAAATGGTTTCATAATGTTCAATATTCAATCTTCAATTTCAATTTTCAATTATCAATTTTCAATGTCATCAGCTTCTTGTTACATTCTTTACGCCCTTTACCGTTTTGAGCTTCTTGATAAGTTGTTGCAGGCGGCTGGTGTCGTCGAGCATGACGGTGAGGGAACCGTTGAAGAGGCCGTCGTTGCTGTCGATGCTGATGCTTCGGAGCAGGATCTTCTCTTCCTTACTTATTATATTAGTGATGTTGTTGATGATGCCGATGTCGTCGTTGCCGATGACGCGGAGTGTGATGGGGTACTGACTTCCTCGCTTTCCTGCCCATTTTGCTTTGACGATTCTGTAGCCGAATCGTTGGCGAAGCTGAGGGGCGTTGGGGCAGTCCTCACGATGAATCTTGATGCCGCCGCCGCTTGTCACAAAGCCGAAGACGGCATCGCCATAAACAGGCTGACAACATTTCGCCATCTGGAAGTCGAGGCCTTTCAGGTTCTGGTCGATGACAAGGACATCGGAAGCCCCAGAGCCTCCTCCGTCCGCTCCCATAGAGGGGTGAACGGATGTCATGACGAACTGGTCGGCGCTTTGTGTAGGCGCCTGTTTCTCGGCTTCTCCATGGTCGAAACGCTGTTGCTGAGCATAGGCCTCGAGCACGGTGTTCATGTCGAGCTTGCCGTCGGCCAAAGCAGCATAGAACTCGGTCACGATGCGATAGCCGAGTTTCGTCATGGTATGCATCAGGACGGGCTCCTCATAGTCCAGCTTCTTGTTCTTCATCTTGCGCTCCAACTCCTCTTTCGCAAGCAGGGCCTGTCGGCTCTCCATCTCCTTGAGGCTTTGGCGAACCTTTGCTCTTGCCCGAGTTGTCGTGACGATATTGAGCCAATCCTGTTTGGGCGACTGATTGCTGCTGGTCAGTATTTCAACCTGGTCGCCGCTTTGAAGCTTCTGCCGAATCGTGACATTCTTGCCGCCGATGCGAGCGCCGACACATTGATTGCCTACCTTTGAATGGATGTGATAAGCGAAGTCGAGCACAGTAGCCCCCATCGGAAGCTTGAAGATGTCGCCTTTTGGCGTAAAGACAAACACCTCGTCTTCCTTCAGGTCGAGACGGAACTGGTCCATCAATTGTGCATCATCGTTCGTTTCGAGCGCACTTCGAACGCCTGCCAGCCATTCTTCGATGCCGCTTTGGCCGCTCTTCACGCCCTTGTATCGCCAATGTGCCGCAAGGCCGTGCTCAGCAATGTCGTCCATCCTTTCTGTGCGAATCTGCACCTCAACCCATTTCTGCTCTGGTCCGAGAACGGTGATGTGGAGACTCTCGTAGCCATTGCTCTTGGGCACAGAAAGCCAGTCGCGCATTCGCTTCGGGTTGCTTTGATACATATCTGTGATGATGCTGAACACTTGCCAGCACTCCATCTTCTCCTTTTCTGGCGGTGAATCGAGGATGATGCGGATGGCAAAGAGGTCGTAGACACCATTCACGTCCACTTGTTGCTTCTGCATCTTCTGCCAAATAGAGTGGATGCTCTTCGTCCTGCCCTTCATGTGATAGTGCAGGCCTGCGGCTTTCAATTTCTCGTCGATAGGCTTCAGGAAGCGTTCGATGTAGGCATCACGACTGCGTTTCGTCTCGTTCAGCTTCTCCTTTATGTGGTAGTAGGCATCATGCTCCAAGTACTTGAGGCTGAGGTCTTCCAGTTCGCTCTTGAGCTTATAGAGGCCGAGCTTGTGGGCAAGAGGAGCATAGAGATAAGCCGCCTCCATTGCAACCTGCTTTTGCGCCTCGATGTTCTTCGTGTCCTTTATCTGACGCATGATGCAGACACGATTTGCAATCATGATGAGGATGACGCGCATGTCTTCTGCAAAGGTGACGAGCAGGCTTCGGAAGTTGTCGCCCTTCACCGTCGCACTCTTGGCGTAGAGTTCGCGAATACGCATCAAGCCATGCAGGATGTTTGCAACCTCATCGCCGAAGTCCTTGCGAATGTCGTCGAGAGAAGCTGCTCCGCTCATGACTGCGGAATTGAGGAGCACACCCAAAATGCTGCCTCGCGAAAGGCCAATCTCCTGACCTACGACGAGAGCCGTCTCCAAGTCGCTCAGAATAGGATTGATGCCAAAGGCGTCCCTGCTGAGCAAACCCGTTTCAGCGGCACGAACCAAGTGAGCCTGAATCTTGGCTTCGTCCCCATCTTTGATTGCTTCAGCGGCAATCGTGAAAAGTTGCTTGTGAATGGCTTCCAAGCGCTCTCGTTCCTGGTCGGTAAAGAAGTTTTCAATCTTCATCTCGTGCTACATTATTACATTTCGGGCACAAAGATACGAAAAAAAGTTTAGAGTTTAGAGTTTTTACTTATTCTTTTGCATAGGTGTCCGATTAAAGTTACAACCTCCCCCTTCTACGAACTTATTCATTGATGTTTCGGACGAGAGCTGACTCAAGCCACGAAGAGACGACACCCACGCGTGAACAGTTGTAAAATCTACACGAGGATTTGATGAAATCTACACGAGGATTTGTTGAAATCCACACGAGGATTTTCCGAAGTCGACGTGTGCCGAGCCATACCCTGAAGAGTGAGGCGTGTCTTTGATTTCATATAGATATGGTTTTTTCTTCAGACTTCCCTCATTTTTTCAATCTTCAATTTTCAATCATCAATTTTCCATCTTCAACTTTCAATTTCCATTTTTTGTGTCTTTGCAAGCAGATGTAAATAGTAATTGAAAAGTATACCACCATAATAATCGAAAAGGGTACCACGTAGACCAGGGTTTTACGTTATATATATGGTAGCTCAGAAGGGCGCTGTAATTGTATAATCAGTTAAAACATGGTAGACATGGACAAGAAAGAACAAATCCTCCATTACCATCGCATTGATGGTTTGAGTCAGCGGGAGATAGCCCGCAGAGTTGGTGTCAGCAGGAAGGCCGTCAAGCGCTACATCACGGAGTGTGAGACTCTGGCGCAGGCAGATCCTGAAGATGGGATTAACATGTGTTTGGCCAGTGAGCCTAAGTATCCTACCCGTAAGATTGAGCGTACTCGCTTGACGGAGCCCGTGTGTGCAGAGATTGAGTATTGGCTCGGCGAAAATGCGAAGCGCAGACTGACAGGTATGCGCAAGCAATGTCTGAAAAAACAGGACATCCACCGCGCGCTGATAGAAAAGGGATTCAACATCAGCTATTCGAGTGTCTGCAAGTACATCCAACAGCGCAAGGCAGAGAAGTCAAAGAAGCCAAAGGACGTTTTTGTCAAGCAGTATTATGAGCCGGGAGAAGAGTGCGAGTTTGACTGGGGCGAGGTCAAACTACGCATAGGCGGGAAGCCTGTCACGTTTACGATGGCCGTATTCGCCTTGTGCCACAGCGAAGGTCTCTGGGCCTACCTTTTCCGCCATCAGGACAACCTTGCCTTCATGGAGTCACACCGTAATTTCTTCCATGACGTACATGGTGTGCCTCGCACGATGGTATACGACAACATGAAGGTGGCCGTCATCCTCAAACCGGACGGGAAGAAACCCACCGAGACACTGCTGCGTATGTGCGCATTCTATGGCTTCGGATACCGCTTCTGCAATGCACGTGCAGGATGGGAGAAGGGACATGTGGAGCGTAGTGTGGACTACGTCAGGGGACGTGCCTTTACTACCCGTGTGGACTTTGACTCCATCCAGAGTGCACAGCAGTGGCTGAGCCGCATATGCGACAATATCAATAAGGAGAGCGGCAGCATCGCTACGGGTAATAAGCAGGAGGCCCTGCGCAGGGACATGGAGTGTATGCTGCACTTCCCCGGTGACTTTGGGTGCTTCGACCTGCTTCAATGCACGGCGGACAAGCAGTCCACCATATCTGTCAAGGGATGCCATTACTCTGTACCCGACCACCTCGCAGGAGAGTCTGTAGTCGTGCAGTTCTATAGCGAGAAGATCCGTGTCTATGACTCAGCCCACAAGAAGGTGGCAGAGCATGAACGAAGCTACTCTAACGGCTCATGGACGTTTGATATCAACCATTATATAAACACCCTGATGAAGAAGCCTGGTGCACTAAAGGGCTCTATCGCCCTCCGTCAGATGCCCGATAAAATGCGTGAGCTCTTCCGTGTGCACTTTGAGGACAGCGGGAAGGACTTCCTCAAACTGCTCAAGTACTGCAGGGAGAAGTCGTATGACTACAAGGACATACTGGATGCGGTGAGGAAGATACGCATGCGAGGTGCAAGGCATATCAATTTTGACCAGATAAAGGTGGCTTTGGAGACAAGGGATGACAAACCTCTTGTATTCACGGACAGCCAAAGGACTGACGACTTTTTGGAGATAGAGCTTGGCAGTGAGGATGTGCTGTCACAGCTTGACAGCATCATGCAAGGCAGAGCAGGAAGGAGGGACAGACTATGAATGAGAAGGATATTGTAAGCTCATATGCCAGGGAACTGAAACTGGCATCCGTAAGGGAGAATGCGGCACTCTTTGCCGAGGATGCCATGAGAGAGCAGTGGGGATATCTCTCCTACCTGCGAAGACTGCTCGAAGAGGAGGTGACGCAGCGAAGGGAAAAGAGCAAGATCACGCGCATACACAGGGCTGACTTCCCTCAAATGAAATACCTCGAGGAGCTCCAGCGTGAGGAGCTCCCCCTTGAGGGGCAGATGCTGCTGTCAGAAGTGGAAACACTGGAGTTTATCAAGGAAGGGAGAAGTATCGTCATGTACGGCAATCCTGGTACGGGCAAGACACATATCGCCATCGCACTAGGCATCAAAGCATGCCTTGAAGGATACTCGGTTTTCTTTACATCCGTGCCACGTTTGCTTACACATATCAGGGAAGCGAAGACGGAGAAGACACTGAGGAATCTGGAGATTAAGTTTGAGCGCTATGACCTCGTCATATGTGACGAACTCGGGTATGTCGGCTTCGACAAGGAAAGCGCAGAGATGCTCTTCAATCATCTCTCATTGAGGACTGGCAAGAAGTCAACTATCATCACTACGAACCTGCCTTTTACCAGGTGGGAGGAGGTACTTAAGGATAAGGTTTTATGCTCTGCACTGGTAGACAGATTGTGTCATAAATCATATCTCGTCAACATGACGGGTACGTCATATCGTATTAAAGAAACTAAAAAATATATTAGTAACAAGTAATGTATAACAAACTTTTTATATCTTTGCAGCACTCGGTCGGAGTGGTATACTTTTAAATTATTATTTAGTATACTTTCACGTTATCATTTACAGTTCTTCTAAAATGTTCTTTTAAAATTCCAGTCTGAATCCCTTTTGCTTGAGTTCATTGTAGCTGTCCATGTTGAATGTGTAGAGGAAGGCTTCCCGCTTGGGAGTGGGCCAGACCTTTTCATCCAATTGTGTCAGGATGTTGAAGTGCAGCATCTTCTTTGAGAAGTTGGCGCGGTCGAAGTGCACATCGAGGATGGCCTCGTAGAGGTTCTGCAGTTCCTTCATTGTGAACTTCTCCGGCAGCAGTTCAAATCCTATGGGTTCGAAGTGAATGCGTTCACGAAGACGTTTTAGTGCCTCGCGCAGAATTCTGTCATGATCGAAAGCCAGTTGTGGCACTTTATCGAGCGTGAACCAAGCAGCTTGAGCAGCATCGTCACCACTTTTCACATCTTGAATTCTGACCAAAGCATAGTAGGCAACTGTGATGACGCGTTCCCTGGGATCACGCTCTGGATCGCTGAAAGTGTGGAACTGCTCAATGTAAGCAGTCGAAAGCCCAGTTTCTTCTTTCAATTCACGAAGTGCTCCCTTTGTGCATGACTCGTCCATGTTGATAAAACCACCAGGGAAAGCCCATCTTCCCTTATATGGTTCAATACCGCGTTCAATGAGCAGCACTTTCAATTTTGCTCCATCGAAACCAAATATCACGCAGTCAGTCGTAACTGCTGGGTGAGGGTACTTGTAACAATACTTTTTCTCTTCCATAATACATGTTGTGTAAATTTCACACTGCAAAAGTACAGGTATTTTCTCAAACTGCAAAATATTTTGGGTAAAATTTACACAAGAAGTATAAAAAAGTTATATTCACATTATATATATATGAAAACCTAGAAATAATAAATAATTTTGTTCGCCGTTTACATTTAGAGACAATACAAGTGCTTCTGACATTTCTCTTGTTACATATATCGATGTCGTGTAGGGGTATGCTATACGACGAAAAAAAAGAACTGGAGAAAATCCCCAGTTCTTCGCTTGCTCAGACGCAGTCAGTTCTTCACTTGCTCAGGCGCAGGCGGTTCTACACTTCGCTCAGGCATAGGCGGTTCTTCGCTTGGCTCAGGTTCAGGCGGTTCTTCGCTTCGCTCAGGGGCAGGCAGAACTTAATACCCAAGGCTTTTCAGCCACTTTTCAACCTTAGAGCGTTCTGTGCGTACCTCATGTCCGTAGATGCTGAAGCCCTTCTGGATGTTG
The DNA here is from genome assembly GCA_017428785.1 of Bacteroidaceae bacterium. GTDB lineage: Bacteria > Bacteroidota > Bacteroidia > Bacteroidales > Bacteroidaceae > Physcousia. The sequence goes on from JAFRQD010000001.1 coordinate 20,036, forward strand.
GCGTCTGGGAAGGCTTTCTTCACGTCGTCCACGCAACTTGCCAGTCCTGAGCCTTCGTGTGTGGTGAAGGGGATGATGGTCTTGCCCTTCAGGTCGTTAGCATGCTTCTTGAAAAAGGTGAACATCACTTGCGGGTAGGTGCCCCACCATACGGGACCTCCGATAAATACGATGTCGTAGCAGCTCAAATCCACGTCGCCCTCATACTCCGGCAGTTCGCCATTTCTTTGTTCCTCTTGGGCAAGGTCGCAAAGCGGTTTGTAGGCCATTCCGTCGTATTTGTGCGTGACAATCTCGAACTGCTCTGCACCCGTCAGCTCAGTGATATAGTCGGCCACAATCTTCGTGTTGCCCACCTTGATGTTTCCTACTGCGTAGTTGTCTCCTGCATGCGAGAAGAACACTACCAAACTCTTGTTATTCTTATTCATAACTTTCTCCTGTTTAGTGCCGCCGCTGCACGATACAGATATGAGCAGGCCGATGACGGCTGTAATGATACTTTTGATATTCATCTTCCTTATTTTGTCTCTGATTCCTGATTGTTAGAGCATGGCCCAGCACCTAATTCTTTTATAATCTTAGCAGGCACTCCACCCACTATGCAGCGGGGAGGCACATCCTTTGTGACCACTGCGCCAGAGGCCACCACAGCACCCTCGCCTACAGTGACGCCTGGCAATATCACTGCTCGGGATCCTACCCATGCATTGCGTTTCAGCACGATGGGTTTAAACTGCAATACACGTATGTTGTCGAAGTCGTGGTTGGCTGTAATGAGTGCAGCTTCAGGACCTATCATCACACCATCCTCGATGGTGATGTCACCGTTTGACATGCATACCAGTCCGTGATTTATGAATACATTCTCGCCTATATGCATAGCCTTGGGTTGGTCGATGTGGACAGGTGGAAGAATGGTGCACGACTGTGGCAAGCGACCCTCAAACAGGTCTTCCAACATCTTACGGGTCTCCGGAGCCGATGGCAACGAGTTGTTTATGCGCCAGCACTGGTCATTAGCCTTAAAAAGATTTACTGCTGCTATTTCTCTGTAATCTTTGTCTGTTTGCAGGTCTATCCATTCACCTGCTTTCATCCTCTGATATATATCCATGATTCTTTATTAGTAAGAGCTTTTTTGTATCACAATGTTTGATTAGTTGACCACTCGAAATACTGCTCACGTTCACTTATCCACCAACGACCGTCAATTTTCTCATATTTGTCATAGTAGCGTACTGCATGGGTAGTCAGCACATCCTTATCGTCCTGCTCTTTCACCAGCGTAGCCAGTGCATAACAAGTACCCGTGGCGTGAGTATCATCAACGAAATCTACGCTCTGTTGTCCATTCATGTGGAATGACACCTTAGCGGCACCGAACGCCTTGTACTGACGGATCATGTCCTGTACATCGTTTGCTGTCATGCCGAGCTTGCCACCGAAATACACGTTCAGTTTGATGTCTGGACGGAAAATCTCCACGTAGCAGTCCTGATTGTTCTTGTCACTCTCTGTCGCATAGAAGTCTACTAAAGCCTTCAACTCCATGCGGTCTTGCATTCTGAAATCCATTTTCTTATCGTTTTTAAGTTTCTGATAGGATGCAAGTGAAGTGCAAGGCGAACGCAGAGTCGAGTTACTCGAACTATGCTGAGCCGCAACCTTCACTCGCGGCGTGATTAATCACGCTGCAAAGGTACGGCGATTTTTCGATACTTGGGTTTCACAAATCACATCAGGGTTTTCACTTTTTGCACAAAATGTTCTTTTATTAAATAAATAATGTGTAATTTTGCAACCAAAAAGCTGTGATATGAAGGCTGAATTTCTGTATTCCACCGACTTCTATGGGTTGAATGCGCGTGAATTGCGCCATACCTGCATGCACCTGATATGCTTGGCAGGGGAGGGGAGTTTTGTCTTCAACGAACATTGCTACCATATCACCAAGAACGACCTTGTGGTGATACCCATTCCCACCAAGGTGAAGAACCTGGCGGCACATACTGACTTGCAGGTGGAGTGGTTTGCTGCTGATTACAAGTTCCTGCAAAACCTGCTGCCTTCAAATAACTACAGTATTGGTGGCAGCATCTCGCTGAATCAAGACCCCGTCATCAAACTAACTGAAGAACAAGCCCGACTTCTGCTGGATGACTTCCATCGTCTGCGCGACCGTATGGAAGACCGCCATCTGCAGTTCTATCACGAGCTGATGGGCAGCCTCTGTCTGACGATGATGTACGACATCTTCGAAGCCCATGCCCAGCGCGAAGCTATAAACTCCCATACTGACCGCACAGCCTACATCGTGAAGCAGCTGATGGCTCTTCTCTCCACAGGCATCAGTCGCACGGAGCGCGAGGTAAGCTATTACGCCGAGCGTCTGAATGTTTCGCCCAAGTATCTCTCGGCCACCATCAAACGTGTGACGGGGCATAGTGTCACCTCGTACATCGACCGCCACACCATCCCCATCTTGAAAAGCTATCTGGACGACGAACGTTTGTCGCTCACCCAAATATCAGAACTGATGAACTTCACCACACTTTCGTATTTCAGCCGATATTGTACCAAGCACCTTGGCCAGTCGCCAAGCGAGTACAGGCTGAGCCTTCAACCGAAGTACGACTGAGTTTCAAATAGAATGGAAAAGATATGAGCAGAATAATCCGAGAAGCCAAGCAGACAGATATAGCTGACATTATGAAGGTGATGGAAGCTGCAAAGAAGATCATGCGTTCTTCAGGCAATATGCACCAATGGGGAGATGGATATCCATCGGAAGCTGTCATTACCTCAGACATGGAGAAGAGCGGAGGTTTTGTCATAGAAGATGAAGGTCGTGTTGTCGGCTACTTCGCCTTCCTGCCATCACCCGAACCCACTTACCATAAGATATTTGATGGCAAATGGTTGGACGATGACCTGCCGTATCATGTAGTCCACCGTATTGCCAGTTATCCAGACGCACATCATATCTTCAGCGATATGATAGACTTCTGCTTTGCTCATGATGCAAACATCCGGATTGATACACATCGTGACAATACCATCATGCAGCACAATCTGCTGAAGCATGGCTTCACCTATTGTGGCATCATCTATTTGACATCAGGCGACGAGCGATTGGCTTACCAAAGAATTGCCCCGAATGTTATCCACAATCCGTTAGACTTTTATAAAGATAATAAAATCGTGGAGGGATATGAAATGGCGAACGAAAAGACAGAAAAATAACTGGGATTTCGAAGTTTGTATTTCTTTTTTTGATACCTTTGCAGAAAAGTTTAAGCAATTATAATCAACTAACCTAACTATGAAAACACGACTTTACCTGTTTATTGTAATACTGTTGATGGCCGCATCGGCTTGGGCTGGTGATGCGAAAGGGAATGATGCTCGTATCTCCGGATACTGGAAGATTAAAGTGGATGACACGCATTATGCCAAGGCTGCTGCCAACCTGACGCAATGGGCTACAGAGATTAGCGTGCAGACGGACTATGACCTCTTCCAGATTGAGGGCACGTATGATGCTTGTACCATCCGCCTGATGGGGCGCTCGAACAATATCGGCCCGGACAGGAACATGCAGCTCTTTGTTGACCAGACCGCCAGCACGATGTACTCCATCGTTGATGCCGGCGACGGCAAGGTAAAGTTGAAGAATAACGGCTACTGGGTTTATGTGGATAACGGCACATTCACCTGGAACACCAGCAAGAGCACGATGCTTGAATTGGAGTTCGTGATGGAAAGCAACGAGCCACAACGCACCACGCTGTTCAGCACGCTAAAGGGCGGAATGGACATTCCTCCTTATCGCATTCCGGGTATCACCTGTGGAAAGGATGGCCGCCTCATAGCCAGCGCAGCACGTCTTGTCTGCGGTACCGACCCCGGATACGGGCAAGTGGATTGCGTGGTCAAGATAAGCGACGACAATGGCTTGACGTGGAGCGACAAGGAGATAGACGTGGCTGTCGGCGATGCCTCATTAATAAATAATGTAAAGACGCCGATGGAGGCAGCATACGGCGACCCAGCCATCGTGATGGACCGTGAGCATAACGAGGTGCTGGTGATGGCTGTGGCCGGGTGTACCGTTTACGCCAACAGTACGACCAACCGCCAGAATCCCAACATGATTGCAGCTATCCGCAGCCTTGATGGCGGAGAGACATGGCAGCAGCCTGTTGACCAGACGGAAGACATCTACGGTCTCTTCGACAAGGGCAACCCTATGGCAGCCGCTTTCGTGGGAGGTGGACGAATCTTCCAGAGCCGTATCGTGAAGGTTGGCGACTACTATCGCATCTATGCTGCTCTGGCTGCACGTCCCAACGGAAACCGCGTCATCTACTCTGACGACTTCGGTCGCACTTGGAAAGCCCTTGGTGGAGTCAGCGCGACACCTGTGCCTAATGGCGACGAACCCAAATGTGAGGAGCTGCCCGACGGACGTGTCATCATCACCAGTCGCACTGGTGGAGGTCGTCTGCTGAACATCTTCACTTATACCAATACCAAGACAGGTGCGGGCAAGTGGGAGGTGGAGACAAAGGCAACCATGAGCGGCCTTAGCGCAAGCCCCAGCAACAACCCCACGAATGGCGAGATGCTCATTGTGCCTGCCAAACGTCTCAGCGACAGCAAGCCGCTGTATGTAGCCTTGCAGTCCGTGCCGACAGGTGGCGGTCGCAACAACGTCGGCATCTTCTTCAAGGAACTTGCCGACATCAGCGACATCCGCAACCTGGCAGCCTTTTCTGCCGGATGGGACGGCTTCTACCAGGTGAGCACAACGGCTTCGGCCTATAGTAGTATCGAGCTTCAGGCCGACGACAAGATAGCCTTCTTCTATGAGGAGACCTTGACGAAATGGGGCACAAAGCCCAATCCTGTGAGCACAAGCTTCCCAACAGGAGCAGGCACGCACAACTTCGACGGCTTCGAGAACATCTACCTGGCCCTCGATTTGGAGTTGATTACGGATGGCAAATACTGCGTAAGCCACGAGGTGAACCGAGGCGAGTATTTGAAGACATTCTTTAACGCGCTCATCGACGAAATGGAACTGACAGCCGAGGAGAAGACCACAGCAAGGGCTTTGGTGGCAAACCTGACTGCTGAACCTGCGCCAGAACAAATAGATGCCATCTACACATTGCTTGCCAGCAAGGAGCCTGCCGACAAGTGGGACGGCAAGACGCTTACCTTCACCAACATCCAGCAGAACGGAACGAAGCGAATGCTCTACATAAACGGCAGCAAACTGTCGCTCAGTACTCGGACTGCGGAGGAGCTTGCCTCGAAAGCTTTGTTCACATGCAAAAAGGAAGAAAGTGGCAAGTATAGTTTTTTTAATGAGCAGACCGGACTCTACATGATATGGCGAGCCGGTCAGAACTACGGATACAACAACAATTCAGGCACGCTGTCCACATACAACGCCACCTATTGCGACTGGAGCATCGTGGATGCCAGTGGCACGAAGGCCGACACCTATTACATTGTCAGCAAGCGTAGCAACGGCACCACCGACGGTTCGCTTGTAGTAATGGCTTCTGGTGTCTTCGACTCCTATAGCGCTGTCGTGGCATGGGCGAGCAACTACAGCAACCTCTTCTACATCGATGCTGTCGAAGATGAAACAGGCATAGAAAGCACTAATGCCACATCAAACAAGCCCGACGGCAAGTATATCGAGGGTAAACATCTCTACATTATTAAAGACGGTACACGCTATAATGTAGCAGGCCTGAAAGTAAGGTGAGGGTAGGGCAATATGAAGTGACCTCCATAAGTTCTTTGCCCTGCCACCATCCATATTCGAGGAAAGCCTACAAAGCAGTTACGATTCTGTCCGTCAACAAAGCGATATTTCTTTTTGCTGTTTCCGGTTTCATAGCCTCATCAATAGAGATGTCAGGAGGATTGATGCATTCAACTTGTGAGAAGCCTGCGTCAAGCAGTTGTTGTTTGTCACTAATCCGACCGGCAATAAGGATAACAGGCACTTGGAAGTGCTTTGCTTTCTGTAGAATGCCAAAAGGCACTTTCCCCATTAGTGTCTGATGGTCGGCTGAGCCTTCGCCTGTGATGATGATAGACGCATCTTTCATGTGTTCCTCAAAGCAGATGGTGTCAAGTAAGAGGTCGATGCCAGAGCGGCAATCGGCATTCAGATATTGCAGGAATGCATATCCCAATCCACCTGCAGCTCCGGCACCGGGCATTTCCTGTCGGTCGTAGCCAAAGATAAGAGCAGATTTCTCTGCGAATTGCCTGGCACGTTCATCCAGTTCAATAACCATTTCGGGTGTAGCCCCTTTCTGTGGAGCAAACACATGAGCTGCTCCCTTCTCACCACAAAGCGGATTCCTGACATCTGTGGCAATTGTGAAACGGGCGTCCTCCAAAGCCTGAATATCTCCCCATGTTCCATGAGGAGCAAAGCAATCGATGATGGCTTGAAGCATCCCGATGCCGCAGTCGCTTGTGGCGCTGCCCCCAAGCCCCACGATGATGTGCTTGCATCCCTTTCGCATGGCATCTGCCACGAGCTGGCCTGTCCCGTAGCTTGTTGCCACCATCGGGTTGCGTTCCTTTGGGCAGAGCAAAGTCAGTCCGCTGGCTTTTGCCATCTCAATAACAGCCGTGTCATCATGTATCAGGTATTGAGCAAGGATAGGCCGCATCAGCGGGTCTCTCACATTCACGTCCACCAGCATGCCGCCTGTTGCTGAATGAAAAGCCTCCAGCCATCCCTCGCCGCCATCGCTGACGGGAATCTGTGTCACCTCAGCATCAGGCTTATGAGAGAGAATCCCTTCTGCCGCAGCCCGATTTGCTTCAGCCGAAGTCAAGCACCCTTTGAACGAGTCGATGGCGACGATGATTTTACTCATACCATTTATAAGCTATCATCATAACCGATGGGCCGGAACTGCTTTTGCTGTTTGCTGTAAACGAATCCATGTCCGTAGAGGTAATCCTTTATGTCTTCAGGTTCAGTCCCGAAGTTGTAGCACAAGGACTCGAGCGTGTCAAACTCCTCGTCGCGAAGTAGCATGTTCACGCTCGAAACCAATATCGCAGGGTCTTTAGGCAGATAATCCATCGGTTTAGCGAATTTCTTCCAATGCGCCTGTCTCGGAGTCGATAATGAAGCCTCTGACCACTATGTCCTTTGGCACGAGCGGATGTGTCTTGATGGTCTCAACTGTCTTGCGGACAGAGGTTGGCGTGTCCTTGAAGCCCTCCAGCCATTGGTTGAGGTCTATGCCGCACTTGCGGATCGTGTCGAGTGTCGCGTCTGTCACGCCACGGGCAATCATCTCGTGGTGGAAGTGGTTGTAGCTCATGTGGCAGGCTCCACAATGAGAGTGAGCCACTACCATTATCTCCTTCACTCCCAACTCATATATGGCGACAATCAGACTGCGCATGGCAGAGTCGAAAGCGGAAATCACCAAGCCGCCAGCGTTCTTGATAATCTTTGCGTCGCCATTCTTCAGTCCGAGAGCGGCAGGGAGCAACTCTGTCAAACGCGTGTCCATACAGGATAGCACAGCCAGCTTCTTGCCCGGGTACTTGTCCGTGAGATACTTTTCGTAGCCTTTCTGCTCGACAAAAGACTTGTTGTATTCAATAATCTGGTCTATCATGGTTCATTTATCTAATTTCTCTGCAAATATACGAAAAAGTTGTGATTTAGGAGCAAAAGGCAAAAGAAAAAAACAAAGCCTCGAAGTCCACACGAGGATTTGATGAAATTCACACGAGGATTTTGCGAAGTCCACACGAGGATTTTTGATACTTGACGGGTGCCGAGCTGAAGCATCTCGCGAGTGGATAGTAAACAACACACGAATAGTTGTCAAACTACCCACGTTTAATTTGCAAATTATCCATGTTTAGTTTGCGAATTATCCACGTTTAGTTTGCGATTTACACTAAGGTAATTTGCGATTTACGTTATAGTTGTTTGTAAATCACAGTCAAAGAACGACGACAATTGTAATCCCGCAAGCAAACAGAAAAAAGGTTTTCATCAATCACAAAAAGTTTTGCTGGATAAAATTATGTGTTTTCTTCTCATTCTCTTGCGAAAAAGGGAGATAATTCGTAAATTTGCAGAGCAAATTTGATAAATAATGGACGTTATGGCAAACGAGAAAGCCGGATATGTGTATATTCTGACGAATCCGAGTTTCAGGGATGATTGGGTGAAAATAGGAATGACTCAGAACATGGAAGAGCGACTCAGAACGCTCGACACAACCGCCCTACCCTTGCCGTTCAAGAAGTACGCAACCATGAAAACGCTCAAGTACAAGGCTGCCGAGAAGCATGTTCACCACTACATAGAACGTTTTACAGACCTGCGAATCCGCGATAATCGTGAGTTCTTCAACATTACTCCAGAAGAGGCTCTCAGCATCTTCTATGATGTGGCTGAACTGCTTGATGATGCAGAAATTGTTGTGTACGACAAAGAAGCATCCAAGCCCAAGAGTCAAGATTGCCCATTCTCAGACAAGCCGAAGAGCAAAGGCCAACTTTTCAATCATGACTATTGGGAAGCCTTTGTGGAGTATATGAGGCAGAATCCCTCTGAATTGTTCCACACCCCAAAAGCGACAACCGACCATTGGATGAATATTGCTTTAGGAAGTAGCAAATCAGGTATCTCGCTTCTTTTAAACAAAAGAGAGCAGAAGGCCACAATACAACTATATAACGCCCATGACGCAGACAAGAAGATTTTCGATGCCCTCTTTCTTTATAAGGAATCTGCAGAGGCCAGCATTGGAAAAGAGTTGGATTGGCGCAGAATAGATGATAAGAAAGCATCATCCATAGAATTGTACCTTGAAAACTGCGGCATTACCGATTCCACAAAATGGAGCGAAATCTTTGCTTGGTATAAGGAATATACCGAGAAATTCATCGAGTTCTTCAAACCGATATTAAAGTCGTTGTAATTAAAGATTATGAAGAAACTGTTTTCAATACTGGTAATGGTGTTGTTTGCTTTGTGCATTTTGGCACAAGAAAAGGAAGTCACAAAATTCCTTGGCATCCCCGTTGATGGCACAAAATCCGAAATGAGGAAGAAACTCATCGAAAAGGGATTCACCTATAGTGCTCAGGGAGACTATCTAGAGGGTGAATTTAACGGACACGATGTTGTCGTTTATATTATCACGAACAATAATAAGGTTTACCGTATTATGTTGTGTGATGCTCATGGCTTGGACGAAGCAAACATAAAGATTCGCTTCAACAATTTGGTTAGCCAGTTCCAAAACAATAACAGATATCTTGCCCATGAAAAGCAAACAATTCCTGAAAAAGAAGATATATCCTATCAAATGGCTGCTCACGACAAAATATATGAAGCAATTTTCTTCCAAACAAGAAAAGAGTTTTTGTTAACGGAAGAAGATGCAAAAAGATCTGCTGAGGAAACAATAAATAGGCCTGTTTGGTTTCGTATAACCGAGAATTATGGTAAGTATTATATTCTCATGTTCTACGATAACAAATACAATGAAGCCAACGGCGAAGATTTGTAAAGGATAGACAAGACAATGCCACGCTATTTTTACTATTCGGACATTAGTTCTTTTCTGCGTGAAAGTGTGGAAGGGATCTTCGGCAAGTTGTCGATGAATGACGAATACGATACGGCTGCCACTCAGAAGTTCGCTTGGGAAGAGGAAATCAACACGATGAAGGATGTGTTGAAGCCGTATCAGGATGAGCAAGGTTGGATTCTCTTCGAATACACTATTCCACGTATAGGCAAGCGTATTGATGTTGTCTTGCTGCTTCGAGAACGTATCTTCGCTATTGAGTTCAAAGCCGGTCAGAAAGACATCTTGCATGCTGATGTTGACCAAGTCTTGGATTATGCTTTAGACCTTAAAAATTTCCATCAGGGAAGTGCCGAGCGAATGATAGCCCCCATTCTCGTGCCGACAGAAAACGATAAAGTCTCTACGACTTGCACCCTTTCGCATTATGATGATGGCGTATATGAGCCCATGATAGCCAATAAAGTGGCTCTGGGTGATGTTTTGAAAAGAGTATTGGGGCAAGACATTCCACATAAGGAATACAAGGTCGCTTTGAAGGATTGGGTGCGCAGTCGTTACGAACCAACACCTACTATTGTAGAGGCTGCAAGCGCTCTTTATAATCAGCATAGTGTAGAAGAAATCACTCGTCACGAAGCCGAAGGAGAACAATTGGACCGAACGACCAAGTATGTGATGCAGGTCATCCACGAAACAAAGGAACGCAAAGGTAAAAGTATCTGCTTTGTGACTGGCGTCCCAGGTGCTGGCAAGACGCTTGTAGGGTTGAATGTTGCTATTAAACAGTCCGAACAAGTGACTAATGGGAAACGAGACCTTGCAGTATATTTGTCGGGCAATGGTCCTTTGGTGGCTGTACTGACGGAAGCACTTGCAAGAGACAAACAAAGGCAAGAAGAGAAGGGCAACAAATACTATATTACAAAAGCCCGTCAAGAAGTGTCTCAATTCATCCAAATTATCCATCGATATCGCGACCAAATGTTGGGAAAACTAAAGACTCCCATTTGTGATGGTATCATAGAAATCGACCCTAAGAAAGAACTCCGAGACAAGCGTGCAGGATATGCCGAAGTGGAGAATATTGCCATCTTCGACGAGGCCCAACGTTCGTGGGACCAAGAGCATTTGGCTTCTTGGCTGAAACGCAAGAAAGGCGTGAATAACTTCCCAATGTCTGAAGGCGAGTTCCTGATTTGGTCGCTCGACCAAAGGCAAGACTGGGCTGTAATAGTTTGCCTTGTTGGTGGCGGTCAGGAAATCAATACAGGCGAAGCAGGTATTGGCGAATGGGTTCGTGCCATGAACGAAACGTTCCCCGATTGGAAAGTTTACATCTCGAATCAACTGACTGAAAAAGAATATGCAGAAGGGCAAGTGGAAGAGATGTTGAAGGAGCACGAGAATGTCGTATTCTCAGACGACCTGCATTTGGCCGTTTCCATGCGTTCTTTCCGTGCTGAAAGCCTTTCAAGGATGGTACACTATTTGCTCGATTGTGACGCCAAGAAAGTAAAAGAAACATACCAAGAGATAAAGGACAGATATCCAATTGTCCTAACTCGTGATTTAGAAAAGGCAAAGGATTGGCTGCGAGAAAGGGCTCGTGGCAGTGAACGATATGGTATGTTGGTGTCGTCAAAAGGTTATCGTCTGAAACCTCTTGCCATTGATGTCCGTTGCAAACCCGATACCGTCCATTGGTTTCTTGATGACATAGATGATGTCCGTTCTTCTCTATTCTTGGAAGATGCAGCAAGCGAATTTGACGTTCAAGGATTGGAACTTGATTGGACTTGCCTTGTTTGGGATGCAGATTTCCGTTATAATAAAGGCGCTTGGGACTTCTACGAGTTTAGTGGTGGCACTCGATGGAATAAGATCAAGAAAGAAGAAAGGCAGGCATACCAATTGAACGCATATCGAGTTTTGCTGACTCGTGCTCGTCAGGGAATGATAATCTGTGTGCCTGCAGGAAATCAAGAAGACCATACTCGCCAACCTGAGTTCTACGATTGCACCTATAATTACCTGAAGCAATTAGGTTTTGAGGAGATATAACCAAATGAACCGTAAAAGCCTTCCTCTAGTTTGTCTTCTAATCTTGCTTGTAGGATGTGAGAAGCAGAAATACGAAGATTTTGTTGAGCCTGAGCCAGACCCAATAAACATCATCTCGTACACAGAAAGGGAACGAGAGGATATTGACGAAGGGCAAAACCTCTTAATAAACGGAGGATTGGAAGAGTGGATTTTTTTCTCTGATAATATGCCTGAGCATTGGCTCTGTCATAACAACAATAATGTAAAGAGGGATTATAAAGTAGTATATGAGGGACGTTATTCTGCCAAAATGCAATCTCTTGAAAAGGGTTCGACTGCAAGGATAGATCAGGTTGTGCCTGTCACTTCGAACAAGAAGATTAGGATTCGTTTCCATTATGCGATAACGCAATGGAAGGACAAAGGAGCTAGGACTTATTGTTACTTCAGGACACGATCAGCCGAGTCGTCCACCATTTCTTCAGAAGCCTTGAACTACTTTTACGATGCTAATACTATGCGTGTCATTCGAGGCGGAGGATATGGACTGACATATTTTCCTCACGAACTTAACAAGTGGCTCACTTTTGATGAAACGATTGAAGTACCCCCATCGGCTAATTATTTCGCCTTTGGTATAAATAGTTACTATGGGACAACAATGTATGTAGATGATTGTTGGATTACCAATGTTGCTAAATAAGCGAGAAGAGACCTACCTCCAGGCGGCGGAAGAGAAATGAGACAATAAGATTATAATAATAAACACATTATGTAGCTATGAACAAGGAAACTGTCAATGAAAAGAGAGAGGTCGTGAAGGACCTTTTCGTTCTTTGGCTTGCTTTGGCTGCTCTGGGCTGTGCTGCTGTGAACCTCCACATCTCCCTGAATATGCTCGGGAGAAAGAAGGTGCTAGAGTAGAGTGGGGTTTAGAGTTAAAAGTTTAGAGTTTAAGTGTTGAGTTCGTGATTGTTATGAAATACATTCTTATAGCACTTGCATTTGCTTTTTGGGTAATGAACGTTCAGGCTCAGGCTCAACCGACTGACTTGATTCCTGCTCCGGTGGAGTGTTCTGTTAGCCCGGGTTGCATCAGCTCCAAAGAGATGGCTGGGCTGCGCGAGAAGGTGCGCATCTCCCCAAAAGCGCTCCTTCGCCATCTGAAAGGCAGGAAACTGGAAGATTGGCAGTTGAAGTCGGCCTACCAGTTGGAACTGGGGAAGAAGGGCGTCAAGATTGTGGCAGCCGATGAGGAAGGCGTGTTCTATGCTCGTCAGACGCTCAAGATGATGGCTTCGCTGGACAGTTCAGTAGCCTGCTGCACCATCCTCGACTGGCCGCGCTTCCGCTACAGGGGCGTGATGCTCGACGAGAGCCGCCACTTCCAGGGCAAGGCCTTCGTGAAGAAGCAGTTGGAGATGATGGCTCTGCTGAAGATGAACCACTTCCACTTCCACCTGGTGGACAACCCCGGATGGCGTGTGCAGATTGACGCCTATCCCAGACTCACCAACCTGACGGCCTGGCGACCTCAGGCTTTCTTCTGGGACTGGGAGAAGAACGAGATAGGCGGGCCTTTCGTGGAGGAGGGAACGCCCGGGGCTTACGGCGGATACTATACGAAGCAGGACATAGCCGACATCCTCTCCTTTGCCGACGAGCGGCACATCGAGGTGATACCGGAGATAGAGATGCCCGGGCATAACTACGAGACGCGATACGCCTTCCCCGAACTGGCTTGCAGCCTGCCGAATGGTGGAAAAGACCCCTGGGAACTTTGTCCGGGCAAGGAGAGCACTTTCGAGTTCTTGGAGAAGGTTCTGCTCGAGATATTCGACATGTTTCCCTCGAAGTACATCCACATCGGCGGAGACGAGGCCAGGAAGAACAACTGGAAGCTCTGTCCGGACTGTCAGGCAAGGATGAAGGCCGAGGGGCTGAAGAGCGCGGAAGAGCTGCAGAGCTATCTGATCAAGCGGATGGAGCGTTTCGCCCACGAACACGGCAAGCGCATCATCGGTTGGGACGAAATCCTGCAGGGAGGCTTGGCTCCGGATGCCACCGTGATGTCGTGGCATGGGATAGAAGCGGGCATTCAGGCCGTCAAGGAAGGGCATGACGTCATCTTCACCCCTACACATTATTATTATCTCGACTATCATCAAGATCCTGCTCAGTTCCGGGCTGTTGGCCGCCATGTGCCTTTGGAGAAAGTCTATTCCTTCGAACCGATGGCAAAGGACATTTCCAAGGCAGATGCCCATCATGTCTTGGGCGTGCAGGGCAACCTGTGGACAGAGCATGTTCAGGATGCCTGGCATGCCGAGATGATGCTCTATCCGCGTGTCTTCGCCATAGCAGAAACGGGCTGGAGTCAGGCTGAGAAGAAGAACTGGCCCGACTTCGAGCGTAGAGCCTCAGCCCTGTCAGCAGAAGCCCGCAAATGGGGTTATACCGTTTATCCACCAAGTCAACAACAATAAAACTTAAATAAACTAATGACTATGCGCAAACAAATCTTTCATTCAATCCTGCTTCTGGTCGTCTCTTTGGCTTTGATGTCGTTCAAGACGGCCGATGAGCAGGCTGCAGAAGCCCTGGCTCGCAGAGTGATGGGCAGCAAGGCAAAAGCCGTAATCTTTGAACAAACCGAATCGCCTGTAGATTCCTACGAACTGCTACAGAAGGGCAAGAAAGTCCTCATTCGAGGGAATAACGCCAATTCTATGGCTGTCGGCCTGAACCGTTACATCCAGCAGTATTGCCTGGCAAACGTGAGTTGGTTCGACTTCAATCCCGTAGAACTTCCGCGGAAGATGCCGAAGGTTCCCGAAAAGGTGACGGGCAAGGTGGAAATGCCCATCCGTTTCTTCCTCAACTACTGCACTTTCGGCTACACCATGCCGTGGTGGAAATGGCCACAATGGGAACGCTTCATCGACTGGATGGCCTTGAACGGCGTGAACATGCCGCTTGCCATTACCGGTCAGGAAGCCGTCTGGCAGAAGGTGTGGCGCAAGTACGGCCTGACCGACGAGCAAATCCGTGCCTACTTCACAGGACCTGCCCATCTGCCTTGGCAACGCATGATTAACATCGACCGCTGGCAAGGGCCGCTCCCTCAGAGCTGGATTGACGGCCAGGCAGAACTGCAGAAGCAAATCCTCGAGCGAGAGCGCGAGCTGAACATGACGCCCGTCCTTCCAGCCTTTGCCGGTCACGTTCCATCTGACCTGGAACAGGCTGTGCCAGGCATCAGAACCTCGAAGGTGAACCGCTGGTGCAACTTCGACGAGAAATACCGCTGCACCTACCTGAACCCGTCAGACCCCATCTTTGCCCGCATCCAGAGGGATTTCCTCGAGGAGCAGACCAAGATGTACGGCACGAACCACATCTACGGCGTGGACCTCTTCAACGAAGTCTCGCCTCCATCATGGGAACCCGACTCGCTGGCCAAGATTTCAGCCGGCGTCTATCAGTCCCTGGCAAGTGTTGACCCCGAAGCCGTCTGGCTGCAGATGGCTTGGCTCTTCATCAGCAACAAGAGAGCCTGGACGCAGGAGCGCATCAAAGCCTACCTTGGTGCCGTTCCCATAGGCAAGATGATTATGCTTGACTACGAGTGCGACTATACCGAGATTTGGCGAATGACGGAGCACTTCTACGGACACAAGTTCATCTGGTGCTACCTGGGCAACTTCGGCGGAATGACGGAGATAGAGGGCGACTACAAACATAATGCGAAGCTGATTGCTGGCGCAAAGAAGGAAGGCGGCTCGGAGTTCGTTGGCATCGGCTCCACCCTGGAAGGCTTTGGTGTCAACGAGCCTATCTATGAGGCTTTGCTGACTCAGGCTTGGGACACGGGCATCGGATTTGATGAATATATCGACAATATTGCCGACCGCCATCTTGGCCGAGTGGATGCGAACTATCGGGCATTCTGGCACACGATGGTGGACAAGGTCTGCACTACGCACACCAGCACAGGCGCCGCTGGCATCATTAACGCTCACCCCAACCTGGAGGGCGAATGGAACTGGACAACAGAACTCCGCAAAGGCTACGACATCAAGAATCTCGACGAAGCGCTGGCTATCCTGGAGAAGGTGGAAGGCTCGTCCAACTACCTCAAGTTCGACCTCGCCAACACACGCCGTCAGTCCATCCGCAACAACGCTCTGGCCGTAAGGAAACGCTTCTCGGATGCCTATAAGGCAGGCGACAGGGAAGGAATGGTGGCGGCTTCTCAGGAGTTCTTGGGGATGTGCGACAAGATGGTCTCGGAGGTGAAGAAATGTCACGACTTCTCGCTCGACGACTGGATTCGAGATGCCCGCGCCTGGGGCACGACCGAGGCAGAGAAAGACTATTTCGAGATGAATGCCCGCACCATCATTACCGTCTGGGGCGACACGTACCGACTCACGGACTACGCCAATCGCGACTATGACGGCCTGGTGGAAACCTTCTACAAAGTCCGCTGGCAGAAGTTCTTCGATGCCGTCCTGGCAGCCTACGATGCAGGCGAGCCGTTTGTCAACATGAAAGGTCCAAACATTCCCAAGGGCAAGACAAAAGAGGAGTGTGAACGTGCCATGAAGTACGATGCCGAGATCTGGGACTTCGAAAACAAATGGGCGCACATAAAGTAAAAACATTTACCATTTACTATTTACTATTTACCATTTACCATTTGCTATCTGCCATTTCTGGCAAAGCACAGGAACATAGAAAGACATAGCACACACAGGATTTGAGCAGGAGGATGAGACTGTTCTTGCCCTCCTGCTCTGAAATCATAGCTTTCTCAAAGAGGAGGCCTGTCAGTCTGTTTTTGTAAAGATTTTTCCAGGGGAGACGTTTTCTGGCGGCTTTTTTTGAGCGATGTGGCACTTTTCTACCCCAAACGCTAAAAATGCGCTTAAATCGAACCCCGTCTGATAATCAACAGGTTACAAAGTCGCATTTTCAAGCATCGGGACAAGAAAGTACCATCGCGGCAGGCCAAGTAGCCGAATGAAGCACAGTTTGGCTCGAAATTCAGCGTGCGGGGATAGTGAACTTCGCGTGGGGTAATTTCAATCGCCGCACGTTAAGTTTGCAAACATCGCGTGCTGCGTTTGGAATCGTCCCGTGTGAGGTTTCAAAACACGGCACAAAAGGACACATTTTTTGTCAAGGATTTTTCAGAAGTGATATAGTCAATATCGGACAATACACCCAGATATAAATTGGTTGGACAGTTCGGCGATTATTTGTTTTCATAGGTGTCCGGTAAAAATATTTCATCATCTCTTGCCCCCTCCCAACCATCGGCATTTAGAGCAAGATGTAAGTAGCAGGGGCTTGGGACGCCCCAAAGGGGCAGAAAGATGTCAGCCCAGGGCAGCGCCCTGGGTGTTGGAATGCCGCGGCAAATGACGCTCTGTAAGAGCAAAAGCACTAAAACACAAAGCTTTTGCCCCTTTAGGGCGAAATCTACTTCTGTGTCATAAACCCAGGGCGATGCCCTGGGCTGACATCTTAATGGCCTTTCAGGCCGGATTAACCGGACAGCAATAAAAATAATTCATGATTCATAATCCTTAATTCATAATTATTTTATACCTTTGCAGGCGAATTGCAATAAAGCAAACGATGACGAGCAAAAAGAAGAAGAAACAAAAGCCGCGCTGGATGGTGCCGGCAGGACTGGAGCCAACGGAGATGGACCTCAAGATAATGGAGTGGGAGGCAAAGGGAAAACTGGTGCCTACGCCCAACCTTATCAAGACAAAGGACCAGATCGAAGGCATCCGAAAGGCCGGCGTTCTGAATACTGCTGTGCTCGATGCTGTGGCGGAGAGGATTCGCGAAGGCATGAGTACTGCGGAGATAGACAGAATCGTCTATGACTACACGACCGCTCATGGCGGCATCCCTGCACCCCTCAACTTTGAGGGTTTCCCAAACAGTTGCTGCACGAGCATCAACGATGTGGTGTGCCACGGCATCCCCAGCGAGGACGACATCCTGGAGGAGGGCGACATCATCAATGTGGACTGCACGACCATCCTCAATGGCTACTACGCCGATGCCAGCCGCATGTTCATCATAGGGAAGACGACGCCCGAACGCCAGCACCTCGTTGATGTGGCGTGGGAGTGTCTGAAGATAGGTGAGCAGGTCTGCTCCGAGCCGTATGTCTTCGTCGGCGACCTCGGCAACGCCATAGCCCAGCATGCTCACAAGAACGGCTATACGGTGGTTCGCGACCTCTGCGGCCACGGCGTCGGACTTCAGTTCCACGAAGAGCCGGATGTGGAGCACTACGGAAAAAAGGGCTCGGGCATGCTTCTTGTGCCAGGCATGACATTTACCATCGAACCCATGATAAACGGAGGCGATTGGTATGTCTGTGGCGACGAGGAGGACGAGACGGAATGGATAGTCCTGACCGAAGACGGCGAGGACAGCGCACAATGGGAACATACATACCTGATGACGGAGAACGGAGTGGAGGTGCTGACACACTGACCCCCTAACCCCCTTGCCCTCCGTCGCTTGCGCTCCCCAATCGCTCTGCTCCCAACAGGCGATTGCCACTTTGGGGGAGTGCTGTTAAAGGCAATAAGTAAAATGAAAGAAAATTTAATACATGATGGTTCTGAGGCACTCCCCCAAAGGGGGAGCGGGGAGGGGGCTGGGCCTACCTTTATCCTCGGCATAGAATCCAGTTGTGACGATACCTCTGCGGCTGTCCTTTGTGACGGCATCTTGCTCTCGAATGTGACGGCCAGCCAGGCTGTGCATGAAGCTTATGGCGGCGTGGTGCCCGAGTTGGCGAGCCGTGCCCATCAGCAGAACATCGTGCCCGTCGTGGATGCCGCTCTGAAGCAGGCCGGCATCGAACGCGAGCAGTTGAGCGCAATAGCCTTCACACGAGGTCCTGGTCTGCTGGGCTCCCTGCTTGTCGGCGTGTCGTTTGCCA
The DNA here is from genome assembly GCA_017428785.1 of Bacteroidaceae bacterium. Taxonomy (GTDB): domain Bacteria; phylum Bacteroidota; class Bacteroidia; order Bacteroidales; family Bacteroidaceae; genus Physcousia. Next base: position 38,675 of record JAFRQD010000001.1, read on the forward strand.
AAGGACTGGCGGCCTCGCTCGGCATCCCCATGATAGACGTCAACCACCTACACGGCCATGTGCTGGCGCATTTCATAAAGGAGCAAGGAGCAAGGAGCAAGGAGCAAGAGAATACCAAGGGTCTCGAACAATCCTCTTGCCCCTCGCCCCTTGCCCCTCGCCCCGCTTCACCGGAGTTCCCCTTCCTCTGCCTCTTGGTGAGCGGAGGCAACAGCCAGATTGTCCTCGTCAAGAGTTACAAGGACATGGAAATCATCGGGCAGACCATCGACGATGCAGCAGGCGAGGCCATCGACAAGTGCTCGAAAGTGATGGGGCTGGGCTATCCCGGCGGACCGATTATCGACAGACTCGCACGCCAAGGCAACCCCGAGGCTTTCTCTTTCTCAAAACCCAACATCCCTGGCTACGACTACAGCTTCAGCGGACTGAAGACGAGCTTCCTCTACAACCTTCGTGACTGGATAAAGGACGACCCCGACTTCATCGAGCACCACAAGGAAGACCTTGCCGCTTCGCTCGAAAAGACCATCGTCGACATCCTGATGAAGAAGCTGCGCCTTGCTGCCAAGGACTTGAAGATAAAGCAGGTGGCTGTGGCTGGCGGCGTCTCTGCCAACACAGGACTGCGGAATGCTTTCCACGACTATGCCCGTCGCTATGGCTGGCAGGTGTTCATCCCCCGCTTCAGCTACACGACGGACAATGCCGCCATGATAGCCATAGCAGGTTACTTCAAGTATCTCGACAAGGACTTCTGCCCGATGTCGGCTCCCGCTTATAGTCGCGTCACGACATAAGAAACGGGGCGAAAGGTTCGGATTGCCGCAAACTTATTTGCCAAAAACACGGCAAAGTATCACTTGGAGCTCTCTTTTTGGGCAATCCGCTCTAATGTCTGATAGACTTGCATCAAGCCTCTTGGCACGTGGAAGCAGCCCTTCCACTTGCCGCCTTTGAGTGTCAGGAGCACCTCGCCGCGGCGGTTCAGGTAGCCGAACCACTCGGGATACTCGGGGTCCATGAAGTGACTCCAAACGTATTCATGCACCTTCATGAACCAGTCGAGGCATTCCTGCCTGCCCGTCAGCTCGTAGCCCTTTATCATCGTGATGAGCGTTTCGATGTGAACCCACCAAAGCTTCTGATCCCACTCGAGTTGCTGAAGCGGTCGGCCCAGGCGGTCCATGAAGTAGAAGATGCCGCCGTACTGCTTGTCCCAACCGTATTCAGCCTCGCGAAGGGCGATGTGTACGGCCTTGTCGATGAGGTCCTGACGACCGAGCCGCTTGCCGAGGTCCATGATGAACCACATGGCTTCGATGGCGTGTCCGGGGTTCAGGAGGCGTCCCTCGTGGCAATCGACGAGTTTGCCGTCCTTGCTGACGTGCTCTACTACGAGGTCGAGCTCGGGCCGATAGAAGACGTCGAGAACTTCGTGCAGGCAGATGTCGATGGTCTCCTTCAGGAACTTCGGGTCGAGCAAGTCCTCTATCTCGAGGGCGACGTTGCAGAGAATCATCGGCAGGGCAAAGTCCTTGAGAGCACGAGCGCCCTGTGCCGCCTTGCTCCAACGGCCTTTGGGATTATTGCGCTTAGCAAGCACGATGTCGAAGGTCTTCTTGGCTATCTCGGCATACTCCTGAATACCAGTCGCCTTGTAGAGCTGACCGAAGGCAATCACGGCAAAGGTGTAGGAGAAGATGTTGTAGGGCTCTACAAGCGGACGGCCTTCGCGGTCGAGCGAGAAGTACCAGTTGAGGTTGCCGTCGTGCCCGTACTTCTTGAGGAACTCGGCGCCCTGAATAGCCGCATCGAGCCATTCCTGCTTCTTCTCTACCTTATTATATAATGTAGCGAGCATCCACACCTCGCGGCCTTGCAGCCAAATGAACTTGTCGGTGTCATAGACCTCGCCGTTTCGCTCGATGCATGTGAAGTATCCACCGAACTCTTTGTCTATACTGTTCTCCATCCAGAAGGGCATCACCCTGTCCAGTAGCTCGCTCTTATATTGAGCGGCAAGTAAGTTAAAATCGACCATATTATTTAGTTTTAGTTATTTTTTCGTTAGGAATGATGTGAGCCAAGCCACGATGACGCTTATGACAATCCCCGTTGCTCCGAAGAGGAAGAAGTTGACGTCCGTGTAGAGGTACATCAGGAAGACTACTATCTCGCCTGCGATGAAGCCTGTCAGGGCGGCTCGTCCCTTGATGCGCGGGAAGAAGACGGCCATCACGAAGAGACCTCCGAGACCGCTCGTTAGCAGGCCGAGGATGGTGTTGAAGTAGTCGAGCAGCGAGGCGATGTCCCATGTGGCCATCAGCAAAGCGATGCCGAGGCCCATCAGTCCACTGACGATACATGTCCAACGGGCTACACGAAGAAGCGTCGAGTCCTTGATTGAGGGACGGAAACGCTGGATGAAGTCCACGCTGAAGGCCGTCGAGACGGAGTTGATGTTGCTCGATATCGTGCTCATCGTGGCGGCAAAGATGGCGGCAATCAGCAGTCCGGCTACGCCTGCGGGCATCTGGCTCATCATGAAGTACGGGAAGATGGCGTCGCCCTGCTGCATCGTGATGTCGAGGCTCTGGGGGTGCGTCTTGTAGAACGTGTAGAGACCTGTGCCGATGAAGTAGAAGGCGACGGAGATGAAGACGCTCATGAAGCCGTTCACCAGGATGCTTCGGCCTGCGCTCTTCTCGTCCTTCGTAGTCATGTAGCGCTGGATGACCGTCTGGTCCGAGGTGTAGGAGATGAGGTTGTTGGCTATGCCGCCGCCGATGATGGCGACCCAGAATGTAACGCGGCGGTAGTCGAGACTCCAGACGAAGAGCCGCATCTTGTCGTTATCTATCGCCAACTGCCAAGCTCCCGCGAAGCCTCCTTCCGTGCCTGCCCAGAGGTAAACGGCTGCGAAGATGGCTCCGCCCACGAGGATGCAGCCTTGCACGACGTCGCCCCAGATGACCGCTTCCACGCCGCCCATCGTGCAATAGACGATGGTGACGAGTCCCATCAGGATGATGCAAAGGTAGATGTCGATGCCGGTCACGGCGGTCAGCGCGAGCGACGGCAGGTACATGACCAGTGCCATGCGTGCCACCATGAAGATGCAGAACAGCGTGGAGGCCATCATGCGAGTGGCGAGGTTGAAGCGCTCTTCGAGTATCGCGTAGGCAGATGCCGCTTTGAGTCTGCGGAAGTAGGGTAGGTAATACCATATCACAGGGAAGCCCACGACGGGTATCATCCAGAGCATCGGGTAGTAGGTCCAGTCCGTGGCGTAGGCTTTGGCAGGAATGGCCATGTAGGTAATGGCAGAGAGCATGGTGGCGTAGATGCTGATGCCTGCTGCCCACCATGGGATGCGGCCGCCGCCCTTGAAGAAGTCCTCGGCTCCGTTCTCGCGTCGCATGAAGTAGATGCCCATGCCGAGCATAGCTACAAGATAAAGGATAAGTACCGTCCAGTTGAGCCAGCCGAAGTGTGTCTCATGTTTCGTCTCGATACGCGAAATCTTGTCCGACCTGATGCCGGGCATCGTCTCGCCGCCGCTGTAGAACCATCCGCCGTCGAAGGGCGTGAGGACTGCGCCTGCCCTTGCCAGCAAACTGTCTCCGGGGAAGACCGTCCAGGAGTCTGTGATGGTATGATAGGCCAATACGTCCTGACGGAACTTGTACCACGAAGGCTCGTGACGAAGGTATTGGTCGTCCTGCTTGCCCTGAATGGCAGAGAGGAAGATGTCGTAGTTCACGCCGCCGAAGAAGAGGATGTGGCTGTAGCCGCAAGGAGTGCAGCAGGAGCCGACGAGAGCCTGCGGCCAGCTGGCCCCCTCCCTGCTCCCCCTTTGGGGGAGTGCTTTGATGGAAGCTGGAGAAGTCTCTTGCCACTCAAGAGTCTTTAGGTTAAGTTTCAAGCCTTTCAGGAACACTGAGGCACTCCCCCAAAGGGGGAGCGGGGAGGGGGCTGTGTATCCTCCAAATACATACAACGCCTTCCCTTCGGGAGCATTCTGTACGGCCATGCAGGGCTGCAAGCGGCCTTCGTCAGGCAATTCACAGAGTTTCACCCATTCCTTTCCGTCGGGCCAATCGAGGGCATAGACATCCCTGTTGAGCACGCCATCCGTCTGACCGCCTGCCACGAAGATTCGGTCTGTGCCATAACATGCGGCAAAGTTGTCGAGAGGCTTGGGTAATGGTGGAAGGTTAGAGGGGCTGACGGAAGCGTCAGACCCATTCTCGTCCATGCCTCCAATGTATATTGTTTCGCCCGGCACAGCCACGCTTGCGCCGTAGGCTTTCGGATAGAATACTTTTTGTCCGCCGTCGGCACAAGGCACATCGGGGAAGTTGCAGCCGCCCCATGTCTGGAGCTTGCCGTCGACAAGGCCTGCGAAGTGTCCCGAGACGGCCCGCTCCATCTTGCCTGCCGGGGTGACGATGATGTTGTTGGCTTTCCCTGCGTCCGTCGCCCCTTGGTTCTGCCCTTGGCAAAGTCCAAAGATAAGGAAGAGGAAAACGAAGAGGAATTCGAATCGTTGTTTCATGGAATAGTTGCGTTTTAGCTTCATGCACTTCTCTTACTTAACCAAGACCTTTTTGCATCCAACGATGTTGATGCCTTTCTGCATCTTCTGGAGGCGTTGGCCAGCAAGGTTGACTATCGTCGAGCCTTGCTTATAAATAGCGTCAGCTTCTTCTGTTTCCCTGACGGAGGGAATGCCGTCGATATCTTCTTCAACGATGTTGTTGAAGTCTCTCCAGCCTTCTGTTATATAATATTTCTCAGCAGTTCCTTTTGGCACATACAAAGTGGCTTCCCTGAATACCGTTTCTGTGAAGGATGACAAGGGGTCGTCGGGACTAATCTGAATCCCATCAAACGGGAAAGGTTCCTCAATCTTCGAATAGATGGTTTTAATGTTGTCGCAATCTTTGAAGATGCGGCTTCCGTTACTGCTAACAGCAAAGTCTTCCAAAGTGCTGGGGAAAGACACAGTTTCGAGGCTTGTGCAACCCACGAACATCGCCAAGGGAACAATTCTGACTCCCTCTTCAAATACGACAGTCTTAATGGCAGTACAATGCTGGAAGAGGCGTTGCCCGTATTCAGTAATATTATTTGGGAAGAAGACAGAAGTCAGGCTTGAGCATCTCAAGAATGCATCCGATTCTAAGGTTGTCAGGCTTCTGGGGAGCTGAATGTCCTTCAGGCTGCTGCAAGACCTGAAAGCATATTCACCAATCTTCTCCAAGCCTTCGGGCAGATTTATGGAAATCAGAGAAGTGCAACTCGAGAAAGCATTTTTGTCGATAATCCGAATTGTCTTGGGAAGTTTGACGGAAGTTATGCTTTTGCATTCAAAGAAAGCCTGATTCCCAATGGCTGTAACCGTTCGCTCTGCACCTTCAAACATGGCCTTTTCTGGTATCACGAGTTCTTTGAAATGATAGAGGTGTTCAGGGTCGTTCTGATTCATGATGACAGTCAAGGTCTTGCCGTCTGTATTCAATTGGTAGCACAGCGCTTCATCCGCTTTGGCAAAAGTGACTCTGACCGTCACATCCCCAGAAGGCATCTTGAAGGAACACTCAAGTGTTGGGGCATTGGGGTCGTCCGGGAGCAATTCGCCGAGGGAATTACCGTCACAGATGAGGTCAACGGAATCTAAACGATAACCGTCATCTGGAGTTACCGAAATCTTTACTTCATCGCCTTCTTTTGCAACTGTGGCACTTGGGTACACTAAACCTCCGACGTTGTATTCCACATTTATGTTATAGTATTTCTCAGTACTCTCGAAAGGCGTTTCGGTGATGGAGCCGCTGAAGGAGCCTGTCACCTTGTCGTAGAGTCCCACCATATTGCCCTTCTGGGCAGGCACGAAGTCGCGCACCAAAGTCTCGTCCTCGTATATCTTGCATCCGTAGAGCGTCATGACGGAAGGCGATGTGTCGATTGATATGCCGCCCGGATGGCTGGATGTGTTGAGGTTGAAGAGCAGCATCGGTGTCTTGCCGTCGTCGGCTGTGCCTGTTGTATTCACGCTGTTGACGGCAACATCAGGGTTGGTTGCCCTGTACCATTGGACGGTATTGCCGGTAGCAACGATGCTGATGCGATCGCCATAGATGAAGCCCCTGCCGCGAGTCTCATCGCCTGAGCGGTTGAAGCAAGGGATGTTTCTTCTGTCAGTTCTTGAGAAGAAACAGAAAGCGTTGTTGTCGTAGTCTCCCAGACGCGCGCCGAACAGAGCTTCCCAGTCGCTCTGAACGTCCTTCTCCACATTGCAATCCATCACGACCTTCGTGTTGGCCTTGTGGATGTAGTCCGTATTGAAGGCCTGCTTGCCGGTTGACTTGATGTCGGTCAGCATGACGAGTTCTTGTTCTGGCGCGGTACCTACGCCTTGCGCCTTGAGCGAGAGATTGCGGAAGCGCGGGCCGAAATAACCTAACCAATATACTATGTCGCATCCCTTTACGATGTACTTCAACTTGCGTGTCCCTTTGACAAGGCTGAAGAGTTCAGAAGAAGAATATGTCCACGATGTATGGACGCCCACGTCGTCCAGCACCGTTACCGAGCTAAGGCTGTCGCCGTTCTCGGCGAGCATCTCTACTGTGACGCTACAAACCTTTGCGCCATGGTCGCCAACAGCCCAGGTGGTTATCATCTCAGCACTAGCATGGCACATGGTTTGTCCTTTGTCGATGTTTTCAGCTGTCATGCCTTTTTGCAAGAGGTCGACGGTCTGCCAAAACGAACTCTCAAAGAAGGACGACACAAAGGAATAGGTTCCGTCTTCTTCCTCTTTGATGGCCCAGCCGTCTCCGTTGCCATCGCATATCCAGCCCTTGAAGGTGCCGTCGGGGGCACCATTGGTGAGCAGTTCGACATAATCAGAATCCCCTGCCATAGCTGCCGAAGCTGTCAAGGCAAGAAGGAGGGAAAGTATAACTCTTTTCATAGGTAATTGATGTGTTGTTTCGGTAATTAAAACATAATCGCCTGCAAAGTTACGAATAAGCAAGCAAAAAGCCAAATTTAGTTAGGTATTTTTGAGTGTTCTGTGCTTGCCCAATACGCTTTTTGCTGTCGGAAATCTTGTTCCAGACATGCTGGGAATGCCATTTCCGTGCTGACAGTTCTTGAAACGCAAGTTGCGTACCGACATTTGCGGCTTGTGTCTCCCCGTGTGCAATCTGCGTTTCTCCATGCGCAACCTGCATTTTAAGAATCAAATGTCGTGCGAAGAGGAATTCATAGTCTGCAAAGATAGAATTGAGCATGTTTTTTTTATGATTATGGCATAGTAATTCAAATATTTTCATTAACTTTGTCAGCGAAAGCACACAACTAACACTATAATTATACTATGGAAAGAAGAGATTTTTTGAGAGTGAGTGCATTAGGTGCTGCCGCTATGGCCACACCAGTCAGTCTTGTTCATGCTGCGGCCCCTGCAGCTGCTGCCAAATCAGCCAACGGGAAAGTCAATCTGGGTTTCATCGGGCTTGGGCAACAGGCGATGTATCTGCTGAGCACCTTCATGGCGTTCGACGACGTGCGTGTGCTGGCTGGCTGCGACGTCTATGACATCAAGCGCGAACGCTTCGAGCGTCGTGTGAAGGAATACTACGGGTCGAAGGGCGAGAAGAAGGTGAAGGTGGATGTCTATGAGGACTACCAGGACTTGCTGGCGCGAAAGGACATCGACGCCGTGGTTATTGCCACGCCCGACCACCAGCACGCCATCATCGCCATCGCCGCTTGCAAGGCTGGCAAGGATGTCTATCTGGAGAAACCGCTCACGCTCACCATCTTCGAGGGGCAACAACTCGTGAAGGCCGTCCGCAAGTACGGGCGCATCCTGCAGGTGGGCAGTCAGCAGCGAAGCAGCGGCGAGTTCATCCATGCTGCCACGCTCTGCCGTGAGGGCATCCTCGGCAAGATAGACAGGATAAAAGTCCATTGCGGACGTACTGCGACGAACCCCAAGAGCGCGGCTCCTGTGCCCTACAACCTGCCGAAGCAGGAAGTGCCCGCCGGTCTGAACTGGGACAAGTGGCTCGGTCCGCTGCCGGCTTCCATCTGGTACAATCAGGAGCTCGACCCCTTCATCGACGCGGAGCACAACGAGAGCTTTTGGGGAGCGTGGCGTTGGTACAAGGAGACAGGCGGCGGCTTGATGACCGACTGGGGCGCTCACATGTTCGACATCGCCCAATGGAGCATCGGCAAGGACGGAAACGGCGGCCCCGTGAAGATTGCTCCTGCCGGCTACGGACGCTACGAGCAGCTGACCTTCGAGTACGACAATGGCATCATCATCACCGAGGAGCCTTATAATGGCGGCGAGCAAGGCCTGCAGATCTATGGAGAGAACGGCTGGCTGAAGGTCTGCCGCGGCTCGTTCCGTGCTTCCGACAAGAAGTTCGAGAAGATGGACCTCGGCGTAGAAAAGGGTGCCTACGAGTCGCAATCGGCTCACCGTCGCATCTGGATAGATGCCGTCAAGGCGCATGTTGACCCCAACTGCCCCGTCGAGACAGGCCACACCAGCTGTACCGTCTGCAACCTCGGCAATATCGCCATCCAGCTCGGCCGTCCCGTCCGCTGGAACCCCATCGTGCAGAAGTTCATGGACGACCCAGAAGCCACCAAACTGCTGCACTACAAATACAGGGAAGGCTACACGCTCGACGTGTAACCCTCTTTTAACCGTGAATTGCACGAATTGCACGAATTGGCTACGCCCTCAGTTGGCTTAAAGAATTCGTGTAATTTGTGTAATTCGTGGTCTTTATTAATTATTCGCTTGCGTTAATTCGTTTCTATAACTCCTTCGGCTGTTGCCTCAGTGCAGGCGGAACTTTTACTTCATCAACTCCCGAAGCTTAAATTACCTTACCTTAGTGTAGAAGGTCGAGGCGGGCAGGCCCTGTTTGTTGCGGAGGTCGGCATCGGTGAAGCCGCTCCATCCGTAGCGGACGAGCGTCGGGTTCTTGACGGCAGGCGAGGAGAGGAGTATCTTGTCACCCTCTATCTTGATGTCGGCAGGATGGAACATGCCATCGTAGGCAGCAATCTCGAAGCCTCGCGTGCAGGTCAGGCCGTCAGCATTGTCGAAATGCAGGAAGATGTCGTTGTTCTTTCCGCGACCAGCAAAGTTCAAGGTCGGACCTTCGCAAACCAACTCATGGCCGTAAGTGTGCTTCAACGCAAGCAGGGCCAGGCGCTCGCCTACAGGACGCTTCGTGCGGTAATGAACGTCGTTCTTGTCGCCGAGGTCACTGCTGACAGCCATCCATGTGTCTGGCAAGCCTTCCCCGTCCCCTAAAAAGGAGGGGTGAATGGCCAGACGCCGCTGGCTGTCGCGGAAGGCAGGCCACGAAGGTCGCGGCAGGCTGCTGAGCTGAACGACATAGAAGGGCAGGGGATGCTTCTTGTGGAACTCGCTCCTCCAGCGCTGGGCAAAGAACTTGCGCCACGACTGCTCAAGGAGCGTGAAGAGCCGCTCGTGTACCTCGATGTTGTGGGCATTACTCTCTCCCTGGTACCAAATGACGCCACGGATGGGCAGATGTCCGAGCGGGGCGATGGCTGCTTCGAAGAGGTAGGCGGGCTCGTAGGGATGGCGTTGGAGGGGATTGTATGCAGCCGACTCCTTGTTGAGGGCGTGGGCGATGTTCTGCGTCATGCGGCCGCGTGCCCAAGCCTGTCCGAAGTCGCCGTTCCGCCAGTCGCGCAGGATGTTGGGGAACTCCCATTCGAGTGTCGAGCGGTCAATCCAAGACTCTGTCGTGGAGCCTCCCACGGCGTTACAGATGATGCCGATGGGCACGTCGGGCAGGCTGTCGCAAAGCACGCGGGCGAAGTTGAAGGCGACGGCCGAGAAGTTCCGAACCGATTCGGGCGAAGCCGTCTTCCATCCCTGGAACTCCATGTGGCGCAGCTGGTTCGTGAAGGCAAGCACGCTGTCGTCCCACTCCACGGCATCCGTCCTTGCACGCGCGGGCATATTATATATATGTAGGTTGGCGAGGCGCCTGGCGTCGGCAAGGTCCTCGTCGAGCGTGTTGCATTGGTCCACCCGCAGCTCCATGTTCGACTGTCCGCTGGCCAGCCAGATGTCGCCAAAGTAGAGGCTGTCTATCGTGAGCGTCTGCGGCTTGGCTTTCGTCAGGTTCTTGAGCTGATAGGGATACTTTTCGGGATAGTAGAAGCGATAATGGTCGGGGTTCAGCGGCGTGGCCGTGAACGTAAGGGTATAAGGACCGCCAGCCTTCATTTCGGACATCTCCATACTCCACGAGCCATCGGCACGCGAGAAAGTCTCACCCTCATCCACTACCTTGCCGTCCTTGCTCAGCACGCGTCTTATGTTGCTTCGCGCATTGGCACGACCTTCCAACAGGAGGGGTTCGTCGCGCGGAAGAACCATTCCGCTGGAATAGACAGGGGGCAATTGCAGTCCTCCGTAGTCGCCCGTGAGAGCCGAATAGACGGTCTTCGCCAGAATCTTCGCGCCTTCGGGATTGGGATGGAGGGCGTCGGGGAAGAGGTCGGGACGCGAGTGCAGGGGCGTGAAGAGGTCGATGAGCTGTGCTCCAGAGCCTTGTGCGACCTGCTCGATGGCCTTCTGAACCTGTGCGTGCCAGTCGCGTGTGCCGCTCTGGAAGCGTGGGTGACGGTCGAAGATGGGCGTCATCTTGCAGACGAGGATGCGGGCCTCGGGGTTCACCAGGCGGAAGGAATCAATCAGGGCGCGGTAGTTCGGGATGAACTCCTCCTTCCAGTCGGGCCAGTTGCGCGGGTCTGTGTCGTTCAGGCCAAGATGGATGACCACCCAATCGGGCTTGAAGTCGAGCGCCTGATGGAACTCCGGCAGGCCGATGTAAGGCCGATGTCCCTTATATAATAAGGTAGCACCAGAGTGTCCGAAGTTGCCCACCTCATAGCCCTCGCCCAGCATCTGCTGCAGGCGAACCGGGTAGGAGTCGTGCTCGCGGTCTTGCAGGCCGTAGCCGTAGGTCACGCTATTGCCCACACAAGCCACCTTGACCTTCTGTGCTGCGTGTGAGGCACAAACGCAAAGGCACAGGACTATGAATATGATACCTTTATTTCTCATTTAAAACTCGTTGCAATGTTGGAAGAAGCCTATCTCGTCGAGTTCCTTCTTGAGGCGCGTTTCCTCTTCCGGCGTGATGTTCTGGAAGGGCGTGCGGTTGGGGCCGAGGTCGAGGCCGATGAGCTTCATGATACGCTTGCCACCCACGATGTTTCCGCGGAAATGGCAGATGACGTTGATGACGAGCTGCGAATAATCCTGTAGTTGACGCGCGGACTCCAAATCGCCTCGATTCCAGGCATCTATGATGCCGACGAGATTCTTGCCGTTGTAGTTCGTGGTGCCTCCGATGCCGCCTCGAGCGCCGCCCATGGCGAGGCAGGGCAGGATGGTCTCGTCCTGTCCGTGGAGCATGTCGAACTTACCGTCGGCGTAGAGCCGGCATTGGTTGTATTCGTAGAGGCTCTCGAAGGTGTACTTGATGCCGGCAAAGTTCGGGATGCGTCCGTCGACGGCTTTGAGGAACTCGACCATGGGGAGGAATGCGCCGTTGAAGGCAGGGATGTGGTAGAAGTAGAAGGGTAGGGCAGGAGCGCCTGCGGCAATCTCCTCGCAGTACTTCACGAGTTCCTCTATGCGGCCAATCTTCGGGAACGGCGGCGCCATGGCTCCGATGCCCCAGGCGCCAATCTTCTGAGCGTGCTCGGCAAGTTTGCGGCTCTCGCGGACGCAGCAGCTTCCCACATGCACGATGACCTTGAAAGACCCTTCCCGGCCCTCCCTTAAAGGGAGGGAGTTAGAAGCTTGTATCCAAGCCTCAGCCAGTTGCATGCGTTCCTCAGGCGTCAGCATATAGCCTTCGCCGCTGCTTCCGTTGATGAATACGCCCTTCAACCCGTTCTTCTGTAGCATCTTAGCGTATGCAGGGATGGGTTCGAGGTTCACGTCGCCATTCTCATAAAACGGGGTGAACGGCGCGTCGATAAGTCCGATGATTTCTTCCATGAATGTCTGTTGATTATAGGTTATTGGTTAATGTGATGTTAGTTTTTCGAGAACAAAGATAATCATTTTTTTTCAATAATCTTATACAAAGCAGCCAATAATAAGTGTGAAAGTCGATAAAAGGGTCAGAATATGTGCAATTGAAGAGGTCAAGCCCCATTTGCTGGTCGGAATACATTTTGTCAGCTAAATCTATCTTTCTGCTTGCAAAGTGTCAGATTTCGGAGTGGCGAAAATTGAGCCATTACAGGCTGGGATTCCCATCTCCGCGTGCGACGATTACAAACGCCGCACGCGGCGTTGGCCATCTCCGCGTGCGGCGATTGATTTTCCGCCTGCGGAGATGGGGAGACTTTCCACGCGGAATTTTGTGAAAAATCAGGCCAAAAGTGCCTTTTTTGCAAGGTGTAGTTGTCAATTGTGCGAATTGAACATTGAAATTTGTAATTTGGTGGCAGAAAATGATGCCTGTAAATCAATAAATTACGAACCATTTGCGTTTTAAGCGCGTTTCTCGTCTCTTGGGTACAAAAGTGCCGCCGAGAGATTTTTAAGCGATTCTCGCGAGTCGGCCCAAAATCAAAAAGTAAGCAAAAGTGACTAAGTCGCTTACAAATTGTCAATTCGATAATAACAAATCATCCCGTCGGATTCATACATTTTTCTGCATGAGTTACCCTAAACACGCATGCGTTAACAAGATTTAACAATATTGTAATAGATTATTAAAAGAATAATGTGTAAATTTGTGGCAGTTAATGTGCGTGTGCACTCAAAAGGGAAAGTATAAAATCAAAACACAAAAAGAATATGAACACCAAATCATTACTCATGACATTACTTGTGCTGGCATGTGTCAGCATGGCAAAAGCAGGTGAAATAGAGGTAGGATATCGCACTTCTTTATGCGGTAATGAATTGCCTGTCACCTCCGGACAATTGTATTCCTTGACACAGCAGAATTTTCATCAAGAAGATATAGGCGGTGCGGTCATCATCAATACTCTGGGTTTCTTCAACTCGGGCGATTGGTTCGATCGTTCGCTGGACATCTATATGTCAGAGGAGTATGTCGGCAGTTCCACATCTCCTTTGGAAGTTTCGGAAGACGAGAAGGTGTTCAGCGGCACAGTAACGTTCATGTCTGATGATTGGGCGACGATAGTGCTGGACAAGCCCTTCCGATACAAAGGCGAGGGCAGCCTCATCATCACCGTCAATAGTATAAATAACACAAATTGGGTTGTGTTTCAGAACTTCCCTCTGGTCAAAGTCCCGACTTCTGGGCGTTCCTTTGCGATATACGGCGATGACGAACCATACGACCCGACGGATATTCTTTCCTATAACCTCATGGATGTCGGACCCCTTGTCAACCAGATACAGATTAACGGGAAAACAATCGGCGAACCCTCGATATCGAGCAACAGCCTTCCCACTGAGAGCAGTTACCCCTATGCAATCTCGGAGCAAATCTATACGAACTTTGAAATGGGCGGAGCCGGCTTCATCAAGAACCTCAGCTTCTATAATATCGGTGATGTGGCGGAACGCTACATCGACCTCTATCTGGTGCATACCTCCAAAGAATGCTTCGACGGAACAGACGACTGGCTTGATGTGTCGCCGAGCGACAAAGTGTTCAGCGGCAAAGTGAACTTCAAGAAGGAAGACTGGACGACAATAGGACTGCGCGTCCCCTTCGAGTATAACGGCAGAGACAACCTCGCAGTCGTCGTCTACGATAGATCCGGCTATACATCGCCATCTTCGAAACTGAAGTGCATCACATACTTCGCATCGGGAGAACAGTCTCTATGTTATTATGCCTACCAACCCCTCGACCCGACAGGCATGACAGAAGATGGCATGTTCGATGACCTGAGTACGAAGAATATGATGAAGTTCAACATAGAAAGGAAACCATTCGAGATAGCAGGAAGCCAGGTCACCCTCAACTCCTTCATTCCAACCAATACCAGCTACAATTATTCGCTCTCAGAGCAGATATTCACCACAGACGAGCTGGGCAGCGCCAACATGCTCTCAAGCGTTAGCTTCTACAACGCAGGCAAAGAAGTCAATCGGGAGCTTGAAATCTATCTCGTGCCGACAAACAAGGATGAATTCCTCACCAATAGTGATTATATTGAATACGACGAATCCAACAAGGTTTACGGCAGCAATGTGTGCTTCTACGAGGACGATTGGACAACGATTACCTTCGACTGGCCCTACTACTATGACGGCAAAAGCAATCTCGTCCTCATCGTGAACGACATATCCGGCTGGCAGGAACCCGGCATAGAGTGCTTGGCATTCGAGTCCGGCAACTACCAAACTATATATAACTACCGAAATAACTCAATGTTCGAGAATCCTTCAGATGTTTCGGTCGGCTGGGCAAGCCTTATGGTCAAAAAGAAAAATCAAGTCATCTTCAACAAAGAGGAAGAATACCTCGGAAGACCATATTTCCTGTACATCGACCCAGAAGCCTATTCAGCAACTGTTGAATGGCAAGGAGACGGCAACTCGTGGAACCTGCAGTACAAGAGAGAAGGCGACGACAGTTGGACTACAATCGCAGACCTCAGAGAGAGGAGTTATGAGCTGACAGGACTAAAATGCAACACGAATTATCGTCTCCGCATACAGTCTGTTTATAGCGCCAAGAAGGTCAGCCATTGGACACCGATTACGTTCACAACACAATCTCCTGTGCCTACGAATTACGATATCAGCGTGACGCCCAACTCTGCCACAATCAATTGGACAGGTTACAGCGACAGGTATGAAGTGAGATACAGGAAGACGAACAAGACTTTCTTCTGCGACTTCGAGAGCATCACCGACGGGCAAATCCCTCCCGACTGGACAACAGAGGACAGAGATGGAGACGGATACGGTTGGATAGTAGCCCCGTCCTACTATCACACCCATTCGGGGAATGTCTGCCTGACTTCTGCAAGTTTTTTCCAAAATACTGCACTACAACCCGACAACTGGCTTATCTCGCCTTTGGTAAAGCTGGACGGAACGCTCAAGGTATGGTTAAGAGGTCAGGACGACAGCGGGAATTTGCACGACCACTTCAGAATATATGCCCTCAGCGAGGATGGCTCCGAATTTCATGTGCTGCTGCCTGAAACATTGTCGCAGAACACCTATACGGAATACACAATGGACCTGAGTCCCTTGGGTGGGCAGATGGGTTTCATAGAAATTCAGCACAGTAACTGTTCAGGCCAGGGCTCTCTCAACCTCGACGATATCTGCATCTTTACCGATGAGCCCGAGGGGACATGGGCAACGGTGTACACAGACGAGCCGCAGATAACACTCTCAGGCCTGCCGTCCAACACGAAATATGAGTTCCAGGTGACTGCTGTTAAGGAGGGCGAGGAGAATGTCCTGGGCGGCCTCACGCTTTTCTCTACCCTTGCACGCAATCCTAAGCCCTTCGATATTGCAGCCACAGCCGACGACACCTCCGCCGACATCAGCTGGTCGGGCTTTAGCGACAGCTACACGGTGCGTTACAGGACCATGCAGCGTGAGGAGATAGACAAGGTTACCTTAGAGGAAGACTTCGAGAGCGGCCTCAACAATTGGACAATCATCACGAATGGCGACTCGCCGCAAGGGTCGAAGGGATGGTTTGCTTCGTCCGAATCGACGCATGGAGGCTCCTATGCTGCAAGCGCCTGGAGCTATTTGCCTGACGAGGGAAGCTTCGATGCCGACAACTGGCTCATCTCGCCGCAAATCACCCTGGGTGGTGTGATGTCTTTCTGGGAAGCGAATGCCTCGGACGAGTACTTCGACACCTATGAGGTCTTGCTTTCCACGACGGGCAACAGCGTCAGCGACTTCACCACAACTTTGTTCGACATGCATGAGGCCTCGTACTTCTGGGAGAACATCGATGTTGACCTGAGCCCTTATGAGGGACAAAAAGGTTACATCGCCTTCCATCATAAAAACAACGCCAAGAGCGGAATTCTCATCGACGACATCCGCATCTGTTCCTATAAGACGATACCTCCCGGCCAATGGAAGACGGTAACGACAAACAAGACGGAAGCGAAGCTCAGCGGCCTGATGCCGGAAACGCCATACGAATACCAGGTTGTCGGCACGAAGAGTGGCGAGGCGGATGCCTCGTCGGACTCGAACTTCTTCACCACCTTGAATGCTCTCTTCGACCTTGTCTTGGATGCAAACAACAGCAACGAACAGATTCTTTTGGACAACTGGGGCAAGTACGTCAACGCAACCCTCAAGAATTATGTCTTCAAGAAAGACAACTCATGGTCAACAATCTGTCTGCCATTCGACATGGAGCTGGAAGGCAGCATCCTTGAAGGTGCGGATATCAGGGCATTTAGCGGCAGTTGGCCTACGGAGGATTCAAGGTTCCTCATCCTCGATTTCCTCATCCCTGTCACGAAAGTTGAAGCAGGATTGCCTTATCTCATCAGGTGGGACAGAGGCAAAGATGTCGTCGACCCCGTGTTCAAGAAGGTTATCATCAATTTAGGGGTCCAGTACTATGATGACTGGTGGGTAGGATTCTATGGCACATACAGCTCTGGCACTACAACAGATCCCTTTATCTATGTTTTGGACGGCAATCTGGACCTGTCTCCTCTGATGGGGATGCCTGGCGGAATCAAGGCCTTCCAAGCCTTCTTCTATTCTTTTGATGAATGGGAGGGCATCGGCCTGAATGTCGGCGACATTGGCGAAACGATAACGGGCGTTGATGCACCGAGCATGACACAAAGCCCACAGGACGATGTCATCTACAACCTTGCAGGCCAGCGCTTGAGCAAGATGCAGAAGGGTATTAACATCGTGAACGGCAAGAAGATTCTCGTCCCGTAGGGAATCTCCAGCCGCCACCTTGCTCCTTCGGCCACATTTAGTGGTTCCTCTAAAGCCCGCTCCTTCGCCCAAAAGGCGGAGAGCAGGCTTCCCCAACTCCATTCCCATTCCCCGATGGGGAGGGGCAGGTGTGGGGGTTGGAATGTAAGCCGAGTCACCCCACCTCGGCTTTCAGCCACTTCTCCCCTAAAAGAGGCGGAGAGCAGGCCCCCCCGACTCCCTTTCCATTCCTCGAAGGGGAGGGGCAAGGCGAAGCGAGGGGTGTCTTCCCCCCACCTCGGCCTTCGACTTTTGTAAACATTCTTTACTTGCCAACGCTCTCTGAGCGCTTATTTTTGGTCGGGTGGCTCTTTTCTACCCTGAACGCAAAATAAGGGCTTAAATCGCGTTTCCTTCTCTGACAGGCGGTTTGCGAGGACGAATTTTCCGACCTCAAGCAATGAAAGTGTAACTCTCCCTTGTCGTCCGGTTAATTCAAGCGTGCTTTTCTGCCAAATTCCGCCTGTGGTGTTGGGCAACTTCGCGTGGGGAAATTGCAAACATCGCGTGCGGCGTTGACCAACTCCGCGTGCGGCGTTTGGTTTCCCGGCACGCGCCGATGGCGTTTTCCTTATTTTTCGACACTTTTTTTTGTAAAGTTTTTTTGGCTTGAGTCCGGTAAAAATATTTCATCATCTCTTGCACCCTTCCCACCATCGGCATATAGAGCAAAATGTGATTGGCAGGGGCTTGGGACGCCCCAAAGGGGCAGAAAGATGTCAGCCCAGGGCAGCGCTCTGGGTGTTGAAATGCCGCGGCAAATGACGCTCTGTAAGAGCAAAAGCACTAAAACACAAAGCTTTTGCCCCTTTAGGGCGCATTCTACCATTGCGCCATAAACCCAGGGCGCTGCCCTGGGCTGACATCTTAATGGCCTTACAGGCCGAATTTACCGGACACCACTATTTTTTTTTGCTGTTTCTCTTCGTTTTGACAGGTCGGAAGCCTCATGGCCCGAGGCAATCTGGGCTGTTGGCTGATGGCTTGGAGGGTTGTTTGGAGGGTGTTATTTCACTCCCAACAAGCCCTTTTTGCTATTCCTGAGCGGAGCCTCATGTTCCCGTATTTTCCCTGATATAGGCGCAATTTGCCTTTGTTCCCAGCTCTCTCAGGCAGGATTATGTGCAAAAGCGGCAAATATGAAGTATTTTGAATTTAATAATTTTGTATTTAGAATAAATCTTTGTATCTTTGCAGCCGTTTTTTAACAGGAGGCTACTTATGGAACTTGATGTATTGACAGCCGTTTCGCCCATCGACGGACGATACAGAGGCAAGACGGAAGCGTTGGCGGCGTACTTTTCAGAATACGCTCTGATTCGTTATCGCGTTCGCGTTGAGGTGGAGTATTTCATCGCGCTCGCACATCTGCCGCTCCCTCAATTGAAGGATATTCCCGTCAGCGACGACCAGCTGCGAGACATCTACCGTAATTTCTCGGAACAGGACGCCCAGCGGGTGAAGGACATCGAAATGGTGACCAACCATGATGTGAAGGCTGTGGAGTACTTCATCAAAGAGAAGTTCGACGAATTGGGCGGCCTGGAGCAGTACAAGGAGTTCATCCATTTCGGCCTCACGAGTCAGGACATCAACAATACGAGCGTGCCCCTCAGCATCAAGGAGGCTCTGGAACAGGTGTATTACCCCCTCATCGAGGAGCTGATAGCGCAGCTGCAGACCTATGCAGAGGAGTGGAAAGACGTTCCCATGCTTGCCAAGACGCACGGTCAGCCCGCAAGCCCCACGCGATTGGGCAAGGAGGTGATGGTCTTCGTCTATCGCCTGAAACGCCAGCTCGAGATGCTCCGTGCTTGTCCGCTCACGGCCAAGTTTGGCGGAGCGACAGGCAACTTCAACGCCCATCATGTGGCTTATCCCGGTTACGACTGGCGTGCTTTCGGACGACAGTTCACGAGCGAAAGTCTCGGCCTTGAGCGCGAAGAGTACACCACGCAGATAAGCAACTACGACTGCCTCGGAGCTGTGTTCGACGCCATGAAGCGCATCAACACCATCATCATCGACCTCGACCGCGACTTCTGGCAATATGTCTCGATGGAGTATTTCCGTCAGAAGATCAAGGCAGGCGAAGTAGGGTCGAGCGCCATGCCTCACAAGGTGAATCCTATCGATTTCGAGAACTCCGAAGGCAACCTCGGCATCGCCAACGCCATCCTGTCGCACCTCAGCATGAAGCTGCCCATCAGCCGCTTGCAACGCGACCTGACCGACAGCACCGTGCTTCGCAACGTAGGCGTCCCCGTGGGGCACATGCTCATCAGCATCAAGAGCACCCTGAAGGGCTTGCGAAAACTCGTCCTCAACGAAGAAGCCATCCGTCGCGACCTCGAGGGCTGCTGGGCAGTCTGCGCAGAAGCCATCCAGACCATCCTGCGCAGAGAAGCCTACCCGCATCCCTACGAAGCCCTCAAGGCTTTGACAAGAACCGGCAAAGGCATCGACGAGGCTACCATCAAGAACTTTATCGAGGAGCTGAACGTCAGTGAATCCGTGAAGGAAGAGCTGCGTGCCATCACTCCTTACACTTATACAGGTATTTAAAACATAAAGAAAGAAATGATCAACGAAAAAGAAAACTGGAGAGACAAGTTCTCCGAAGAGAGCGGAGGCCGCCGAGAGGGCTATCGTCCGCAGGGTAACAACGAAGGTTATAATGGCTACGGACGTCCGATGCGCCCCCGCTACAACCGTCCATCCTACAACGGCAATCAAGGCCAGGGAGGCTATCAGCCTCGTCCTCGCTACAACCATGAAGGCGGCTATCAGCAGAGAGAAGGCTATCAGCCACGCGAAGGCGGCTATCGTCCAAGATACAATAATAATAATGGCGAAGGCGGATACCAATCTCGTCCGAGATATAACAATAACAACGGCGAAGGCGGCTATCGTCCTCGCTACAATCGCGAAGGCGGCTACCAGCAGAGAGAAGGCGGCTACCAGCCACGCGAAGGTTACTCTCCCAAAGGGGGAGGCAGAGGCGCCTACCGTCCTCGCACCCAAGGCTACAATCCCCATGCCAAGTACAGCCTCAAGAAGCAAATCGAGTATAAGGAAGCAAACTATGATCCCGAGGCACCAATCCGCCTGAACAAGTACCTCGCAAATGCAGGAGTCTGCTCTCGCCGTGAGGCAGACGACTTCATTGCGGCTGGCGTCGTAAAGGTCAATGGCGAGATTGTCACAGAGCTCGGCACCAAGGTGAAGCGCTCGGATGCAGTCCTCTTCCACGACCAATTGGTAAACATCGAGAAGAAGGTTTACATCCTCCTCAACAAGCCCAAGGATTATGTCACTACAAGCGACGACCCCCAGAACCGCAAGACGGTAATGGACCTTGTGAAGGGTGCTTGTCGCGAACGCATCTATCCGGTAGGCCGCCTCGACAGAAACACTACCGGCGTGCTCCTGCTCACGAATGATGGCGAGCTGGCCACCAAGCTGACGCACCCTCAGTTCCTCAAGAAGAAGATATACCATGTGTTCCTCGACAAGAATGTTACCGCAGCCGACATGCGGCAAATAGCAGATGGCATAGAGCTTGAGGACGGCGAGATTCATGCAGATGCCATCGACTATGCCAGCGAGACAGACCGCAAGCAGGTGGGCATCGAGATTCACAGCGGAAAGAACCGCATCGTGCGTCGCATCTTCGAGCATCTCGGCTACAAGGTCACCAAACTCGACCGCGTTTACTTTGCAGGCCTGACCAAGAAGAATGTCCGTCGAGGCGACTGGCGTTTCCTCACCGAGCAAGAGGTTAACATGCTGAGGATGGGGGCGTTTGAATAGTTCAGAGTTTAAAGTTTAGAGTTTAGTGTTTAGAGTTAAGAGTTATTATATGAAACGTACTAAAGTTATTGATGCTCTGAAGAGCACAGCATACGGGAGCGAAATCTGCGTAAAAGGTTGGGTTCGCTCAAAGCGTGGCAGTAAAGGCATTTTCTTCATTGCCCTGAACGATGGTTCGACAATCAAGAACATTCAGATTGTGGGCGACGATGCCAATTTCGACGAGGAGACGCTGAAGCGCATCACTACGGGGGCTTGCCTCAGCGTAGTGGGCAAACTCGTGGAGAGCCCCGCTGCCGGACAGGCAAGCGAGGTGCAGGCCACATCCATCGAGATTCTGGGCGACTGCGACAACACCTATCCTCTGCAGAAGAAAGGGGCAAGTTGGGAATACCTCCGCACGGTGGCTCATCTGCGTCCACGCACCAACACCTTCGGAGCCATCCTGCGCATCCGTCACAACATGGCGATGGCCATCCACACTTACTTCCACGAGCATGGTTACTTCTACTTCCACACGCCGCTCATCACGGCTTCGGATTGCGAAGGCGCAGGCAACATGTTCCAGGTGACGACCAAGAACCTCTATGACCTCAAGAAGGACGAGCAAGGCAAGATAATCTACGACGACGATTTCTTTGGCGAGCAGACTTCCCTGACCGTCAGCGGTCAGCTTGAGGGCGAGCTTGGCGCAACGGCTCTCGGTGCCATCTACACTTTCGGCCCCACCTTCAGGGCTGAGAACAGCAACACGCCCCGCCATCTTGCCGAGTTCTGGATGATTGAGCCTGAGGTGGCGTTTCTCGATCAGGAGGAGCTGATGGACCTCGAGGAGGACTTCATCAAGTACTGCGTTAAGTGGGCTTTGGACAACTGCAAGGACGACCTTGAGTTCCTCAACAAGATGATCGACAAGACCCTCATCGAGCGTCTGGAAGGCGTGCTGAAGGAGACCTTCGTCCGCCTGCCTTATACCGAAGGCATCCGCATCCTGCAGGAGGCAAAGGCGAACGGCAAGAAGTTCGAGTTCCCCTGCGAATGGGGCGACGACCTTGCCAGCGAGCACGAGCGCTACCTCGTGGAGGAACACTTCAAGAAGCCCGTCATCATGACCGACTATCCGCGTTCCTTCAAGTCCTTCTACATGAAGCAGAATCAAGAGACGGCCGACGGCGGCAGCGTTGGCTACAAGGGCGCCGTTGCTCCTGGCCCGACGATGCAGGGCACCGATGTGCTCTTCCCATCCATCGGCGAGATTATCGGCGGTTCTGTCCGCGAGGAGAACTACGACAAGCTGATGGCAGAGGTGGACCGCCGCGGCATGGACCTGACGCACCTCTGGTGGTATCTCGACACCCGCAAGTACGGCTCATGCCCGCATGCAGGCTTCGGCCTCGGCTTCGAGAGGCTCATCCTCTTCGTCACAGGCATGCAGAACATACGCGACGTCATTCCGTTCCCAAGGACACCTCGCAACGCCGAGTTCTAAAAACAATAAAGCACACAGCCTTGAGTTGTGTGCTTTATTCTTTCTGGTCCGTATGAGAGTGTTCGCGGATTAGCTCGTCTATTTTTGGGGGAAGCTCATGCTTCTCTACCTTACGGATGGTTCTTCTCAGGTTCCACTTGCTGGCTCTTTCCGAGATGGTGACCGAGTGTGAGGCTTTGCCGTTTCTGTGGACATACTTCAGCGTCCACTTCAGGTCGTACACTGTGTCCTGATAGATCTCACAGCTTCTGGACATGAGAACTTTCTTGTGTGGCCCGACCTTCTTGTCGCCAGACCATATCTTGAGGAATATGTTGTTTAAGAATGTATCGAACATCCTCGCTATTTTTACCGCAAAGTTAGCAAAAATTCGCCAAACTTCAAATAATAACGGGCAATAAATGGAGTTAAATGTCCCGATTTGACAGAAAATGCTTCAATTTAGCTCGTCAAGTCCCATGAAATGGGGCTTTTCGGCTTATGTGGAGCCTCGTTTTCGGCCCCCTTGTGCGAGCCTTCAAAACGCCGCGTGCGGCGATGGCAATCCCCGCGTGCGGCGATGGGCATTTCCGCGTGCGGCGTTGGGCATCGCCGCAGCCGGCGTTTTCAACCCCTCCATAAGGGCAGGAAAAACCTGTTACAAAGAATCCCCGAAACGCCTTTGCGAATCGGGGATTCCCTATGTTCTGTCAGTCAGACAATGGGATGGACCGGAAGTTTATTCTTCGTTGCCCCAAATGTCCCAGGCATCGTCTTCTTTTGTCAATGCCTTGTCTCCGCTAACGGTTGTGCCGCTGATGATAGGCAGACTCTCTGCAAGCATCTGAGCTGCCTCAGCCTCTTCAATCTTAATTGCAGGTGCTAAATACTTCTTCATATTGATATATTATATTATTATTATATTAATAATGTAGTAACCTCCTCCTTCTTCCTCCTTGCGGGGCGACAGGGTGTTGCCCCCGTCGCTCCGAAGGGAAAGAGTTGGTTTTTTTACTTCAGCACTTTCTTGCCGTTGACGATGTTCACGCCATTCATAGCCTTGCCCATGCGCTGGCCGGCGAGGTTGAAGATAATCTCGTCTTTCTCGTTGGCAAAGATGCCAGAGATAGCGGTGGGATCATCATCCTCAACAGGATAGAAGGGCTTAACGCTGCCACCGTCTTCACCCAGGTAGAGATAACCCTTACGAGCTGGGATGATGGAACCTGCTCTTGCCTTGTAGAAGCCTAAGCCTTCTTCGCCGTCAGCAAGTACATACTGGCTACCGTCGGCCTCCAATGGGGCGTAAGTGGGATACAGGTTGTTTCCGGGAATGTAAAGCTCATTCATTCCTTCTGCACGAGCCACTTCGTATGTGCCGGCTGCTTCAGCCTTCACGATAACTGCTTGGCCAACGGGAACACGGGTAACAGGGATGAGACGAACAGCTGTCAAGGCCTCATTCACCTGAGCGGCATAAGCGGTAACCTCAGCACCAGTGAAGTCAACATCGATAGGAGCAACATAAGTTGCATACAGCATGTCGGTGACTTTTACGCTGAAGTCGAATGCAGGATTCTCTGCCCAAACGATGTTGGACTCATGGCGTTCGTCACCACCGCGGTAGATGGTCTGGATGCCCACCTTTTCCCAGCAGCCGATCTCAGCAGCACTCTGGTTGAAGTACAGCTTGTTGTTGTAGATGTCATAATTGTCAGAGAAGGTGTAAGGAATCTCATCCATAGACTCTTCCAGCAATGTGTATTCCTCGGGATACAATGTCAGAAGCTCTTCGGTATTATACTTCTTCACATATACCTTGTAAGATGTCTTGGAGGCAAGAATAGGATTGCCATCTACATCAACGAGAGGAATGTTGAATTCAACCATAGGATACTTAACATCAACAGTCGCAACCTCAAGAATCTCAGGATCAGCAGGAGTGGCAGCCACATCGGGAATCAACCTCAGTACCATGCCCTGATACCAGTGCCAGTAGTTGTTAATCTCACGACGGTCGGCATTGACGAAGATGTCCTGTTCGCTGGTCAGAGTGTTAGCCTCTGGATCATAGACGAACCTAACGTCATCGAGGAGCAAATTCTCCTCCTCATCGAAGGTAATAGATGTCAGGAAGAGATTCACATCCACATACTGATAAGCCTCATAGTCAATGTACTCATGCGTGCCGAAGAATGTGCTGTAAGGAATGGTGACAGTGTTGTCGGCATCGAGTGTACCCATTACCCAAGCTTCGGGCAGTTCGGGGCAAAGGCCCTGGATGTAAACCTGAGTGCCGTCTTCACCCTCAACGGTGTAGAAACCTACCTGAGCGGGAGCACTGTAATCATTGGCCTCATAAGTCTCTTCTGAAATAGGCTCACCCGTTTCCTCATCGACTTCTGCAGGATAGTAGTATATCTCAGTAGCTTCGACTAACCATTCAGCAGACTCGAGGTCATCGGGAGCAACGGTCTCAACCATAGGAGGCAGCTGCTTGATGGCAACAGTAACGTTGATGCTGTTGATCTGCGTGTTGCCGCTCACCCATTTGCCTGTTTCCTCATTGAAGTAGCCAACAGCGAACTCTACAGTCTGAGCGTTGCCAGTCCATGTTGCTTGCTTTGCATTTGCATCATCTGTAATCTCACCAGAATCAGCAAAGACATTGCCGGCATTGTTGCTGCCGCCCCAGTTCTTGGAATTGTAGTTGAATACGATGTTGGTGATGTAGTAACCATCGGGAACGTCGAATGTCATAGTGCCGCTATAAATGCGCAGCTGAGGACCTGCAGAAGTGCTCCAGAAGCGGTTAGGTGTGTTGCATCTGCTATCAGCGGGAGTGATGGTCAGTGTGATGTCACTCGCTGTGAATACCTGGTCTTCCTTGAAGTCGCCGTCGTTAACGCCTGTAGCAGAAGTTGGCACATCCATTGTGTTGAAGTTGAAGGTAGCGTCATACGACTTCAGAGTGCCAATTATGCTGCCTGCCTTATACCATTTGTAGTATGAAATGCTTCTCCTCTTATCACTTACGACGACGTCGGTCTGCAGTACATAGTAGTCTTGATCCTCGTTGTAGGTCATCACGACATCGGCAATGGCAGAAGCCTTATCATCGTAGCCAACCATGTAGAATTGGTATTCTGTATCTTGATAAAGGAATGTACCAAGGTTCTGGCCAGTGGTGAATACGACGTTGCCATCAGCATCCTTTGTGCCCTTTACCCAAGCCTCGGGAGCATATTCGTTGAAGCCTTGTACATAGACATCGTCGCCTACGACAGCCACATTCACAGTGCTCTCGAAATCTGAAGAGGAGCCGTTCGAGAAAGTCGTGCCAGAGAAGGGATACTCAACGACCTCTGCGCCTTCGGGCAGTTCAACCGGTGCGGGAGTGCTCTCTGTGCCGATAGTCATGCCATCGAAGTATGGGTAGTAGAAGCCCAGTTCGTCAGGTGAGCCATTGGCAAAGATGAGGCCGTCCGATATGTACATGTCATCATCAGCAAGATAGTTGAAGGTGACGGGAATCAAATTTCCCGTTTTCGTATCATAGGAAGAGAGGTACATGTATTCGCCATTGAAGAGGCCAATGCACTGGATGGGGAAGGTGACAACTCCATTCTTGAGGGTACCCTTTGCCCAGCCGTTGGGGCACTGAGGCATGATGCCCTGAATATATACATCCTCTCCATCGACTGCAACCATAACAGTTGCTTCGTAAGTTGTCCAAGAACCACTGTATGCATCAGCGGTAGCGGGATACTCTTTGCATTCTACGCCGTCGGGAACCGTTGCAACCTGTGGGAACTCGAACCAAGTAATCTCGCTCTCGTTGATTTCGCCAAGGGCAGTGTAGATGCTCTTTGCACCGATGATGGTCAGGCCTTTAGCTTCTTCGCCCAGCTTAACTGTCTTCTGGTCGCCTGCGCCATTCTCCTTATCGTCATAGGCAATGGGGCTGCCAAGCTCAACGGGTTCGCCCTTCTCGTTCTGAGTGTAGAGCTGATAAGAGAGCAGTGAAGACAAAATGTCGCCGCCATCAACGTCAACACAAGGAACAGTGAGGGTGACAGTAGCAACCTCGCCATCCCAGTATTCGAACATTGTCACTTCCGGAGCGGCCGGTATGGCAGGAGTCTCTTCAAGTTCAGGATATACGAATGTGCCGTCGAAGGTAATGGTGGCAGCTCCTTGTTCTCCGAACCAGACGCTACTTTCAGGAGCAAAGAATGTCCATGAACTAGCGAAGGTCAGAGTGTTCTCCGTGCCTGTACCGCTAATTGTTGGCGTCTTGCAATCTCCGTTGTAGGTATAGAAGTCACCAGTTGGTTTGCCTTGGAAATCCATACTTTCCATGACGAGCTGTGGTTTAATAACGAACTTGCCGCCGTTCTTCAGGGTAACGTCAATAGCAAGTTCTTCGTCGCCGAAGTTCCAAACGGTAGCTGTGCTGGTTTCTTCGTCAAAGTCGATATCCACAGCAGCGGTAACCTCTTCCCCATCTGAATCGACCCAAGTCATAGTGCCATTGGGTATCACAGCTATGCTCTCGTAGATGTCGCTGTAAGCTGAGCCAGCGTAATCACCATCAAGGAGGGCGATGTACCAGTAGTCGTTCAGCACTACTGCGTTACCATCGCTGGTCAGTGTGCAAACGAGGCTTTCTGCGCCTGTAACGCTGGCCAGAGCAAGTGTGCCATAGTCGCTTGTACCTGTAGTCTGTCCATAGGGAATGGTGATAGACATAGTGGTGGGATCGACTGTGCCTTCTACGGCTGTCTCGCCGCCACCGATACCTGTGACGCTAACCTTCATGGTAGTGATGTCAGCAGTCATGGTCCATGTTTCAGTGACACGGGGGATGCTCAGGGGAACGAGGTCATAGACCGGTTCCTCTTCGGTACCCGTGTTCTCCATGCTGTAAGCATAGCTCTTCACCATGAAGTCAACGGGCTTTCCGCTGAGGAGGGCTGTAAGGTCGATTGCTTTCTTGGGAGCAGCCTTAGCCTTCTTCATGGGTCTCTGCGCAGGTTTAGCCTTCAAAGTGCCTTTGAGAGCCTGACGCGGAGCCGTCTCCTTCTTCATTTGAGGAACCAGCTTAGTGGATGTTGCCGTCTTGGCGGCAAACTGCTCGGGCAACAACTTGTGGTTCTTCACAGCTGTCGGTTGTGCCCAGGAACTTACGGCGATGAATGCCGCAAGGAGCATAAACGTAAACTTTTTCATAAATGAGATTTTAATTAATAATTAAGTTAACTATAGTTTTTAGCATTTTGGGGACAAAGATACGAATTTTCTTAATAATTATAATAATGTATAGGGAAAAAATCAATCTAATTGAGCGGATTTTGTGTAAAAGGCCCTCGTTTTGTCCTGCTTTGCATCGAGGAATCTGCCCCAAACAATACACTTACAATCCTCATTTGGCCGGAAAATATCTTTGAAAAGGAAGAAAAAGCCGTTAGCGTCTGTTCCATTTCCTTAAAATCTGTGTAATGTTGTTGATATGCAAGCTGCGTTTCCACATGCGCTGCCCGAGTATCTTCATTCGCAGCTTGCGTCTCTCCATACGCAGCTTGCATATCAAGAAGCAGACACCGTAAGTATGTGAATATGAGAGGCGGGGAGTGGAAATGCCGTCAGAGGGAAGACTTTTCTCTCTCCGTCATTTTGTCTTGCTTCGCGACAATTTGTCCTGTGCCTTGCTCGTTTGCATAGAGTTTGTGGAATAAGGGCAGATGTGAGTTTAGAGTTTAGAGTTTAGAGTTTAGAGTTTAGAGTTAAGGAGATTAAGACTATGATACAGAACAATCAAAACCAACAAGAAGAGAAGAGCCTGCAGAAGTATGCCCGCAATCTCGTGGACGAAGCGCGTGCCGGAAAGCTCGACCCGGTGATTGGCCGAGACGACGAAATACGTCGCGTGCTGCAGATTCTTTCTCGCAGAACGAAGAACAATCCTATCCTGATAGGTGAACCCGGTACGGGCAAGACGGCCATCGTAGAAGGCCTTGCCCACAGAATCCTGCGTGGCGATGTGCCCGAGAACCTGAAGAACAAGCAGCTCTACAGCCTCGACATGGGCGCCCTCATTGCCGGAGCGATGTATAAGGGCGAGTTCGAGGAAAGGCTGAAGAGCGTCGTAAAGGAAGTGACCGAGAGCCAGGGCGGCATCATCCTCTTCATCGATGAGATTCATACACTCGTCGGAGCCGGTAAGGGCGAAGGTGCGATGGATGCAGCAAACATCCTGAAGCCCGCGCTTGCAAGGGGCGAGATGAGGAGCATCGGTGCCACAACGCTCGACGAATACCAGAAGTACTTCGAGAAGGACAAGGCCCTGGAGCGACGCTTCCAGACCGTCATGGTGGACGAACCCGACACGCTCTCCAGCATCAGCATCCTGCGTGGTCTGAAGGAGCGCTACGAGAACCACCACAAGGTCCGCATACAGGACGATGCCGTCATAGCTGCCGTGCAGCTCTCACAACGCTACATCACAGAGCGTTTCCTGCCCGACAAAGCCATCGACCTCATGGACGAAGCCGCTGCAAAACTCCGTATGGAGCGCGACTCTGTGCCCGAGGAGCTCGACGAAATCAGCCGCCGCCTGGCACAGCTCGAGATTGAACGTGAAGCCATTCGCCGCGAGGTGAAGGCACTCATCCCAAACGGGAGCGGCGAAGGAGCTGCCAAGCTTGCCAACATCGAGAAAGAGATAGCCGACCTCCGCGAACAAGAGAGTAAGATGCGTAAGCAATGGGAGGACGAGAAGCAACAGGCCGACAAGATTCAAACCCTGAAGGACAGCATCGGGCAGCTTCGTCGCGAAGCTGAACAGGCCGAACGCGACGGCGACTACGCTAAGGTTGCCGAGATTCGCTACTCCAAGCTGCCTGAGCTTGAAAAGCAGCTCGCCGAGAGTTCTGCCGTCAGCAACAAACTGCTTCGCGATGAGGTGACAGCCGACGACATTGCCGATGTGGTGAGCCGCTGGACAGGCATTCCCGTCTCGAAGATGCAGACGAGCGAGACTGAAAAGCTGCTCCATCTGGAAGAAGAACTGCACAAGCGCGTCATCGGTCAGGAGGAAGCCATCGCTGCCGTCAGCAACGCCGTACGCCGCAGCCGTGCAGGACTGCAAGACCCGAAGCGACCCATCGGCTCGTTCATCTTCCTCGGTTCCACCGGCGTAGGCAAGACCGAACTGGCAAAGGCACTCGCCGAATACCTCTTCGACGATGAGACCATGATGACGCGTATCGATATGAGCGAGTATCAGGAGAAGTTCAGCGTGACGCGTCTCATCGGAGCGCCTCCAGGATATGTCGGCTATGACGAAGGCGGCCAGCTGACGGAAGCCGTTCGACGCAAACCCTATCAGGTTGTGCTCTTCGACGAGATAGAGAAAGCGCACCCCGACGTCTTCAATACCCTGCTGCAAGTGCTCGACGACGGACGTCTGACCGACTCCAAAGGCCGCACCGTCAACTTCAAGAACACCATCATCATCATGACGAGCAACCTCCTGACCGGAGCCGACCTCGACAAGGGAGCCGACGATGTGCGCGACATGCTGGTACAGCGCGGCATCCGTCCTGAGTTCCTGAACCGTATCGACGAGATAATCGTCTTCCATCCCTTGAACTGGGGCGAAGTGAAGCAGATTGTCCGCCTGCAGGTGGAGAACGTTCAGAAGATGCTCCGCGAGAACGGCTTGACCATGGAGGTAAGCGACGAAGCCATCGACTTCCTCGCTAACGAGGGCTACGACCCCGACTTCGGTGCCCGTCCCGTCAAGCGAGCCATCCAGCATCTCTTGCTCGACGACCTCTCGAAGGCGCTCCTCGCAGGCCGCCTCGACCGCAACCGCCCCATCCGTGTCGATGCCAAAGAAGGCAAGCTCACGATGGAGTAAGGTGAGAAAAAAAGGGCAGAATGTTGCGTAAGACACAATATATTTGTACCTTTGCAGCATGATAGCTAAACAAAAGGACACCGTGAAAGCAATCATCCTATCTGTTTTATCAATGCTGCTGACGCTCTCTGTGAGTGGCCAGACAAGTCTGCTGGCCGACTTCGAGAACGGAGGAACGGGAAGGCTGAGGATAGGTACGGGCTATACGTCCAGCCTGTTCAAGGCCACTCCCAAGGTGATGGCCAATCCCGACAAAACGGGGATAAACACTTCGGAGAAATGCGTCGGCGCTACGAATGTGGCAAATGCCGGCTGGTGGCAGAACTTCCTTATACTGGAGCTCAGGACGCCCGTGACCATCAGCGACGACAACTGCTTCCTGTCGATGCTGGCCTATCGCTCCATCCAGCCGAAGGACATGCGCATCGGGTTCAACACTCACGAAGAAAGCGGACAAATCTTTCAGGGCAAGCTGAAGGCAGACGACACATGGCAGGAGCTGACCTTCGACCTCGAAGCCTTCTACGGCAAGAGGCTGCAGAAGATCTGCATCGTGCTTAGCTGCAACTGGAGCGACCCCAGTTCCGGCTGGGGCGAGGCAACCTATTGCTTCGACGATATCTGCCTCTCGGGAGCCGAGCCTTTGCCCGATGTCTCTGCAAGGATAGACACATCGATGTGCTTTCAGACCATTCAGCATTTCGGAGCCAGCGACTGCTGGACAACGGAGTTCATCGGCGACTATTACAGCGAGACAGAGAAGACGAAGGCTGCCAAATGGCTGTTCAGCCAACAGATGGACGCGAACGGCAATCCCGAAGGCATCGGGCTGAGCTGCTGGCGCGTGAATGTCGGGGCAGGCAGCGCCACACAAGGCTCTGACAGCAATATCGAGGATGAAACCCATCGCACGGAGTGCTTCCTCAACCAGGATGGCACATACGACTGGACGCGCCAGGACGGACAACAGTGGTTCATGCGTCAAGCCAAAAACTATGGCGTCGAGCACTTCCTGCTCTTCTCCAACTCACCGCCCATCTATTACACAAATAACGGCAAGGCCAACGCCAACAACAAAGCCATCTCGTGCAACCTGAAATCGACCTGCTTCGACGACTTCGCGGAGTTCCTTGCGACTGTTGCCAAGCACTTCGTAGATGAAGGTTACAACATCGCATACATCGACCCGGTTAATGAGCCGCAGTATGATTGGAAGAGTGGCCAGGAAGGTTCGCCTTGGCAGAACTCGGACATAGCCAGACTTGCAAAGCAACTCGACAAGTCGATTGCCAGCCGAGAACTCGACTCGAAGATACTCATCCCCGAGGCCGGTTCGTTGGTCTGCCTCTATGCCGGCACATCATCGAGGGGCAACAAGCAGATTGAAGCCTTCTGGAAACGCGGCACATCCACCTTTATCGGCACCCTGGCCTCGCTGGCTCCTGTGGCTGCAGGCCATAGCTATTGGAGTGTCGGCTCAGACGAGATGCTGCGCGAGGTGAGGGAAAAAGCTCGCGACGAAGCAGCAAAGTACGGGATAGAAGTGATGCAGACGGAATGGTCGATGCTCGACGATCCGCCAAGCACCAGCATTGGATTCCCTGCCAGCTACAGCGAAGCATCGAAGATGGGCATCGCCCTCTATATGGGCAAGCTGATTCAGTGCGACCTCACCATCGGGAATATGGTGGGCTGGAGCTACTGGACTGCCTTCGCACAGGAGAAGTGGGGGCAAAAGAACCGTTTCCATCTTATCAGGGTTAACACAAGGGGAGATACCGGCGAGGAAAGCGAAGGCGACCTCAAGAAAGGCGGCAAGCTGACTGCCGACAAGAACCTGTGGGTGCTCGGCAACTTCAGCCGCTTCATCCGTCCAGGCTACAAACGCATCAGCCTCGGATTCCCTAACTCAGGGGAAACAGAGGATGGCCTTTTGCTCGGCTCTGCATGGCTTTCGCCAGACAAAAATGAAGTCGTGGCTGTCTTTGTCAATTTAAGTCATGCCCGCCGCAATGTGGATTTGTCTATGGTGTCGGGAGATGTGCGAGAAGTAAGGGCATACGTGACCGACCGAGGTCGCAACCTCAGGCTCGACACTTCCTTGCAAGACCTGCAGAACATGGAACTCCCAGCCCGCTCTGTTGTCACCGTCGTTCTCGGGTTAGAGGATGCTTTAGGTATGGCCTTCAATAGTTCCAATCATACCTGGTTCTCTGAAGGTTGGTATGACCTGCAAGGCCGTAAGCTGTCGAACGGTCAAGTGGAGCGGGGCATCTATATAAGGAACGGACGTAAAGTCATCAAACATTAAGGCGTCAGTATCGCCACAACATAACGTGTGTCGTTGCCCAACTTAACGTGCATCATTGACCATCGTAACGTGTGTTGTCTACAATCGCTGCTGCCTGTGTTTCCTGTAAGTCAGTTTCACTCCTATGCAGCACGATAGTGTTGCAGACACAAACAAAAAGAGCCGCCCCATGACGGACGGCTCTATAGGTTAGTATTAAGTACTTAGAGCTTAATCTTGTCTGCTGCGTCCTGAATGGCTTGGTTTGTCTTAGCCTTTGCATCATCGACGGCAGCCTTGCCAGCGTTTGCAGCATCATCGGCAGCCTTCTGACCTGCATCGACAACATCATTGACAGCCTTCTTGCCAGCGTCAACAGCGTCGTTAAGGGCACCCTGAGCAGCATCGACAGCGCCTTCAACAGCACCTTCCACCTGATCCTGAACGCCTTCGACGGCATCTTCTGCAGCACCTTGAGCGGCATCAACGGCAGCGCCAGGAAGAGCACTAACCTGGTCGAAGACCTTTGTCAGGGGAGCAACGTCGATGTTGAAGCCCTTCAGAGTCTCTGCGTTCTCTTCAACAAAGCTCTTAATCTTTGTGGCATACTCTGTAATCTTTGTTACATCAACATTAGTACCTGCGAGAAGTTTGTCCAGCTGAGTCTGCACGGTCTCAAGAGCCTTAGAGATGATTGTGGCATCTCCTGTCTGAAGCTTTTCGGCCAGTGCGCTTACCACTTCGTCGGCAGAAGCCTTGGAGAAGTCGAGGCCTTCCTCAATCTTGTTGGTGCAAGCACCGAAAATCATTGCAGCTGCCAAAGCTGCCAAAGCAAATAACTTTTTCATACTTTTAAAATTAAATGGTTAATAAAAAGGGTTATTAAAACTGTTTATTGTCTCATTTCTATTCCTTCAGGGACATCTATTTGCGTAGGTGTCTGATTTCGCCGAAGCACATTGCCCTGTATGGTGATGTCGCGGAACTCCCCAATGCCGTCGAAGCCATTCACGTTGCTTGCCGGACTGATGTATATGCCCCAGCGATTGTCGAGCAGTTGGTTGCCGCTTATCAGGACATCGCTCATGAAGTAGTTCGCGTAGAAGCCTGCTCCGGCATTATTGTAGGCGAGGTTGTCGAGGATGCTGATGTGACGTGCTCCCTGTATGCTGATGCCGTGATTGCGACCGTTCTTGACGATGTTGCCGCGGATGATTTGTCCCTTGCCTTCTGTCATTGGTGAGCGTCCGTTCACACCGTTTCCGAAACGCGACTGGTCTTCTACGAAGATGCCATTGTTGCCGCAACCCACGCAGATGCAGTTCGTTATGATGAAGTTCTCGTCCTCATTGCCTCGCAATCCGATGCCGATGCCGCTGCCTCCCCCTTGCCCCGGAGTCCAGTTGCGTCCGCCCTCTATCACGCGTACATTATTTATTATAACGCGATTGAGGAAGTCTATTCCGAGAGCAGTGGCAGGAGTGCCACGAAGCACGAGGTCGTCGAAGACAGCATCTTGTATGGGGCGTATGTTGAAGGCCTTACAGTTGGTGGAGTAGGAGGTAGGCTTCATCTCGTAGCCATCGACGGTAAAGTGTTCGAAGCGGACGCTCTCGATGGCTGGGAAGTTGCCTTGCTTCGTGCTTTCTCCGATGAAGAGCGACCAGTTGCTCGTGCCAATCATCTTGAGAATGGTGCTTTGCACAGACACACCTTGCAGCGAAACGCCCGAACGCCAATGGATAGGGGAGCGGAAGATGTATTGGCCGGAAGCAAGTTGAATTGAGCCGCCGCCCTCGTCGTGAACTTTATCGACCAAGGCCTGCAGCCGTCCGGAGTTGTCCCACATTTGTGGAGCTATAAAGTACTCAGCAGCGTCGTAAACGGCTGCGTGTACTTGCCCAACGAGCATAATCAAGCAGAAGATAAGTTTTCTAGTCAAACTCTTCAACTTTTGTGGGTTTTCGCAGCGAATTTACATTTATTAGACGATATCAGCAAAGGAATTTGCAAGAAATTTGCCCTCTTAGCTTGAAAGTTATCAAAAATATGCTTATTTTTGTGCTCCAATTATGCAAAAAGTGACTAATCCTCTCGTTTGGCTTGCCCGTTTCCGTCATCGAAAAGGTTACGGCGTGCACAGTCCCTTTGCCTTCCGCTTCATTACGGATGTCATTTATGAACGTCAGCCCTATTACGCCTACAAGGAACAGGATGCACAGCTGCCCTTCTGCAAGCGGTTCCGGGTGCGTAAAGGCTTGCATCTGCTCCTTCGAGTGGCCAATCATCTGCAGCCCAAGACAATCGTCCTGCCCAAAGACGCCTGGTGTGAGAAGCGCTATCTGCAAAACGGTTGCAAGAAGGCGAAGATTATGTGCCAATGGCCAGAAGGAGAGGCAAGTATGTGTCTCCTGAAAGAACCTGCAGACGAGGCTATGCAGCATCTTGGAGAGCAATCTGTGCTCTTGCTTGACAACCTGAATCATCATCGCGACTGGTTCCGCAACCTGCCATCTGTCGTCAGTTTCGACCTCTACGACTTTGGCATCGCATTCTTCGACAAACAATACAATAAACAATACTATAAAGTGAATTTCTGATGAAAGTGTATACCAAGACCGGCGATGCCGGTACAACTTCTCTTGTAGGCGGAAAGCGCGTCCCGAAGGAGTGCGCACGCCTCGAGAGCTATGGCACCATCGATGAGCTCAATTGCCAGGTCGGCCTTCTGCTGACTTATGTCGCAGAGCAGATAGACAGGGATTGTCTCATCTCCGTCCAGAACTGCCTTTTTATCATAGGAGCACAACTTGCCACAGAAGCGCCCAATGTGCCGTCATGCGTCATCACGCTCGATGATGTGACGAAACTGGAGCAAAGCATCGACCAAGCGAGTGAGGGCCTTCCCAAATGGCGGGGCTTCACGCTTCCAGGAGGTTGCAGGGCAGCGGCTCATGCTCATGTCTGCCGTACCGTATGCCGCAGAGCAGAACGCAGGATTTTGGCCCTCAATGCCACGGAGAAAGTTGATACACAGCTGCTTGCTTACGTCAACCGCTTGAGCGATTACTTCTATGTCTTAGCCCTTCGACTGAACTTTTTGCAGGGAACGGAAGAAATTTTATGGAAAAAGTGATTGCGGATTGAAAAATTGTTGTATCTTTGCACACCAAAAAGAAAAAAACACTAAAGAAAACACTATGTACTGGACATTGGAATTAGCTTCAAAACTGGAGGACGCACCTTGGCCTGCAACCCGAGAAGAACTGATAGACTACGCTGTTCGCAGCGGTGCGCCACTCGAAGTAATAGAAAACCTGACAGAAATGGAGGATGAAGGCGAGGTCTATGAAACCATAGAAGACCTTTGGCCTGATTACCCCACGAAGGATGACTTCCTCTTCAACGAGGATGAGTATTAGAAGGTAATACATTATTCAAACTTCTTAATACCAGCGAGATAAACAATAATTATTTGTTTGTCTCGCTGGTGTTTTTTATTCCTGATTTGTGCGTTTTGTTTGCCTAAATTACAATTTTTAACTCAGAATACTTGGTTTGTTTGTCTAAAAGTCATTACCTTTGCACATCCTCATGGATAAACGATAAACAAACAACCAAGATATGGGACGACCCAAAAGACTCTATCCGCTTGGAAAATTCAGACTGCGTGTTCCCAAGCAGCCAGAACGGGATAAAGCATATCCTGTAGAACTTGAATACACCTGGAACAGACAAATTCTCAGAAGGACAACTAATGTCTTTGTGAAAGTGGGAGACTGGAATCAAGCTGGTGACAATGGTCGCGGCGTAATACGTTCCAGCTATGGCCCTGAGTATGCTCACATGAACCAAATACTTAACGGTCGTGTTGAGCGTATAGACTATTTGCTTGCGGAGTATAACGAAAAGCATCCTCATCAGATTACTGCGGAAGTCATCATGGGCTTTCTTGCGGATAAGCCCTTGACAAGAAAAGACCAAGGCAAGGATTTTGTTAAGTTCACCATGGAACGTCTTGAGTCGGACTATTCTCGAAATAGGATAGGAAGAAGCCGTTATATGAATGGGAAGTGCTGCATGAATGTCTTCACAACATTCTTGCGTGCAACAAAACAAGGTACTTATGAGGCAGACAAGATATATGTTGGCGATATAACACCTGAACTCATAGACAGCTACATTGAATGGCGTAGGGAGATAAAGCAAAACGAGGACGAAACCATCAACCATGCCCTGACACCTATTATAAAATCATGCGCGTACGCGTGTGAGCTGGGTATGATATCTCCTACCATTAATGCCCGCATTCAAGATATGCGCATCGTCACCAAACCTACATTATCTGATGAAGAAGCCGAGTTTGATGGTAAAAGTCTAACCAATGAACAGATGGCGAAGTTGCTTGACTATTATAAGGCGTGCACAGAACCTCGGCGTAAAGAGTTTCTTGAAATGTTCTTCTTTGCCTTTCATGCCTGTGGGCTTCGCGTCGTTGATGTCATGACGCTGCAATGGGGACATATCAACTTTGAAAAGAAGGAACTGAGGAAGATAATGATTAAGACCAATAAGCGTCATGTTATTCCTTTAACAGAACCAGCCATACGTATTTTGCGTCAGTGGCAAGAGAAGAGAGAAGGATGCCGATATGTGTTCAATCTCGTCAAAGACAATTTGAATCTTGATGACGCAGAAGCCTTATACAAGGCAAGGAACAATGCCACGAAGTGCATCAATCAGTCGCTTGTGGTAGTGGGGGAGAATATTGGCCTTCCGTTTAATCTTTCGATGCATGTAGCCCGTCATACTTTTGCAGTCTTTGCTTTGAACAAGGGATTGTCAATGTCTGTTGTAAGTCGTTTGCTGGGGCATGGAAGTACGGATGTTACGGAAAAAGTTTATGCTCGTTTCTTGCCGGAAACTCTTGCCTCTGAAGTCGCAAAATTAAAAGCAGATCTTGACTCATTGGAACCAATTTGATACAAACTTAAGTAGAATCAGCGGCTTTGGAGCCTTGTTGTGAATGAATCTCAACGAAAAATTATAATTTTGCAACGTCAAAAAGAAATAATGATGACACCAGAAAAGCTAAAAGCGATTATATCGCAAGGCGAAGGAACTGAGGTTGAGCTAAAAGAGTCGAAAGACAGCCTGACTCGAAAGGTTTATGAATCCATCTGTGCGTTTCTGAATCGCAGAGGTGGTCATGTCGTGTTGGGAGTTGATAATGATAGAAACGTTGTCGGCATCAATCCCTCGAAAGTTCAGGAGCAGTTAGACCAGTTGGCAAAGGATATGAACAACCCTCAGCTGTTCAAACCTACTTACTATCTGAACTTTGAGCCAATGAATATAGATGGCAAGAAGGTCATCTACTTCTATGTGCCTGAAAGCACTCAAGGGCATAGCTACAAAGGTGTCTTCTATGACCGCAACCAGGATGGTGACTTTGAACTGCGCAGTACCGAACAGATTGCGAACTTGTTTATACGCAAGAGCAAGATGAAGACGGAGGATAGGGTTTATCCTATGTTGGGAATGAAAGATCTGGATGAGGAAGCATTCGATGAATTGAGACGGGGCATCCGCATCGAGAATTCACAACACCCATGGCTCAGTCTGTCAAACGAGGAAATTATACGCTCGGCAGAATTGTATGCAGTTGACCCAGAAACAGGTAAAGAAGGATTGACGCTGGCTGCCATTCTTCTGTTTGGTAATAGTCATGCCATCACCACAGCCCTTCCTGCTTATCGCATTGATATGCTTTGCCGCGTAAACAATACAGAACTCTATGATGACCGGGAATTATTGAGCTGTAATTTGCTGAAGGCATATCCTATCATGATGGCTTTCATCAAGAAGCATCTGCCAGAGCAACCCTATATTGAAGGCATACAGCGTTTCAGCCTTCGCGACACAATCTTACGAGAGGTGGTATTGAACATGATTATTCACCGTGAGTATAGCAGTGCTTATCCTACGACGTTTACCATCTATCGTGATACTATTGTTACGGAGAACTGGAACATCCCATACGTCTATGGTCACATTGACCTTCAGACCATGCGTCCGCATCGTAAGAATCCAAAGATAGCCAAGGTATTCTCTCAGATGGGTATCGTAGAAGAGCTTGGTAGTGGTATGAGAAAGATGTTCAAGTACACTCCTCTATACGCTAATGGCAAAGAGCCCGTCATTGAGGAGCAAGACGTGTACCGCATAGAAATACCTTATGTTCCAACTTTACAGCCTACAGAGGGCGGAAGTAAACAGAAAAGTGGACCAGAAAGTGGACCAGAAAGTGGGCCAGAAAGTGGACCAGTAACAACCCAGAAAAGAATAATAAAACTTTTGATGGATAATCCTGACATTACATCAAGGCAGATTGCGCAACAGTTGAAGATGGCCAGAAGTGGAATCAGCAAGCATCTCCATCTGCTTCAAGAGTTAGGTAAAATTAAGCATATAGGTCCAAATAAAGGTGGTCATTGGGAGGTAATAGAATGACAGCAATGCTTCAAGTCGTATTTATGACAATAGGATTGTCAGTCCTTACATTTGTCATCGCATTCATATTCAGGAAGTGGCAGCGTACCATCTTATGGGCTACTGCGTTGTTGCTGTTTATAGGAACCTCGATATTGCTTGGTATTGGACTATTGAAGATATATGAGAATGGTATGGTCAACCATGCTGTTCTGTTAGGCATCACCCTTGCTTATGCTTGCTCTTTCATCTTCATTTATGGTGCTGAGAAGATCAATAAAGTCTTACATCAGAATTGTTCAACTTTGGAAACGTCCATAGTTCAGCCCGTACAAGTTGTTAACGAAGAGCCAATACAGCCAGAACAAGCCTTTGATGAAAAGTTACCACAACCTGAACATGAAGAAGTAGAAGAACATGTTGAACTCCAAGGACGTCTCAATACTCCACTTGCACGACAAGTCTTTGCCCTTGCCATTGAAAATGGTTTGATGGAAGAAGTGGGCAACCACTACAAATGGAACGAATCGAAAGCCTTATTGGCATACATGTGTGGACGGATTTATTGTGGAGACTATCCAAAATATTCTGCAAGAGAAGTGAAAAGTTACTGGAAGCCAGGAAGGACAGAGTTCTTTCCTGAATCAGACTTGAATGCTTTGTTCCAAGAAACGGCTTTGGGACAGTCCCGACAGAACCGAAAGGGCGAGGCCGTCCCAATGGGAAGTAAAAAAGTTGATGAATTATTTGAGTAGCCATGTTAGGCTACTCTTTTTGTTTATACACAATGAGTTATGAGACTGCTTGCCCTATATCCATAACTCTATCCTAATCCCTTCTTAACATATCTGAAGTGTTAGGCAACCCCAGCCTAACATCTTGTCCCTCAAATACGTAGTACCTTTGCACCGTGATTTCAGTGCGATGTGCACAGTCGTGCTGTTTCACAATTAACCACGGTGAGGTGGCCTGAGTGTGCATCAGGGTTGCTGAGCCATAAAATAGTAATGTAAATATGGCAAAACGTAAAACCAATTTTGACAATCTGTGCGATAGAGAGCTGCTGGAGCAGATACTTCGCACTGTTCAGGACTCGTCTTCGGCATTGGCAGGCGGGCAATCTCATCAACGTCTGTATGACAACAAGGCTCTGATGGACTTGTTGCACATCAAGGACAAGTATCTTAAAAAGTTGCGTGACAATGGCTATCTGGGCTATTCGCGCGAAGGTGACAAGTATTGGTATTCACAAAGGGATGTAGATGATTTCTTGAATCGCTTCCATTATGATGCCTTTGCAACAAATCCCTTGTGCCCAATTTGGGAAGGAGGTGCTTTATGAGTCAATCCTTTATGTCTTTTGACGGAAACGGACAGTCAGACTTCCTTTCCATCATCAACTCTGAGGCAGAGAAGGTGGAGTCAAGAATTTTGGCTCTACCTGCTCCTTCCATTGAACAACAATCACCACAATCTCCTGTGACGCAACTCACGCTGCCCCAGATAGATTCTTCTAGTCCACCCAAGGAAACGTCGCATCTGAAAGCATCGACTTTTGCAGAGCCGGTGCTGCCTATTGATTGGTTTTCCGAACCGGTGCAAGAGTATATCCGTACTGTTTCAGAATCCTACGGATGTCCACAGGAGTATGTGGTGGTGAACAGTCTCTTTACCGCTGGCATCGCGGCTGGGAAAAAAGCACAGCTTGTCACCAACCCTTATACGAACTACCCATGCGACTTTTTCTGTATGGTGGGTAAGCCCAGCCGTAACAAGACTGGCCCCTTGAAAGAAGTTACACGCCCGTTACGCGAGCAGGATATAGCCAACTATGCCAAATACACAGAAGAAAAAGCTGCCTATGACCAACGCAAGCGTGAAGAGAAGAACTACGACGGAGAACAGCCGATATTTCATCAACGGATAGTTGGCGATAGTTCGCCAGAATCCCGTAATGCTCTGCTTGCACAGGGTGATATGATTGGGGTTGTAGCCGACGAACTGAAGTCGTTCATTGATTCCTTTGGCCGTTATTCCAAAGGCGGTAATGGCTCAGGGGCGGAAATTTCACAATTGCTTTCCATTTGGTCAAACGTCGGCTTTGCCATTAACCGAAAGTCCGAGGAGACCAAGCTGATTGATGATCCTGCCATGTGCATCAATGGCGGCTTACAGCCAGAATTGCTCGGCAAGACTTTCGGAACCGATGCATTGATGGATTCCGGCTTCACGCAACGCTTCCTCTTTGTCTATCCCGACAAGGGCACGTTTATTAGGCGGTGCGACCGCAAGTTCATGACACTGGAGATGCGCGAGAGCTGGTCTGGTATCATTGGCAGGCTATTCAACATGCAGCCGTTAACTCTCCAGTTGTCTCATGAAGCAGGACGACTTTACGCAGACTATGCCGATGCAAATGACATGAGGGCTGATGCAGAGGAGGATTGCTATATCGGCGGTATGATACAAAAGATGAACATCCATACGCTACGCCTGGCTATCATGGCTCATCTGCTGTCCAACCATTGGAACGAGCCAGTTATCACGGCTGAGGGAATGGAACATGCCATCCGCATGGCCGACTACTTTACCCGCATCCATATCGAGCGCATATATCCTTTGTTACGAGGCTCGGCGGCCACACAACGTCCGATGACCAACGGTGACTTGCTACGTGCCGTCAATCGTCAGTTCGCAATCAAGTCGCAGAATGCCCTTGCCGAAGTTCTCGGCGTTTCTCAACAATATGTCAGCAAAACATTAAAAGAACAATGATGGTTGTAGTTGTAGATACACGAAATCCCCGATAGATAAAGAGCGGAAGCCTACAACTGACCAACAACCAAAAGCTTTTGGTCCTGTTTGTCAGGCTTTATGCAGATGGTTGTACCCAAGTTGTAATACAAAGGTCTACAGGACAAGGCTTTTGGTTCACTTACAACTACAACAACGAACTTAAAATTAGAGTAATAATGAATGTCAGCAACATTAACATCGGTACGTTCTTCCATACCAGTTTGCAGTATGGAATCAACAGGGAGGAGGACAGACTATGAAAGCTGAAATGACGAGCTACAAAAGCATCACCGTTATGTCAAGTACGAAAAGGGCGACTGCGACTTAGAAACCGAGGTTGACATCCGTCGAGCTTCGCTTCCTCCTGCTCCTGACTGAAGGCTGCGCCGAGAGGGATTACCGAATAATCCCATAACATAATATGGACTTTTAGATTCGCCACGCTCCCTTAAAAAGTCCCATTATGCTCTCCGAGGGTTAGACCGCCACTATACAGCAGTTTCGCTGCACATGGCAAGAACCAGAAACTAAATGTATCTGTGAGGGAGTGACTCTCTCCCTCAACCCTCCACTCAGGTTCCACCCGAGACCCGATAAACAATTATACATAAACTTCAAAACTATAGAACAAAATGAGTAAATCCAGATACAACATCCCCCGTGCCGCCATCCATGTTGGCGCACCAGCCAAGTCCTTTTCAGCGGCAGAAGGCTACGAGCCTGAACGTCGCGGTTGGGACGAGAACACCTATCGTCTGAAGAATCAGAATACCAACAACCATTACGATTTCTC
>JAFRQD010000016.1 GCA_017428785.1 Bacteroidaceae bacterium
GGACACCATCCTCAACCTCGGTCTTAACGATGAGGTGGCAGAAGGTATGGTGGCAAAGACCGGCAACCCTCACTTTGTTTACGACAGCTACCGCCGCTTCGTTCAGATGTATGGCGACGTCGTGCTCGGCATGAAGCCTGAGAACAAGGAAGACATCGACCCGTTCGAGGCCATCATCGAGAAGGTGAAGGAAGAACAGGGCGTCACCCTCGACAAGGACCTTTCCGTAGAGTCTCTGAAGAAGCTCGTCGAGCTCTTCAAGAAAGCCATTAAGGAACAGACCGGTCAGGACTT
Organism: Bacteroidaceae bacterium; assembly: GCA_017428785.1. Classification (GTDB taxonomy): domain Bacteria; phylum Bacteroidota; class Bacteroidia; order Bacteroidales; family Bacteroidaceae; genus Physcousia. The sequence goes on from JAFRQD010000016.1 coordinate 295, forward strand.
CCCGACCGACCCGAAGGAACAGCTTTGGGGAGCCATCTGCGCTGTGTTCCGCAGCTGGATGAACGAGCGTGCCATCCTCTATCGTAAGATGGAAGGCATTCCCGACGAATGGGGAACAGCCGTATCTGTTATGGCAATGGTATTCGGCAACATGGGCGACACCTCTGCTACTGGCGTTTGCTTCAGCCGCGATGCCGGTAATGGCGAGAACCTCTTCAACGGCGAGTACCTGATCAATGCTCAGGGCGAAGACGTCGTGGCTGGTATCCGCACTCCTCAGCAAATCACAAAGATTGGCTCTCAGCGTTGGGCACAGCGTGCTGGCATCAGCGAAGAAGAGCGTGTGGCCAAGTATCCCTCTATGGAAGAGGCAATGCCTGAGCTCTACAAAGAGCTGGACGCTCTGCAGGACAAGCTCGAGAAGCACTACCACGACATGCAGGATATGGAGTTCACCGTGCAGGAAGGCAAGCTCTGGTTCCTCCAGACACGTAACGGCAAGCGTACAGGTACCGCTATGGTCAAGATTGCTATGGACCTCCTCCACGAAGGTATGATCGACGAAAAGACAGCCATCCTGCGTTGCGAACCTCAGAAGCTCGACGAGCTGCTGCACCCCGTATTCGACAAGCTGGCTCTCAGCAAGGCAAAGCCCATCACCCAGGGTCTGCCCGCATCTCCCGGTGCAGCGTGTGGTCAGATTGTCTTCCATGCCGACGATGCAGAAGCATGGCACGAAGACGGACACAAGGTTATCATGGTTCGTATTGAGACCAGCCCCGAAGACCTCGCAGGTATGTCTGCAGCAGAAGGCATCCTGACCGCTCGCGGCGGCATGACCAGCCACGCAGCCGTTGTGGCTCGCGGCATGGGTAAGTGCTGTGTCAGCGGTGCAGGCGCAATCAATGTGAACTACAAGAACAAGACTGTCGAAATCGACGGCGTTGTATATAAGGAAGGCGACTACATCTCTCTGAACGGCACAACCGGTCAGGTCTTCGCAGGCGAGATTCCCACAAAGGCTGCCGAGCTGAGTGGCGACTTCAAGGAACTGATGGACCTCTGCGACAAGTACACAAAGATGGAGATTCGCACAAATGCCGACACGCCTCACGATGCAGAAGTCGCTCGTTCATTTGGTGCCAAGGGCATCGGCCTGACCCGCACAGAGCACATGTTCTTCGACGGTCAGAAGATTATCGCAATGCGTGAGATGATTCTCGCCGACACGGTTGAAGGTCGCGAGAAAGCTCTCGCCAAGCTCCTACCCTATCAGAAAGCCGACTTCTACGGCATCCTGAAGGCAATGGACGGACTTCCAGTGAACATCCGTCTGCTCGATCCCCCACTCCACGAATTCGTGCCTCACGATGAAGCAGGACAGCAGACGATGGCCAAGGAGATGGGCGTCAGCGTGGAGTACATCCAGAAGCGCGTGCAGTCCCTCGCCGAGAACAACCCCATGCTCGGACATCGCGGCTGCCGTCTCGGCATCACATTCCCCGAAATCACAGCTATGCAGACCCGTGCCATCCTCAGCGCCGCTTGCGAACTGAAGAAGGAAGGCTACGACCCGAAGCCCGAAATCATGGTGCCCCTCATCGGTATCCTCTACGAGCTCAAGCAGCAGAAAGCCATCATCCAGAAGGTTGCTGAGGAAGTCTTCGAAGAGTATGGCGTGAAGGTTGACTTCGAGATTGGTACGATGATCGAGATTCCTCGTGCAGCCCTCACAGCCGACCGCATCGCTACCGAAGCAGAATACTTCTCATTCGGCACAAACGACTTGACACAGATGACCTTCGGCTACAGCCGCGACGACATCGCAAGCTTCCTGCCCGCTTACCTCGAGAAGAAGATCCTGAAGGTTGACCCGTTCCAGGTTCTCGACCAGAACGGCGTCGGCAAACTCGTGAAGTATGCCGTCGAGAAAGGTCGCGAAGTGCGTCCCACTCTCCGTTGCGGCATCTGCGGCGAGCATGGCGGTGAACCCAGTTCTGTGAAGTTCTGCGCCAAGATTGGCCTGAACTACGCTTCCTGCTCACCCTTCCGCGTGCCCATCGCCCGCCTCGCCGCCGCGCAGGCTGCCGTAGAGGAATAAACGGTAAGATGCTGAAAATTAGTGAAATACGAGGCAAGGACTTGGAAAACAGGTTCTTGCCTCGGTTCTTTTTGCTCATATTCTGCACGTTATGCGTGCAGAACGTGTTGGGTAAGTACCCCAATTTGTTGACCAGATTTTCTGGCCATGTTGACCAAGCAAAAAAGTGGTTTCGCCACAAACGACGGAAAATACCCCCTTTGTTTGCGATATGTTGACCGGATTTTCAGGCAATGTTGACCAGATTTAATTCTGATTCTGCATAAATAAATGAATTGAAAAAAAACTCTTAAAGTCTTAAACATTTCACTAATTATTAAAATTATGGCAACGCTTAAACCCACAGTTAAGTCAAAACTAGAGAGGGAGAAACAATAGAGATAAATGAATAAAGTATTTTAACCATTATGGATAACATTCAGCATATTATCATCGACCACACGCTGAAGAGAATCGGTGACGCGGCATTTGCCGACTATCTGTGCCATGCCTATTGCTACGAGGGGTATTGCACTTTCGAGCGTAACGGCAAGGCGTTTCGCTTTGAGGCCGGCGACTGCTTGATCATCGCCCGCCGTGGCGACTTGGTGAAGAACCTGCAGGAGAGTGACGACTTCAGGGTGGATGTCATCTATGTGACCCAGAAGTTCATCGAACTCAGCACGCCCCAATCGAACTACGGTATGCGAGGCCAACTCTTCTTGTTTCAAAACCCCATTATGAAGTTGACGCCTGAGCAGCAGGAGGTGTGTCGCCAGAATTTCGAGGCCGTGAAGCGACGGCTGAAGCAGACCGATCATCATTTCCGCCACGATGCACTGATGAATGCC
>JAFRQD010000017.1 GCA_017428785.1 Bacteroidaceae bacterium
AACGAGGAGATGGCAAACCTGCTGCTCACCCTCTGCCACCAGACAGACAAGATGATGTGCACCTACATAGAGAAGCTCGAGAAGCGCTTCGTGACGGAGGGCGGCATCAAAGAGCGCATGTATGCAGCCCGCACTGGCTACAGACAAGAGCAAGACGCCTACCAGCACCAGCTGGAAGCAGAGAACAAGCAACTGAAAGCCGAAAACGAAGCACTAAGGAAAAAGATAGAGGAACTGACCAGGAAGCCCTAGGAATCCCCTAAAACTTTCCCGGAGGAAGATGCTTGGGGAATAGAAAATAATTCGTAAATTTGACTTTCAGTCGAAGACAGAAAGCATCTCGGAAATAAAAGAAAAACAAGTTTATTCTTTGTCCTTCTCTCGATTTTCACTATCTTTGTCGTCGAAAACTCTATTACAATATGAACACAGCGATTATGAAGAAGCTATTCTTTACACTTTGACTTCTTGCACTATGCGCTACAATTAATGCACAAAGGACTATCCCAAAGTTAGGGGAATTGCTCGATAATAAACAATATGAAGAAGCGTTAAGGCTAGCTACACTAGAAGCTCAAAAGGGAGACGCGTATGCGCAATCATGCTTGGGCATTATATATAATCATGGGTTTGGGGTAGAAGTAGACTACAAAAAAGCATTTGAATTGTTTCAAAAATCTGCTTTGCAGGGAAATTACTATGGTCAGAAAAATTTGGGCGATTGTTATTATGAAGGAGAAGGTGCAGAGAAAAACTTCTCAGAGGCTTTCAAATGGTACATGAAAGCTGCAGAGCAAGGATATGCTGATGCCCAAAACAATCTTGGAGTAATCTTTGCTATTCAACAAGATTTTGCAACAGCTTTCAAATGGTTTAAAACTGCAGCAGAAAACGGGTCTGAAACCTCTCAATGTGCACTTGGAGATATGTATAAAAATGGTGATGGCGTTGAAAAAAACTGGCAGATGCATTCAAATGGTATATGAAAGCTGCTGAGCAGGGACATACTGGAGCACAATACTCTGTTGGCGTGATGTATGAATATGGCGAGGGCATAACGAAAAACTATTCAGAAGCCTTCAAGTGGTACGCAAAATCTGCAGAACAAGGTTGTCCCTCTGGAATGTGTCATTTGGGTGAATTGTATCATTTCGGACTAGGCACAACACAAGACTATGACAAAGCTTTTTATTGGTTTAGTAAGGCTGAGGAAAGTGGTGAAGAAGAGAATCCTATTTTCTATTATTTAGGTTTATGCTATGAATTGGGGAAAGGTGTGCCGATGAATTTAAAGAAGGCATATGATTATTATACTAAGGGGGTTGAACATAATGATGATGAATCATTGACACGATTGGCAAAGTTTTATGAAATGGGAATCGTTGTTCCTTTAAATAAAAAGAAAGCCTTTGAACTATACAAAAAAAGCCGCAGAAAACGGGAATAGCGCAGGACAAGTATTGTTGGCATTTTGTTACAGCGATGGTATAGGAACTACTAAAAACTATGACTAAGCCTTTTTCTGGTTGAGAAAAGCGAAAGATAACGGCGAAGACCTGGATGATGTTATAAGTGCCATAGAGAATCTTAAACGTGCGGAAATGGAATATGAACAATTTAATAAAGCTCCCACACCAAAACAGGGATCAGAGATTACCGTCTTGATGAAAAAGATGAATTCTGTGTATTATGTGCCATGTAAAATCAATGGAATAAAGGCAGACTTCATCTTTGATACCGGCGCAGGTGCAATAAGTTTATCTTCTTATTTTGCTAATGAACTAATAAAGCAAGGAAAATTAACGGAATCAGATTACATAGGAGAAGGTGCTTCAAGAATAGCAGATGGAAGTGTCAGTTCTGTAATAATGGTGAATATCAAAGATGTCGAAATTGGCGGGCTGCATTTATATAATGTGAAGGCCATGATAAAAGAGCAGCAGAATGCGCCATTGTTGTTGGGGCAGTCGGCCATAGAGAAACTTGGCAGAATTACCATTGATGGATATAAGCTGATAATACATAGAAAATAGAATCCTAATATCGGCAAGAGCGCGAAATAGTAATGAAATAATAAAATAACAAAGAGTATATGGGAGTCAAATTTTATAATCATTACTTCACCAACAACGAAAGTTATGGAGGAGGTAACTTCCCCAATCTAGATTCCCTTGCATATGTCGTACAAGAATTCCTATACACGACTGGTTGGGCAGTACAAACAATCAATTACGGGGATACAGGGGGAGGATATCCTCATATTTTAGAGTTTGACTGCCAGATGGATATGTGCATCAAACTATATGATTTTATGTCTATAGTACATGACTTTATCGAAGCTGCATATTCAGACTTTGCAAAGGCTACCATAAAAGAATATATTTCCGATTTACAGCAACATGAACCTGAAGAAAACGCCTTTAATACTTTCGTGTCCGATTATGGATGCTTTTGTATAAAACATGCATCAAATGAATTGATTGTGTCTTTGCTTTGGGCAACATGGATTTACATAAGAGCACGTAATGACCCTTATAGAAATGAAGACCTTCTTTATAATTTAATGTATGAAAACTATCCATATGGGATTAAAGATTTTGCGAAACACCCACTTATTGCCAATGCTGACGATGCTGTGAGATTAATGATTCAGCATAAGAAAGACAAAGAAGAAGAGATAAGGCCCTTTGTTGAAGAAATGGGAATACCAAAAGAGAATACAGTGCCTGATGCGCGGGGGTCTGTTGGCTTTTCCTTGTGCGCGAGGGGACTATTCTGTGAGGCTGTCGTACTGGCAGATTGCCTGGCGCCAGGCGGTGGGGAAGGGCATGGACTGGTGGCGCACCAGGTCGTAGAGCACCATGACGGAGAGGCAGCGGCATTTCACTTCCCGGGTGTCGGTGTTGATGATGTCCTGCTCCAGCTGGAAACTCTTGTTGCCTATCTTCACGACTCGCGTTCTGGCGGAGATGTGTTCGCCAGCCTTGATCTGCGAGAGGAACTCGGCCTCTATCTTCACCACAACGATGGCAACTCTTTCCCAATCGACATCGGGGCAGACTGTTGCGAAATAGTCGGTCTTGGCTGTGTCGTAGAACTGGAAATAGATTGTATTGTTGACGTGCCCGAACTTGTCCACGTCGTTGAAACGAATCTGGATGGGCAGCACGTGCCTGTAATCTGTGCTCTTTTCTTGTGTCATGATTGTGGTTTCTGTTATTGTCTTTGGCTTGCCGCGGCAGAGGATGTGATGCTGGCTATCTTGTCGACATTCATGCTGCTGGCGCTGGCGTCGAAGATTTCCTTGTAGAGCCCGCCCTCGCGATAGACTTCTGACGGCGAGCCTGCCTGCACTACGCGGCCTTGCTGCAGGACGTATATCTGGTCGGCATCGATGATTTGGCCTATGTTGTGCGAGATGATGATGACGGTGCGGCCTTTCTTGATGGCATCGATGGAGGCCTTGATTTGCTCGGAGGCGATGGCGTCGAGGCTGGCTGTGGGTTCGTCGAGGAAGATGATTGGGGGGTTCTTGATGAACATGCGGGCTATGGCGATTCGCTGCTGCTGGCCGCCGCTCAATTGAAGGGCTGATGTCTCGAAGCCATGTGGCAGAGCGATTATCTGGTCGTAGATATAGGCCTGCCGTGCTGCCTGCACCACATCTTCGTGTGTGGCCGTGGGGCAGCCGTAGCGGATGTTCTCCTCGATGGTGCCGTCGAAGATATGATTCTTCTGCAGCACCAGTCCCACATGCTCGCGGAGCCATTGGGTGTCCCATTCCCCCAACTCGTGTCCGTCGAGAGAGATGGTGCCACGTTGCGGCCTGTAGAACTTGTCGAGCAGGTTGACTACCGTGCTCTTGCCTGCACCGCTCAGCCCGACGAGGGCAGTTATCTTTCCGCTCTCGATTCGCATCGACACATCGAAAAGGGCTTGAGTGCCTCCAGGGTAGGTGAAGTCCACGTTCCGCAGCTCGAAGTCGCCTTTCACCTGCTTGGGATGGTGCTTTCCTGTCGGCTCCACCTCGTCGTCGGCTTTCAGTATGCCGAAGAATCCCTCGGCATAGATGAGGGCATCGTTCATGTCATCGTAGATGCGGTGCAGCTGGCGGATGGGAGCGCTGACATTGGCGAAAAGCATCACGTGGTACATGATTTTACCGATGGACATGCCCGGATAGTCAATCAGCACGAGATAAGCCGTCAGGATGATGATGAGCACGGTGCCAATCTGCTCGAGGAAACTCTTCAGCCCGTTGAACAGATAGGCTTGCTTGCGGGTGTTCAGCTGCAGGTCTGTCATGGTTTGCTGCAAATCCGCCTGCCGTTTGGCCTCAGTCCGTTCGCGATTGAAGGACTTGATGACGGTAATGCTCTCGATAATGCCCAAGATGCCTTGGCTCACGGCTTGGTGTCCTCCGAAGATGCCCCGTCGTCCGCCTTTCATGCGAGAGGCCTGGATGTAGGTCACCCAGAAGTAGAGCGGCACAATGCACAAGGCTACGAGACCCACATAAACATTGGCGGCAAACATGAGGCCGAGGGCGAGAATGGCACTCGTGAAGAGCGGCAGAATCTCGATGAAGAAGTTGTTCACCGTGTTGCTCATGCTCATGATGCCTCGGTCGATGCGCGACTGCAATTTGCCCGTCTCGTTGCCCTCGCTGTTGAAGAAGGCCATTCGGAAGGAGAGGATGCGGTCCACCACCTTCAGCGACATGTCCCGACTGACCAGGATGCGCATCCGTTCGCCATAGTAACGCTGAAAGAATGTGACGGTAGCCCCTATGACTTCTTTTCCCAGAAGGATGACGCTTATGATGGTCAGGAGTTTGGCAGCCTGTCGCCACTGGAAGCCGTCGGGCTGCTGCATCATGGCATTGATGGCATCTACGGCTCTATCGAGCACCACAGCATTCACCTGCGCCATCAGCGAGCCGACAAGCGTCAGGATAAGTGTGATGACTATCAGCCACTTGTAGGGCAACACAAACGGCAGTATGTTCCGCAGCAGCCCCCAGATGTTCATTTTCATATCGCTCTCTGTTTAGTTTGATGCGGCAAAGATACAAAAATATCTTTATAGTCGTGCCACTCTGCGACAGAATCTTTCATATTGTCTGTTTCCGACAGCCCCAACTTTCCTCCCTTCTCTTTGGAAAAGGCATTAGGAGGCAGGGAATTCCTTTCTTGCCGATATGGCGTTCTGCAGACGCAGGTTGCGATTCAAGAGACGCAGGCTGCGTTTCGACAATCACAAGCAGTGTTCCTCCGTACGCAGGTTGCGAATGGAGTTCTTAATACGGCAGAGACGACAATTCCCTTGCTTCTGTGACATTTCCCTTCCTCACGGCATGGGATTTGTTCTATAAGGGCAGGAGAAGCGTCCTTATTGGAGATACTCGCTCAGTATTGCCTTCAGAGCGTCTTTCTCCTTTATGTCGAGCCAGGCTCCTTGCAGGCCTTCGTGCTGGGCTGCTTCGACGTTGAGGCGCGTGTCGTCGATGAAGAGGCATTGCTCTGCAGGGCGTCCTATCACTCGGACTGCATGATGATATATCTCGGGGTCGGGCTTTGCCAAATGCACTTCGTGGGAGACAAAGATGTTGTCGAAGAGGTCTGCGCAGGTATAGCCGGGCTTCGAGAAGTAACGGCGCTTGATGTCTTCCCAGTGCAGGTCGTTGGTGTTGGAGAGCAAGTGGGTGTGATAGCCCTTGCGCCGCAACGCCTTTATCATGTCGAGCCGATACTCCGGTATGAGCCCGATGCATGAGTTCCAGGCCTCGATGACGTTTTCGCTTGTGACGTCCTTCGGGCAATGACTCAATACCAGGGAGAGGAACTGCTCGCTTGTTATCTCACCCACTTGATATGCCGTGATGGCTTTGCTTGCAGAGATGCCTTGGCAGACGGTCGAGGTGTTGTCTCCATCCGTTTCTACGAAGAACAGCTCGGGATTGATGCCTAATCGCTTGCAGGCCAGCCCGATGTCGTCCATGTTGAGGTCGAGCAGTACGCCTCCGAGGTCGAAGATGATGTCGGTCAACATTCCATCATTTACTGTTTACGACTTTGCGCCCGTTCACAATGTATATGCCCTTGGCTTTCGGCTTGCTTCCCAACTTGCGGCCACTGATGTCGAACCAGACGCCATCGTCTGTTGTCTGTTGTCTGTAGTCAGTTGTCTTGATTCCCGTCCACATTGGGTCGCCCAGATATGCCAGGCGGAAGTGGTCGAAGCATGTCCAGTCCTTGCCGGTAGTGGTCGAGGAGCGTACACCGATGCGAAGCGAGCCGTTGGTCACCGATACCCTCAGGCTGTTGTCGGCATAGTCGCCCCGACTGAATGCCTTGCACGCCCCCAACTGGTTGTTGGCGGGTTTTGCATAGCCTCCTGTGCCGATGCGCATGAGCTGCACGCTCTGCTCGTTGGCATAGAGACGGGCGTTGCGGGCTGTGGAATTGCTGGTGTAGTCGCTCGTGTAGAACCCCTGGCAAGACAGCACATAGTCGCCATTGCGCAGCCCTTTCAGTTCCTGATAGACATCGAAGGTGGTGCCTTTCTGCTGTGCGCAGAAGTTGCTGTAGTCGGCGGGCGTTTCGGTGTCGGCAGCTCCGATGGTGGGATTGCCTTTCCAGGCATTGTTGCGGATGTCGTTTCGTCCGAAGTCAGCACCGCTGATGAGGAATGTGGCATCCACGGGAGCATCCTCTGTCGCATTTCGGAGCAGCATGTAGCGGTCTTGCAGGGTGACGAGTTGCCAGGCTGCCCGCTCGTCTGTACGGCTCGACACAGTCTCTACGCCTCCATCCTCCGTCGCTGCCAGATACTTGCCGCTATTGCCGATGGTATATACATAGCGCTCGTCATCGTCGGTGCTCAGGCGTGCGAAGCCCCATGCCGACGACGAATAATCCATGTAGAGGTTCACATTCAGGCTGTTAAGGGAACCGCTTTGTATGCCAGTGGTAATGATATATCCAGCGCCGCTCTTGGTTAGTGTCAGGTCGAGCCCCACGTCGTTCGTGGCAGCATGTGTGCCCCAGTCGCCGCCAGCACAAAGCCAGGTTCCCGTCGCTACATTATATATATAATATGTGCCAGTAGCCACAGCGTGTCCCTTCATTGTTGTCAGCGTGATGTCCTCGGCCACGACCTTAAGCTGTAGCTGGCCATCGACGAGGCTGATGGCATAATTGCCGTCGAAGGCGCCCTCGATGACGATGTTGTCGATGTTGCCCTTGAGGCTCTCCACGCTGCCGAGCACATATGTGCCGCTACTTACGAGGCCATTGCTGCTGCGTATCTCGAAGACGGGAGTAAGATACTTCGGACCTTGCTTCCATGTCTTCTTCTCGATATTCAAGGCGCGTACATGCAGTTTGTCAGAGACGCCCCGCTCGTCAATGTCAAAGACTACACGCGCTCCGATGCCTAATGACAGGCTGTCCACACTGATGTTGCCCACTGTGCCTTCGCCGCCAATCTGTAGTGTGGCATTGTACTCCATGCGGAGACTCTTCTGGAAGGTGCCGCTGCCGAGAAGCGTCGTGTGGCGGTTCATCCAAACATCCGAGCCTTCCATTGTGCCGTCGAACTGCAGCGTGCCGTTCCACACCTCCGTCTTGCCCGTGTAGGTCTGATTGCCCGAGGGAAGGATGAGCTTGCCTTCGCCTTGCTTCACCAGACGCATCGCTCCCGTGAAAGCGCCGCCTGTCAATGTGTGGGTGTAGTGTGTGGTCTTGATGTTAGTGTTGTTGCCTGTCCCTTGTGTCCAGGATGGTGTGTTGACGGTGAGGATGCTGGGCGATGCGCCTTCTTCGACAACGAAGGTTGCATCCTTCTGCGCAGAGATAAGGAGGTGGTCTCCATCCTTTATCGTAGCCCCTTCAGCGACCTCGGTTCGTCCGTTAAGAGTCAATGGAGGCGGTGCGACTGTGATGTCCTCTAGCTGTCCGAGGAAATAGCTGACGTGGGGAGGTTGGTTGTAGCCGCACATCTGCCAGCACATGGCGTTGCGGTAGTCATGGTCGTGCCAGAGTGTGTAGTTGCGGAAGCGTGTGACCTCGGTTGTGGTGTAGATGCGAAGTTTGTGGTCGCTTGTGCGTAGGATAAGTTCCTCTCGCCAGTCGCCAAAGATGTCGCCCTGGAAGTTCGGCGAGCCCTTCGTGGAGTTGCATGTCCACACATTGTTGCCGAAAGCCCAGTAGTTGCTGCTCCAGTTCGAGCCAAGCTTCACAACATGGGGATTGAGGCCGTGGTCGTAGCCATCGTCGCTCATCTTACCATAGTTGAACGTCTCTTCCTGCAAATCGCCGTCCCAGTAGATGCGGAAGTTTTGCATCATAGTGCCGTCGGAAGCCATTGCCGATTGTCCTGTGACTGACGAGATGTATCCGTCTGTCCTTGCCGACGACATGAGGCATCCTGGATAAGTGTTCGAGAAGTTGCCTGCCATGCAGCGTCCGTCGTCCCTGTCGGAAGAACATGTGAAATAGACATCGGCAGTTGTGGCATTGCGAAGCATCGAGCCAGGCCTGTCCTCGTGGCAAGTGAAGATTTCCTCTCCCCATCGGAAGGGGTCGAGGTCGGAGGTGTGCTGCGCGTCGCCATGTCCGCGTCCCGTAGTGCTGAGGCCCTTGCCGTTGTCATCGATGACCATTGAGCCATAGACAATCTCGTCGCGTCCGTCCATGTCCACATCGTTGATGCTGAAGTTGTGGAACCCTTGCCCGAACCACGGGCTGCTGCTCGACTCTTCTTTCCAAAACCAGCGTTGTGTCAGCTTGTGTGTCGTCGGGTTGACATCAAAAGCCTTCATGTAGATATGCGTATAGATGCCTCTGCAGATAACGATGCTCGGATGCCGTCCGTCCAGATAGGGCGCTCCGAAGAAATGCTTGTTGGCGCGATGGCCATAGTTGTCTCCCCAGGAGCCGTTTGTTGTCCCCTTTATAAGTCCTTGCAGCGAGCGTGGCAAGGGATAATTCATCTTCTGGTAGATGTTGCCGGTGGCTCCTTCCAGATAAAGGAGATACTCTGTGCCTTGTGTCTCATAGGAGTTGTTGGCTTCATGCCACGCAATGGAGCCTCTATAGTTTGCTGTCTTGGAGCCTATCACCGTCTCTGTGCTATCGGCAGCATGTATAGTGAGGCCGTCATTGGCTCGCAACAGGACTTCTGCTTTTCCGTCCTCATCCCAGTCAAAGGCCACGGCATTGCTCTCCATTTGGTTGGGGCTGAACATGTTCGGTCCGACGTCAATCCACCAAAGCAGCGTGCCGTCCTGTTTGATGACGTCTATGCGGGTGTAGTCTTTCTGGTTGATATCCCAGATGCTTGCCTGGTCTGTTACGTTGATGCGCCGCACGATGAGTTCCATCTCTCCGTCGCCATCAAGGTCTGCCGCACTGATGTCGTTGGGCTGATATTGCGAGGTGATGTCTGTGCCATCTTTCCCGATAACAGTTGGCAGCACGATTTCCTTGTAGTTCTGCCTCCATACGCTGACGGCCTCGCAAGCTTTGCCCTCTATGCCGCGAACCACAGGGCATACGGTGTATGTTGAGGACAGAGAGCCGCCCCTGTCAGTGTAATTCGACACCTCGAGCGGTTCTGCATTCAGCAATGTGCCGTCGCGATAGACATTGTATGTCACATCGTAGTATTCTTCGGCGGTAATGCGCCAACTGAGGAACACGCCATTGCTTTTCTTTATGGCTACAAGTCCGCGGCCGAGCGCATCGGTTTTCCTTTGTGCTGATACGGAAAGGGGAGTGGCAACCATTGCTGTCACCAATCCCAGGATAAAAAGGATTTGTTTCATTGAAGGGTATAGTTATTATTGTGTTTGCTGTTTGCTGTCATCATCCGGCGCCAGCGACGGTAGCCAAAGATAGCGATGACGACGTAGAGGGCGTAGAGAGAGGCCTTGAATGGGATGTCTTTATGGAAGTAGAGCACACAGGTGACCACATCCACGGCAATCCATACGAACCATTGTTCCAAGTACTTATGTGCCAAAGCCCAGATGCCGATGAGGGACAGAGCAGTGGTGAATGCGTCGGCAATGGGGACTGTGGAGTCGGTGAAGGTAGTGAGGAGCCACCATATCAAGCCCCACAGCATCAGGAAGATGGCGCCCCAGCCCAAAGCGAGGCGAAGTGGAATATGGGTAATGGGCGTTGGCTCTTCTCCTGCTTTTCCGTTGAGGGGGAGAGCCTTCCATTTCCACCAGCCATAGGCGGTCATAGCCAGATAGTAGAACTCCATACCGCAGTCGGCATACAGCCCTTTCTGATAATAGAGCACAATGCCGAGAATCTGCATGACTGCACCCACAGCCCACATCCATATCGATGCTTTATACTCCAGCAGAATGTAGGCGAGTCCGAGAACTGTCGTTGTTATGTCAAGCCAATGGTTAATCAGGAACTCCATCTCTTAATTTCTTATTCTCTTATTCTCTTAGTTTCTTATTCTCTTATTCTTTAGAATCTTAATGTTATGCTTCCCATAGCAGTAAAGCCTGCGGCAGGAACGAAGCCTATCTGATAGTAGCGGTTCTCGTTGGGATGTCCATAGTCCTCGCATATAGTGCTATACACCCAGCCGTTTGCTGCATAGCGAGCATTGAAGAGGTTGGTGAGGCTTGTGCCGAAGACTACCTCACGAAGGCCAGCCCAGCGATTGCAGGGTAGGGTATAGGAGAGGTTGAGGTTGGATGTCGTGAAGGCTGGCAGCGAGCGGTCTTTGTTCTCGGTATTGTCAAGGTACTGACGGCTCACGAAGTTGGTGTGCCATGTGGCCCCAATCCCTTTCCAGTGGAAATTGAGGAAGCCATTGAGGAGCACGGATGGCGAGAAAGCGATAGTCGATTTGTCGTAATGAATAGTTTGCCAGTCGTCTTCCCAATATACGCTAGCCACTTCGTCGAAGTTCCTTAGCTTATTTTGGCTTATAGCCGCGTTGCCTTCAAGTGTCAGCAGCGGACAAATGTCCCAAGCCGCAGTCAGCTCCATTCCCATACGATAGGAGTCCTTGATGTTTGTGGTCAGAGGCTCGCCTATTTCGCTCAGTTCGCCTGTCTGCACGAACTGGTCGGTGTAGTCCATATAATAGAGGTTCGCGCCTAAGCGTACCTTATTCATATTGAGGTTGTAGCCCAATTCATAGTCGAGCATCTGCTCTGCTTTAGGGAATGGGTACTTGTAGTTGTCGGTGAAGTTGTCGCGCTCCGGTTCCCTATGACTCATGGCCACAGAGGCATAGGCATTGTGCGGCCCCTTGCTCCAGCTGATGCCGGCCTTGGGGTTCACGAAATTGTAATGTTCATTGATGTTGAGCTCCTGATTGTGCCATCTGCTGGCCTCTTCATAGAACTTGTCGTTGATGCCGCTGGTCTTATAGCTTACATGTCGATACTGCACATCTCCGAAGATTTTCCATTGCTTCCCGAGCTTGTAGGCAGCTTTCAGATAGATGTTGCCGTCGAGCTTCGAAGCATCCGAGTCGTAGTACTTGTAGTCGCCATTGCCGAGGAATGTCTGGCGAACGATGTCGTCGCTGGCGTATGTGAGGTAGCCGAAGTGATCGGACTCAAAGTTCTGCACCGACAGCCCGCCGATGATGTCCCAGTGCTCGTCCTTGTAGTTCACGCTGCCCACCATTCCGTAGGCATCCTGATAGTAGCCTTTCTTGCGTACGAAGTCGGAGTATTTGATGCTCTTCCCGTCGGTATCAGTCGCTATGAGGCCGAACTTCTTCAGCTTGTTCTGTGGGCGGAATTCCTTGTAGTAGCCGTAGCCGTGCGTGTAGTGCAGGGTAGCCGTAGCCGTCCAATGGTCGTTGATGTCCCAAGCCATCGAGAGCAGGTTGCGGTTCTGCCTGAAATTGTCGGTCGTATGCTTCCAGAGGGAGCCGTCGCTCATTTGGTAACGCTGAGTCAGGTAGTTGCCGTTGGCATCAGTGGCAAAGCTGCTGTAAGGGTCGGTTGGGTCGGAATGCAGAATCTGCTCGTAGAGCGGGTTGTACTTCCCGAGGCCGTGCTCGTAGAGGTCGCCATAGGTCTTGATGCCGGAAGCGACGCCATAGGTGCCGTCCATGAGGCTGAGATAGTCGTCGCCTGCAGTAATGCCGTTCCACGCCTGGCCCGTCTTCTCATAGTTGCCGATGTTCTTGTAGCGAAGCGTCAGGCGGCTGTTGGGCATCCAGGTGATGCCGCCATAGTAGCTGCCCGAGCGTCCGTCGGTGCCGTGCACGAAGCCATCGGTCTGCGTTTGGTGCCAGGCACCGTCGATGACCAGCTGATTCCACAGCAGACCCGTTGAGGCCGAACCGCCGTAGTTCATCGTGTTGTAGGAACCGTAGGAGAAGCTGACCTCGCCTCGAGGCGTGAGGAAAGGTGCAGCCGTAGAGAGAGCGACTGTGCCGCCGAAGGCTCCGTCGCCGTTGGTACTTGTGCCTATGCCTCTCTGCACCTGGACGCTTCCCAGCAGGGCCGAGTAGCTGTTCATGTTGGCCCAGAACACGCATTGGTCCTCGGGAGAGTTGAGGGGAACGCCGTCGAGAGTGACATTGATGCGAGAGTCGCCGGCACCTCGGATGCGCAGATAAGTCGTTCCTGTGCCGAGGCCGTTCTCGCCCCAGGCCATGATGCCCGGCGTCCTGGCCAGAAGGATGGGCAGTTCGCGCCCCGTCTTAGAGTGCTCCTGCAGTTCGGCCTTCTTGATGGTTGTCACTGCGAAAGGTGCATTCTTTTGGGCGCGTACGCCGCTGACCACCACTTCCTGCATGTGTTCCATGCGCATGGAGTCCTTGTCTGCCAGTTCCTGAGCGGCCGCTGTGCTCCCCACAAGGCTTATGAGGCTCAGGAGAATTCTTGTTTTCTTGTCTTTAGTCATTTTTCCTTTATTATTAAAGATATAACAATAAAGGGGTGCAGGTTGTCCCTGCTTAGAAGATTCCACTTATCATCCCTACGTCGGTATTGTCCGCATCAGGTGAGAGGGTCTGATCTCAGCTCGCCGTTTCCGGCAGGCACCCCTTGATAATTCGGGTGCAAAGATAGACAAATTTACGGAATTAAGAGCAAGTATGACCAGAAATAAGAGCTAAGAATCAAAAATTAAGAGTATTTGCAGGATATTCTTCGCCTTTCCATCTTTCTTTTTTCCGCCGTTTCGCTCTCCGCTTCCCGCCTTTTGGCTTTCCGCTTCCCGCCTTTTGGCTTTTCCTTTCCGCCTCACTTGATTCTTGATACGCAGCTTGCGTTTGCAGAATTGCAGTTTGCGTTCCGGCATTCACAGTCTGCGTTTGTCAATACGCAGCTTGCGGCTGAAATAGGCTGCGGACAAAAGAACATAATGCGGATGGGGGAAAAGATGTTTGCAGGCTGTCGCATCCGTCATTTCCTGTCCTTCTTCTTTGGGAACCAGCCTTTGCGCACCCGTTCTCTCTGCTGGTAGAGTTCCAGAATCGACCAGAAACAAGAGAAGCTGAAGACGCCCAAAAGCACCGACACATAGATGCTCTCGACGAACAAAGACCCGATGCATCCGGCGATTCCCAAGATGAAGAACACAGGCCAGCACCCCACTCCGAAGTGGTATTCAGCCTTGATGACAATAGGATGAAAGACACCAATGCAAAGGAAGGTACCTAAACCAAGTATAATGCCGTGATAATTCATTTCAGCTATCATTTTGTCTTTTTCGGCTGCAAAGGTATGAAATAAAACCGAAAGTAGCGAAGAAATGGTTCAAGAAAGTGTGTGTGTCTGTTTCTTGCCTGCCGTAAAACGCAGCGTGAAACGGAAGACTTTGTCGGTCTGCATTTGCGCTTGAAGGTACTTTCGCTCGACAATAAAAAGAAAAAACTGCGGTTTTCTTTTGTATTGTGCTCGCTTATTCGTACCTTTGCATTGAAAAAACGATACTGACTGAGCCATTGCGCTATGTATCAGGGCCTTAGGATAACAAATCTATTTAAATATCATATCACATGAACAACATTGTCCTTGTTAAATCATTCGTCCTCAGACGTGACAGCTTTAATGCTATTGTGAGCCAGTGTGTGCCGGGCACGATTGCCGTGGTGCGTCCGGAAAAGGCTTTAATCAACCTTTTTCACTCTCTTATTCACAAAATGATTGTGGAGAAACAGCCTGCGACTGCTGAGCTCGGTGAAGTGAAAACCTATCTTGATGCGGTTTCAGACAATCCTGTATATGCAAAGAAGAAAGAGGACTTCATCGCTTATGTGGAGGACTACCTTCGCAAAGCCACAAGCTATTCTGTCCCGGTTGTGTCCGTGGAGGACTATATTCTGTCGCAATGCGCTAACCTCTGCGCTCAGGCTGTGGCATACTCAGCCAATGTGGAAGCTATCGATGGCCGCGACTTGGTGGTTTGTCATCTCGAGGGAAGCGTGCCTGTCTTCGACTGGGCTGCCACCAACTCGGAGATTGCGGTCAAATGCAACAACAAGTCCAGCCTGGTTATCTCCGGCGGCTACGCGAGGACTCCTCAGGGCATGGTGGTTGCCATCGGAAAGGGCGGAGCGAATATGATGGCTTCCCTCGTGGCATCTGCTTTGAAAGTGGAGGTAATTGAGTTCTATGTCGAAGGCGAAGGAATCAATGGCATCACATCCATGACATACGATGAGGCTGCTCACTACTGTGCGGCCAAGTCTGCTCCATTCCCCTCCGCAGCACTCTGGCCTGCAAAGAAAGCGGGAATACCTATCGTGGTGAAGGGCATTATGCATCCCGACTTCCCTGGCACAAAGATCAGTTCTTTGGCCGAGCCGACCACAGCAAAAACCGTCTCCGGATTGGTTGTGGACAAAGACTTGAACCTCGTTACGGTATATGGCACAGGCCTTTTCGGCCAGGTGGGCGCCTCGTCGGCCATCTTCTCTGCCCTCGCCAAGGCAGGTGTGAACATCCGCTTCATCTCACAGACTTCATCGGAATATGCAATCAGTTTTGCCGTAAACGATAAGGATGGCGAGAAGGTTAGGGCAATTGTCAACGACATCACGGCAAACAATCCGCTCACTCCGTTGGACGACATCATGGTGGTCAATCGTGAGGTTTGCATCCTCACCGTATATGGAAGCCGGATGAAAAATGTCCCTGGCGTATCAGGCAAAATGTTCTCTCTGCTTGGCGAAGCAGGTGTCAATGTGATTGCGGCATCTCAAAGCGGAGAGGAACTGAGCATCTCCATCGTCTTGGATGCAAGTGATCTGGACAAGGCTCAGAAGGCTCTTGCCGTATTGTGCTGAGGAACATAAGTCGCTCTTGTATAACTTCTATGAATACAAAATATACAACAGCCATCCTGCTTTTGCATTGCCCCGACCAGCAGGGCATCATTTCCGAGGTGACGAAATTCATTACCGACAACAAGGGGAATATCGTCTATCTCGATCAGTATGTGGATAAGGTGGATGGGATGTTCTTCATGCGTATCGAATGGGAGCTGGAAGGCTTCCTGATTCCGAGGGAGAAGCTCTATGACTACATCACTACGCTCTACTCGCAACGCTATCAGATGAAGTTCAGCCTCTACTACAGCGACAAGCGGCCGCGTATGGCAATATTCGTGTCGAAGATGAGCCATTGCCTGTATGACCTGCTGGCTCGATGGAAGGCAGGAGAGTTCAACTGCGACATCCCTTGCATCATCTCGAACCATGAGGACTTGCGCTATGTTGCCGAGCAGTTTGGAATACCTTTCTATGTGTGGAGCATTAAGCCGGATCACTCGAACAAGGCAGAAGTGGAGGCGGCCGAGATGGAGCTGCTGAGGAAGGAGGATGTCTCGTTCATCGTCTTAGCCCGATACATGCAGATTATCAGCGATGAAATGATAGCCGCTTTCCCGCATCACATCATCAACATCCACCATTCGTTCCTGCCGGCATTTGTGGGGGCAAAGCCTTATCATCAAGCCTACGAGCGTGGCGTGAAGATTATAGGTGCCACAAGCCATTATGTGACGGCAGAACTCGATGCTGGGCCTATCATCGAACAGGATGTGGCAAGGATAACACACAAGGACACGCCGGAAAGCTTGGTCCTGAAGGGAAAAGATCTCGAGAAGATTGTCCTCTCTCGTGCTGTCTCAAAGCATATCGAACGGAAAATACTAACTTATAAAAACAAGACGGTTATTTTCAGTTGAGCAGGAATAGATGTTATAGGTCAGAGGTTACTGTCTTGACCTATGCAATGTGAAACGCTACTGATTGAGCCATCACGCTCAGGAAAAAGATGATTGGATAACGAATCTGTTTATGAATATGAAGAAAGTAAGAGTTTTCGCACCAGCTTCGATAGCGAACCTGGGCTGCGGTTTCGATATTATGGGCATCGCCTTGGACGAGGTGGGCGACATTCTGGAGATGACTGCGACGGAAGGCGAGGGCATAACCATTACGAATAAAACCCCTGTGCCTCTGCCTGAAGACATCGAGGAGAATGTCGTTACGCCTGTCATTCGCAAGTTCTTCGAGATGACGGGTCTCTCGGGGCACATCGATGTGACGATATGTCAGAAGATATATCCGGGCTCGGGTATCGGCTCGAGTGCTGCATCCAGTGCGGCTGCGGCATACGGAATGAACGAGTTGTTCGACTGTCCGCTTTCCGACGAAGACATGGTGATATGTGCCATGGAGGGCGAGAACCTGGCCAGTGGCGGCTATCACGCCGACAATGCTGCTCCTGCTCTGCTGGGCGGCATCATCCTGATAAGAGGCTACGAACCGCTCGACATCATACAAGTGCCTATTCCTGGCAACTTCTACTGCGCTGTGGTTCATCCCGAAATCGTGGTCTCTACGAAACAAGCCAGAAGCATTCTTCCGAAGGCCGTCCCGATGCACGATGCCATCAGTCAGTGGGGCAATGTGGGCGGCCTGATTGCCGGCCTTTACTCAGGCAATATAGGACTTGTGGGCCGCGCCATGAAGGACTCTGTGGCTGAGCCTTATCGTAAGCAATTCATCCCTGGTTTCGACGAACTGAGGGAGAAGATTCTGAAGGCGGGCTCCTTGGCGATGAACATATCTGGCTCTGGCCCTTCGGTGTTCTCGCTCTCCGACAGACGCGAGATTGCCCACAAGGCAGGGGAAATCATGAAGGAACACTTCACTTCCTTCGGTGTCAAATGTGATGTCTTTGTGGTTAAAGTGACGAACAAAGGCGCTAAACTGCTTGCACAATGATTTACTACAGCACAAACGGAAGAGCTCCTCGGGCAGACCTGCGAAAGGCTGTGGTGAAGGGGCTTGCAGAGGACAGAGGACTCTATATGCCGGAACAGATTCGGCAACTGCCCGAGTCGTTCTTTGCGACGCTAAGTCAGAGGTCTTTTGTGGAGAACTCCGTCAAAGTGGCTGAGGCTTTCTTCGGCGAAGACGTTCCCCAGAAGGATTTGAGCAGAATCGTGGAAGAGACGTTGAGCTTCGATTGCCCCATTCGCGAAGTGGAGCCAGATGTCTATGCATTGGAGTTGTTTCACGGGCCTACGCTTGCCTTCAAGGATGTCGGGGCGCGTTTTATGGCCAGACTGCTGCAGCATTTCAACGATGGCGAGGGGGATGTGAATGTGTTGGTGGCGACATCGGGAGATACGGGCAGCGCTGTGGCAAACGGCTTCCTGGGCGTTGAGGGCATCAAAGTGTTTGTGCTCTATCCGAAGGGCAAGGTGAGTCCCATTCAGGAGTGCCAGTTCACGACGCTCGGGCAGAACATCACGGCTCTCGAAATAGACGGCACATTCGACGATTGCCAGGCCCTTGTGAAGGCCGCCTTCATGGATGCCGAACTGAACGAAAAGATGCATCTGACTTCGGCCAACAGCATCAATGTGGCGCGTTTCCTGCCTCAATCCTTCTACTACTTCTGGGCATATGCTCAGCTGCAAAGGATTGGTAAGGTGAAGGATGTGGTCTGCTGTGTGCCAAGCGGCAACTTCGGCAACATCTGTTCGGCGCTCTTCGGCAAGCGGATGGGGCTTCCCATCAAGCGCTTCATTGCGGCCAATAATGCCAACAGCGTCTTCTACGAATTCCTGCAGACAGGCGACTACAAACCACGTCCATCTATACAGACCATCGCCAACGCAATGGATGTGGGCGACCCAAGCAACTTCGCCCGAATTTGGGATTTGTATGGCCACAATACCGAAGCTATTCGGGCCGACATTTCAGGCGCGACCTATACTGACGTTCAGATAGCAGAGACCATAAAGGAATGCTTCACGAAGACAGGTTATCTTCTTGACCCTCACGGAGCTTGTGGTTATAGGGCATTGAAGGAAAACCTCAAGCCAGGAGAGACAGGCTTCTTCTGCGAGACGGCACATCCTGCCAAGTTCAAGGATACGGTTGAAAGCATCATCGAGTCACCAGTCTCAATCCCCGCGAGGCTCGCAGCCTTCATGAAAGGCAAGAAACAATCGGTTTCGTTGACAACGGATTTTTGTGACTTCAAGCGCTATCTATTAAAGCAATAACCGTAGTATTACATTAAAAGGAGCATAGAGTCAAAAGCATCCCAAGCATCCGGCCATGTTTGTCGTGGCTGGATGTTTTTGTTTGAGGTGAGTTGGAAAAAGTATTACAAAAGTGCGTAAAAAGTGCTTCGTGAAAAGACGAAGAATTTTGTAAAGATTTTGGAAAAACGCGTGATTTCTCGCTTCAAAATGGGGCGATTTCAAACTCAGCAGGTGGCGTTTGTCATCTCCACACGTGGAATTTGCCATCCCCACACGTGGAAATGACCAGTTCAACGTGTGGCGTTTGTGCATATATCATGTGTGATTCCCTGTTTTATGCAGTCGTATTTATTCATCTCTTTGCCTAAATCATTGAAAATCAAGAAAAGTTTATGCACTCTGAGAATCGAAAAAATTCGCCCTCCACTCGTCTCGCCTCCAAATAAGCCATTCTCAGAGGGTCAAAATTTGCCAGAATCTTGACAAATACAATATGAAATGTAAGGTAGAAGTGTTATTTGTGATTAGATTCTCAATAGGTCCTTGACTGAATAGATTCGGCTGAGGGCTTCGAAAGAGAAGTACTGGTCGTCCATAATCATCCATTCTTCGCGCTGCTTGCGACTGAGGTGCTTGATGTCAGGAAACATGGAAACAGGTACAATTATCTCGCGTCCATCGGTCAAATAAGCAGCCATGGCACCACGTTTCACCTTAAAGTCAAGCTTCTTGATTCCTAAGTTTGTATCCTTGAATTTGCACATATTGAGTCCTCCGATTATTTGATTCTCTTGATTCGTACTTTCTTTCCTGCAAACACGTCGTCGATGAGTTGGTTAAGCTCCTCAAGTAATTCTGCAGCAAAGGTACATCTTTACTATTAAAGAAGCAAATAATTGAGGGCTTTTTGGAGGTTTATAAGTGATTGCTCCTATATAAGGCGAAAGTAATGAATTTCAATCAGCCCATTCTAAACGTCAAATCGGCTCAAAAGCATTTATCCTTCGAGCCGAGTTGTTATAAGGGAATGAGGCACTCTTTTTTTTATTTGAAATACTAAGATTGTATAATCCTATTCAATAGGTTTCAGTTCATGTGTTTTTAATACTAATGTATCATATTGATATGATAAAATCCCATAAATACCCCAATCTATAGAACGCTCATATTGTCCGTTCAAGTCGTATAGTTTACAAGTGTATCCTCCGAATGTGGGATGCGACTCTTTGGATTTTCTAAGTATTTTTTTTCCTGAATTACCTTTTTCATATTTATATGCGCTTCGAATTTTCCCATCCGAGAAAAAATGGCATGCAAGTATGAGTTCTTTTGTGTTATAGTCAGATGATTTTATTGATTCAACAATGCCATTTTCATACCATGTATATTCGTTTAGATATTGAGGCTCATTGCTTTTGGAATATGTAATTTCCCACTTTCGACGGTTATTGTTGTCAATTGCAAAAATCAATTTCGGGTTATGGTCAATAGAAAAAGTATAGGATTTCTTTATTTTGTCGTATGAAATGGTACACTCATTTATATAATCCTTAATAATATAATATTGCAAGTGTTCTTCTTTTGGATCAAAATAACCGATAGTTAAAGGATAATAGTAATCTTGGAAATACTTTTTTCGTTGAAGCTTCTCTGCAAGTGCTCTGGCTTCTGAAGGATTTGAACAGCAATTAACTTTTTCCCATTCTTCATTTGTTAATCTGTATTTTTCCATCCAGTTCCCTTTAGATATACTACTGTCCGCAAAGAAGGTTGTTCCATCAATATAAAATGATCCCGCAGACCTTGTAAGGTCTCCCTCAAATCTATCTCCATTTGGGTATTTGAATATACCATATACAGGAGTTGAGGTGATAATACTATCGTTTTCTTTGGTACTCTTTATTGTGCCTTCAAAGTAGTTACCATTTCTGAAAAACCATTTGGCAAGGTAGCAATTCTCGTAAAACTTTTCCATATTCCAAAGGTCTTTTTCTGAAATGGTTCCATTGTCTTTAACATACAAGATTTCCTTAAATAGAAGGGGGTTGTTATCGTTGTCTTCCTGAGTATAAATAATATCTCCATTTGCATGGCTAACAGATGTCCTTCTGGGACCTGATGTAGAGCCAGAATGCTGACCGTCTAATGGATAAAATATGATTGATTTGTCTTTACGCAATTCTGTCTTAACATAGCCCTTATATACTTCGCCATCCTTCCAACTTTTTGTGACATTTTCTTTAGCGCGAAGGAGAATAGAGGTCATATCAAAAGAATCATCAGTGTTGAGAGTAATGTCAGGAATTTGTGCGGACAAGAAAGAGAATCCCATTCCCCCTTTTTCTCCATCGACATAAACCATAGATTTCTTATTATTTAACCTCACAATCACAGGACATTGAAGATAAAAACCTTCCAAATATGATGCTTTGGAGCACTTTATTCTTAAATCTCCGGCTTTTTTAGCTTTATAATTCATGGAGAAATCATCCATGTTATAGACATAAAATGAGCCATATGTTTTGTTGCTTTCGGCTGTGGCATTTCCATATTTGATGCCCTTAACGACCAATCTGTCTGCATCATACGAAACCCTTCCTTCCAACAAAAGTTTGGGAATAAGCGAAGAGGTGTCATAAAACTTTGCAATCGTTCCTTCGCATAATACCCCTTTTGAGATAACACCTGTGACAGAATAATGCTGTGCGGGGAAATCAATCGTTTTAGGAGCTTTCGAACTTATTGTAGAGGCAGCTCCCTCAATCTGTGTGTACCAACTTCGGACTTCGGCACTAATCTTGTTAAAAGAACTTTGTGGTAATGCTGAAGTGCAAATACAAGATACAATGATGGAAGTAATAATATGTTTCAGATTGAAACGTGATTCTTTTGATTTCATAAGCTATTATTTTTTCTGTTTAACAAAAACTCATTAAAGAATTATTTTGTCACTGATATCTTCCCCTTCATTTTCAATCTTTCCCCTTTTGCTCTTTCCTTCTAACGCATAACATTTGAATATAGCCTTTATACCTTTGTTCTCCTTTAATTTGTTTCTTAAACTATTTATGGTATTGTCATTATATGTCTTAATTAGTTCAATAAAATAACGCAGGACATTCTCCTGCCCTTCATTTATGTTATTAAGTTTTAGGAAATCTTTTTGATGGTCTATTATATTTGAATTGTTCGCTTTGAATTCAATGAGACAAATCCTGTTGAGTCTTTCATCATATATTACTAGATCAAAATTAGCGCTATCTCCGTTTTCATAATCATCATTACGAGGATTTTTTGTAGAAAAGCCCGAATAGGTTTTCATTCTTGTGGGAGTTTCTACAGAATAGAACAAATTCAAATGATTTGTTTTACAATACTCATTGAATGATTCTACAAAAGCAAAGCGCAGTTCCTGTTCACTAATTCGAGTCGCATTGTCTCGATGTTCTCCATACATGGGAAAGACCAAGTGACTTCCTTCATTAGTAGGTGTTTGGGGAAAGTAAGTCGTGTTTTCTTTGTGATACTTATAAACATTACTTAATCTAATGAAGGTGGCACTTATAACAGAATCCATGACCTTTTCTAATTCTTTCTTGTTCATAACTTTGAAACACCCATTTACTAGCCTCTTGACTCCCAAAGTCGGCGTGAATAATCTGTTAAGGTTTGGAAACGAAAAAGGCGTGGGAGTTGTTTCTCCGTGCCTATCCCAGACTTCAGGCCTTCGCATTGCCCCTTCTCAAGGATAAGCAACGCAAGCCAGCCCACGCCGAGTAGTATTATACAATTGAATATAATACACTCTACGCAGACGCTTCGTTGCATCACCTCTGTGAGAAGATTCAAGGTTGCGAAGTTTGAAGTCCCAGACAGGTAACGTCAGAAAACGTCCTTTTCCCCTTTGGCTGTCCTTACAAACGGAGTGCTCAGCCGCAGGATTCCATTAAGATTGATGACCCTCCCAGCACCTGAGTTGCTGACTTGAGTCGGGTGCAAAGTTAAAGAAAACGATGTTATGCTCCAAGCTTTTTCAGGTAAATTCTTCGGAAATCATTCCTTTTCAAGGAAAAACTTGTGTAATGTATGGTTTTCTCCCATTTTTTTTGTACTTTTGCGGCGCGAAAATAAACATTTTTTATTAACCCAGATATGGCAAAAGTAATTAAGTTACGCAAAGGCCTCGACATCAACCTCAAAGGCAAAGCCACGAAGGAGACAGCGACCGTGAAGTGTCCGGGCGAGTATGCTCTCGTTCCCGATGACTTCTATGGCGTGAAACCCAAAGTGGTAGTCAAGGAGGGAGATGCCGTGAAGGCTGGGGATGCCTTGTTCGTTGACAAGCTGCATCCCGAAGTGAAGTTCGTGAGCCCTGTCAGCGGAACAGTCAGCATGGTGGAACGCGGCGACCGTCGCAAACTGCTGAGCATCCGCGTGAAGGCTGACGAGAAGCAGGAAGCACGCCAGTTCGACACGAAGGGTGACCTGAAGGCACTCATGATGGAGAGCGGTTTGTTTGCTTTCCTGCGTCAACGTCCCTATGATGTGGTGGCAAATCCTGAGGACGCTCCGAAGGCTATCTTTGTGAGCGCGTTCAACAGCATGCCGCTGAGTCAGGACTTCGAGTACGTCCTCCAAGGTCAGGAGGCTGAGTTCCAGGCAGGTCTTTCCGCTTTGGCAAAGCTCGCAAAGGTTTATCTTGGCGTGAGCGCAAAGCAGACCGCAAAAGCTCTGACCGAGGCTAAGGACTGCGAAGTGAACATCTTCGACGGTCCTGCTCCTGCAGGTAATGTCGGCGTTCAAATCAATCACGTCAATCCCGTCAACAAGGGCGAAGTGGTTTGGACACTTGGAGCCGAGGAAGTTATCTTCCTGGGTCGCCTCTTAAAGACTGGCACGGTCGACTTCACTCGCACCATCGCGCTTGCTGGTAGCGAAGTGAAGGCGCCCAAGTACTACAAGGTGAAGGTCGGCCAGAAGTTGACCACGCTCCTCGACGGCACAATCAATGCAGAAGGTGCTCGTATCATCAGCGGCAACGTGATGACTGGTCTCAAGACCTGTGCCGAAGGGTTCCTCGGCGCACATGCAACCGAAGTGAACGTCATTCCCGAAGGCGACCACGCAGACGAAATGTTGGGCTGGATCATGCCACGCTTCAACACCTTCAGCACCCATCGCAGCTATTTCAGCTGGCTCTTGGGTAAGAAGAAGGAATACGTCATCGATGCACGCGTCAAAGGCGGCGAACGTCACATGATCATGAGCGGCGAGTACGACAAAGTCTTTCCGATGGACATCTATGCGGGCTATCTCGTGAAGGCCATCATCGCAGGAGACATCGACCGCCAAGAAGCTCTGGGCATCTACGAGGTTGCTCCCGAGGACTTCGCCATTGCAGAGTTCGTGGACAGCTCGAAGCTCGAGTTGCAGCGCATCGTACGTGAAGGGTTGGACATCCTCAGAAAGGAAAACGCATAAGAAAAGTTGAAAAGTTGAAAAATTTAAAAAATGAAAAAGGAAATGAGTCAAAGTTTTTCACCTTTTCACCTTTTCACTTTTTTACCTTATTTATATTATAAGTTATGAATCCAATAAAGAAACTATTCGATAACATACATCCCTACGTTGAGGAAGGCGGCAAGTTCCATGCCCTCCGCTCGTTGGTGGACGGTTTCGAGACGTTTGCTTTCGTTCCGAACACAACCAGCCGCGTAGGTAGCGTGAACATCCACGATGCTATCGACAGCAAGCGCATCATGAGTCTCGTGGTGATTGCTCTGCTGCCAGCTCTGTTCTTCGGTATGTATAACGTGGGTTACCAGAACGCTCTCGCTACAGGTCATTTGGGCGATGCTACGTTCTGGGGCATGTTCTGGTACGGCTTCCTGGCCGTTCTGCCTAAGATTATTGTCAGCTATGTAGTGGGTCTCGGCATCGAGTTCACCGTAGCTCAGTGGAAGAACGAGGAGATTCAGGAAGGCTTCCTTGTATCCGGCATCATCATTCCCATGATTGTGCCCGTCACTTGTCCGCTTTGGATGCTCGCCATTGCCGTTGCCTTCAGCGTGATTCTCGCTAAGGAAATCTTCGGCGGTACAGGCATGAACATCTTCAATCCTGCCCTCATCACCCGTGCTTTCCTGTTCTTCAGCTATCCTGCTGCCATGACAGGTGACGCTAAGGTTTGGGTCGCTCAGGACACCATCTTCGGTCTTGGCTACAAGGCTACCGATGCCTACACAGCAGCCACACCTCTTGGCGAGGCAGCTCAGGCAGGTTTCCAAGGCTTTACACCCGACCAGATTCAGAATGCCATCACGGGTCTCATCCCTGGTTGCATTGGTGAGACCAGCGTGATTGCAATCGCTCTTGGCGGTTTGCTGCTGCTTTGGACTGGTGTAGCAAGCTGGAAGACCATGCTGAGCGTCTTCGTTGGTGGTGCTGCAACAGGTTACCTCATGCAAGCTCTCGGCCTGACTCAGATTCAATGGTACGAGCAACTCGTTCTTGGCGGCTTCGCTTTCGGTGCAGTCTTCATGGCAACCGATCCCGTGACAAGCTGTCGTACAGAATGCGGCAAGTATGTCTATGGCCTGCTCATCGGCTTTATCGCAGTCCTGGTTCGCGTCCTCAACCCGGGTTATCCCGAGGGCATGATGCTCGCCATCCTGCTGATGAACCTCTTTGCAAGCCTTATCGACTACTGCTTCGTACAGAGCAACATTAACATGCGTGCTAAGCGCGCCACAGTAAAGTAAGGAGGACAACGATATGAAACTGAATACAAACGGAAATGTATATACCTTCTGCTATGCAGCAGTAATGGTTATCATCGTTGCCTTCCTGCTGGCTTTCGTAGCCTCTGCCTTGAAGGAGACTCAGGAAGCCAACGTGGCTAACGATACGAAGGGACAGATTCTCTCTGCTCTCGGTTACGACAAGGCTACCATCGATGTGGCTAAGGTCTATGAAGAGAAGGTGAAGGACAACCTCTTCGAAGCGGGCGAATTGAAGCCTTACGGGGAGAAGTTCAACACGACTTACGGCTCTCTCATTAAGGAAGGCAAGCTTCACGTCTTCACTGGCACGACTGCTCAGGGCGAACAGGCTTATGTACTTCCTGTTGTGGGTCGCGGTCTTTGGGGCGGTCTTTGGGGTTACATCGCCGTGAACGAGGCGAAGGACAAAGTGCTCGGCACATACTTCTACCACGAAAGCGAGACTGCCGGCCTCGGTGCTCGCATCGGCGAGAAGTGGTTCCAAGACCAGTTCATCGGCAAGCCCATCTTCGGTGAGGACGGTAATGTCGCTCTCACAGTCACGAAGGCTGGTGCTGCTCAAAGCGAGTTCGAAGTGGACGGCGTGACCGGCGCTACCCTTACCAGCAACGGCGTTGCCGCAATGGTCAAGGACGGCCTGGCTGCCTACAAGGAGTTCCTTGGTGGTGCTGCTTCTGAGTGTCCTAACAAAGGAAAGTGCCAGAAGGAAGGTGGATGTCAAGCTGAGGCAGAATGCACCTGCCCTGTAGGAGAGTGTGAAGAAACCAATGTTGAACAATAATTAAAGGAGGAAAAGAATATGAGTAAATTGTTTTCTGACGAGAATAAAGCCGCATTCACAGGCCCCCTTAACGTGAACAACCCCGTCGCTGTTCAAGTGCTCGGTATCTGTTCGGCATTGGCTGTCACCAGTCAGCTGAAGCCCGCCATCGTGATGGGACTTAGCGTGACGGTCATCACGGCATTCTCGAATGTGATTATATCTCTGTTGCGCAAGACCATTCCCAACCGCATCCGCATCATCGTGCAGCTTGTGGTTGTGGCAGCGCTTGTGACAATCGTGAGCCAGCTGCTCAAGGCTTATGTTTATGATGTGAGCGTGCAGCTGAGTGTCTATGTAGGCTTGATTATCACCAACTGTATCCTGATGGGTCGTCTCGAAGCTTTCGCTATGCAGAACGGTCCTTGGCCTTCGTTCCTCGACGGCATTGGCAACGGCCTCGGCTATGCTGCCATCCTCGTTATCGTGGGCTTCGTTCGCGAGCTTTTCGGCTTCGGCACACTCTTCGGCTACAATGTCATCCCGCAGTTCATGTACGACGCAGGTTATCAGAACAACGGCATGATGGTGATGCCCGCCATGAGTTTGATTATTGTAGGTTTAGTAATCTGGGCACATCGTGCCTATAACAAAGAAAGTTGAAAAATTAAATAATTAAAAAGTTAAAAAAGAATTGCGTGGAAAAACAGAGCGTTATAGAAAAGCTGAGTATCAAGTTTGCCTTGCGCATCATCAAACTTCATAGATATCTTAATCAGGATAAATGTGAGTTCGTGATATCAAAGCAAATATATCGCTCTGGAACAAGCATAGGAGCCAATATAGCAGAAAGCAAGGCTGCGCAGAGCGACGCTGACTTCATTAACAAGATGAGCATAGCTCTGAAAGAAGCCTACGAGACGAGATATTGGTTAACATTGCTCCACGAGTCTGAAACTATTGATGATGCTGAATTTGATTCGATAGATAATGATGCGAAAGTTATAGTCGGAACATTGACCAACATTATCAAAAAGCGTAAAGGACTTGCCTAAAGTTTTTCACCTTTTCAATTTTTCACCTTTTAAACTTTTATAAGTATGGATCACATGATTTCTCTCTTTGTCCGCAGCATCTTTGTGGACAACATGATATTCGCCTTCTTCCTGGGTATGTGCTCTTACCTGGCCGTATCCAAGAATGTGAAGACAGCCCTTGGCCTGGGCGTGGCAGTCACCTTCGTGCTGCTCGTCACAGTGCCAGTCGATTATGCTTTGCAGACCTACGTCCTCGGTCCCGATGCCATCGTAGCAGGCGTTGACCTGACGTTCCTTGCCTTCATCCTGTTCATCGCCGTTATTGCCGGTATGGTGCAGTTGGTGGAGATGATTGTGGAGCGCTTCAGCCCGTCGCTCTATGCTTCTCTCGGTATCTTCCTGCCTCTGATTGCAGTAAACTGCGCCATCATGGGTGCCAGCCTGTTCATGCAGCAGCGCGTCACGATGGAGCCCACCAATGCCCAGTTCATCGGCGGCTTCGGCGACGCAATCGCTTATGCACTTGGTTCCGGTATCGGTTGGCTGCTGGCCATCGTTGGCCTTGCTGCCATTCGCGAGAAGATGGCTTACACCGACGTACCCAAGCCCCTGCAGGGCCTCGGCATTACATTCATCACAGTTGGTCTGATGGCACTTGCCTTCATGTGCTTCTCTGGCCTTAATATCTAATAATAGGAGGAACAGAATATGGATATGAATTTGGTTTTAACCAGTATAGGAGTATTCCTTACTATTATTATGATACTGGTGGCAATCCTTCTCGTTGCGAAGGCTTATCTGTCGCCAAGTGGCAACGTGAATGTAACAATCAACGGCAAGGACACGCTCTCTGTTCCTCAGGGTGCTTCTCTGCTGAGCACGTTGAGTCAGGAAGGCGTCTTCCTTCCCTCAGCTTGCGGCGGCAAGGGCTCTTGCGGACAATGCAAACTGCAGGTAACGGCTGGTGGTGGCGAGATTCTCGACTCTGAGAAAGGCCACTTCACACGCAAGCAAATCAAGGACCACTGGCGCCTCGGTTGCCAATGCAAAGTGAAGGGCGACCTCGAGGTTAAGGTTGACGACTCAGTAATGGGCGTAAAGGAATGGGAGTGCACCGTAATTGGCAACAAGAATGTGGCAACCTTCATCAAGGAGTACAAGGTGGCTCTGCCAGCTGGCGAGCACATGGACTTCGAGCCCGGCTCTTACGCACAGATCAAGATTCCTGCATTCGACTGCATCGACTACGACAAGGACTTCGACAAGTCTCTCATCGGCGATACTTATCTGCCTGCTTGGGAGAAGTTCGGCTTGTTCCCCCTCAAGTGCAAGAACCCGCAGGAAACTATCCGCGCATACTCT
Source organism: Bacteroidaceae bacterium (assembly GCA_017428785.1). Taxonomy (GTDB): domain Bacteria; phylum Bacteroidota; class Bacteroidia; order Bacteroidales; family Bacteroidaceae; genus Physcousia. Next base: position 28,457 of record JAFRQD010000017.1, read on the forward strand.
ATGGCCAACTATCCCGACGAGGGCGACATCATCACCCTCAACGTCCGCATCGCTACGCCTCCCTTCAAGCCGAAGGAGCAAGGCCCTGGCTTCATGGACGTCAACCCGGGTATCGCTTCGTCGTACATCTTCTCGCTGAAGCCAGGCGACAAGGTCATCATGAGCGGTCCTTACGGAGAGTTCCGTCCGCAATACGGCACGGGACGTGAGATGATCTGGGTTGGCGGCGGTGCCGGCATGGCTCCTCTGCGTGCTCAGATCATGCACATGCTGAAGGGACACGGCGTGAAGGATGAAGACCGTCAGCGCCCCATGCACTACTTCTATGGCGCACGTGCCCTGGAGGAGATTCCTTTCCTCGACGACTTCCTGCAGCTCGAGAAGGACTTCCCCAACTTCCACTTCCATCTTGCTTTGGACCGTCCCGACCCGAAGGCAGATGCAGCAGGCATCAAGTACACGCCGGGCTTCGTGGCTCCCGTCATGGGCGACACCTACCTCAAGGCACACGAGGCACCCGAGGACTGCGAGTACTACCTCTGCGGACCTCCAATGATGGCAAAGACCGTGCTCGACCTCTTGCACTCTCTCGGCGTAGAGGACGACATGATTCGCTTCGACAACTTCGGCGGATAACCCTATGAAGAAATGTTTGCTTTTAGCGATAAGCTTGCTCCTTGCCCTCGCCGTGCAGGCGCAGACGAACCTTGTTGGTCGCACCTACTACAACGCTAACATCTTGTCCGACAAGATGAACGAGGCCATCAAACAGGTGCTTCCCGAAGCTAAGGCAGAAGCAATAGCCAAGGAGGAGAAGGAGAAAGGCCGCAAGCTGACGGATGCCGAGAAAGCCGCCGTAGAGAAGAAGCTTCAAGAGGCTAGGACCAAAGCCAACGCCGTGTTGAAAAGCATGAAGACAGCCGTCACCATTGAGTTCAAGTCGGAGTCGCAAGCCGTCATGAAGATGGACATGCAGATGGACGATGAAGCCTTGAAGCAAGCCGGCGTGAACTGGGCAAAGCGTAAAATGCTGAAGGCCCTATTGTCTATGGCTCCCTCTTCGGAGAAGGCAACGTATGTGGTCAAGGGCAACCTCGTCATCATGGATCCGAATGACGAGCCTGACACGCTTCGCCTCTCCGACGACGGCAAGTATCTTTACGGCAAGTTTGATCAAAAGAGCGACATCAGGCTGACGCGAACGAAGTAAACAGCAGCGAATTAGTTTAAAGTAATAGTCAAGCGGCGACAGAATCATCCATTTCTGTCGCCGCTTTTTTGTTTATGTTGCTGTCTGGGGAAACGGCCGAGGTGGGGTGCAGGGAACGGCTCGCTTCCAACCCCACCCCTCGCTTCGCTTTTCCCCTCCCCTTCAAGGAATGGGAGGGGAGTTGGGGCGCTTGCCCTCCGCCCCTCCTTCTATGCGCTTTCCGCTTCTTCCGATATGTTCTTTCCGCTTCTTCTGACAAGGGGAGTTGGCATCCATGCTCCCCTCCCATCTAAGGGGAGGGGTAGGGGTGGGGTATGTCTGATGGAGAGGATTGTTTCTATGTGCCTCGTTATCATGGGGACAGGTAACCTCTGAGTAGTTTCCTCATATACTTCATTTGTAAATATTGCTGTCCGGTAAAAATTTTTCATCATTACCTGCACCCTCCTAACCATCGGCATTTAGAGCTACATGTGATTGGCAGGGGCTTGGGACGCCCCAAAGGGGCAGAAAGATGTCAGCCCAGGGCATCGCCCTGGGTGTTGAAATACCGCGGCAAATGACGCTCTGTAAGAGCAAAAGCACTAAAACACAAAGCTTTTGCCCCTTTAGGGCGAAATCTACTTCTGCGTCATAAACCCAGGGCATCGCCCTGGGCTGACATCTTAATGGCCTTTCAGGCCGGATTTACCGGACACCAATAATTTGTAAATATATTTCCTATGGGCACGCTTTCTGACGGCTTGTTTTTGCTTCTGTGGCACTTTGCTACCCCAAAGGAAAAATAAGGGCTTAAATCGAATTTCCCTCTGAAATCGGGGTTTTGCGAGGAGGCGTTTTTTTGACGAAGAGCAAAGAAAGTATAAGTGCCGAATATGATGTGGATAAATTCTGCGTGGATTTTTGCCAAATTCCGCCTGCTGCGATGGGCAACTCCACATGCGGAAATTGCAAACGCCGCGTGTGGCGTTGGTCAACATCGCGTGCGGCGTTGGCCGGCATCGCGTGCGGGACTTCGAAATTCCGCCTTTTTCTGCTCGATTTTTGTCAAGAAAAATTCACCGGTTTCCCTTCTTCGGACAGGCGCAGCCGGATGCCTCGGAACAGAAAGCCTTACTTTGCGGCCTTCTTTTTCTTTGTTCGTTGGAAGAGTTCCTTGAAGCGGTCGAAGTCGCGTTGGAACTTGATGCCGATGCCTTGTGTAGTGAGCGAAGACTGGGTGAAGTAGCGGTCGTTGGTCTGATTGTAGGCTTTCAGCGAGAAGGGGCTGCGTGGCGAGAGTCGGTACTGTATGTCGAAGTCGCCGATGAAGTTGTTGCTACCCATCTTGTACTTGTTCTCTCTGTAGCCGAAGTTGCCGTTGAACTGCAGTCTGCCGCTCAGCATCTTGCCGCTCACCAAAGCCTCTGCATCCAGCTCCTGCCAGCCCTCTTCGCCGGTTCGGAGGTTTGTGCCGAGCGTCCATCCTGTTCCGCCCAAGGCACTCGACATGATTTGATTGAAACGGGAGCTTAATGCGCTGCTTACTACGGAGTTGACCGCCATGCTGCCCTTCGTCTGCTTTGTGTCGATGAGGGTGCCGTAGGTGTAGAACCTGCCGACTCCGAGCAGGTAGATAGCCTGCATGTCTCTGTCCTCCTCGCTGCTCATCATCGAGCGGACCATCTGCTTCTCGTCCTCATTTGCGTTGGGGATGTCGAAGTCGAAGCTGATGACGGGTTCCCGTGCCATACCGCCAATCTTCATGATGCAATCGACGCGTGTGTTGGAGAGGCCAAGTCCGGTGGCCGAGAGGTCGTCGAGCGAGACATTGGGCACCGTGTGTTTGGCGGTCAGGTTGAGTGCTGCCTGCATGGCGTCGCCGCCGAAGACAATGGTTCCGTCGGGCTGGAAGGTGAAGTCCTTGCGGATGACGTCGCGGATGGACATGCGATAGTTGCCCTCTTCCACTCGGTAGGTGCCGAAGAGCTGGAAGCGGCCTTTGTTATAATAATGTGCTCTGAGACGTCCGTTGCCGTAGAGCGAGATGTTGTCACCCGTTCTGGGGTCCATCAGGATGCGTATCTGGGCATTCGGGTTGGCGTTGATGTCGAAGTTGATTCGAAGGTCAGCCTCCCCCGTCTCCTCCAAAGAAGGGGTGAGCCGTCCCGCATCTTCGCCGTTCACCCCTCCTTTGGAGGGGCTGGGGGAGGCAGTACTTGTGTACGTCACAAAGTCGGCATCAGCCACAGTTCCCGTTGTTGCGGTATTGTAGTTGATAGTGGTGCCAGGCATGGGCGTAGCAGAGAGGTCGATGTTCACGTTGCCTGGCTCACCGCTCAGATGCACCTGAGCATCAGCATATACTGTGCCGAAGAAGCTCATGCTGCCTTGATGGGGGAAGTTGTAGGCGAGCATGTTGTGGGCATCTATGCTGACATCAAAGCGAAGATTCTTGAGAGAGTTGTGCATCAGATGCGCATCAACTGTGGCAGCATGCTCGCTCATTCCGGGCATTCCCAAGTAGTCGTAGACATGCGCTCCACGAATCATGATGTTGTCTGGCCGCAGGATGACGCTGTCGCCGGTAAGGTGGTAGTCCGCTCCGGTAGCAAGGACATTCACTTTCAGCTCATCGACAAACATGTCTCCTTCAAGATTGACGAACTTGAACGGACCGTAGATGCGCGTCCGTCCCGAGGCTCGTCCCTGCAGATTCCTGAAGATGCCTTTCGTGTACTTGTTCAGGAATGCGAGGTCTATGTGGCTGGTTTGCACGTTGAGGTTGAGTCCGTCGTCCATGCCCTTACCCGGGATGATGGTTCCCAGCACTTGAGTCCGATGCTCGGGCACAGGTCCCTTCATGTCCGCCTCCAGCATGATGGCACGTTCCTGTTTGCCCCAATTGCCGTAGAGGCTCATGTCTCCGAGGTTTGCGGCGTTGAACGTGAAGTCCTTTATCTGCAGGAAAGCGTCGGCAAAGGGTTTCTTCATGAGCGATGTGGCATAGATGCTTCCCGTTGCCCGACCGTCGAAATCCACTTTGTGGAAGTTCGCGAGGTCCATTATATAAGAGATGTCGATGTCGGCCAGCTCGGCTTTCAGGGTGTCGGAGGCAAGGGCGGAGACTCTTCCGCCAATGGTGATGTGTCTGTCTGCCTGGCTGATGGAGAGATCCTCCACATCCACAACCTTGTCGTGATACATGATGGTGGCAGGTTTGATGGCCCAAAGCGAGTCGCCGATGATGATACTCGACTTGTTTATCTTGGCGTTGATGGCAGGTTTGTCGGCCAGGTCTCGGCGAACTGTGCCGGTCAGGCTGATGTCGCCGGCATTCGAGATGGTTCCCTTGTTGTCCCATCTGAGGCGAGACGTCACCTTGTCATGGGTCGCATAGGCATCGAGGTTGATATCTACGGGCTTTCCCTTGATGAGTCGCTCGCCTTGAAGGCTGGTCTGGATGGACGTGCTTCCGGCTTCTGCCCTGCATTCGATGTTCTGCAACTCCTGCCCGGCCATCTCGAGACGGGGTATGTGCATTTGCATCGAAATCTGCTCTATCGCATCGCTTATCGTGCCTTCGAAGGTGCTTCTGGCAGGCAGGCGAAGACTCTTGCCCAGCAGCCTTTCCGCCAGCACCGTGTCCTGAAGCTGAACGTGGAAGCGGAAGTCGTTGCCCACAGGCTTCTGATGGTTGGCATTCGAGGTGAAGAGGCTGGGCAGATTCTGTCGGAGAGAATGTGTGAAGGAAGCCGGAAGCGTCTTCCAGTTCATGATGCCGTCTGCCTTTACATTGAGGAAGTCGCTCTCCACAACGAGGTGCTGACTGCCTTCCGACTGGTAGCTTTCGAGTCCGACGTCGCCGATGCGGAGCGTTCCCTTGTCCTCCGAAGTGATTGTCAGCTCGCTGAGTTGCATGTCGCCCTGCAGGTTGTCGAGACTTAAGTCGCTGAATGTCGCATCGATAAGGCCGCTGAATCGTTCGCCCTCATAGCCTTTGGTGAGTCCCATCTTGTGCGGCGCGAAGTCGTTCAGCGTTGCCTGACAGATGAGCGAGCGTTTTCCATTAGCCATTGACCATTGCCCATTGACCATTGCCTGCCCGTTGGGTTCGTCCACCTTCAGCTCTCCGCCGATTGATTCGCCGTCCAGGCTTGCCGTGAAGGGTATGTTCCGATGCTCGTAGCCCCTGAAGGTGAGACTGTTAAGCAAACCCGTTGCTGTGAGTTTTGCCTGCCTGCCTTTGCCCGGGAGACTGCCCGAGACATGGGTTTCCACAGAGAGTGCCGTGTTTTTCCCTTCGCCTCGCAGGTCGAGCAGGTTGCCCAGCTTGAGGTCCTTCGCAGCCACCTTCGCATCTATCTCCTGCATGTGCGACAGATTTCCTTCAATCGCGACGCTTCCCTGCTCGCTTTCCGTCAGCAGATTCGCATGGAGTTCTTTGTTCTGCCAGGCAATCGAGCCCGACGACTTCGTGCTTCCCAATCGGCTGAGAATCGGGCTGATTTCCTTCGCCTGGCCTTGGAGATTCTGTGTTACGAACTGCTGCAAAGCCGCTCCTGTCCGCAGTTCTGTGATATCGGCGAACACGGAGGGATTGTCCTTGATGTCCTGAACCGTCGCATGGCAAAGCAGGGAAATGTTGCCGCCGTTGTCCTTGATGGAAAGGTTGGGCAGTCGCAGGATATTGTTCGCCAGCCCGACTTCGGTCGAGAGGTTGATGATGTCGCCAAAGTTCGCCAGTTTCGGAACAAAACAGGAAAGGTCGCGAGGACTTAAGCTCCCCTTCAACTCTCCCGTCAAGGGGGAGAGTGTTTTGAAATCTGATGAGGTCAGTATTTCCCCGCCGAGGTTTGTGTTTGGCAATTCGAGTTGGAAAATAAGGTGTCTTTCCCCGCTTCCCTTTAGGGGAGAGGTGGGGAGAGAGGCTGTGAGTCGCTTGACTTCAAGCCCGCTTTGCTCACGGAAAGAGAGGTTTCTAAGGTCGATGGCAAGCGAATCGGGCTTCTTGAGGTACACTCTTGCCGTTAGGCTGAGGTCCTTCAGGTGCAGGTGATGAGGGTCGAAGACCTTTTGGGCGGTTCCCTCTCTCATGGAGGAGTCGGAGGGGGACCGTAGGTCGAACTGCACCTCACCTCGCCTCACGACCAAAGCTCCGATGGCGAGGTCGAGTGGGGAAGAGGTGGTGTCCTTCTTCGAGAAAGCGTCCACGAGGAACTGGAAGTTGAAGGGTTCGTCGCCGTCCTTGTAGATCTTGGCTTTTGTCCCGATAAGCTGTGCTCCGGATATCCGTATCTTCTTCTCGATGAGGGGCATAAGGTCGATTTTCGCAGCGATACGCGAGGCCTGGAGCATCAGGGTGTCTTGCTGGTCGTAGAGCATCACGTTGTCCAAAATGACTTGCCCCAGCATGCTCAGCCGCAGGTTTCCGATGCTCACCTGGCACTTTGCTTTGTCCGCCAAAAGCTGCGACGCCTTCTCTGCCCCCCACCTTTGGAAAGCGGGCAGGGATGTCATCAGCAGCAGGCTTAGGTAAATGATTGCCAGCAGGCCAACGAGGAAGCGGAATATGTATTTGATGGCTTTGATAAGCGACCTGTTTTCTTCGTTTCAATTTGCAAATATACGAAGAACCACGCAAAATGCAAAAGAAAATCTTGTTTTCTTTTGATTTATTAGGAAAAACAGCCTCCGGAAATTCCCGGAAAAGGGGTTCATTGCCGGAAAAACATTTGACAAAAACCCATAAAACAGCCTTTGTGAAACAACGAAAAATTTTGTAAAGATTTTGGAAAAACGCTAAATTCACAGCCTCAAAACGGGGCGATTTTCAACTTAACAGGGAGAGATTGCCAACGCCGCAGGCGAAGTTTGCCAACTTAACACGCGAAGTTTGCCATTTCCGCTGCCTGTGTTTGCCCTCAAAGCACGCCTTTTTGCCACTTTTTGCTGCCTGCGGAAACAATCTTTACATGCTAAGTGGCTGATTGTCAGCAGTTGCCATTGTTCTCTGAGAATCGATTCTTTTCGTCCGTCGCGTGTCTCGCCTCCAAATACGCCATTCTCAGAGGGTCAGTTTTTTCCAAAATATTGACAAGTCCGATGTTTCGAGCCGGTTCAGACCCCTTGCGATAAACATATATTTATAATTATTGCTGTCCGGGGAATTCGGCCTGTAGGGCCGATAAGATGTCAGCCCAGGGCAGCGCCCTGGGTATTGAAATGCCGCGGCAAATGACGCTCTGTAAGAGCAAAAGCACTAAAACACAAACCTTTTGCCCCTTTAGGGCGAACTCTCCTCCAGCGTCATATACCCAGGGCGCTGCCCTGGGCTGACATCTTTCTGCCCCTTTGGGGCGTCCCAAGCCCCTGCCACTTACATCTTGCTCTAAATGCCGATGGTTGGGAGGGGGCATGAGATGATGAAATATTTTTACCGGACAACTATGATTTATAATGTGTTACGCAGGCGTCGAAAGTCCTTTTGTCTGGAAATAGACAGAAAATCTTTTGCTTTCCTTTTGTTTTTCATTTCCTTTTTCGTACCTTTGTGGCTCGATAACTTTATACCTTAAAAACCGATAATGAAGAAAAGAAATCTTACTCTTATGCTCTGCTGCGCCCTTTTTGCCAGCATGACAATGCCGATTCAGGCAGCAAATTCTGTTGATGAGATAGGCAATCTGTTAGTCAGCTACAGTTTTACCAACAATGGCGACGACGGCGGAAATTATTCTGCCACCTTGAAGGGCTCGGCCTCTTTCGTTACCCTCGACAACGGCAACCGTGTGCTGTCAACAGGTAACAATCAGGGTTATCTGGACCTTGGCACGCAGATGGCTCGCGAAGTGCTTGGCCGACTGAACGGCGACTACACCATTTCCCTCGACCTTAACGTGGGAGTTCCCAATTCGCTGGGCAGCTACTGCTGGGCTTGGGCCTTGAGTAACGGCACAAATCAGTACACGGCGCTGGTCAACAAGGCTGGCGGCGGCGACTGGTACTACGAGATAAAGAACTCGTCGGCCTATATGGCACATTCCAACCAAGCGCTCAGGGAAGAGGAATGGCACACGGTGACAGCCGTACAGAGCGGCAGCACATGCACCATCTATGTCGACGGTGTGAGCAAAGGTTCGGTAGCCACATCCATCAAGCCCGCCAGCTTCGCTTCCAGTATCACCCAGAGCTGGTTGGGACGTTCGCCTTATTCAGGAGACGCCTACATGACCAATACCTTGATGGACAACTTCCGCATCTACTCCAAAGCGCTTACTGCTGCCGAGGTGAAGACACTCTCTGATGCCCGTCCCCAACAGGAAACGGAAGAAGTGACGTTCCCCGTCATCTACGACTTCTCCTCTACCGTCGACCAGGAAGGGCAGTTCACCGGCACCCTGAGGAATGGCGCAAAGCTCGCCAACTTCGACTCTAAGCCAGTCCTCAGCCTGGGAAGTACCGACGGATACTTCGACTTCGGTGAAGACTTCGGCAAGGCCGTTGGCAAACTGGACAATTCATTCTCCATCAGCACCACGCTTTATGTGCCCAAGTCCACCTCCGTCTCCGGCGCAGGCAACTTCATATGGTGCTTCGCAAGGAGTTCAAGTCAAGGCTATCTCTTCTTGAGTGCCAAGGACACACGCTACTCTATCTCGCCCACGAACTGGAGCGGGGAGAGCAATGTCTCTGCCGCTATGCCTATCGCTCAAGGCGAGTGGGTGAATGTCACCTATGTTCAGAATGCCAACACAGGCACGCTCTATGTGAACGGTCAGCAGAAGAGCCGGAACACGAACATGAGCACACATCCTGCCAACCTGAACCGTCTGATCATGAACTACCTGGGGCGGAGCTGCTATGACGGTGATGCATACCTCAAGGACGCGCTCTATGCCGACTTCTCACTCTATAATACTGCCATCAGTTCCGAGGAAGTGGCTGAACTCGCAGCTCATGCCGAATCCATGAACGACATCGGCAACAAGGGATTCATCAGTATGGACCTCGAGTCCTTGACCTTGCCCAGCAGCATCAACAACCTGTATGAAGGAGTCACGTTGCCCACAAAGGGTGCCTTTGGCTCCACCATCACCTGGCAATCCGACAATACCGATCTGCTCTCCAACGCAGGAAAGGTGGTCGGCACACCTGAGGAAACACGCACTCATGTCACCCTTACCGCCACTCTGACCAACGCAGGAGAAAGTGCCACAAAGACCTTCGACATCTATGTCCACAAGAAGGACAGCCCGTACAAGCACTACCTCTTCGCCTTCTTCCCCAGCAATTCCGACGAGAACATCTACTATGCGGTATCCGACAACGGCTACGACTATACCGTCATCAACGAGAGCAAACCCATCGTCAGCGCAGAAGGGAATACCGTCATGAATGGCCTTCGCGACCCACACATCCTGCGTGGCGAGGACGGATACTTCTATATGGTGGCTACCGACATGCGCTCTGCCCTCGGATGGAGCAGCAATCGGGGCATGGTGCTCATGCGCTCCGATAACCTGATCACCTGGACATGCAGCCAGGTTCATTTCCCCACAAGATATGCAGGAACGTATTTCGCCAACGTCACTCGCGTTTGGGCTCCCGAAACTATCTACGATCCTGTGGCCAAGAAGTACCTCGTCTACTTCTCCATCCTCACGAATGATGGCACAGTTCCTTACGACAAAGTCTTCTATGCCTATGCCAATGAGGACTTTACCGACCTGGAAGGCGAGCCGACTTATTTCTACGACAGAGGCGGAGCGACCATAGATATGGACATCGTCTTCAATGAGAACGACGGCCTGTATCACGCTTTCTACAAGAACGAAGGCGCAGGCGGCATCTGTCAAGTCACGGCTTCCAGCCTGACGGCTCCTGCTGGAGAGGAAGGCACCCAATGGAGCAACCCCTCAGGCACCTTGCAGCAGACCACAGAAGCAGTAGAAGGAGCAGGCATCTTCCGCCTGATTGACAGCGACGATTGGATACTCATGTACGACTGCTATATGAACGGACATTACCAATTCTGCTCGTCGCCCGACCTCTTCCAGTTCACATACAGGAAGAACACAGCCACTCAAGGAACCTTCACACCCAGGCATGGAACCGTCATTCCTATTACAGAGGATGAGTACCAATTACTCATAATGCTTCCTGATGCAACGGGTATCAAGTTTCCTTCTCATTTGGAGAGGGTAGGGGAAAAGCATTCCTATCGCAAGGTAATCGACCGTTCTGGCGTCATCATTACTGATGGGGAAAGCGAGTTCGACCTCAGCGGACGGCCAGTCCTAAAGCGATAGCCATAGAGCAGAAAGTATTTCAAGCATCCGGTCGCGTGTCGTGGCTGGATGCTTGTTGTTTTATTACAAAAAAAAGGACGGATTGCTCCGTCCTTATACATATTATATATTATATAGGAATCTATTTCTTCTTCGCAGACTTCTTAGTCGTGGTAGTCGTGGTGGTTGTTGTAGGAGGCGTATAGTACTTCAGAGCCTCAGGCATGCGCTTCTGCAGTTCAGCTATGCGCTTCTCGTCGGACGGATGGTCGCTGAAGATCTCGCTTGTCGAGGATGTGCTTGACGCAGCCATGCGTTGCCAGAAGGGGATTGCCTGCTGTGGGTCGTAGCCAGCCATAGCAGCGAAGATAAGTCCGAGGCGGTCTGCTTCTGTCTCATTATCGCGAGAATACTTGAGATTGGCGAAGTTGAAGCCCGTCTGCGCTACCATATCAAGTAACTGCGCATAGCCTCCTAATCCCTTTGCCTCTGCCACTTGCGTGAGTACGCTGCCACCTATCTGTGCAGCATATTGCTGGCGAGTCTGCTTTGAGAGTTGCTCGGCAGAATGCTTTGCAACAGCGTGAGCAATCTCGTGTCCAAGCACGATAGCGAGGCTTGTTTCGTCCTGAGTGATGGGAAGCATCCCTTCATAGACAACAATCTTGCCGCCAGGCATACAGAAAGCGTTGGGCTCGCTGCTGCTTACGAGGTTGAACTCCCATTGGAAGTTTTGCACTTCGTTGGCATAACCGTTGTTCTTGAGGAATGTCTCGACAGCCGTGGCAAGACGCTGACCAACGCGTTTCACCATAGCAGTGTTGGTCTGGTTGGTCGACAACTTGGCTCCTTGCATGTATTCCTGATACTGCTGAGTGCTAAGACTGAGGATCTGTGCATCATCAACGAGCAGACGAGTCTTACGTCCTGTAATAGGCACAGTGTTGGTGGTGCCACATGCTGCTGTGAGCAGAGCGAGGGCACAGATGAGAAAAGCTTTGATTGGTTTCATGTTTGTTCTTCTTTATTTGTTGTTTATCGTCATTTTCCCTGCAAATATACAGTTTTATTTTATATAAGGACTAAATATTGTATGAAAATACATATAAAAGAAGAAATTTCTTGACGAAAAACTTGTGTATGTCGCAGGAAAGTACTATTTTTGCATTCACTAATCGGAAATGGTGCGGTAGTTCAGATGGTTAGAATACTAGCCTGTCACGCTAGGGGTCGCGAGTTCGAGCCTCGTCCGCACCGCGAAAAAGTACAAAATCATGGCGAATGAAACCTCAGTCCACAAGCTGAGGTTTTATTCTTTAACGAGAAGATGTACTGATACACAAGTAGTT
>JAFRQD010000018.1 GCA_017428785.1 Bacteroidaceae bacterium
ATCAAGACACCAAAGATTGTGCGCGTCAGCCTCATAAAAAGGAGTTCCCGTAATATGCAGAGTATCAATATACGAGCTGTCCGGGCGACGGATATAGAATGGCGTGTGGCCACGGTCGCTGTTCCACCCGAAATAGTATAACCCACCATCATCGGGACTTTCAGCACAAGACACGCATTCAGCAAGCAGGGACAGCACTACCCCAACGCGAAGGATTATTGAACTTATTGAGTTGTACATGGTCGTTTTACTGAGTGAAGGCAACAGCTTCTTCCTCCCTTGTGCGCTTCACGATGTTATATTCTTCCCAAAGACTTTCATCGTAGCCGGCATACTTCAATTCGTCGATAATGTTCTTCCCGACAAAACCTCCTGATGTCATCAAGAGGCTGTCTGCCGGAATGCCAAACAGCAGCATGCGGTAAGACATCTCGTCGTTCCCCCCTTGAACGGCAAGACTGCCGACAGAGGCGTAGCCTTTTGAATAGTCGTAGCTCATTTGGAACTTTATAGACGTTGGCAGGCGTTTGTCATCAACCCACTGATAGGCATTGTTTACCTCTCCTTCAAATCGCAGCAAGTGTAGCGTGCTTCTATCGACAAAGGCCGTACCTGTAATGTATCTTCGCCATTTCCCCTTTTCCGTCATTCGGTTGTTCCAATGGAATTTAATGCAATATAGATTTTCTCCTGCTTCATTAAATAACACATCTATTCCAACGTTGTAGTATTTCATGGTTTCAGAAATACTGTTAAGCGGCTTGATGGCCTTTGACCAATAGTTGCTCATGAAGGCACTTGGACTGACCTCGGCCATTCGGTCGATGTTGGTGTACGTTAGCTTAACCTTACTTTTCTCTCCCTCCACGTTCATTCCGTATATCCCACTGAAAACTTCCTCATCTCTCAGGTTTACAGAGGAACTCCATGCAGTGAAGCATTCTATCAGATAACTGTCTGAGCCATTATTCATCAAGGAGCGCAGGAAGTAGGCCTGCCTCTCCTTCCTGTGTCTTGAAAAGTCCCTCTTCAGGTTCCTTATAACATATCTTATAACATCACTTTCGCCTCTGGGCTTAATCATAACTTCTGGCAGCACTCGCTTAAATGGCTTAAGCTTGACTATCGAAGGTATATCCTGAGCCTCCATACTATGTTTCTCAAAACCGACAAAGCTGAATGTCACCTCGTCTCCGGAAGAAGCCTTCAAGCGGAAATAGCCCTCCGTATTGGTTAGTGTCCCTCTGCCTTTGCCTACAGAAATGGTTGCGTATGGCAGAAGATCCCCAGTCTCTGCATCGACCACGCGACCTTGTAGTATCAGTTCCTGCGCCCGAAAACAGGTCGGAAGTAATAGAAGTAAGATACAAGAAAACTTCTTCATGACGGGGCAAAGTTATGAATAATTTCTTTACAATGGTGCAACCTTAGTAGAGAAATTCTCCAGAAATGCTAAAACTTCCGCCGGGCCAAGGATATTGCCACCCACGGACTGCGCCCTGACACGCCCGTCAGGGCTGCCGCCTGATTATATATGTCGTAGATAATTGGTTGTCAACAAATATGCTGTCTTCTATCTGTCTGACAACATTTCTGCCGCCGGTCTCTTCGAAATCCATCTGATAGCGCTCCAGATGTGTATGGGAGAGAGGCTTTTTCGCCTGTCTCATCATGCTGTCAAAGGATGTGGGCGAAATCTTGTCTGTCTTGATTTGCTTCAGGCGGAGTGTCTTTATGTCGAAATACGCTGTGCCTATGAATCTCGATTCAAAGCCATACCAATCGTAATTCCTCGGAGAGAAATCGACACGATAGACTCCTCTGCCCGATTCGTCGCTGATGCGGTAAACCTTCACCCGGTGCAGACGCATCAGACGCTCAAAACTCTGAGGAAGAGTCTCATCATTCATGCAGTCCTTCTGCACCATCCCCAGCATATAGTCTCCCTCAAGACAAAAATCCCTCATGGCGTAACATACTCTGGCCGTGTCGTAGTGGTTTCTCAGGAGGGGAGTTCCCTCATAGTGAAACTCCCCCGGCTCTCCAGTCGCATTAATCCTGATGTTTGCCTTGGCATGAAATTCGCATCTGTAAGTGCTCTGGTGCAAGCCTGTGGCCTTTTTCTCCACCTGATACTTGCAGACCAGTGGCTTTTGCTGCGAATCGCGTATGACCTGCACTATGATACTGTCCAGCAACGCCTTCGGCTTCTTGATCCTGACAAAGGACATCGCGCTGATGCTGTCCTCCGTCTCCTCCTCCCATGAAGGCAGACCGTCCGCAGGCTCCTGAGCTCCGGAAGTACACCCCAGAAGCAGGAAGAATATAAACAAATAGTATTTCATGAGAGGCGTAGAGTTACGAATGATGCGAGACTCTATTTGAAACGGAGTTTTTTCGTTGCTTCCAGATAGCGTATGGGGTCATCTAAGACAAAGACTTGGTCGTAGCTTTTCCTCTTGTCTGGGAGGATAATCAGTCGCAAGTTAGGACAGCGGAAGAACATATCCCGACAAAAAAGATTTTTACTGGTGAATGCGGAATAAACGAAGTGCCCATTTTTATCTTGTGAAATGTTGTGACCTTTTGTGCGGAGTTTCTGCTTCTTCAGCATTTTCCACCGCGAAAGAGTCTCTGAGATTTCCTGTGCGTTAGGTTTCTTACTGGCATCCCATGGCAGGATGAAGTTGGAATAGTAAATCTCAACGAGAGGGTGTCCCAACTCGTCAGTGCTTCGGTGTCCGACACTTCCGTTCATTGACCCGACATCGACGGTAATATATGGAAACATCTCCTCCTCTGCTTTCTGGATTGTCAGATAAGGCTCTTCGCTCGATACGAGTGTCGCATCCTTCAAATCAAGGATATGCAAACTTCCGTGCCCATCTGCTCCGGCCATACGCCGCAGCACTTTGATGTCCGCTGAGTTCAGTTTGCCCGACACGACAAGATGCTGGCAAGTGTCCTGCTGAGCTTTCGTCAGGAGCGTGGAGAGCGTACCTGCCTTTGTTACGTTCACCTTGGCAGGCTCTTGGCTGAGGGCGTTCATCGCCCAAAGCAGAAACAATGTGGGAATCAAGTGTTTCATAGTTTTCATACTGTTTTTGTTTTTGATTCAGCAGCAAAGTTAATGGTATTTTCTGCTGAACGCAAATATAAACGAAAAAAGTTTTACACGTCTGAGGTGTAAAACTTCGCGCTCGCTGCGTGTGCCGTGGCGGTCAAAGTATTTTGCGAGAGACAGCTGAAGTGTGTCTGTGCGGAATACGGAATCGCTTCTGTTCTGAGTTTCCAGAAGATGAAGGCTTTGGCGGGCACGCTCCATCTTCTGTCCGCCGCAGGAGGTGAGCAGCAGACATACCGACAGGAGGGCTATGCCAAAGCGGGGGAGAGACATCATGCCTTCGCGCGCATACTGGCGCGTACCATATATATAATAAGTATGCAGTACATGCCGAGGCTGAGAAGTTCGCTCAGGGGGTTCTGCCACCATGCGGCGTAGTCGAAGCTGACATTCTGCCACTTCAGCGCTGCGCTGAGCACACCCATCAGGGCACCGCCTGCGATGAAGCCGCTGGCAAGCAGTGTGCCGCGTTCGCCGCGGGCTGTGTTGACGGCCTGGTCTTTGCTGCGAGTTGTGACGAACCAGTTGATGGCGCCGCCAACGAACAGCGGCAGGTTGAGTTCCAAAGGGATGAACATACCCAGGGCAAAGGCGAGGGCTGACACGCCGAAGGCATTCAGCAGGAGTGCAATGAGAGCGCCGATGCCGTATAGCAGCCAAGGTGCTCCGTTACCGCTCATCAGAGGTTCAATCACAGCAGCCATCGCGTTTGCTTGGGGTGCAGAGAGGGTGCCGTCGGTGAAGCCGTATGTCTTGTTCAGTATCATAATGACGCCGGCCACAGTAGCCGCGCTGACGAGTGTGCCGAGGAACTTCCATGTCTCTTGTTTGCGAGGAGTGCTGCCGAGCCAGTAGCCAATCTTCAAGTCGGTTACGAAGCCGCCTGCCATGCTCAGCGCTGTGCAGACCACGCCGCCCATGATGAGAGCAGCCACCATGCCGCTCGTGCCGCTCAGGCCGACGGCTACCATGATGACGGATGCCACGATGAGCGTCATCAAAGTCATGCCACTGACGGGATTTGTGCCGACGATGGCGATGGCGTTTGCAGCCACGGTGGTGAAGAGGAAAGTGATGACGCTCACGACAAGGATGGCAACAATGCTGAAGACCCAGTTCCCGCCCATCACGTCAAGGTGGAAGAAGAGGAAAGTAAGCACGAGAGCCAGGATGATGCCGAAGCTTACCCAACGCATCGGAAGGTCCTTCTGCGTGCGAGGAGCAGCCTCCTCCGTCCCCTCCAAAGGAGGGGTGAACGGCGAGGCGGCGGAACGATTCCCCCCTCCTTGGGAGGGGCTGGGGGAGGCCGCCAGTCTCACGGCCTGTGCAATTATCTTGCGGCTCTTCACGATGCCGATGATGCCGGCCATGGCGATGCCGCCGATGCCGATACTCTTCGCGTACTTGAAGATGACTTCAGGCGAGGCCATTGCTGCCGTGAGGCCTTCCTGCACCTCGAGTGTCGGGAAGAAGAGGGCGATGGCAGGCACGATGACCCACCAGACGAGAGCCGAGCCGCAGCAGATGATGAAGGCGTACTTGAGGCCGACGATGTAGCCCATGCCCAGGACGGCGGCGCCTGTGTTGCACTTCAGCACGAGTTTGGCCTTCTCCGCCACCGTGTCGCCCCACAAGAGAGCGCGGCTGGTGAAGTTCTCGTGCCAGAGGCCGAAGGTAGCCACAACGAAGTCGTAGAGCCCGCCCAGCAAGCCGGCTATCATCAGAGGCTTGGCCTGAGCGCCCCCCTTCTCGCCGCTCACCAGCACTTGTGTGCCGGCTGTTGCCTCGGGGAAAGGATACTTGCCGTGCATTTCCTTGACGAAATACTTGCGGAAAGGAATGAGGAAGAGGATGCCGAGGATGCCTCCGAGCAGGCTTGCAAAGAAGACTTCGAGGAAGTTCACCGTCATTTCAGGGTACTTGGCCTGCAGTATGTAGAGTGCCGGCAAAGTGAAAATCGCTCCTGCCACAATGACGCCACTGCAGGCGCCGATGCTCTGGATGATGACGTTCTCGCCCAAGGCGTTCTTGCGACGCGTGGCGCTGCTGACGCCTACGGCAATGATGGTGATGGGGATGGCGGCCTCGAAGACCTGACCGACCTTGAGGCCAAGGTAGGCGGCGGCTGCGCTGAAGATGACAGCCATCAGGATGCCCCAGCAGACCGACCACAGGTTCACCTCTCTCGGACTGCTCTGGGCAGCCATCATCGGTTCGTACTCTTCGCCCTCATGCAGTTCGCGGAACGCATTCTCGGGCAGTGATGTTTTGTAGTCCATAGTGATAAAATTTAAAAATTTTGACTACAGACTATAGACTACCGACAACAGATTTCTTTTTCCCGTTTTCCCGTTTTCTGTTGTCTGTAGTCCATTGTCCGTTGTCTTTTCCAATGCAAAGGTAAGAAATAATTCTTAATTCTTCTTTCTTAATTCTTAATTTCTTCGTACTTTTGCACACAAAAGGGCGAAGAGATGAAGGTAGCATTAGTACAGATGGACATCGCTTGGGAGTCGCCAGGCAAGAATCGGGAGACAGAGGAACGCTTGATGTTCTCAGCCGAGAAGAGCGACATCTACGTGCTCCCCGAGATGTGGAACACAGGCGTCACGACCGAACCGATGGGTGTGGCTGAGCCTGAGAACGGCGAGACCCTGATGTGGATGCAACGGATGGCAGACAAGTTGGATGCCGCAGTTGCAGGAAGTGTCGCCGTAAAGGCATCAGATGGCTCTTACAGGAACAGGCTTTACTTCGTAAAACCTAGTGAAACTGTTCAATCTTCAATCTTCAATTTTCAATTTTATGACAAGCACCACCTCTTCTCCTATGGCGGCGAGACGGAGCACTACACGCCTGGGAACGAATACGTCACGGTGGAGTGGCGAGGCGTGCGCTTTCATCTCAGCATTTGCTACGACCTGCGCTTCCCGCTCTGGCTGCGGAACCGCGACAACTACGATGTCCTCATCTGTGTGGCCTCCTGGCCCCAGGTGCGGATGCAGGCCTGGAAAGTGCTTCTCGCAGCCCGAGCCATCGAGAATCAGTGCTATGTCTTGGGAGTGAACCGCATCGGCAAAGACCCGTATTGCGAGTACAGCGGCGGCACCTGCGTCGTCGATCCCTTCGGCTTCGCCACCGTCGCCCCCGACAACGAGGCCAGCGTCCTCACCCAAACCCTCGACCTGAAACGCCTCAAATCCTTCAGGGAAAAGTTCCCCGTCCTGAAGGAAATGGATTCAATTTAAAATTCGTCTATTGCTTCTTTAACCTTTTCTGCAATAGTTTTGCATTGTTTGACCTTGAACTCTTCCCCAAAGGAAATAAGGTTGTCGTAAAGAGTCTGGAGTTGTTCCTTTGTTACTTCGCGACCACATTCCAAAGAAGAGATAAAGTCTTCTGTAATAGCATAGAATAGGCTATAGACATTCGTTTTCATAGCACAATGCAACTTGTTAAAACTATAGTTAACCTTTCCGTGTGCAAAATCAAGGGATAGCCCATAAATGTCGTTAAAAATGTCGGTAAGTTTACTTTTCATAGTCGTGTTTTTAGTGTTATTTTATTATAGTCTAGACCAATGAATGATGTCGATTATTCATGATATTTTGCTTGAATTCTGGTATTTTCTCTGCTGTAATACTATTTTTGTGTATAACACGATGACAATTGGGGCAAACAGGGAGCAAGTTGTTTAATGCATTTTCTATTGTTTGAACCATACTCATGCTTGCATATTGGAAAATAGGTTTTAGGTGGTGTATTTCAATACATGAAGTCCCTAATGTGGCTCCATAAAAGGATTTGAACTCAAACCCACAGCAATCGCATGTAATAGTGCCATTTTTTGAAAAATGTTCAATAGCAGCATTCCGAAGTTTATAGGAACGCTCATATGTTTTTGTGATAACATATTTCGATGCCCCTTCAGTTATTATTTCGCTATATGGGGTAATTCTTGATGCTCTTGAGTTGTAAACTTTACGCAAAGTGGTTTTTACATCATTGTAATCAAAATTCGAAGATAAGATGTATTCAATGTTTTCCTTGTTACTCTCTACTAGCTGATTCCCATTTTCTGTAATTTGAAAAGTTCCATTATCGTAAATAGCGTAACCATATCTCATCAAGGTATTGTGGCTTTTTAAGTTTCTCACTTTTTGTGAGAAATAGGTGTCAGTTCGACCCTGTAATATCTGAGCGTCTAAGCCCTGAGGCTTCATGATTTGTGTAAGTAATTGTATCAGTTCTGATGTACTGATGCGTCCTTGAGGGCTTTTACTCATAAGGTATAAACTCGGTAGAACTAATTCAGATTCCTTTATTCGTGAATTTTCCATAAGATTATTAGTAATTAGTAATTAGTAGGTGTGTTACTTTTTTGTCGTTTCTGTTCATAAAGCTAACGACATATTCTCTGTTGAAAGTCCGGATGTTAATTCCTTCTTTGTTGTAAAGGCTATAAATGAAATCAGTATTTTTAATTATCATCATCCATTTTGCCTTACATTTGTTAATCAAATAGTCTGCCAAACGCTTTTGGTCTTCTCTTGTAAAGTCGTTTTGGGCGTAAGTACTAAATTCACTATCATAAGGTGGGTCTAGGAAAACAAAGTCATCTTCTTTTGGTTGTACTTTATTCAGGAATTTTTCAAAATCCATATTATACATTTTTGTTTTTGCAAAGTGTGCTAACACTTCTGGAGAACGATAATAGCTCAGTTTCTTTTTCATCATCTTGCTATTATATGCAATGCCACCATAAGGCACATTAAATTCTCCTGTTGAACTATATCTAAACATTCCGCTATATGCGTAATTACGAATATAATAGAACAAGGCACAATGCAATTTAGGATTATTCTCTGTAATAGATGCATCATTGTATAAGAAACGATAGTTCATATAAACTGCACTCTTTATGGCAGTTTCTATGTTATCGTTCAAGTCTCCATCAGGCAATGGATGCTTCTCAATTTCCAATTCACGCATTCTGGTCATCTTTCGGATCAAATTCTTTTCCATTTCCTGCACAAGTATGCTTGGAAGCTTTGCGAACTCTTTCCCGATAATGTCCAATATTTCTTTGCTTTTGTTCTTGCAGAAAGATTTTACAAACTCCTGTAATTCTTTCTTTCCAATTTGTTCGTTCCTGTATCCTAAATATATGTCCACCAATTGAGGATTACTCTTGAAGAAATCTAAAGATTTCGCCCACGACAAATCCGATGCTTCAACATATCTATAGAAATCTTTATCAGAACTGCCTATGTTACGATAAAGTTCAATTAGCTCCGACGAAAAGTCGTTTATAAAATACTCTTTAGCATTAACCCCCATAAAAACAGAGCCACCGCCGACAAACGGCTCAAAGTATCGATTAAAAGCGGGAGCATTGGAAAAAATGTATTTTAGTTCTTTTTCCTTACCACCAGGCCATTTTATGATGGGAGACAAACCTGTTGGTGGCTGAGTTTTTTTCTTTGCCATACGATAAGCATTGTGCGAATGCTTATCTTCGGAGGAAGTGAGCCTTGATGTAGAGCACAAAAAAGCATGGACGATATTCTCATCCATGCTTTACAGGCTCTAGCACTCGCCCACCAAACCAGATAAGTCACGTCCATGCCTATGGCACAGACGCTTGCAACTTATTTTTTGGTTTGGACTTTTTGAATGTGCTAGATTCGTAAAGCAATTCCAAATAACAGCAAACGCTTGTTATATATTCCAATAAGATTCAAAGGGCTCCTCCGCTGAGGTTTATTGCTCCATAAAGGAGCTTTTATGCCCTTATGCTCTGCAAAGATATGAAAAAATCCCTTACCCACAAGAGATAAGGGAGAATTTTCTAGGAAAGTTTTCCAACGACACACAGTTAAAATGCTAACTTCACGTGTGTAGTTGCCCAAGTTCACACGAGTAATTTACAAACTTCACATGTGTCGTTGGCAACCTTCACGTGCCACGTTTGCAATCATAACACGCCATGTTTGCCTTCGCTTCTGCCTGCGTTTGAAAGCCCTCCTTGGGGAAGAAAAAGAACAATCTTTTTTTGCAAAACACTCGTCACTCATCACCTTTTGCATCCAACCCATTGATTATTAGTTCATAACATAGGTGACGAGTGGTTTCTGACTCATCACCCACTCATCACCTATGTATTTCGTTGTGATTCTGCGATTTATGT
Organism: Bacteroidaceae bacterium; assembly: GCA_017428785.1. Lineage (GTDB taxonomy): Bacteria > Bacteroidota > Bacteroidia > Bacteroidales > Bacteroidaceae > Physcousia. Next base: position 9,315 of record JAFRQD010000018.1, read on the forward strand.
GGCATGGGTGACGAGTGATGAGTGTTTTTGATTTAGGCCGCTATCTCTATCAACTTATATGCTGCCCCAATTTTTGTGTGTTTCATCTGGCAGCCCAGATACTTCAGCGTCTGACCGATGCGGATGTTGGTGGCATTGCCTCTCTTCATCGAGGGAAAGACCTTTATGAGTGCCTCGCTGACCTGCTTGCAAGTGAACCAAGTTCCTTCCTCTTCGCTGTTTGGAAGGCGGAAACATTGGTGCAACAGTCCCTCCATATCATCGGTCCGGAGGAATGGAAGATTGGCGGCTTGGATGCGAGCAACCTCGTCATTGCTGAACCAATACGGCACCTTTTCTTCTCGCAATTCGTGCATGACCTGAGCATAAAGCTGGGCATGATTGATGGGCGTGAGGTTGTCGATGAGCATTCCTTTCTTGATTCGCAAACAGAGATAACGGCGAGAGCCCGTCACATCGCAAAGCGGATGGGGGTCGTTGGTCGTAGCAAGGAAACTTGCATAGCGGACTCTGTCTTCCTGCGACTTTCCGTAGATAGGTCGTCCGTTAACCTTCACTTTCGAGAGCGTCTGCTTGAGTTTGGCTTGTTGCGAAGGTCCCATATTGGCGAACTCGTCGATGTTGACGATGAGGTTGTGGGTGAGTGCCATCTCGCAGTCGAACTTGTTGCCGAAGTTGATGTGGTCGAGGTAGTAAGGGCGAAGGTGTTCGGGCAGAAGTCGGACTGCAAAAGTGCTCTTTCCGCAGCCTTGAGGCCCGATGAGGACAGGCACACACTCGTTGCCGTGCAAAGGGTCCATCCCCATCCAATGCGCTACGACAGATCTCAGCCAGACAGAACACCACGAGAGCTGCTCGGTTGTGATGCCAGGAAGGCGACCAAAGAGTTCGGCCACATGATTCTTCCCGTCCCATTCAGGAAGCGACTTCAAGTAGTCGCGAATAGGATTGAAGGCAGGCACATCGTTGGAACAGATGTATTCCTCGATCTCCTGTCTTGGCGACTTCTTGCCTCCGATACCAGCCTTCTTGGCTTTTCGCACAATGGAGTTCAAGAGTTCTGCCGTAACAGGCTCCCACTTCGGTTCAGCCTCATCGCCAGTAAGAGCCAGTTCCGTCTTGCCACTCAGAATGTTACGACGCAAATGATAATTCTCGCTAAGGAACGCCTCTACCTGGTAGATGACGTCCTGCCTCTCGTTCATCGCCTCGGATGAATCGGAGATAAGATTGCTTTGGTTTTTCATGGTTTTAGTTTTTAAAGTTAGTAATAATGTTATGTATCTCGAAATACGGCACTCACATTGCTGTTCACGAATGAAATTGCCACATTATTATATATACACGATTACCCTTGTTTTGTTAACCCCTATGCTCAAAAAAAAGTATTGGTGTCCGGTAATATCTTGCTGACCGCTTTGCTACTGAATAAAGTCAGTTTGCATTTTTAAGCCTGTAGGGCTTTACTATTTGTATCCGGGGGCGAAGCCCTCGGAATCTGCGGATAACATGCTCCTCGCTGCCTGGAGGGCAGTACTATGAGACGCCAGGGTACTGCCTTCCAGGCAGGAGCGGTGAGGTGCTCTCTATGTTCTGACCGAGGGCTCGCCCTCGGTTCTTCCCTTCGGTCAGGCAGCAAAGCTGGTGTCCTAACAGTGAAGCCTTCCAGGCTTTTCTACATCATTGCATTTCCAAGCTCCTGATAATAGCTATTCATTTTAAATAACGATGTAATCGAGGGTACTGATGTCTATAAAATAATTTTACCGGACACCAATAAAATAAATTACTGAATTTCGGCCATCGGACTCACGATAGGGTAATACTATAGAAAAATAAAGCCTTGCTCGTTGGGAGCAGGGCTTCTTTACTTACTTCTTTTCGTAAGTTAGAGGGAGGGGAAAGTCTTCAGAACCTTCTTACATCCTCTACCTCCTCGATTTTCTTCAGGTCGTGGCAGATGTTCTGAAGGTCTTTCGCGTCGTGCACCCCGAGTCGGAGTTCGGCGGTGAACAGCCCGTCGCTGGTGTCGATGTGTACGCTATGGATATTCATGTTGAGCTGCTGCGAGAGGATGCCTGTGATTTGATGGAGCACGCCGACGCGGTCGAAGCCCACGATGTGGAGTGTGGCGGGGAAGGAGAGTGTGCCGTGTGTGTCCCAGGAGGCTGCGAGGATTTGGTTGCCGCCGGTCGCCTTGAGCCGCTTTGCCACTTCGCATTGGCGTTTGTGGATGATGATATTCCCGTCGTCGTTGATGTATCCGAGCACGTCGTCGCCTGGAATGGGGTGACATTGGTCGCACAAAGTGTATCGGTCGATGGTCTCTTCGCTGAGGATAAGCGTCTTCTTCTTGTCGACAAAAGGCTTCTCTTTAGCCTTCGACCCTTCCGAACCTCCTTCTGAGGGAAGGGCTTCCGGGTTCTCACCGTCTGAGGGTGTGTCGGAGGGGTTCTTTTTCTTGAAGATGCCGAAGTACTTGCTCCACTTCTTTTCCTTCCTGATCTTTTCGTTGAGTGCGTTCAGGTCGCCTTCTCCCAGCACGATGGTCTTCGAGCCGATCAGCGAGAGGAGTTCCTCGCGACTGCTCAGGGCATGGTGGCGACAGAGCTTGGTGATGTTGACGCTTGTGGGCTCTTTTTCGTTCTTCTGCAAGAACTCGGTCAGCATCTCCTCTCCGATCTTCTGCTTTTCACGCTCCATTCGGCGCAGGATGGCTTCTATCTTTCCCTTTGCCTTTGCCGTCGAGGCGTAGTTCATCCATTCTTTCTCCACCTTTTGTGTCTTCGAGGTGAGTATCTCCACTTGGTCTCCACTCTGCAGGACATGGCTGATGCCGACGAGTTTGTGGTTGACCTTGGCTCCGATGCAATGGGTGCCGAGGAATGTGTGGACGCTGAAAGCGAAGTCGAGCACTGTGCAGCCGGACGGCATCGTCTTGAATTCGCCCTTTGGTGTGACGACGAATATCTCGCCCGAGAAGAGGTTGAGCTTGATGGTGTCGAGCAGGTCGATGGCATTCGGCTGGGGGTCGTCGAGGATTTCCTTGATTTGATAGAGCCACTTGTCGAGCCCGTCGTCGCTTCCTTCTTGTCCTTCTACGGTGGTGTCGCCGTCCTTGTACTTCCAATGGGCAGCGAAGCCGTGCTCGGCGATGTCGTCCATGCGGCGGCTTCGTATCTGCACCTCAATCCACTTGCCCGCTTTGCTCATCAGGGTAGAGTGGAGAGCCTGGTAGCCATTGGCCTTCTTGTTGTGCACCCAGTCGCGCAGACGGTCGGGGTGCGGCTTGTAGATTGTGCTGGCGATGTTGTAGATCTTGAAGCACTCGTCCGTTTCGTTCATGCCCTCCGTCACTTCGAAGATGATGCGGACGGCCAGTATGTCATAGACCTCCTCGAAGGAGACATGCTTCGTCTGCATCTTCGTCCAGATGCTGTAGGGCTTTTTGAAGCGCGCCTTGATTTCGTACTTGATGCCCGCCTTGTCGAGTTCCTGCCTGATGGGCGCCGTGAACTGGTCGAAGATAGTCGTCAAGTGCTCGCGTATGCCTTCGAGCTGCTCCTGAAGGGCCTTGTATTCCTCGGGATGCTCGTACTTGAAACTGAGGTCCTCAAGTTCCTCCTTCACTTTGTTCAGGCCGAGGCGATGAGCCAGGGGAGCGTAGATGTAGAGCGTCTCGCCAGCAATCTTGTACTGCTTTCCGGGCAGTTGGCTGCCCAGGGTGCGCATGTTGTGCAGCCGGTCGGATATCTTGATGAGGATGACGCGGATGTCTTCGCTCATCGTGAGCAGCAACTTCTTGAAGGACTCGGCCTGCACCGACGCTTTGTCGCCGAAGATGCCGCCGGATATCTTGGTCAGTCCATCTACAATCTGCGCTATCTTCGGGCCGAAGATGTTGGCGATGTCCTCGACCGTATAGTCCGTATCCTCTACCACATCATGCAAGAGCGCCGAGCAGATGCCGGTACTGCCCAGGCCGATGTCCTCGCACGCAATCTGTGCCACGGCGATGGGGTGCATGATGTATGGCTCGCCGGAAAGCCGACGGACGCCTTTGTGTGCTTCCTTTGCGAAGTTGAACGCCTTGTCGATGATTTCGGTGTGCTTGCGGTGATGCGATGCCAGGTAAGTGTCTATCAAATGCTGATAGGCATCGGCAACCATCTTCTCGTCTCCTGTTTCCCGAAGGTTAATGTCTTCCATAATGCCCGAACCCTTAAAGTTTAGCCTTTTAACTCTTCAACGTCTTAACGTTATAACGCCAGAACTCTTATTTCACTCTAATCTTTCGTCCGGCATAGACTGTGTTGCCTCTGATGCCGTTGAGTCGCCTGAGATGGGCAACTGTAGTGCCGTTCCTTCTTGCTATTGCGCCCAAGGTGTCGCCGTTGCGAACGGTAGCATACTTGGCTTTCCCGCTTCCTTTGCTCTTCTTCCCTCGAGGTTGCTCCACGACAGGAACGTCAATCTGTGCAGCCACTTCCGTAGGCGGGACATAGATGGAGTCGCCGGCCTCGATGAAGGCATTGATGGCAGAGGTGGGCATGCGAAGCGTGCAAGGTTGGTTGTCGCCAGGAATAAGCGTGGTGCGATACTGCGGATTGAGTGCCTTGAGCTCTTCCTGGCTGATGCTGCAGAGTTCTGCGATGCGTTCCATGCGGACATTCTTGTTGACTTGTATCGTGTCTGTTCCCTGGGGAAGTGTGGTGTTGACGGGGCAGATGTTGTGGTCGCAGTAGTAGTTCATGATGTAGTTTGCGGCAATGAAGGCAGGCACATAGCCTCGCGTCTCAGAGGGCAAGTACGGGTAGATGGTCCAATAATCCTTGGCGCCTCCAGCCCTCTTGATAGCCTTTGTGATGTTGTTCGGCCCGCAGTTGTAGCCAGCAATCGCCAGCGACCAGTCGCCAAAGATGTCGTAGAGGTCGCGCAGATAGCGGGCAGCGGCGTAGCTTGCCTTGATGGGGTCGCGGCGTTCATCGATGAGGCTTGTCACCTCGAGGCCGTATTGCTTGCCTGTCGTTATCATGAATTGCCACAACCCGACCGCTCCTGCCCGGCTGACGGCGGTGGGGTTGAGGGCGCTCTCGATGATGGGCAAGTACTTCAGCTCCAGGGGAACCTGATAGCTTTCGAGTGCCTCCTCGAAGATGGGATTGTAGAAGTTGCCCCTTCCGAGCAGCACGGCAACAGAGTTGCGGAGGCGGCCGCTATAGAGGTCGATGTACTTCTGCACCACATTATTGTAGGGCATCTCGATGACATTGGGCAGTCGGCTGAGGCGATGGGCGTAGGTTTGCGCATCGAACTCAGGGTTCTCTCCTGTCGTTTCGCAGGCTTCGTCGAAGGAAAGGAAGTTGCGTGTCTGCCAATCAGCCAAAAGGCTGTCTATCTCTTGCAATTGCATTCCTTCAGGAAGTTCAAGGGTTGCGTCCTCGATGTAGTTTTCGTAGTCGTTCTCTTCCTGTGCCATTAAGAGGTGAAGAGGTGAAAAGGCGAAGAGGTAAAACAGGAGGATGCTTAATATCTTATTGTTCATATCTTGTTGTTCAAGGTTATAATCTCTATTATCTAATCTATAATCTCTAACCTTTCGACGCTGTTTAGAAGTTGAGGACGCATTGTACGGCAGGAGTTGTGGTTCGCATGTTCATGTCGAAGCGTCCGGTCTCGATGATGGTGGGCTGTATCTCGAGGCTCAGGTCGTGCGAGATGTCGAAGGTGGAGAGTTCAGCATCGACGTAGGCATCGATGACGGAAAGCAGGTAGACGCCTCCGAAGGCGAAGATGCTGAGGTCGCGAAACCTGCGGAACGTGTCCTTCTTGCTCTTGAAGATGCCTTTGAAGCGCTCTTCTTTGCCTGTGATGTCATATCTTGGAGGCAGCATCTTCTCGTAGCTTTTCGTGCTCGGGTCGCTGTCCATGATGTCGAGGAAGGCCTGAGAGTAGTCGGAGAACATCTGTCCGTTCCAGGTGAGCGCATAGACGCAACCGAGGAAGCCTCCATAGACGATGGGCAACTTCCAGTACTTACGGTTGTAGATCTGTCCGGCTCCTGGCAGGACAAGGCCCAGCCACATGGCCCGTATGGGGTCGGGCTTGAAGGTTGCGAGGTCGCGGTGAGCCCGTATTCCCTTCATCAGGTTGTCGCTGATGGTGAGGAGCGAAGCCGTATCGACGACAAGAGTGTCTGCGTTTCTTGCCGTTCGGATGGTTTCTTTTCTGAGCACACTCTTCTCTTCCTGCGCCGATATATGGAGCAGGGAGCAGGGGGCAAGGAACAGTGCCAGCCAGAGGAGGAGTGTGTGTCGTGGAGTCATTTAGGCTTGGAGCTTTTCGAGCATTTCGATGATGCGCTCCAGTTCTGCCTCGTTGGCGAAGGGGATGCTTATCTTCCCTTTGCCTTTCTCGGAACAGGTCATCTCCACTTTTGTCTTGAAGATCTTCCTCAAGCCTTCTCTGAGAAGGTTGTAGTCGGCGCTGAGGTTGGAGCCTTTCTGGCGGATGCGGTTGCCCGTCTTGGTCTTTATGGAGCCGCCTTCGCTGAGCAGCTTGCCCATGTTCTCTATCTGGCGGACGCTCATGCGGCCTTTCTTCATTTCGGAGAAGACCTTGAGCTGGGCCTTGGGGTCGGAGATAGAGAGGAGAGCGCGGGCGTGTCCCATGTCGATTTCTCTGTTTCTCAATGCCATCTGCACGCTTGCAGGCAGCTTGAGGAGGCGCAGGTAGTTGGCGATGGTGGCACGGTTCTTGCCTACTTTCTCGCTGAGCTGGTCCTGTGTGAGAGTGTAGCCTTCGATGAGTTTCTGGTAGGCCAGCGCCACCTCAATCGCTGTGAGGTCCTCGCGTTGGATGTTCTCCACGAGTGCCATCTCGAGCATGTTCTCGTCGTCCACTGTGCGGATGTAGGCGGGAATGGTCGTGAGGCCGACTCGCTGACAAGCCCGCCAGCGGCGTTCGCCTGCGATGATGATGTAGGTTCCGTCGCCCATGTCGCGAAGTGTGATGGGCTGCACGAGGCCGATTTGGCGGATGCTGTTGGCGAGTTCCTGCAGAGAGTCGTCGTCGAACTCACTTCGGGGCTGGTTGGGATTCGGCTGGATGTCGTCCATTCTCACTTCCGAGAGGTTCGACGAGCCGCTTGTCTGTATCCCGTCTGTCTGGAGCAAGGCATCGAGCCCTCTGCCCAAAGCCTGTCCTTGATATTTCTTCTTTATGGCCATAAGTACTGGTTTTTTATTTTGGGGCGAGGGGCGAGGGGCAGGAGAATACCGTTTTGTTGGCGTATTCTTCCAATATATATTCTCTTGCTCCTTGCCCCTTGCTCCTATTGTTTTTTCTCCTTTGCGATTATCTCCTGTGCCAGCGCCAGGTGGGCTTTCGAGCCTGTTGCGTCGGCATCGTAGAGGATGGCCGGGACGCCATGGCTCGGGGCTTCGCTGAGCTTGACGTTGCGCTGGATGACTGTCTTGAACACCAGTTCGCGGAAGTGTCGCTTCACTTCCTCGTAGATTTGATTGGCAAGGCGGAGGCGGCTGTCGTACATCGTCAGCAGGAAGCCCTCTATCTCGAGGCGCGGGTTCATGCGGGTCTTGACAATCTTTATCGTGTTGAGCAGCTTGCTGATGCCCTCCAGGGCGAAGTACTCGCACTGAACGGGGATGATGACGCTGTCGGCTGCGGTGAGCGCATTCACTGTGATGAGGCCGAGGCTGGGGCTGCAATCGATGAGGATGTAGTCGTAGTCTTTCACGATGGGCTGTATCGTGTCTTTCATCACACGCTCCTGGTTCTTGATGTTCAGCAGTTCTATTTCTGCTCCGACGAGGTTGATGTGGGAAGGCACGATGTCGAGCCCTTCGATGTCGGTCGTGTAGATGATGTCCTTGATGCCGACCTGGCCGAGCAATGCGTTGTAGATGGAGTTGTCCAGCTTATTGACATCCACGCCCATACCGCTCGAGGCATTGGCCTGCGGGTCAGCGTCGATGAGGAGTACTTTCTTTTCGAGAGTGGCGAGAGAGGCAGCGAGGTTCATGCTCGTCGTGGTTTTGCCCACGCCGCCCTTCTGGTTGACTATTGCTATTGTTTTGCTCATGTTTCCTTTCTTTTAATTCGACAACGGACAACAGTCAACAGACAATGGACTGGTGTTGGCAGTCTCCAGAGTGAATGTCCGTTGTCCGTTGTCGGTAGTCGGTTGTCATATTTATGTCTGCAAATATACGACAAAAGTCTGAAACAGCCGCTATTTTGCCTAAGCAGAATGCTTAGAGTGTTGATAAGTGCATGCTTTTGTTGATAACTGAGCCCGAAATGTTGACAAAGTTAGCGCAGAGTGATGTCGTGTCTGTTGCTGCCGGAATGGTGCAACATGCTGTTTGATGTGCTGTTACTGAACGAAAAACTGAACAGTCCGGCAGGCTGTTTCGGGTGCCAAAGAATAAGCCCCCTGACTTTGCGGTCAAGGGGCTTTCCTTTGCATGTGCCCGGAACGGGAATCGAACCCGTACGGCCATCACTGGCCAAGGGATTTTAAGTCCCTCGTGTCTACCAATTCCACCATCTGGGCCTAATGCAATGCAATTCGCCAATTGCGGCTGCAAAGGTAAGAAAAAAATCAGAGAAAACAGAATAAAGCGTGAAGAAATTTTTCTTTTCGGCTGTTATTATTGATGTTTGGGCACATGGCGCCGTATAAATGCAGGGTGCGGACGGGCAAATGCAGGCTGCATGCCGACAGTCGCAGTCTGTGCATGTGGAGACGCAGCCTGCGTTTCAAGGACGGGGGATGGCTGGTGGGAGATGGCCTTCCGCTTCGCTCGGTTTTTCCTTATGTGAGGATGAAGTAGATGACAGAGGCGGGGATGACGAGCAGGGCGCTGTCGAAGCGGTCGAGCATGCCGCCGTGGCCCGGCAGGATGTGGCCGCTGTCCTTGATGCCCAGCTGGCGTTTGATGAGGCTCTCTACGAGGTCGCCCCATGTGCCGAACACTATGACCACGAGGGCAAAGCCGAGCCACCGCAGCAGGGGCATCGTGTCGGGCTGCCACCACCAGATGATGACCGCGGCCAGCAGCGTGAAGAGTCCGCCGCCGATGCTTCCTATCCACGATTTCTTGGGCGAGATGCGGGGGAAGAGCTTGGCGGGAATGTACTTCTGAAGCGTGCAGCCGCAGAGGTAGGCGAAGGTGTCGTTCACCCAAAGGAAGATGAAGAGGGCGAGCGGGTATATCCAATTGTAAACCATGCTGCTTGCCGTCTCGTCATAGACGATGCTGAGCAGGGGGAGCAGCGCAAAGGGAACAGCGATGTAGAGCTGCGAGGCAAAGCAAAGCGCCCAGTTCTTCAGGGGATTGTCGGCCTTGCGATAGAGCTCGCTGATGATGATGTAGAGCATCAGGAGCCCGTAGAGGGAGAACATCCGTGGTGTCTGCGGACTGGCGATGGCGCTGAGCCAGACGGCTGCCACCAGCACGACGCCTGCCATCGCGTTGATGGGACGGGGCATCTTGGCGCCGACATGTGTGTTCATCAGCGTGCCGAACTCCCACAGCGTTGCCGCAGCTACGATGGCAAAGAAGAAGAAGGCACTGACGGGACTATAGACGGTGCAGCCTACCAAAAGCAGCACATAGATGGCACCAGTCAGGGTGCGGATGATGAGATTGCGCATGGTGGTTTCTTTCGTTATAACGTTATGTCGTTATCTCGTTATTACGGAGGTTTCGTTGTTGCGAGGCTTTGTTGTTTTCGGGGGTTTCGTTGTTCTCTTTGTTCTCTTCTGTCAGCAGTTCTTCCGTGCGGCTTGCCCAGGGACGGGGGCCGAAGATGCGTTCCACATCCTCTGCGAAGATGACTTCCCGCTCTACGAGCAGCTGTGCGAGGGCTGCGTGGCCTTCTGCGTTCTTCTGCAGGATGTCCTTGGCCCGAGCGTATTGTCCGGCAATCATGGCTTTCGTCTCTTCGTCGATGAGCTGTGCCGTTGCCTCGGAATACGGGCGCTGGAAGCCATACTCCTGGTTGTCGTAGTAGCAGAGGTTGGGCAGCTTGTCGCTCATGCCCATGTAGGTTATCATGCTGTAAGCCTGCTTTGTGACGCGCTCCAGGTCGTTCATGGCGCCGCTGCTGATTTGACCGCAGAACAGTTCCTCCGCCGCACGTCCTCCCAGCGTGGCGCACATCTCGTCGAGCAGCTGTTCGCGTGTCGTTATCTGGCGCTCCTCGGGCAGGTACCAGGCGGCGCCAAGGGCACGGCCACGAGGCACGATGGTGACCTTGACGAGCGGATTGGCGTATCGGAGGAGCCAGCTGATGGTGGCGTGGCCTGCCTCGTGGATGGCGATGGCGCGCTTCTCGTCGGCAGTCATCACCTTGGTCTTCTTCTCGAGGCCGCCGATGATGCGGTCCACAGCAGCCAGGAAGTCGTCCTTGTCCACGGCTTTCTTATCGTTTCTGGCAGCGATGAGAGCCGCCTCGTTGCAGACGTTTGCAATGTCGGCACCGCTGAAGCCGGGTGTCTGGCGGGCCAGGAAGTCGATGTCGAGCGAATCGTCGGTCTTGATAGGCTTGAGGTGAACCTGGAAGATAGCCTTGCGTTCGTTCACGTCGGGCAGCTCGACATGTATCTGACGGTCGAAGCGTCCGGCACGCAGCAGGGCTTTGTCGAGGATGTCGGCTCGGTTGGTGGCAGCCATGATGATGACGCCGCTGTTTGTCCCGAAGCCGTCCATCTCGGTGAGGAGTTGGTTGAGCGTGCTTTCCCTCTCGTCGTTTGCCCCGACCTGCACGCCGCGACTGCGGGCACGGCCAACGGCATCGATTTCGTCGATGAAGATGATGCAAGGCGCCTTCTCCTTCGCCTGCCGGAAGAGGTCGCGAACGCGGCTTGCGCCGACGCCGACAAACATTTCGACGAAGTCGCTGCCCGACATGCTGAAGAAGGGCACGTCGGCTTCCCCGGCAACTGCTTTGGCAAGCAGCGTCTTGCCTGTTCCGGGAGGGCCTACGAGGAGTGCGCCTTTGGGTATCTTGCCGCCCAGGTCTGTGTAGCGCTTCGGGTTCTTGAGGAACTCCACGATTTCCTGCACCTCGAGCTTTGCGCCTTCCTGCCCTGCCACATCGGCAAAGGTCACCTTGTTCTCGTCGTCTTTCTCAAAGAGCTTGGCTCGGCTCTTGCCTACGCTGAAGATGCCCATCGGGCCTCCGCCGTCACTGCCTCCTCCACTCATGCGCCGCATGAGGAATATCCAGAAGAAGACGATGAGGATGAGGGGGCCGAAGCTCCAGAAGAAGTGCATGAAGTCGTCCTCGCCTTGGCGGTATTCTATCTCGCCCTTGAAGTTCTCGAGCGCCTGCTGTTCGCTGATGAAGTCCTCGAGCTTGTCGGCCGACGGCACCTGCACCACGATGTACGGCCGCGTGCCCTGGTTCACTTTCTGCTCCTTGAAGACATCGCGGATGTGGGCTGGTTCGACGTACATCTGCAGCGCCCCTTCGTTCTTGTTGACCACGATGCGGGATGCGTAGCCCTGCTCCACATAACTCTTGAACTGGCTGTAGGTGGCGTTCCGCGAAGTGGAGCCGGAAAGGAGGGTGCTGTCGCCGCTCATGAACAGGTAGCCGAGGGTGACGGCTATGATGAGGTAGATCCAGGTCAGGCTGAACTGCGGTCCCTGTTTCTTGTTCTTGCTGTTGTTCTTTTTGGGTGCGCTATTCTTGTCGTTGCTCATGGTCAGTCGAGGTTAGGGATGCTTTGGAGGTCGGCATCGGCCCAGAGGTGTTCGATGTCGTAGAACGAGCGGTGTTCGGGCAGGAAGATGTGTACGATGACGTCGGCAAAGTCCATCGCTACCCAGAAGGCGTTGTTCAGTCCGCTCACGGCCAGGGGTTTGGCGGCGACCTTCTCCCGACAGGTGTCGCCTACAGAGTGGGCGAGTGCCTGCACCTGTTGGGGCGAACCGCCTGAGCAGATGACGAAATAGCGGCAGACGGCGTCGGTTATCCCCGTGAGGTCGGCCACCACGATGTCGCGCCCTTTTTTATCCTGCAATCCTTCAACAATAGCTTCTACCAACTCGTTCTTCTTTTTCTTCATTCGCAATATATAATATAATGTATAGTACTCCTAATTGGCTGCAAAGATACGAAATTTTAGTTCATACTGCATAGTTTATAGTCCATTATTCAATAATATTAAGATTTTTTTGGCAATTTATTTGGTGAGTTTGTAAAAAAGCCATACCTTTGCAGCGCATTTCGAAAGAAAAGCTTCAAAATTGGGCTATGGTGTAATGGTAACACTGCAGATTCTGGTCCTGCCTTTCCTGGTTCGAGTCCGGGTAGCCCAACCTTGAAAACGCCGCACGCGGAAATTGCAATCGCCGCACGCGGCGTTTTTCAATGCCCCTAAGGGGGATATCCGTCCCCTCAGTATCAGGCACTTACGCAGGAGGCGGGATGCTGCGCTCCGGACGGGGGAGAGGTGCGCTTCTTCAAAAAAAAGAAAAATTTTTGGATTGAGGATTTTGTAATTCCAATTATAAGTCGTACCTTTGCACCCGCAAACAATAAAGGCAAGGCATTGGCCTTCCGGCCTTTTAACTGTACAATTTTTCAATTTTTCAAACATCAATGGACGACTATCACGCGGATAATTACGATTCTTAGCGCTCCGGAGTCTGCATCGCCATGCACGCTCCAAAGGGAGCCTGAAGATTATGTGCATGTGCCCCGACCTAAAAAAGAGGAGGAACAAAAGGATGCGAACTTACTGGAACACTTCGAATGGTCTGCGCACCATTGAAGAATGGCAGCCCGGCTGCTGGGTGCAAGTCACCTGCCCCACACAGGAAGATGTGAACTTCCTGGAGCAAACGCTCAAAATCCCTGACTACTACATTGGCGACATTGCCGATACGGACGAGAGAGCCCGTTACGACATCGACGAAGGCTGGGTGCTCATCATCCTCCGTATCCCGTATGTAAAAGAGAACAAGAGCCGTACGCCCTACACCACTATCCCGCTCGGTATCATCATGAAGGGCGATGTGCTCATCACAGTCTGCAACTTCGAGACAAACATGATGATCGACTTCGTCTCCTATCAGCAGAAGCGAGGGCTGGGCTTCGTGGATAACGTGGACATGATATTCCGTCTGTTCCTCTGCTGTGCCGTGTGGTACCTGAAGCACCTGAAACAAATAAGTTCCCGCATAGACAAGGCCAAACAGAACCTCGACCGGAAGATAAGCAACACAGACCTGATAGCCCTGAGCCGTTTGCAGGACAGCCTCACCTACTTCGTCACATCCATCCGTGGCAACGAGAACCTGCTCTCGAAGCTCAAGTTCAAGCTGCCCATCGACGAGCTGGATGCAGATATGATAGAGGACGTCGGCATCGAGATGAGCCAGGCCCGCGAGACCACGAACATCTATGCCAACATCCTCGACTCCACGATGGACACTTACGCCAACCTCATCAACAACAACATGAACTCGGTCATGAAGATGCTCACCAGCATCAGCATTATCCTCATGTTCCCGACCCTCATCGCCAGCCTCTTCGGCATGAATCTGGTGAACGGCATGGAGACAGCCTCATGGGGCTTCCCGCTCGCACTCGTGCTGTCAATCGTGGTGACCGTCCTCTTTATGTGGTATTTCAAGCGTAAAACGTGGATTTAGATGCCAAATCACAATTCATAACTCCCAATTCATAATGGATTTTTGAATTATGAGATAAAAAACAAGCCCTTTCCTTGCAGGTTAGGGCTTTTTTTACTTACTTTGCGACCACTATACCTTAATAGATTAAACAATTATGACTGACGAACTAGAAACTACTGCCCTTGAGCAGTCTTCTGAGATTACAAAAGAACAAGTTGAAGAACAAGTAGCGGAACCCGCGGCAGCACAGGCAGAGCCTGAGGCCAAGCAGGAAGAGCCGGTAGCCGAGCAGGCAGCGGCAGAGCCCGAAGCGGAAGCCGCCGAGCCTGAGGCAGCGGAAGCCGAGCCCGACGCAGAGGTGACGGAAGCCGAGCAGCACGTCGCTGAACAAGTCTTCCAGACGAAGGAAGAGGTTGTGGCTAGAGTGAAGGAAATCGCCCTGAGCGGCGAGGCTGGCGACAAGACCGAGTTGGCTCTCCTGAAGCAGCTCTTCTATAAGTTCCACAACGCCGAAGTGCAGGAAGCCTTCAAGGCTTTTGTCGAGGCAGGCGGCGAGCAGGAGAAGTTCATGCCGGAGCCGGATGCATCGGAGCCTGCTTTCCGCGAAGCGATGCAGACCATCCGCGAGCGCCGCGCCGCCATCCAGGAAACACTGGAAAGGCAGAAACAGGAGAACCTGAAGCGCAAGCTCGAGATACTGGAGCGCATCCAGCAGCTCGCCTCTACCCCCGAGGAAGCCAACAAGAACTTCGACGAGTTCAAGGCCCTGCAGGCCGAGTGGAAGGAGATAAAGGCGGTGCCTGCCGAGCGCGCCACCGAGCTATGGAAGAACTACCAGCTCTACATAGAACAGTACTATGACCTGCTGAAGCTCGGACACGAGCTGCGCGACTACGACTTCCGCAAAAACCTCGAGACCAAGATGCGTCTCATCCAGCAGGCAGAGGCGCTTGCTGAGAATCCCGACGTGCTGCAGGCTTTCAACCAGTTGCAGACGCTCCATCAGGAGTGGAAGGAGACGGGTCCCGTGGCCAAGGAAATCCGCGAAGACGTATGGGCAAAGTTCAAGGAAGCTTCTACAGTCATCAACAAGAAACACCAGGCTTACTTCGATGCCATCAAGGCTCGCGAGGAGGAGAACCTCACGAAGAAGACCGCTCTGTGCGAACAGCTCGAAGCCTTCGATACGGAAGGCCTCAAGACGTTTGCCGACTGGGACGGCATCACACAGAAGATTAAGGATCTCCAGGCTGAGTGGAAGACCATCGGCTTTGCTCCGCAGAAGATGAACAACGCCATCTTCGAGCGTTTCCGCCAGGGTTGCGACACTTTCTTCGAGAAGAAGAATGCCTTCTTCAAGGGCATCAAGGAGGAACTCAACACGAACCTCGCCAAGAAGAAGGAGCTGGTGGAAAAAGCCGAGGCGCTCATGGAAAGCACCGACTGGCGCTCTACGGGCGATGTCCTCATCAATCTTCAGAAGCAATGGAAGGAGATAGGCACCGTGCCCCGCAAGTACAGCGAAGATCTCTGGAAGCGCTTCACCACAGCCTGCGACCATTTCTTTGAGGCTCGCCAGGCAGCTACGGCCGATGTCCGCAGCGAGGAGAAGGCCAACAAGGAGCAGAAGCTCGGCATCATCGAGCAGCTGAAGCAGCTTGCCGAGACCGAGGGCGAGAATGTCATCCAGCAGGTCAAGGAGCTGCAGCAGAAGTGGAGCGAAGTGGGCCACGTGCCCTTCCGCGACAAGGAGACCCTCTACAAGGAATATCGCGGCCTTTGCGACAAGATATACGATGCTTACGGAGTGAGCCAGGCAAAGCGCAGGCTCAACAACTTCCGCAAGAATCTCGCAGCAAGGGTGGAGAGTGCCGGCGGTTCTCTCGACAACGAGCGCCAGAGGATGCAGCGTGCCTACGAGCGCATGCTGGCCGAAATCAAGACCTACGAGAACAACATAGGCTTCCTCAACGCGGGCAGCAAGAAGGGCAACTCGCTGGTAGAGGCCATGAACAAGAAGGTGGATAAGCTCCGCGACGAGCTCAACCTCCTGGCCCAGAAGATCAGGCTCCTCGACGCTCCGGAGGAAGTGGCCGAGGAGAACGAGGCTCCCGCAGCACCGGAACAAGCCGAAACTCCCGCAGCACCAGAGAAGACAGAGGAATAAGCCCAGTCTCTCCCGATACCATCAAGCCTTCCCATCGCCAAAAGGGAAGGCTTTTTTTGTGACTATGGTATGGGAGGTGGCATGACAGAGACTTTTGGGGCGTGTGAGGCTAAACATGAAAAAACCGAGGGCTGCGATTGGAGCCTGGAAGGCTCTACTATGAGTAACCGAGGGTGAAGCCCTCGGACAGAAAGAGCTCCTCGCCGGTCCTGCCTGAAAGGCAGTACCCATAGCCAAACATCGTACTGCCTTCCAGGCAGCAAGGTGCAGCCGATTCGCTGATACCGGGGGCGCTGCCCTCGGTTACTCAAAGTAAAGCCTTCCAGGCTTTCGGCCACTCCTCCCCTTAGAGGGGCGGAGAGGATGCGCCGCAACTCCCCTCCCATTCCCAGAAGGGGAGGGGTAGGGGTGGGGTGGAAACAAGGTGCTTTTTGTGCCCTCATGGGGGCATGAAAAACGCCGCGTGCGGGGATGGCCAACGCCGCACGCGGAAATGCCCATCGCCGCACGCGGGGATTGCCATCGCCGCAGGCGGCGTTTGCGATGCCTCCCAGCGGAAATGGAAACCGCTCTGTATTAGACAGTTAGCCATCGCTTCGAGAAAATCCGCTTTTAATGTGTCGTTTTGAAGCCTTTTGGCTTGAATTCCGGAAGGCGTTTCCTTGGGAAAAGTTCTCTTTTATAGTTCCTTTTTTGTCTTTCATTACGCAAAAACACTCATTCTCTTACGAAAAAGGGAACAATAACGCATTTTTAATGACCAAAATAGTGCTTTTTCGGATATAATTTTGTACTTTTGCAGCCGATTAGTGCGCACTATGCGCGCACGTACAATAATAATAAAGGCATGAGTTGCACCATAAAAGCAGTCGAGACGAAACGCGAGATGACCGACTTCGTGGAGCTTCCGGGGAAGATCTACAAAGGCAATTCGTGCTATGTGCCCGACCTGGAGAAGGACGTGCGTGGCTGGTTCGACCCAAGCCACAACCCTGGGCTCGGACATTGCGACGTAAAGGCCTTCGTGGCCTACAGCGAGACGGGAGAGCCCGTCGGACGCATCGTGGGCATCATCAACCATAAGGCAAACGAGACATGGAAAGGCAGCTGTGTCCGCTTCGGCTGGATAGAGTTTGTCGATGACGCCGACGTTTCCGCTGCCCTGCTGAAGGCCGTAGAGGCGTGGGGCAAGGAGAAGGGCATGGACTCCATCCAGGGTCCGCTCGGCATCTCCGACTTCGACAAAGAGGGTATGCTCGTGGAGGACTTCGACAAGCTGGGCTCTTCCATCACCATCTACAACCCTCCCTACTATCCCGAGCACCTGGAAAGGCTCGGCTTCGGCAAGGAAGTGGACTGGGTGCAGGCCAGGGTGAAGGTGCCCGCCGAAGTGCCCGAACGCTTTGCCAGAGCGCAGAAACTCGTGAGCGAGATGTACGGGCTGAAGGTCAGGAAACTCACACACGACGACGTCTTCAAGAACGGCTACGGACGCAAGATATTCCGGCTCCTCAACGAGTCCTACAAACAGCTCTTCGGCTACACGCCCCACTCCGACGAGGAGGCCGACGCTTTCGTCAACGAATACATCAGCATGCTCGACCTTAGGATGCTTCCCATGGTAGAGGACAGCGAGGGGAACCTCATAGCCTGCAGCGTGACGATGCCCAACCTGTCGAGAGCCCTCCAGAAGTCGGGCGGACACCTCTTCCCCTGGGGATGGTTCCACCTGCTGCGGGCACTCAAGTTCAAGCACGAGGAAGAAGTGGAGCTGCTCCTCATAGCCGTTCACCCCGAATGGCAGGCACTGGGAGTCAACGCACTGCTCTTTGCCGACCTCATCCCTATCTTCAACGAGATGGGGTTCGAGTGGGCCGAGACCGGGCCGATGCTCGAAAACAACTCGAAGGTGCTGTCACAGTGGAAGGTGCTCAATCCGATAATATACAAGCGCCGCCGCTGCTTCAGCAAGGAAATAGAATAAACAAAAACCGTAAATCGTAAAAAGAAAAATAAGCAGATGAATAGGGTAGTAATAACAGGCATGGGCATATGGTCCTGCATCGGAACAAGCCTCGACGAGGTGCGCGACGCACTCTACCAAGGCAAGAGTGGCATCATCTTCAGCCAGGAACGCAAAGACGCCGGCTTCCGCTCGGCACTCGTGGGCAACGTCCCCAAGGTTGACCTCAAGCCCTACGTTCCCCGCAACCTCCGCAACTTCATGCCCGAAGAGGCTATGTACGGCTACATCGCCACCAAGCAAGCCCTCGAACACGCCGGCATCGACGAGGATTACCTCAACACACACGAAGTGGGCATCATCTACGGCAACGACTCCGTAGCAGAAGCCACAATGCAGAGCCTCGACAAGTTCCGCCAGGCAAACAGCACAGTGGCTTGCGGCAGCGGCGCCATCTTCCAAAGCATGAACTCGAATATCACCATGAACCTGGCGTGCCTCTTCAAGCTTCGCGGCATCAACCTCACCGCCTCCGCAGCCTGTGCATCAGGCTCGCAGAGCATAGGCCTCGCCGCACTGCTCATCTCGCAAGGCCTGCAGGACTGCGTGGTATGCGGCGGCGCAGAGGAGAACAACATGTACGGCATCGCATCCTTCGACGGCATACAGGCCTTCTCCATCCGCGAAGACGAGCCCGAGAAAGCCAGCCGCCCCTTTGATGCCAGCCGCGACGGCCTTGTGCCAAGCGGAGGCGGCGCAACCGTCATACTCGAAAGCTACGAGCATGCCGTCAAGCGCGGCGCCAACATCATCGCCGAGATCGTAAGCTGGGGCTTCTCCGGCAACGGCGACCACATCTCCACACCCAACGTGGCAGGCCCCGCACGCTCACTTGAACTCTGCCTCCGCAACGGCGGCGTCGACCCAAAGCAGATAGGCTACATCAACGCACACGCCACCAGCACCGTCATCGGCGACCGTCGCGAAGCACAAGCCATCGCACAACTCTTCGGCGAACGCACCGTGCCCGTCACCTCCACAAAGAGCCAGACAGGACACGAGATGTGGATGGCAGGCGCCAGCGAAATCATCTACTCAACCCTCATGATGAAGAACGGCTTCATCGCCGGCAACATCAACTTCGAGAAGCCCGACGAAGAGACAGCCTGCATCAACGTCCTGCCCGAAACGAAGGAGACACACTTCGACATGTTCCTCTCCAACAGCTTCGGCTTCGGCGGCACCAACTCCACCATCATCGTGAAGAATGTATAAAAAAAAGGAAAGACAATATAAATCACTAACCAAAACAGTAGAATATGACAAGAGAAGAAATCATTGCTGAGATCAATGCCGAACTGGCAGAAGAGTTTGAAATCGATGAGTCGGCAATCACTCCCGATGCCCCCATCTACCAGACACTCGAACTCGACAGTCTGAGCCTCGTCGACCTCATTGGCATCGTACAGACAAAGTACGGCGTGCTCATCTCAAAGGCTGAGCTTCCCAATATCAAGACCTTTGCCCAGCTCTACGATTACATCGAGCAGCACCAGAAATAGTTAAGAGTTCAAAGTCCATAGTTCATAGTTAGGCTATGCCCTAACACCCTACAGCTGTGGACTGTGAACTATGGACTATGGACTATGAACTATGACGTCCTGATTATCGGCAGCGGACTGGGCGGACTGGAGTGCGGGGCACTGCTTGCCAAGCGCGGGCTTAAGGTGCTTGTGCTTGAAGGCTCCAATCAACCGGGCGGCTGCATGCAAAGTTTCCGCAGAGGCGGACTGCATTACGATACAGGACTGCACTATGTAGGCGGGCTTGCTCCTGGGCAGAAGATGCACGACGCATTCGAAGAGCTCGGACTGCTCGACCTACCGTGGCAAAGGATGGACGAAGACTTCGACCACGTCATTATTGGCGGTCGGCACTTTGCCTTTCATCAAGGCTACGAAGCGTTCGCCGAAGGACTGGCCAAGGACTTTCCCCATCAGCGCGAAGCCCTTCAAAGCTATGTCGGGCGACTGCAGAACATCACAGTGGCAGATATGGATGTCTGCGCTTACGACTACCTCTGCCAGACCTTCTCGGACGAGTTGCTGGTGAACGTGGTCAGCGCTGCTGCCATGAAGACCGAGCTTCGGCGCGAATCGCTCCCGCTGTTCAACTTCGCCCACACCTGCTCCAGCTACATCGAGAGCAGCTGGCGGCTCCAAGGCGACGGCAATCTGCTGGTGAACAAGCTCATAGAGACTATTAGCGAGGCAGGCGGCGAGGTGCGCACGAACAGCAGAGTGGTACGCCTGACAGAGGCAGAAGGCCGCATCATAAGCGCGACTTGTGCCGACGGGCAGTGCTACAAAGCAGAGTGCTTCATCTCCGACATCCATCCCGCCGTGCTATGCCAATTGCTCGAGGAGTGTCCGTCAGTCCGCAAGGCCTTCCGCAGAAGGATGCAGACAGCAGAGAACACCTGCGGCATGTTCACGGCACAGCTCAGCATAAAACCCGGTGCCTTGCGCTACTTCGCCCACAATGTCTTCGTCTATAACGAGCCGAATGTCTGGACGATGACCGAGGAGAACGACCCCGTGAAGGGAGTCATGATAAGCGCAAGAGTTCCGGAAGACGGCTCGGACCGTCTGAGACAAATCGACCTGCTCACCCCTATGCCTTGGCACGAATGCCAAGCCTGGTCAGAGACAAGGGTGGGGCATAGAGGCGACGCCTACAAAGCCTTCTGCCAGCGCAAGACCGAGCAATGCTTGGCATTGGCAGAGCAATACATCCCCAGCCTCCACGATATGGTGGAGCAGTGCTATACCAGCACGCCTCTCACCTATCGCGACTATTTGGGAAGCCCCGAAGGAGGGGCCTTCGGCATGCGAAAGGACTGCCGCACATCAATGCTCAGTTTCCATTCTGTGGGGACGCCGCTTCCCAACCTGTTGCTCACAGGACAGAGCATTATCCTGCCCGGCATCGAGGGCGTCACAATGACGGCTTTCGAGACGTGCAGCAAGATTACGCAAGACAAAGAAAGATAACAGATAATATATGAGAAGAAAACTCTTTGCAACCTTTGCTCTGCTTCTGGCTTTCTCCATGAATGTGCTGGGCCAGAAGATTACCGGTCTCATCCTTGATGCTTCCACCGGTGACAGCCTTTCATTGGCAGGCGTAAGTTACAAAGACCACAAGACTTCTACCATAGCCGACCTGGACGGGCTCTTCTCAATTGCCCGTATCAACGGCGCCACTCTCGTCTTCTCTTGTATGGGATATAAGTCGGAGACGGTGAACATCACAAAGGCCACGCCCAGCCGCCTCACCATTAAGCTGAAGCCCGACACGAAGCAGCTCGGGGAAGTTGTCATCAAGGCAGAGAGGAAACGCTATGTCCGCAAGGACAATCCTGCCATCGAGCTCATGAAGCGTGTCATCGAGGCCAAGAAGGACACCAAGCTCGAGAACCATGATTACTACATGTACAATAAGTACCAGAAGTTGTCGATGGCGCTGAACGACTATAAGGTCAAGGAGCTCGACAGCACGGATGTAGGCAAGGTGAAGTGGACGCAGCAGGCTGAGCTGAGCCCGTACAACAACAAGATGGTCGTGCCCATCTCCCTCGACGAGACCGTCACGCAGCACATCTATCGCAAAGACCCGAAACAAGAGAAGGACATCATCACAGGCGAGCAGAGCACAGGCCTGAATCAGCTCTTTGCAACGGGCGAGATGATAAACACGACGCTGAAGGAAGTCTTTCAGGACGTGGATATCTACGACAACTACATCAAGCTTTTGAAGTTCCCCTTCCTGAGCCCCATCGGTTCGGGTGCCACGTCGTTCTACAGGTACTACATTACTGATACGGTGCTCGTGGACCGCGACTCGTGCTACCACTTGACGTTCACGCCCAACAATCCCCAGGACATCGGGTTCAACGGCGACATCTACATCCTGAAGGACTCCACGCTTCATGTCAAGAAATGCCATCTCTCCATTCCCAAGAAGAGCGATGTCAACTTTGTCAGCTCGCTCCACATCGACCAGGTCTATAGCCAGTTGCCTAACGAAGAGTGGGCTTTAACGAACGACGACATGTGGGCGGAGATGACGTTGCTGGGCAAAAGTGTCCTTGTGGTGCGCAACACGCGTCTCTCCGACTATAGTTTCGAGCCTTTGCACAAGAACCTGTTCAAGGGGCAGGCGAAGGTGAAGCGTATGGCCGACTCGCGCAACCAGGACGAGGAGTTCTGGGACAAGTATCGGGCTGTAGAGCTCTCGCAGAAGGAGGGCGGACTGGGTGACTTCATGACGGCCATGTCCAAGTCGAAGAACATGCGCATCCCCTTGCTTGTGGTCAAGACGCTCTTCGAGAACTACATCGAGACCTCCAGAGCCGGCAAGCCCAGCAAGTTCGACATAGGCCCCGTCATCAGTACCTTCTCGAGCAACTTCTACGACGGATTCCGTCTGCGTGCCGGTGGTCAGACAACGGCCGCCTTCAACAAGCACCTCTTCCTCGAGGGCCACTATACGCACGGCTTCAAGTCGGGAGGCAACTACTATGGCGGGCAGGTCACCTATTGCTTCAACAAGAAGAAGAACTCCTACTTCGAGTTCCCGCAGCGAATGATAGTC
>JAFRQD010000019.1 GCA_017428785.1 Bacteroidaceae bacterium
GAAAGCATTATTGATGATTCTCGACGGATGGGGAATCGGTAAACATGGTGATGGCGACGTGATTTTCCGCACGCCGACACCGTATCTGGACTATCTCACAGCAGTATCGGCACACTCGCAGCTGCAAGCCTCGGGAGAGGACGTTGGTCTGCCCGACGGACAGATGGGTAACTCGGAAGTGGGTCATCTGAATATCGGTGCCGGACGCATCGTGTATCAGGACCTGGTGAAGATTAACCGTGCCTGCAAGGACGGCAGCATCGTGGAAAACCCGCAGGTGAAGGCTGCCTACACATACGCCAAGGAGAAGGGCAAGAAGCTGCACCTGATGGGCCTGTGCTCAGACGGTGGCGTACACTCCAGCCTGGATCATCTGTTTAAGCTCATCGAGGTGGGCAAGCACTATGGACTGAAGAACCAGACCTTTGTCCACTGCTTCATGGACGGTCGTGACACTGACCCGAAGAGCGGCAAGGGCTTCATTGAGCAGGTCACCAAGGTTTGTGCCGCCAACGATGCTGCCATTGCCAGCATCATCGGACGTTTCTACGCCATGGACCGCGATAAGCGCTGGGAGCGCGTGAAGGAAGGTTATGCCTTGCTGGTGAACGGCGAAGGCAAGCAGGCCACCGACATGGTGAAGGCCATGCAGGAGAGCTATGACGAGGGCGTAACCGACGAATTCATCAAGCCCATCCACAACAACACCGTGAACGGTTGCATCGAGGAAGGCGACGTGGTGATTTTCATCAACTTCCGCAACGACCGCGCCAAGGAGCTGACCATCGTGCTGACCCAGCAGGATATGCCGGAGCAGGGCATGAAGACCATTCCCGGTCTGCAGTATTACTGCATGACGCCGTACGACGCCAGCTTCACCGGCGTGCACATCCTCTTCCCGAAGGAGAACGTCGAGAACACCCTCGGAGAATACATCAGCAGCAAGGGCCTCAAGCAGCTCCACACAGCCGAGACGGAGAAGTACGCGCACGTGACCTTCTTCTTCAACGGCGGCAGAGAAGCTCCCTACGAAGGCGAGGAGCGCATCCTCGTCGCTAGTCCGAAGGTTGCTACCTACGACCTCAAACCCGAGATGAGTGCCTACGAGGTGAAGGACAAGCTGGTGGAGGCCATCAAGCTCGACAAGTACGACTTCATCGTGGTGAACTTCGCGAATGGCGACATGGTGGGACATACGGGCGTTTACGAAGCCATCGAGGCTGCCGTGAAAGCCGTCGACAAGTGCGTCGGCGAGGTTATCGAGGCAGCTAAGGCTACTGGCTACGAAGCCATCATCATCGCCGACCACGGCAACGCCGACAATGCCATCAACCCCGACGGCACGCCCAATACCGCTCACTCCCTCAACCCCGTGCCCTTCATCTACATCACCGACCGCCAGGGCGTCACCGTGGAGAACGGCGTGCTGGCCGATGTGGCTCCCAGCATCCTGCACATCATGGGCCTCGAGCAGCCGAAGGAGATGACCGGCAAGTGCCTGATCAATTCATAATCAACAACTACGGATTATACGGATTAAACGGATTATTCTGTTTGCTGGTTTTCAGCAAGGCTTAAATCCGTATAATCCGTTTAATCCGTTGTTTTATTTATTTTGAAACTCCCTCCGATGTGCTTTTAGTTCTTAAAGGACTTTTTCAAGTGGGCTCACAGAATCAATAGAGAGTCTTCTTCCCGTCCGTATCTTCCTCCCTTGCTGGGTTTGTCGTTGAGCTTCCTGCCGCTTTTCTGAGAAAAAGCTTGATTTATAAACAGAAGGGCAAACTTCTTTGGGTTGTTCTTTTTACCGCTTATAGTCTTTTTTTGTGTTGCATGTCTGGCTCGATGTTATGAAAAACTTATAGCGGACAGCAGAAAAAATCTTTACAACATTTTGCGTGTTCAGGTGTGGCGTTTTGAGGCCTGGCACAAGGCGTTTCCCAACGCCGCACGCGGAGATTGCCATCGCCGCACGCGGTGTTTGAAATTACCGCGTGTGGAGTTGCCCCTCTCCGCAGGCGGAATTTCCTCTCAAACCTTGCGCTTTTTGGCTGTTCGGCGTGCGGCGAATGTACTTTCTTTGCTTTGCGTCCCAAAACATGGCTTTGTAACCTATTGATTGTCAATGCCGACTCGATTTAAGCCCTTTTTCTGCGTTTCAGGTAGAAAAGTCCCACAAAACAAAAAATAAGCAGCCAGAACGCGTCTCTCCTGGAAAAATGTTTACAAAACAAGCTATTGCTGTCCATCGAGCAGCACGCTCTCTACATAGTTGTTGGACGTGCGTTTCTCGCAGGCTGCCTTGCGCTTCAGCCCCTCCAGTCTTTGTTCCTTGGTTATTCCTTCTTTTATTCTTAACTTTGACTGCGCATAAGGTACTATGGCTCGGAAAAGCAAAGAAAAAAAAGCTTTTCCTTTGCATTTCTCTCACTTATTCGTAACTTTGCCATGCAAAACAAGAAAAATATGGATGTAAAGATTGAGCCTTCCTGGAAGCAGCAACTTGCTGATGAGTTCAGCAAGCCCTACTTCGAGCAGCTGACGCAGTTCGTGCGGCAGGAGTATGCGTCGGGCACTTGCTATCCGCCTGGCAGGCTCATCTTCAACGCATTCGATACGACGCCTTTCCATCAGGTTCGTGTCGTCATCCTCGGTCAAGACCCCTATCACGGCCCCGGACAGGCACACGGACTCTGCTTCAGCGTGAACGACGGCATACCCTTTCCGCCGTCGCTACAGAACATCTTCAAGGAGATACAGGCCGAGACGGGAGCACCTATCCCTCAGAGTGGCAATCTGACTCGTTGGGCAAAGCAGGGTGTCTTCCTGTTGAACACCTGTCTCTCGGTTCGCGAACATCAGGCCTTCAGCCATAGTGGCAAGGGATGGGAGACCTTCACAGACGCAGCCATCGCTGCCCTCAACAGAGGTCGGAACAACCTCGTCTTCATGCTTTGGGGCGCTCCGGCAGGACGGAAGGCTGCCCTCATCGACCAGAGCCGCCACCTTGTCCTGATGAGTGCACACCCCAGTCCATTGAGCGCCATGCGAGGCTTCATGGGCAACGGCCATTTCCTCAAGTGCAACGAATACCTAATGGCACATGGGCAGCAACCAATCGTTTGGTAATCTCATTGAGGTGGGCGACGTCATCCTGCACTCCGACATCCTGACAGAGTACTTCTGCTGCGACATCGAGAGCTGTCACGGGAAGTGTTGCGAAGAGGGAGATGCAGGGGCGCCGGTAACCCTCGACGAGATTGCATACATCGAGGAGAACCTCGATGCACTCTGGCCGCAACTCTCGGCAGGTGCTCAGGCAGTCATCGACAAGCAAGGCGTTGCTTATCCCGACCCGGAAGGCGAACTCGTGACAAGCATCGTGTGCGGAGGAAACTGTGCTTTCAGAGGGCCACAAGGCTGCCTCCTCAAGCAGAAACCCATCAGCTGCCATCTCTATCCTATTCGCGAGAAGAAATTGGGAGCGCTGACAGGACTGAACTATCATCGTTGGAACATCTGCCAGGATGCCATCCGCCTCGGCACAGAACGCGGCATCCGTCTCTACCAGTTCCTGCGCGAGCCACTCATCCGCCGCTTTGGCCAGGAATGGTACGACGAGCTTTGCAATACAGCCAGCGAACTCATGAAAGAAGGAATACTATAAAACACAATAAACAAACAAACCATGAAACGACTCATTTTAACCCATTTCATCGCCTTTTTTAGCCTCGTCATCAACGCACAAGCCACTTTGGGGTGGGGCAGCATAGATGTTCGCTATTCACAAACGGAAGTGCCGGAGACATCCAAGAAATCGCCTCTGCTTCGTGCTTGGCGAGGGGAAAGAGTTTCGGCACAGGCAGTCCTTGCTACTTCGAAAGAGTTGAAGCGTGTTTCATTCACCGTCAGCGACCTGAAGAGCGGCAGAAACATCATCCCTGCATCTGCCATAAAGAAGTATTTTGTGCGTTATGTCATCGCGGATGCTTTCAACAGCAGAAAGGATTCTTGCCTTTATGCCGACCGCCTCGATCCTGTCGAGACGCTGGAGATAGAAGCTAATGCCACTCAGCCCATTTGGCTTGACATACATGTGCCTGCAGAGACAAAGGCAGGAACATATAGCGGCTCGCTGACAATGAATTGCGACGGGCAGAAGCTTTCCCTGCCCATTGTGCTGCAAGTGGCTGACCGTCTCCTGCCCGAACCCGGCAAATGGAGCTTCCATCTCGACCTTTGGCAGAATCCGTATGCTGTGGCCCGATATATTGATGTCCCCCTTTGGAGCCAGCAACACTTCGACACGATGCGTCCGTTGATGGAACATCTTGCCTCTGCAGGACAGAAGATAATTACCTGTTCCGTCATCAGCCGCCCATGGAACGGACAGACATTCGACCCCTTCGAAAGCATGATAGCCAAGATGAAGCAGCTCGACGGCACATGGAAGTACGATTACACCGTCTTCGACAAGTGGGTGGAGTTCATGATGTCGTGCGGAATTACAGAACAAATCGACTGCTATACCCTTGTTCCCTGGCACTATCGATTCGAATTTTATGATTGTGCAACGAACACCGTTCAGCACCTCGCCTGCAAGCCTGGAGAAGCAAAATACCACGATTTCATCGTTCCTTTCCTGAAAGATTTCAGTCGTCATCTTCGCCAGAAAGGTTGGTTCGAGCGCACTTATATAGCTATGGACGAGCGTCCGAAGGACCAGATGGAGGCTGCATGGCAGACCATTCAGGATGCCGACCCTGAGTTCAAGATTGAAGGAGCTGCCAATTATAATGTAGAAAGCGAGGCGGCCGACCGCGTCGATGACATCAGCGTAGCCTTCCAATACGACCTTCTCAATAAAAACGCCCTTGCTCGCAGGACTGCCAAGGGACAGAAAATTACCTTCTATACCTGTTGCGGACCTGAGCGTCCCAACACCTTCACCTTCTCGCCCCCAGCAGAGTCGGCTTATCTCGGTTGGCATGCATTGGCTTGCGGCTATGATGGCTACCTGCGATGGGCTTATAACAGTTGGCCTAAGCAACCCAACGAGGACAGCCGCTTCGGCAGCTGGCCAGCAGGCGACTGCTATCTGGTTTATCCTGGCGGCAGCAGTATTCGCTTCGAACGCCTCATTGAAGGCATTCAGGCATACGAGAAAGTGCGCATCCTCCGACCTTCTCTCAATCTCCTGCAAGCAAAGCAACTCGACGAGATGCTACGCTACTTCTTCCCCAACACCTACGAAAAAGACAAAGATCCCGTTGCTCTGCTTCGGCAAGCAAACGACCTGCTTTGGAAGTTCTCGAAATAAAACCATAAAGACATACCATCATGCAGCAAGATAAACATCCTTTAGAGACGATATCCGACTGGTTGGAAGAACGCGGAATAGCAGTCATCGACAATGTGACGAGAATGCCTGCTTATGGAGAGCCCTATATCTCTCCAAACCTCGTCATTGCCTTGAATCATCGAGGCTGGATGCGAGCCGACTATGATATGCACCCAGTAAAGTTCGAGGTTCACGACAATGCCGTCATCTATCCGGGTCACATCATAGTGGCTCACGATTCGAGCGATGATTATCTCTGCACGCTGCTCGTCGTCTCGAAACGTTTCCTGAACATCCTGAGCCAGTTGCACCCCAACCATTACCTCTTCGAATACCACTACAACACCTCTTTCCACCTGACAGACAGCCAGTTCGATACAATGCAGACTTGCTTCAAGATGCTACAAGTCATCAGCAAATTGGATCATCCCGATCGCGAAAGTCTGCTGACTACACAGATGGATCTCGTGGCCCGAATCGTGAGAAACATCTTGCGGGAGAACGGAAAGGAGATGATTCACAAGGACACAGCTGTACAGCAGATGCTCAGCCGTTTCCACGAAGCCGTCGTACAGCATTATCGCGAAAGTCGCGAAGTGCGTTTCTATGCGGAGTTGCTCAATCTCACCCCTAAGTACTTTGGTACCGTCGTTCGCGAAGCAACAGGCATCGGAGTCGTAGAATGGATAGCGAAATATGTTGTCATCCAAGCCAAGTTCCTGCTTCGGCACTATCCCGGCCTCACCATTCAGCAAATCAGCCATCAGCTCGGCTTCACCGAACAGACCTCTTTCTCGCGCTACTTCAAGACGTATGCGGGCATGTCGCCAAAGGAATATCGAGAGATAACGGGCTGACAGAAGGAAGTTCTCCTGTGTCGATAGCCAACTATACGTGTGTAAATCGTAAACTACACATGTGTCGTTGGCAAATTAGACCTGTTTAGTTGCCCAACGAAACACGTTTAGAATAATCAATGAATGTAGCTGCTATATAAGCATATCGAAGAGATAGTTCGCGCCTAGATTCATATCGTATCTAGCGTATCCAGCCTTTACGGAGTAGTTGTTATCGGAGAAGTACCTCTTGATGAAGATGGAGTCTGTGAACTCCGGGTGCATGGCCTTGTAGGCTTCCGTCAGTACAGGGCTGTAGAACGGTGCGCTATAGCGGTCGAGGATATGGCTGAAGATGTTCGTCTTGCCGTTGGTGCGGATGACGTCTGCCATGCTTTGCAGCGGCGTCAGCGGTGCAGCTACGCTTTGAATAGTGCCGTTGGTAGCGGTCTCCTGTTGCACGATATCTATGCCATTTGCAATCCTGTTGGCAGCCCCTGAGAAGAGGATGGCATAGTCCTGTTCCGTGATGCCAAGCTTCTTAATCTTTTCCGGAGTGAAGAAACTGGTGTAGCGGAAGCAGCTGTCAGCGGCAAGCCAGATGCCATTGCCTCCTTTGCTTTCGTGGAAGCGTTCCCAGTACCGTTTCTCTGTCGTGCAATAGTTGAAAGGAACTTCGCTACCTGAAAGGTGTTCCAGGGCTTCCAGTCCTGCTGCTTCTGATTTGGTGCGGATAGCATCGTCGCTACCGGCATTGACATTGGCGATGGCGCTGAGGAGCTATGCTCGTTTCTGGTCGGCAGTCAGCATATCGTAGCTTATAGCCGTTCGCCAAGGGTCAGGCGAAAGCCGGTTGGCGTTCTTCTCGAAGAAACGCCGCCAGTTGTCATCGTTGGCAGCAAAGACGGTGAGGTCTGTGGCACCGTTCATCTGGTCTGTCCAGTAATCGTCTTCCTGAACAAGTCGCAGGAAGTAGGTGTAGTTACCTTTGCTGCGAAGTTTGGAGAGGATGCTGCTTGAGTCGTCATAGAGTACCAGGCTGTCTGTCTCTTCGGACAGGAAGGTTTCCTTTTCGCCGCTGCTGAAGAGCAGAATCAACAGTATTTTTCGGGAAAGAGCTTCTCAGTTTCCCAGTTCCAGCAGGTTGTTGTCTTTGTCGAAGCAGCCAACGGCTCTGAGGCGGGCGCCTTCGGACAGGTTGATGGGGTTGTCTGCCTTGTAGCCTTGCATGCGGCAGCCGCTGAGGAAGACTGTGGCTCCGCCACGGACTGTCATGTAGTCCCACGATGCTCCCAGATTCGTGACGGCACCATTAGGACCCGAGAAGCACTCGACGTTCGAGATGGAGGTGTGGCCGATGCCTTCGATGAGGATGGGATGGACATCCTCTATGCGCTCGCCGATATTGGCGATGATGCTGCCCTGCGCTATCTGCCAGTTGCGGTTCTTCCAGTTGCTGCCGGTCTTGTAGATGCCGATGGTCACGCAGTCGAAGTTGAAGTTCGTGAGTTGTCCGTACGACTCTTTCCCCAGATAGATGCCGCCGTAGTTGCCGAAGGTGAAGATGTCCATAAGCACGGCGTTGTCCGTGTAGTCTATCCAATAGGACCAGGCTTTCTTGCGCACCACTGCATCGATGACTTTGGTATGGAATGTCCGTCCGAACTCCCTCATATTGGCGGGGTTAATGTGGCAATGCAGGATGCGGGGCACATCGGTGCAATGGTTGATGGCTATGAACTGTCCGCTCAGGGGATAGCCGTAGCAATGCTCGAAGAGTATCTGTTCGCAGTAGTGAGGCGACTCGGCACGGAAGTCCATCGCCATGTACTCGCCATAGAATGAGAGGCAGCTGAGCGTGACGCCCAGTACTCTCTGGTCGGGCGCAACGCGAATGGTAGGCGGATAGGCGATGATGCGGCTCTCGTCCTGCCACGTTTGTTCGGGGTAGTAGAACTGTATGCCTCGTACTTGTGTGGCCGACTCTACCGTGAGGAAGGGGTGCTCCCGGTCGGTGATGAGGAAGAGCGAACCTGTTGGGCCTGAACGGTCGGGCAGAGCGGTGCCTCGCCCTGTGGGGCCGTGAGCGCCAAGGAGTGTGACATTCCGGCGCAGGATGAGTCCGCCCTCCATGGGATAGCCGCCTTGAGTGGGCTCTACATAAAGCACGCCGCCCAAGGGACTCATCTTGTCGATGGCCGCCTGAAGATGCTGACGATTCACTTCTGCTGTGTTGTCTGGCAACACGCCAACTGCCTGCACAGAGACCCAACCCTGTGCCTTTGCCTGCACCGCCATCATGATGAGGGCAAGCATGAGGATGATGGTTCGTTTCATGGTAGTATGATGATTGTTTGCAGTTCCCTTGTGTGTAATTGCCTATCATATCTCGTCTGCAAAGATACGATTTTCCTTGAACATAATGCCCATTCTTTGCTAAAAAAGAAGAAAAGCTCCCTCTTTCTTCCGACGAAACATCCGGGGTGCACGGAAAAAGGCTTCTGAAGGCCTGTCCGACTCTCCTTTTCAGGGCAGAAAAACTGCCTGCCAAGGGGGACAAAAAACGCCGCGTGCGGCGATGGCAATCCCCGCGTGCGGCGTTGACCATTTCCGCGTGCGGCGTTGGGCATCGCCGCACGCGGCGTTTTCAGACCCCCTACAGACCCCCTCAATCCGCCCTATATTCAAGCACATCGCCCGGCTGACAGTCGAGGGCCTGACAGATGGCTTCGAGGGTTGAGAAACGCACGGCTTTCGCCTTGCCCGTCTTGAGGATGGAGAGGTTGGCAGCCGTGATGCCAATCCTTTCGGCAAGCTCCTGTGATGACATCTTCCGCTTGGCCATCATCACATCTACATTTACAATGATACTCATGATAGTATAATTGAAAAGTTGAAAAATTGAAAAGTTAAAGAGTGAGGTTTCACCTTTTCACCGTTTCACCTTTTCGCCTTTTCATCGTTTTACCTTTTAACTTTTTTACCGTTTCACCTTTTCACTTTTTCACCTTTTCACCTTTATATAGTCAATTCCTGTTCTTCCTGCAATTCCTTGCCCATCAGGATAATCTGCGAGACTATCATCAAAGCAAGACCCATGATGGGAAAGATGAAATCCGGCGTGAACCACTTGATGTCATAGTACGCCATGTTGATGTATTCCTTGATGATCTGCGTCAAAATGTACGAGCGGATATATACCCACACCCAATAGGCGACGAGCAGGATGCCGGCCAGCTCCAGCTTCTTCGCTATGCGGGTGACGAAGACTTCCTTTCGGGCGACGGAACGCAACACTTGGAAGACGATGACAACCAACCAGCCAAGTAGCAGCACATCGGGAATCATCGAGCAGTATGCAATGATGAAAGGCTTGGTCTGCGTAACGCGGTCGGCAGGAATGGCAAGGCTCACCTGCTTCATATCCACGCGGCACACCTGCCCATCCACTTCGCTGAGCAAAGCAAAATCCTTAGGATAATGGCGGGCTTGCACATTGACATCGATGTACATCATCGCCTTGCTCTTTCTCCTCACACCGCCCTCAATCTCTTCTATCGTCGAGAAATCCTCCGGCTCCTCGCCGAAGTAAAGTTCCTCACGCTCCTTGTCGGTAGAACTCGAATAGTTGACATGGACAAGGTTACACACGATAGCAGCCACCAGCACCACAGCCAGCACACCGCAATACAAACGAAGTTTCTTCTTCATAACAGTAATGTTTTATTGTTAAACGATAAATAATTTCGGTGCAAAGGTAAGGAGTTTCCTTATTCCCTGCAAGGAAAAACAAGAAAAAGTTATTGTTTAACGATAATATTCCCTGCTATACATTATTATATATAATAAGGAGAGTTTCCTTATTTGCAACATCAGTCGTCCACATTGAAGGGACAGAAATGAATTGTGACAATAAAACAACGGATTACCCGGATTCGGTAATACAGATAATCAGCAAATGAGATAATCTGTTGAATCCGGGTAATCCGTGTAATCCGTTGTCTTCAGCTATGTCCGAAGGCTCTGTCTCATCCGGAGCAGGGGGCTGGAGCGCTGTCTTGCTCTTTAGTAAGAAACGCCGCGAACCGGCAGGCCTGTGGGTTTACTTAAATCATTACTGATTGTGCCAGCGTTAAAGTAGTAGGGTTTCCCAGTCCCTGAGTTGTCACTTGACCAGAACTTGCTTCCGCTGTAAAAACCTGTCCCCTCGATATAACCTGTATTGGGGAAGAAGACACGCTTGGTGATATCGGAGGTGCTCACGAAAAGCATGCCGGCAACGCCCGTATAGCCTGGTTCGTAGGTCTGTGTTTCGCTGAGCGTGTAGATGCCTCCTTCCGTCACTCTGCCGGAAAGCGTTTTCCATTGGTTTCCGCAGGCAGCGGCAAGAGCCGTGAAGTGGTCTTTGGACGGGGTGAACCAGCCGGTGCCCATGTTTTGGGTGGCGGCGTCATGGGCGGCATCGAGCGACGAACCGTTGTTGTACGAGACATAGTGCGAGACGCTGTAGCCGCTGGGGTATGACGGCTTCATGGTGATGGTGGCTTCCGATGCCGATGTGAAGTAGATGCTGGAGTAGCGTGGCGACGTCTCGCTCCATGCGAAGTAGTTGCCGTAGCATGTCTGAGGCTCGCCGGCAACGGTTTCAGCACCGACATTCTTCGTGGCCCACTTCAGGCCGCCTATCTCCACATATTCCGGGAAATAGGATTTGACTTCGCATTTTGCCTTCACCCCGCTGCCGTCTGCTGCCGTGCAGGTAATGATGCAGAAGCCCTCGCCGTTGGCTGTGACAAGGCCATTCTCGTCCACCGATGCCACAGACTCCTCATCGGAGGTCCACACCACATTCTTGTTGGTGGCATCGCTGGGATAGATGGTGGGCGTGAGCTGGTATGTCTGGCAAGCCGTAAGGTTGATTCCTCTCTTGTTCAGCTCGATTTGCTCAACGGGCTTGGGGGTTATCACAATCACATGGCACATTCCATATACACCGCTGCCGTCCGTCGCGCGGCAATAGATCCAGCAGTTGCCTTCTTTCCTTGCCTGAACTAAACCATCGTTCGTCACTGTGGCAATATCCACGTTTGTGCTCTCCCACGACACTTCGCGGTTGTCGGCATCCTCGGGATAGACTATCGGAACAATAGTGACCGTATCGTGCACAAGGAGGTTATATTCAGTGGTCTTGAACATTATCGATTCCACCAGCTGTGGGGGCTCGGTGCGCGTCAGCACCTCGATTTCCTCCACCTGTCTCACCGCTGTGGTTGTCACGATGCGTTCGTCGTCTCTGTCGAGGACGCGCATGAAGTACAACGGTTTGTTCGTCGTGCGTTCGTAGATGACGATATTGCCCTGATAAGGGAAGTAGCGATAGATGAAGTCGCCGTGCATGCCTTGATTCCATGCGTTGTCCCAACCGGACGTGGTGCCGTCCTCGTTGAAGACGATCCACTCTTTCTTCGTTCTGTACCATTTGCCCACGATGAGGTCGTTGAGCGGCGTGAAGGGACCGAAGTCCTGGTCCGTGCCGATGCCGTCGTAGAACACAATGCTGTCCGTGCGGAGGCTGAACTGCGCCACCGTACCGTCGCTCTTGTAAACGCGGAAGCCTTGGCCCATCGATGTCTGCACGCATGCTAACAACAGCAGCAAGGCTGCCAAAATACTTCTTGCTTTCATAAGGATTCTGTTAGGTTAAATAGTTATTTTTGCGTTATAATTTCTCCCAATTTGCTGCAAAGATACGAATAAGATTGAGAAAAACAAAGAAAATACTGCTTTTTCTCCTATTCTCGTCTATGTGTTACTCCATGAAGACTTTCTTCACGGCATCGAGGTAGCCATAGCCATACACATTATCGGGCTGGAGATAGCTTGTCTCTGTCCATTCGTTCCAGGAGTTGATGGTGAGGAGCGGATGGAGCTGAGGTCTTGCATCGAGATAAGCCTTTGCCTTTCGCAGAGCCTGCTCGAAGCGTTCGGGCGTGTTGTTGCGAGTGACGGCGCTTCTGCCCGTTCGCGGACTGTTGTCCCATCCGATGCTGATGTGCGGGTAATAGGGGATGGTGAACTCCTTTTCGAGTTTCTCCCATTCCTGATAAGCTTGCTCGAGGATGTTGGCATAGTCGTCGTCCACATTGATGAAATGGCAGAACTGGTAGTGCGACATGCTGTTGAAGCCGAGCCGCCTGACGAACTCATCGCGTGGCTTGTCGGTCTTTGCTGCATCGAATCCGCTGTAGTTGAACTGCGGAGCCCACATGGTGAACTGCAGCTCGAGGTCGGGGAAGCCGGCCTTCTTCACTTCCTTTCGGAACCATTTCAACGCATCCCTGGCCTGCTCCACGCCTCCGACACCATCGATGAAGGTCGAGAGCTCGTAGATCATGAACACGGGCTTGCCGTCTATCTTGTAGTAGTTGGGCTGACGGAAGAAGAGCTCGATGTTGCGTCGGCACATCTTCTCGAAGGCTTCCCTGCTCACGCCGCCCCGCCAGATGATGTTGTTCTCGCCGAGATGGGCGATGCGCGTGTCCCAGTAGTTCTCCACATTGTGGTTGGCCCACATGAGGTAGAACTTCATCTTGCCCGAGTTGCTGGCTTTCAGGAAGCCGTTGGTGAGTGTGGTCTCCATGAAGGGGCGCTCGTCGAACCAATACCAGTCGAAGATGAAGACGTTCACGCCGTGGCTGGTGGCTTGCTCTATCTCCATTTCCATGACGGCAGAGTCGGCCTCGTTGATGTATCCCCACAGCGGACGACGGTTCCAGTAGTGTCCGGGATTGCGTTGCTGCATGGTCATCACCGTCTCCCATTCGCCCATGCCTGTTGGCCAGAAGGGCCGCAGACGGGGGTCGTCGGCAGCATAGGCTGGATAGAGGTAAGCCGCAACGTCATAAGTTCTTTTCGGTTGAGCGAGGCAGGCGATGACAGACATCACCAGGCTCAGCATAATGGTTGTTCTTTTCATGGCAGGCATTTCTTTCTAATGGTCTTCCTCTTTTTCTTCGAGGAGGGAGGACGAGTTGAGCGACTTCTTCTTCTTGTTTTCCTGAGCGCCGAACTTGAGGAGGTTGCGTGCGGCGATGGTGATGCTGGGGCCGGAGGGGGCGGTGACGACGGTGAGTTCGTCGAAGGAGCGGCGCGTCTTGTCGAGCATTTCGCCGACCTTTGCGAAGCGTTCCGCAAAGAGCTGGACGCGCTCCACGAGGGTGTTGGCGCATTGCATCATCTTCTCCTGGTTCTCCACCTGCCGCGTCTGCTTCCAGGTGAGTTCGAGCACACGAAGCGTCATGTAGAGCGACTGGCTGCCGGAGATGACGACGCCTTGGTCGTAGGCATCCTTCCAGAGTGTCGTGTCGCTTTGCAGAGCGAGTTGCAGGGCGCTCTCCTGGAAGACGTACATCAGGACGAAATCCAGCCTGCCTTTGTCGCTCTTGGCATAGCGGAAGTACTGTTTCTGAGCGAGTTCGCGGACATGCTGCCGCATGCTGGCGAGGTGGCGGCGCAGGGCAGCCTCACGCTCAGCATCCGTCTCGGCATTCATATAATCTACGAAGGCCGTGAAGGACATCTTGCTGTCGATGATGACGTCGCGCCCGTCGGGGAAGTGCAGCACGGCGTCGGGAATCATGCGACGGCCTTCTTCGCTCGTGATGGTGCGCCCTTGCTCATCGCGCATCGTCTCCTGCGTGTCGTACTGCAGGCCGCGCTCCAGCTCCATCTGCTCCAGTATCTGCGTCAGCTTGAGTTCGCCGAAGTTGCCCTGTATCTTGTTCTGCCCCGTGAGAGCCTGTGCCAGGCGTTCCGTCTGTTCGCCCATCGCCCGCTCGCGCTCCATGTTGACCTGTATGGCCGCCTTCAGTTCGCGCAGCGAGTCGTCGTGGTCCTTCTGCATCTTCTCCGTCTGAGAGCGCATTTGCCGTAGGTCATCCTGCAGCGGGTCGAGTATCTTGGAGAGCTGTTCGCTGTTGACGGCCGAGAGCTCTGCCGCCCGTTCCTTGAGGACGCGCTCGGAGGTGGTGCTCATCTGTTCGCGAATGAGCACCATCTCCTGCTCCATCTGTTGCTGCTGAACTTCCCTTTGCTCCTGTATCTGCTGCTGATGTGTCTCTTGAAGCACCTTCATCTGCTGACGGAAAGTCTCCTGCTGGTCGCGCATCTGCTGGTGCTGCACCTCCTGCTGGTCGCGCATCTGCTGCTCTGTCGAGGTGCTGCGCTCCTTGGCAGCCTCCACCTGCGCCCGCATCGCAAAATACACACCCGCTGCACCCAGCGCAATGCCTATGACGAGGAATAGAAGATAATATAGTTCCATATAGTGCAATATATATTTTATTGGTGCAAAGTTACGGATAAGCGAAGACAATACAAAAGAAAAGACTTTATTTCTTTTTATTGTTGAGCGAAAGTAGCTTCGACCGTAGGCCAAAGTTACGAATAAGTGAGCGAAACGCCAAATTTATCCGTGCATTTCCAAGAGAAAGTGACTGCCACAAAATCAAAGTCACATAAAAGCGTTTCATCTGCAAACACTTTTCTATGGAAAAGCGCACTTTTCTTCATTGGAAAATACGAGTGCCGCATTCTGCATACCTCTTTTCGCCCTTTTGCCTTTTCATTTTCCCGCTTTTTCGTCTTTTATTTGCAGCCTGCGAACCGACGTGCGCAGCTTGCGTACCTACATACGCAGCTTGCGAACCTACATACGCAACCTGCGTCGCAAGAACCCACTTTTGGGAATTTAGCTTTTAAACTTCCGGCGAAAAGGTTTCTAATTCGGGGAAAATATATATCTTTGCAAACAGAATCATAGACAGATGCTTGATTTCGCGGCGATAGACTATGAGACGGCCAATAACGAGCGCAGTTCGGTTTGTTCTGTAGGCGTCGTCATCGTGAGGGATGGCGAGATGGTGGATTCCTTCTACTCTCTCATACAGCCTGAGCCGAACTACTATAACTATTGGTGCCAACGGGTTCATGGGCTTGGCTACAAGGATACGGACAATGCCCCTCTGTTCCCTGAAGTGTGGGCGCAGATAGAGCCTCTGATAGAGGGCCTGCCGCTTGTGGCTCACAACAGACCCTTCGACGAGAGCTGCCTCAAGGCGGTGTTCCGAGTCTATCGTATGGATTATCCCGACTATGAGTTCTACGATACGCTTTGTGTCTCCCGACGCAGGTTCCCGCATCTGTCGAATCATCAGCTCCAGACTGTTGCAGAGGCTTGCGGCTTCTGCATGAAGAACCACCATCACGCGCTTGCCGATGCCGAGGCGTGTGCATGGATTGCAAGGGAGATATTGTAAAGGACAACATACCTCCGTGCATCAAAAGCATGCCTCAGTGCCAAAGCATCCCCGAAAGGACAAAAAGAAGGGATAATTAGACATTTATAGGAGAACTTCGAATGGCTTTCGGAGTTTTTTTTATATCTTTGCACAGACAATACTCTATTTTAGCTATGATTATGAAGAAAATACTCTTTGCCGGCGCACTTTGCTGCAGTGCTCTCTGCATGCATGCGCAGATAGAAACTCCCACTATGGGATGGAGTTCGTGGAATACCTTCTTAGTCAACATCTCGGAGGACATCATCAAAGGCCAAGCGGATGCGATGGTCTCGCAGGGTCTGAAGGATGTGGGTTACCAGTATATTAACATCGACGACGGTTTCCAGTATGGTAGGACTTCTGATGGGAAAGTCCGCATCCACCCTCAGCGTTTCCCTCATGGCCTGAAGGTGGTGAGCGACTACATCCACTCCAAAGGCCTCAAGGCAGGCATCTACAGCGATGCCGGCGACTGCACTTGCGGCAGCCTGAGCAATGGCGACACTTACAACACCAATGTGGGCTTCTACGGGCACGAACAGACAGATGTCGATTACTACTTCAAGGAGTTGGAGTTCGACTTCATCAAGGTGGATTACTGCGGCGGCAACCACGCCGGCCTGAACGAGCAGGCGCAATATACCGCCATCCACGATGCCATCGTCAACACAGGCAAGGATGTGCGCTACAACCTCTGCCGATGGGCCTACCCGGGCACTTGGTGTCACGACATCTCGACCTCCTGGCGTACCACGGGCGACATCTATGACGGATGGGCCTCCGTGAAAGGCATCATCGCCGAGAACCTCTACCTGTCGGCCTTCTGCTACGACGGTTGCTACAACGACATGGACATGCTGGAGGTGGGGCGGTCGATGTCGGAAGAGGAAGACAAGACGCACTTCGGCATGTGGTGCATCATGTCGAGCCCCCTGCTCATAGGCTGCAATATGGCTACCATCAAAGAGCGTCCGCTTGCCCTCCTCAAGAACGAAGAACTCATCGCCTTGAACCAAGACCCGCTTGGTTTGCAGGCATATGTGGTGCAGCATGTAGGCGAGACCTACGTCCTGGCGAAGGACATCCTCACGCTTCATGGCAACACACGGGCAGTGGCGCTCTACAACCCCTCGGACAGGGAGGAGGAGATGTGCCTGAGCTTCAGCGAGGTTGACCTGGGAGGCAAGGTAAAGGTGCGCGACCTCTTCGAACACGAGGACTTGGGAGAGATGG
Organism: Bacteroidaceae bacterium; assembly: GCA_017428785.1. GTDB lineage: Bacteria > Bacteroidota > Bacteroidia > Bacteroidales > Bacteroidaceae > Physcousia. The sequence goes on from JAFRQD010000019.1 coordinate 16,752, forward strand.
AGGGAAGCTTGTCTGCCGTTGTGCCGCCTCATGGCACTCGCATCTTCAAGCTCGAGGCAGAGGAACGCTTGGACCGCTATATCTATGAGGCAGAGACGGCCTTCCTGCATGACTATCAGGAGATATACAACAACCAAGCCGTCGGTTCGGCCATCCACGAGAAGAACTCAGCAGCAAACGGCGGCGCTTTTGTCAGCTGGCTGGGAGGGAAACGAAGCAACTCTCTGTTGTGGAAAGATGTCTTTGTGGCTGAGGAGGGAGACTATACAGTCCACTTTGCCGTTGCTTCGCAGGACAGGCGCCAGTTCAGCGTCGTCGTGAATGGAGAAGAGATGGGCAATGTGACTGCACAAACCACCAACTGGGTTACCTTCAAGGAGTACAACATGACGCTCCACCTGAAGGCAGGCTCCAATGCCGTCGAGCTATACAACGAAAGCGGATGGATGCCGAATGTGGATTACATGAGCTTGGATAAAGTCGGCGAGAACACCGTCCTGAACCGTCGGTTGGGCGAGATGATCATGCACCTCGAGGTGATGGGCCAAAACAGCCTTCTGACCGATAAGTTGCGCCAGAGCGTTGAAAGCTTTCTGACGAGAGCAAAGGCAGAGGGCCTTACCGTTACTAGGATAAAGTCCTTGCTTACGGAGGCACAGAACCTGCAGAACACTATCAGTCAGGTCGTTCCCGTCTGCGAAGAATACCAGTACTGGAGAAACTATGCAGAGAAGACAGTGAATGCAAGCATGGAGTCAACGCCGCTCACTTCTTTCGTCGCAAAGATCAAGAAAGCCGACTCTTCACTCTCCAAGGCCAACACTCTGGAACTTGCGAAAAGCGCATTGAACACCCTGAAGTCCGGATTAACAACATACCTGAGGTCCGAAAGCGCATTCCCAAAGAAGGATGAGTACTTTGATATGACGTTGTTTGTTGCCAACCCTGACTTCTCGACAAAGGAAGGATGGGAGGGAGAGCCGACCTATCGTGATGGGTGCGGCGAGGAGTTTAACAAAGCCTTCGACCTCTACCAATCCCTCTCGAACATGCGCCCCGGCGTATATACCGTCAGGTGCAATGCGTTCTACAGACCGAAAGGGAACGATGGAGGAGCTGCTTACAGGGCAGGGACGGAGAACATCAGGGCCTTCCTTTATATAAACGACAAGACGGTGAAGGTGAAGTCGCTTTATTCAGAGACTTGGCCGGATGCAGCATCGTATGGAGGTGTTGACAATCAGAATGGCTATCCGCACAGCATGCGGGCAGCAGGCATCCGCTTTGCCGAAGGCTGTTATCAGAACGAGCTGGCCTATACTCTCTCTGAAAAAGGAGCGCTGAGGTTCGGCCTAAAAAGCAGTACCGGCGGCAACGGCAACTGGTGCTGTTTCGACAACTTCGCTCTCTACTACCAGGGTTTGCCCGATGTCTATGTCGGGATAGAAAGTCCCGCCTCTGACGTTTCTCTCCACGAAGGTGAGGAATACGACCTCAGCGGCCGCAAGGTGACAAACAGAAAAGCGCCGAAAGGCATCGTTATCCGTAATGGCAAAAAGATTATGGTGAAGTAAGAAACAGAGAAAAGAAAGGCATCGGGCGAAGAAAAACAGGAAAATCTTTTGCGCTTAATACTTTTTTTCGTAATTTTGCCTTGTCAATAGCTATTTATTAACCACCTAAACATTATTTACTATGGCTTACAAAATTATCGACATCGAGGGTATAGGCGAGGCTTATGCTCCGAAACTCATCAAGGCTGGCATCGTGAAGGTTGAGGACCTGCTGGCAAAGTGTGCTGCTCCGAAGGGCCGTGCTGCTCTGGCAGAGGAGACGGGCATCAGCGAGAAGCTTATCCTGACTTGGACGAACCATGCCGACCTGTTCCGCATCAAGGGTGTTGGCCCACAGTTTGCCGAGCTGCTCGAGGCTGCTGGCGTCGACACAGTGAAGGAGTTCCGCCATCGTGTGGCAGAGAACCTGGTGCAGAAGATGCAGGAGACCAACGACGCTAAGCATCTTGTCCGCCGCGTTCCTTCCGTGAAGCAGGTGGAGAAGATGATTGCTCAGGCAAAGGAGCTCAAGCCCGTAATGAAGTACTAAGAGACAAAAGACCTGCGCGACTGCAATCGCTCCTGAGTGACAGCGTATCTCAGAGGAGAAAAGATTTTGCAGTCTTAGGTAAGATGAAGAAGCCCACGACCATCGTCGCGGGCTTCTTTTGTATCACAGTCGCACACGAGGTGCGGACTTCGAGAACACTCACTTCCCTTGCTTCTTCAGTTTAGCGAACTCTTTCTTTGCTTTGGCGAGCTGCTCCATGAATTCGTCGTTGTTGAGCAGAGCGGGCAGGACGAGTGCGCCTACCATCTGGCCGGCCTTGACATCGCTGTAGTGATGGAAGCCTACTATCCAGCGGCTTTCGCCGAAGTCGAGGCCTCGCTTGTAGAGCTGGTCTTGCCTTTCGGGATTGATGGTGGCAAGCACCATTGAGACGGCGACGCCTGTTGCGCTGTGCCCGGACACATAGCTGCCGTTGTTGCGAAGCCCTTCCTCAGCCTCGGGAACGGAGGTCGGCTCGTCGTAAAGGGCGTACGGACGCATGCGTTTGTAGGTGTTCTTCGTGCAACGGGTTGCATAGCTGCCGGCATCCTCTTTCATCCTGGCGATGAGTTTGTAGATTTCGGGCGTGTCCTCTTTCGAGAGCTTCATGCCGAAAGCCTCGGAGAAGACGTCGAGGATGTTGTCGGTCGAGGTGTTGGCATCCTTGATGGCCTGCTGGCCGCGCTCGGTCTTGCGGAGCGTCTTGCCGTATTGATACATGTGGAAGTCCTGCTCGAACAGGAGCGAGCCGAATGCTGGCGGAGGACCGATGAAGGTTGTGTCGTGCGGAGCCTCCTCTTTTGTCAGATAGTGGTTCGACTGTCCGTAGGCGATGATGGCTACGAACAATAATGCAATAAAACAGATGGGTTTTTTCATAGTGATAGGTTAGTTTTAATGTTTTTTCTGCCTGCAAAGGTACGCAAGAAAGCCTAATCTGCCAAATGTTTTTGGAGAAAATTTCAAAACCATAGCAGCCTGGTAAATTAGGCTCCATCCGGGAGTGGAGTAGGGGAGTATGCTCTCCGCATCTCTTGGCATGTGTTCCCTGCCCTCTCCTGCTAGGGGAAGTTGGCATCAAAACTCCCCTCCCATCTAAGGGGAGGGGTAGGGGTGGGGAGGCTTCCTGTGGCTTCTTTCAAACCCCCTCTGGAGGGCATTGAAAACGCCGCAGGCGGCGATTGCAATCCCCGGCTGCGGCGTTGGTCATCCCCGCGTGCGGCGTTGGCAATCCCCGCAGGCGGCGTTTTAGGCTTCTCTATGTGCTACATTTTCAGCACCTTGCGTCCGTTCATAATGACGATACCCTTGTAGTCCTTGCCGACCTTCTGACCGGCCAGGTTGTAAAGCAAGTCCTTTCCTTCGGAGTGGGCTGGGGTGAGGCTCTCTACGCCGTCGATGTGGTCCTGGCTGCAGATGACGAGCCATTCGTTCGCGATGGCTTTACCGTCGGGACCAACGAGCTTGTTGACGTCAAAATAGACTCCTTCGGGTTGGGCGATGAAAAGATCGTCCTCGAGCGCAGGATTCAGGCCGGCATATGCTGTCCTTCCGCCTTTCATCATGACGACAGTCCCAGATCCGCTCACTGTCATATTCCGTACGCATATACCATAAGTATCACCTTCTGCATGAATTATTGCATTATCGCAGATATACAGCCTGGAATATATATAGATGCCTTGACTGCCTTTGCAGGAAAGTGAACCTGGACCTTCGATGGAAGCATTAGGGCCCCAGATTCCGTAATAGTTCTCAGCAACAATCGTGTTTTTGCCGACGAGCCTTATGGTGAAGTTGATACTACTCTGGATACCTTCTGCATTCTGTGCGTTGATGTTTGCGCCATTGAGCGTCAATGTTTCTGTCTCTGAGTCATAGCTTACGGTGCCGTCGCCCAAGACGTCATCTTTGTTGATGTCGGTCACCTGTGTGCCTGCCACGTGGAGGTCGTAGCGTTTCACCTTCTTGATGGTCACCCATTGGCCTGCCACGACGGTATTGCGGCGCCCTACACAGATGGCGAGTTTGCTCAGAACGAACGAGGCGCCTGCAGGCTGAGTTATCTCGAGCTGGTTGTTCAGGTTAAGACCTGTGCATCCGAACGAACCGTCGCCGCCCTTGGCGTTCACGATGGTCTCTTCGCCGCTGATGGTTGTGGTGCCTGCCATGATGCCAATCAAGTCTCCCTCGGCCGAAACCTGTGCGCCATCAAGAATCTGCAGCGGTTTGGGCTGATTATTCCCTATAGTATAGATGCCGTACATGGCATTAATGGAGAGCGAGCCAGGGCCTTCGATGTAGCCTTTGTCCTTGAACCAGATGCCATGGCTTGTGCCATTCAGCGACCTTGTGCAGGTGATGGTGTTGCTGCCCTCGAGCTTGATGTGGAGTTCCTGCTCAGCCTCGATGCCGCTGCCGTCACCGCCGTCGATGTTGGCATCGGTGAGTGTCAGGGTCAGTGTCTCGGGGTCGTAGCTTACGGTGCCGTCGCCCAGAACATCGGCCATGTTGTGGTTCGTAACCTGTGTGCCTGCAACCTTAATGCCATAGTCCGCGGAGTACTGAATGGTTACCCATTCGTCCTTGATGACGTTGCCGCCGGCATCCTTTATCTCGCCATCGACATATTGGGCGCCTGCGGGTGTTTCAATTATGAGGCCATCATTGAGGGTGAGGCTGGTCGATGCTTTGAAGGTGCCGCGGGCATCAGGGCCGCACTTCATCCTTACGACAGTATTCTCGCCGCTGATGGTTGTCTCCTGTCCATTGATGGCATATTGCGTCGAACCTTCAGCCGTCACCTTTGCGTCGTCGCTGATGAAGAGTTTCGACAGATGAGCATCGATGCCGTATTTTCCGTTGACATAGAGCGAGCCAGGGCCTTGGATGTAGCAATATTTGGAGGCAATGCCGTATGTCGTGCTGTTGATAGTGTTCTCGCCTTCGAGCTTGATATAGAGGGTCTTGCCTGCATTGATGCCTGCTTCAGAGCCAGCCTCGATGTTGGCATTCGTGAGGACGAGCGTGCCAGCGCCACCATTGAACGCAGGTTCTTGGAAGACAACGGTCGTGTCGCCAAGCACAGCATGCTGGTTGGCATTGCTTATCCTTGTGCCTGCCACATAGTAGTTATACTCGCGCAACTTGCCGATGACGACTTCCTGCCCATTAATATAGGTTCCTTCTGCACTCTTCAAGTATTTATTTTCGAAATGTGCTCCTGCAGGTGCAACTATGATGTTGTCATTTTCCAGGACGAGATTGTCTGCATAAAGAGGATATACAGTCTCGTCCACGTTTGCTTTGATGCGAAGCTCTGCATCATCCTTGACATAGAGTGTGCGGTTGGCGATACGGATGTCATATTTTGGAGCGCCGCTCTTTGCCACTACTCGTGCCACACCGCTTAAGGTAAGATTTCCTGTTTCTAGATTAATAGCCATGCCATCTGTGCTGACGATATTCAGCTTTTCACTGAACCAATAGTCCTCTTTTGTCGTGATTGTAAGAGAACCTCCACTGAAATGGTCGTAATAGTAAATGCCATCATCCTTAGAAAAGATGTTGACAGGGTCTTGTCCTAGTTCAATGATGCGGTGTTCATTCTTGCAGTCGAGATTGATGCCAATGCCGTTCGCGTTCACAATATCCACTCCGTTCAAGCGGAGAGTGCCTGTAGCGATGTCGAACTTAGCATAGCCGCCATCGCAGTTCTTCTTGACGCCAGGCAAGACGGTCAGGTCGTCGGCATTGGCGGAAGTAACCATCGTGCCGCCAAGTTCTATCTCGCAAATGATGTTGCCCTCATCGTCGATGCCAGCCATTATGACATTCCATCCCTTGTTCTTCGCAATGTTTGCCTGTTCACCGGTGCAGACGTTGTCGTTCGATGTGCTAAAGCATACAGTGATTGTGTATTCGATATCTTTGTTCCACACGCCTTTTATCACGGTTGGCAAACTTTCCATTGTCTCGGTCATCATAGCATCGATGCGGTTACGGCTGATGTTTATCTTATTAAGAAAATCGTTGCAATGGGAAAAGTCGATGTATGTGAGCTGGTTGGAAGAGCAATCCAGTTCGTTACCAATACCTTGGGAAATGTCGAGCCGTGTCAGTTTGTTATGTGAACAGTTTAACTTTAGTAGCGAACGGTACCGTTTCTCCTTTATAACGTTGAGGCTGGTCAGTTGGTTACTATGACAATCGAGATCCTGAAGCTGAGGAAGCTTCGAGACATCCAATGACGTGAGATTATTGTTGGCACATTTGAGTGTCTCCAAGTATGGAAAGTGCTCGATGCCTTTGAGCGATGTAAGTCCTTTGTTGCTCACGTCTATTATATTGTTAAAGTAATTTGAGTTTGCTTCCCCTAGGTACGTGAGTCGTCCGTCTTTATTCTTATCGAAATTCTCGCTGACATAGCTGCGGAAGGTATCGTCCGGGAAGTTTGTCTCATTGATGTCAACATAGTCGGTTATCAAGATCTTTGTTGCCACAGAATAGTCGCTTGAGTTAAGGAAGTTCAGTGTGCCATCGTTGTAGAATGTGTCGGTGAGGTACATTGTGCGCCCGACCATACGAAAGTCCTGCAGGTTATTGGCGGCAGCATTCGTGCCGCTAAGACTCAAATAACTGTTCTGTATGTCAAGAGTCACAAGGTTATTTACGCCGTAGATTCCTGATGCATATATAAGGGCATCATTGATAAAAAGCCTTTCTGTGCCTGTGCTTCCCTCGAAGGCATTGCTGTTAGTTACAGAAACAGATAAGTAAATATCCTCTAATGTCAAAGTTGCACCGTTACCTATGGTAATGGCATCTTCATGGTTGCCGTAGATTTTCTGCTGATCGCCATATTTGCCTTCATCGCATTTGATTGTGGTATTGGCGTTGAGACGTATAGGCGAAGCGTCTTCGCCTGTGATGAAATTTTCATGTTCAAACACGATGGTTAGTCCATCGCAGCTCTCGTTCAGGATGGCACGGTTGCCGCTGCCAGTGCGCTGAATCTGAACAGAATTCAATCTGAGCGTCTTGGTTTCGGGGTCGTAAGTTACTGAACCATCTGCAGCGGGCTCATAAGGACCGTTTAAACGCCAGATGTTACTGCCGGTAATGTTGTCGCAGTTGTCGGAGGTGACGCGTACGCCGCCAACCTGAATGCCGTAGTATTCGGCACGCGCTGCCTGAGGCACGAAGCATGCCAGCATCAGCAGCAAAAGGGAAAAGAAATGAACGTTCTTCATAATCTTCGTATATAATATATATAATGTATATATAATGTGTTACTTTCTCAGATACTTCTTGCCGCCCTGGATGACGATGCCCTTGTAGTCTTTGCCCACCTTCTGGCCGGCCAGATTGTATGCTCCCTCGCCTTCGGAGAGGGTTGGGGTGAGGCTCTCTATGCCGTCGATGTAGTCCTGGCTGCAGATGACAACCCACTGGTCGGTGACGGCCTCGCCATCGGCTTTTACGATGTGCTTTGTCCTGTCGTCGAAGTAAGCGCCTGCGGGAACACCGATGATGAGGTTGTCCTCCAGTGTGAGCGACGGGAAGTTGTAGGGCGCCTCTGCACCCTTCATATTCACGATGGTCTCTGCTCCACGGATGGTGATGCCGCCTGCCGAAGCGTTCTTCTTGCCCATGCCGAAGCCTATGGAGCCTTCTGCTATGACATTGACGCCGCCGTCGATGGTGATGCCGGGAGCTGAGGAGTAGATGCCTGTCTCGCCTTGGCAACGGAGCGAGCCTGTGAGGATGCTCGAGATGGTGGTCTGCTCAGTGGTGTAGAGGCCGTAGATGCCCTTCAACTCGTTTTGCCCTTCAACCTTCAATGTAAATGGTGTATAGGCAAAGATGCCATAGTTGTCCGTGCCGCCATCGATGTTGGCATTGTTGAGGGTGAGCGTTCTTGTTTCGGGGTCGTAGCTTACGGAACCTTCGTCACCAAGAACGTCGGACAGGTTTGAGTCGTTCACCTCTGTGCCGGCGATGTAGATGCCGTAGCCCATGCTCTTGCCGATGATGACGGTGGTATTGCTCAGCCGCTGTTCTTCTGCATCCACTAAAGAACGCTTTTCCTCGCTGTAGGTTGCGCCGACGGGCTTAATGATGCCGATGCCGTCTTCCATGATGAGTTTGCAGTTGTAGTCCATCCACAAGGCTTCCTGCTTAGCGGTGAGTGTCAGCCTGGCATCTTCCTTCAGCGTCAGGGCGGAACCTATTGCTTCAGTGAGGGAGAAGGCAGACTTGCGTGCGCTCTCTATGTTCACCTTGGCTCTGCCTGCTATCGTTACGCCGCATTGGGCCAGGAGGCTGTAGCCTTGCGTAGAGATGGTGAGACTGCCATCCGCGTCTGCCCATTTCTCTGTGGTGATGGTGAGGTGCGACTGGACATTGCCGCTGCGATGGATGCCTTGCGTGCCAAAAGTCAAGTCGTAGCTGTCGAAGTAGTTATTGTAGATGTGTACGGGGTCGTTGCCGAGCACGATGGTTGCGTCGCGGAAGGTAGAGATGTCGAGTGCATGAGCCTTCGTTTCGGCATCCACCTCGATGTCCACGCCGCTCAGGTGCAGCGAGTTGTCCGAAGCGTCGTAGCGTGCATAGCCGTCTTCCGTGTTGAGCGATATGGCAGGCAGGACGGTGAGGTCGGACGCGATGGCCGACGTGATGGTGTCGCCTGCAAAAGCTATATTATATATAGTGTTGCCGTAGGCATCTGTGTTGTGGGCATCCACGAAATCCTGACCGGCTATCGTCACCCATTCATTCTTGATGGTGGAGCCGCTGGCACGCACGATGCCGTCCCATTCGTCGCGGAAGTAAGCGCCCTTAGGTAAGGCTATCTGCAGGTAGTCCTCGAGGGTGAGTCGCTTGAAATCGACGGCTCCTCGCACACCTTTCAGTTCGACGATAGTTTCTTCACCACGGATGACGACTTCCTCAGCACTGCTGTATCTCTTGCCCATACCGTAGCGTTCGGTTCCTTCGGCCTTCACTTGTGCGCCGTCCTCGATGTAGAAGATGGGCGTGTTGGAGTAGATGCCGTACTTGCCGGTAGCGTTGAGCTTGCCTGGACCTTTGATGTGCGTCTCTTTTTCGAAGGAGATGCCGACGCTGCCATTCACGTTGTTCTCGCCATTCAGGACGATGTCGAGCGGGATAAGGGAGTTGATGCCGTACTGGCTGGTGCCGCCGTCGATGTTGGCATTCGTGAGTGTGAGCCTGTCAACGCCGTTGAAGCAGACAGAGCCTCCGTCGCCCATTACGTCGCTCAGGTTGCTGGTGTTCACCCTTGTGCCTGCGATGTAGAGGTCGTAGTTCTTGGGCTGACCGAAGAGGACTTCGCCTGTCAGCTCATTGCCGTCCTTGTCAACTAAGAAGCCCTGGCTCTTGTCGTAGTATGCTCCGACGGGCGAGACGATGCCGATGCCGTCCTCAAAGATGATGTCGCCTAGTATATCTTCCTTCCCTCCCATCCATAAAGGCTTGTTGGAGGAATCGGGTACAATCTGCAGTTCTGCTTTCTCCTTCATGGTCAGGTTGCAGCTTTCACAATTGAGCGGTGTGTGCCATTCGCTAGAAAGTGTCACTTTGGCATAGCCGCCTATCACGAGCGGGGAGCTGGTGACTAAAGAATTGTGTTTGGTTGTAAGGTTCAGCTGCGAGGTGGTCTCGCCGTCCTCTGACGTGATCTGGCAGGTGTAGTCTGAATTGTCAAACCTGATGCCTTGACTGACGTCATTGTTGGTGACGATGTTGACGGGCTTCCATCCGAGCTTGATGCTGAAGTCATGTTTCGGGGAGACAATGATGGCATTGCTTTTGATGCTGTCAGGCACGACGATGTCCACACCATTGAGGTGCAGCTCATTGTTTATATTGTCATAGTACGCGTAGCCTGAGTCGTGGTTCTTCGTGATGAAGGGAAGCAAGGTGAGGTCGTTCTTGTTTGCAGATGTGATGTCTTGCCCTGCTATCTTGATAGGATAGTACATATTGCCGTCGTCGTCGATGTTGTTGAGGGTGACCTCCCATCCTTTCTGCCTTGCTATGTCGGCCTGTGCTTGAGTGCATGTGTTGTCTGTTCCATTGCCTGTTCCGTAATCAGAAACAGTAGAAGTAATAATGATTTCACACCGAGTATAAGCTGTAGCCAGGCTCTCGAGCGTTTCGGTCATCAAGGCGTCGATGCGGTTGCCGCCCATAAGAATTTTACAGAGCCATCTGCAATGCGAGAAGTCGAGCCCCATGAGAAAGTTACTCTCGCAATTTAAGTGCTGAAGAACCTCACATTTCGAGATGTCGAGCCTTGTCAGTTGGTTGTAGCTGCAAAACAATTTATGCAGTTTCGTGTTTTCTTTCAGGTTGAGTGACTTCAGCTGATTGGCACTGCAATCGAGCGTCCGAAGCTGCGAGAAGGGTGTCACATCAAGTTCAGTGAGGTTGTTCAGCCTGACATCCAGATACTGGAGATCCGGGAAGTATTCCAACCCTTTCAGTGAAGAGATGTCTCTGCCTGTGACGTCTATGGTGACATAGTTTTCCCCGTCAATTTCAGATTTAGAAGTTTCCTCCGCTTCTTCTTGGTCGAGTCTGCCATCGGCGGGCAATCTGTCCTTTACCTCTTTAATGTATGCACGGAAGTTATCGTCGGGAAAGTGTTCCTCGTCGATGGGTATGAAGGGCACAAAATCCATATAATGGGGATACCATTTGCCCGACGACCCTTCTGGTGTGAACTTGAAAGTTTTTTCTGCACTGTCGAAGTAAGCAAGGTATGATTCGTAATAATTTGAATAGCGATTTAGATTGGCCTTTGCTATCATGTTGGAGCTAAGAAAGAAGTTCCCGACATTCTTCACAGCCAGTGCGTTCTTTCCATACCGGAGGGAAACAGAGCTGTTCTCCACATAGACAGAGACAAAGTTATTAATGCCGGAACAGGTTTCCAACCACTCCGAGCCACCAATACTAATTCCCTCACAGTCCTTGATTACAAGAGTCTCAGATCCTGTGTCGCCTATTATGCCATTCGAATGCTCTGCCCTGATACCCATCAATGGGCAGTTCGTAAAGGTCAGCGAAGCACCGTTCCCCACGGTGATGGCATCTTCGTAATCACCTGTGATGAATGTACAGGAGGTCGAGGAGCCACTATTACTAACTATTTCCATCGATATGCCCGTGATGGTGGTGTTGGCATTGAAGCGCAAGGGAGAAGCGTTCGAGGCGCTCAGTGAGCAAGGACTGATGAAGCGGATAGTCAGACCGTCACAGCTTTCGTTGAGGATGGCACGATTGTAGCTGCCGGTCCTCTCAATCAATATATTGCCGAGCGTCAGTGTCTTCGTGTCAGGGTCGTACCTACATGTTGTCATGTACTCGTCAAACCACGTCTTGATGTTACTGCCAGTAATGTTGTTGCAGTTGTCGGAGGTGACACTTACGCCGCCAACCTTGATGCCGTAGTACTCGGCACGCACTGCCTGAGGCACGAAGCATGCCAGCATCAACAGCAAAAGGGAAAAGAAATGAACATTCTTCATAATCTTCTTATATATTATATAATAATGTATATATAATGTGTTACTTCCTCAGATACTTCTTGCCTGCAGTGACGACGATACCCTTGTAGTCCTTGCCCACCTTCTGGCCAGCCAGGTTGTACATGGCGTCGTTAAGGTTAACGTCAGTGTTAATGTTGTTGATGCCATCGACATAGTCCTGATTGGCAATCATTACCCATTCGTTCGCAACGACAGTTCCGTTGGCTCTGACGATGTTGCCTTTCTCTTCGTCGTAGTAAGCACCTTCGGGCTGAATGTAGGTAAGACCGTCGGAAAGTGTGGGCTCAGAACCCACATAGGCACCATATCCATACTTACCCTTCAGCATTACAATCGTTTCTCTGCCGCTTACCGAGAGGCTTCCGCCCAAGAATCCATACGCTTTAGTGCCTTCCAGCGAGACTAATGCGCCGCCGCTTATCGTGAGGCCACTTGTCCTGACACCAGTCGTACCCTTTACTATGAGCGAGCCCGGGCCTTCTATGGTGGTTCCCTTGAGGTTCATTCCCAGCCTTTCGCTTGCGATGTGGTTCTCACCCAAAAGTTTTATGTGGAGGTTCTTTTGTGCCAGAATTCCTACTGAAGCCGAATTGATGTCAACATTCTTGAGTGTCAGCGTGCCACCGGTGCTTGTGTCGAACGATACCTTGCCGTCGCCCAGGATGTCGTGCTTGTTGATGTTGAACACTTGTGTTCCGGCAATGAAGAGGTCGTAGGCGATGGGTGCCTCCTGGCTTGTCGTTACCAGGAAAGTTGCCTTGCCTTCCGCGTAATGGATGTTGGCCTCGCTGGTAGCGATGATTGTGGCGGTACCTTCCTTCAGCATGGTTACCTTGCCCGTCGCAGCATCCACTGTGGCGATGGACTCGTCGGAACTCTTGTAGGTGACTGCCAGATTGCCAGGCGTCTTCAGTAGCTGGGGAGCCGATACCGTTGCGCCCACGCTGGCCGTCACAATATTCTCGGTGAACTTCAGGCTCGGCAAGTTCTTCTTGTAGATGGCGCGCACGGTGACGTCGTTGGGCGACATGTGTATATAGCCATCTCCCCAAGTGGTCGAGTCGCTCCACCATGAGTGCATATGCTCCCATGTCTCTTTATCGTTGAAGGAAGGACTTGTTTCATCTATCAGGCCGCTGGCATCGCTGACAATTTGCCAGTACAGGAAGTCTGCTCTCCATTCGTCATCAGGCTCCACTTTTATGTTCTGGCCGCCTCGCACTTGCAGCGAACGGCTCGTGTTCGTGTCGAGCACGCGTGTTGCCCCGTCGTAGGTGAATGTCGTGGCCACACCGTCCAGCACTGTCAGCGTGTACTTCTCTTCCGTCTTCTTGATGTTGGAGGTGACGATGATCTCAGGGTCGGGGAATGTGATGTGGATGGTCTTTCCCTCCTGGTCGAGAGCCGTGAAGTCCAGAGCTATAATGGTTCCGTTGTCCGTTGAGCGCTCTTTAGAAAGTTGGTTACTCAGGTCAGGCGTGACGGAGAGTGTCATGCCATCAATGCTCACTTTGGTCCAGTCGTCTTCATCTATGACATTGGTGATGGCAGCGATGCTGTTGCGACCAATGGACTTGAGGTTGATGGTCTGTGTGGGAGGCTGCTGGCCATAGGTCCACTCGAAGTGGAGTCTGGTCTTGTTGGGCTTCAGCCTGTAGTCCGGACCGCTGTAGTCGGTGATGCGAGTCTCGACATGTTCATCATCGTAGAGGCAATGGCGCTGCTCCATGCCCTTCACCGTTGTGGTAGCCTCGCGGATGGTTTCCCAGTCGCCCCAGTCGTGGCCGGTACGCGGTTCTCGATGGCCTTTCTCGGCAAGCTTGTGGCAGTATTGACAATACCAATCGCCTGTGTAGCCGTCGGTGGTGCAGGTTGACCAGACTCTATTCTTCACTTCGCCTCTCCAATTCAGATAGATTTGTTCTCCTCTGTCATCCAACGACCAGTACCAGCTGTCTCTGAGGCCATGAGTGAGCGGTGTCCTCTTGCCCTTGACGGTTTCTCCGCAGCGGTTGCAGAGGAAGTCACCCTCATAGCCATAGGTCTTTTCGTTTGGATGTGTCCAGTTATTATATCGGATTGTGCAGTATTCCACCTGCTCTGTGCCTGGAATCGGTGTGTCGGGCAGGTCGTGTCCGAGGGCAGGGATGCGTGCGCCTTCCTCCAGCATGGTATCGCAGTCCTTGCAGAGCGTGTGTGGCTCATGGCCATGGCTTGAGCAGGTTGCCTCCACGCGCTTGCTCTGTTTGGTTCCGCCTGTGTGGTCGCAATCTTCGATGTCTGCGAAGGCAACGGCAGGGCCGTCGGGCATGGTAAATGCATATAGGCCAGCAGTTCGATTGAATCGGAAGGTGAGGCGAGGCAAGTCGATGTCGCTTCGGCCGTTGTCCCATGGAATATTGGTTTCGCCGGTGTAGCCTGTACCGTCAACCCACTGCTTGAACTTGACAGGCACATTATTAAAGGACAATTTCGCCTGAGCTGC
>JAFRQD010000020.1 GCA_017428785.1 Bacteroidaceae bacterium
AGCCTGTCCGAAGTAGAATGCCTGCTGCCAAAGCGTGTTGCCCCGGCGATATTGCCTGTAGCGATTGGAGAGCGAGGGATGTTCCTCGAATAGACGCTCCTGCTTTGCGAACTGAGTTTGCAACAGGCTGTCGGTAGAGGCGATGTATCTGTCGAAATCTTTATCCTCGCGAGCCATGCTTACTGTCTGCCAGTCCACGGGGAACTTGAAGAGCTCGTTCTGTAGGCGGCAGTCGTCGCCCATGAAGTAGCGACGTCCCTCCTTGAAGTCGTAGAGCAGGAAGTAGGTCTTGCCCGGCTCGAGCATCGTCCGCATGAAGCAGCGCGACCAGTCGCAAAAGAACTCCGTGCTGTTCAGGAGCGGGAAGCTGACCTTGAAGCGTCCCTGTTCGTCGAGGTCAGCATAGACTGATTCCTCGTCCCCCGTATAGAGGTTGTTATAGGCGAACTCGAAGGTCTTCTCGCCCTTGTACTTGTCCGGCATGTCCTTTATCCAACCGACGATTGTCACCGTGTCTGCTTTGTAATCGGTATCTACGAAGTCGGTGCGCGTGTCCTTTTGCGGGTAGTCGGGCATGAAGCGGCTGGTTATCATGCTGTACGAAGCTTTCTGGTCGCCTATCTGTATGGTGCGCTTGCCCTTCTTGTCCTTGCCAACAATGACCTTCAGGTCGTCCGTTCCTGACGACAGAAGCATTTCTGCCTCGCCCGTCTTCTGGTTGATGTCGAGCTTCTTGTAACGCCAGAACTTGCAATCGTAAATGGCTTGGTCCTCGAGGAAGGCAATCTTCCAGTCGCCCTCAGCGTCGCGCCAGTAGGAAGGCAGCAGTTGTCGCCAGCGTTCCTCCGCAGGCTTGATGCCCGTGATGGACCATGCGCCGCTGAAGTCACCCTCGGTGAAGTCGAAGGACTTGGTCGATAGGGGCAGCGGCTCGAAGTGGAGCACGACCTCGCTTGTGCCGTCGGGGCCCGTCTGCTGGTGCGTGTCGAGCTGTATGCCGTCGGCGGATGTGATGGCGTACTGCTTGCCGTCGGCCTTCAGATAAGAGCCGCTGGCGAACTGGAACCAATAGTCATCGTAGTCCGACCGCTGGCTGACCGTCATATAGACGAGCGTCTCGTTCTCCTTCAGCTCGACCCGCGTGATGTCGAGAGCCAAATTGAAGAAGCCGTCGCCGTAGCTTGTACTGAACTCCGTAGTGGGCTGCTCCCACACGATTTGCTTTCCCTGTGCCGTCCCTGCCGCTGTAACAAGAGCAAGCAGGGCGATAATGACTGTTCTGTTCATCTTATGTTTCCGTTTTATCTATTTCGCTTTCTTTACCGCTTCACCGCGTGTCCGAAGCGGCTGTGGAGCCATTGGAAGGGCATGTAGAGCACGGGCACGACGAAGAGCAGCGCGATGGTGCCGACGAGCATACCGCCTGCGCAGCCCACGCCGAGCGATATGTTGCCGTTGGCCCCCACGCCGTGCGCGAAGACGAGAGGCAACATGCCGAATATCATGGTGAGTGAAGTCATCAGGATTGGGCGCAGACGAACCCTGGCGGCACTCATCGCGGCCATCGTGATGCTCATGCCCTTGCGGTGTCGCTCCGTGGCGTACTCGGTCAGCAGAATGGCTGTCTTGGCCAAAAGGCCGATGAGCATGATGAGTCCCGTCTGCATGTAGATGTTGTTCTCCAAGCCCCACATCCGCGAGAAAAGGAAGCTGCCGAGCAGTCCGAACGGCACGCTCAGGATGACGGCAAGGGGGATGAAGAGGCTCTCGTAGAGCGCACATAATATAAGGTATATGAAGAGGACGCAGATGACAAAGATGATGGCGGTGGTGTTGCCGAGCGACGCTTCCTCGCGCGACATGCCGCCGAACTCGTAGCCATAGCCCTCGGGAAGCACTTTGGCTGCCGTGCGGCGGATGGCTTCCAGCGTCTGTCCGCTGCTGTAACCGTCGGCGGTCTGTCCCATGACGGCAATACTGCTGAAGAGATTGAAGCGGTTCAGGCCCTCGCTGCCATAGACGCGCTCCATCGAGATGTACTGCGTGATGGGAATCATCTGCCCGCTCTCGCTGCGGACACGCATGTTGGAGAGCGATTTCTCGTCGAGGCGGAACTCGGGCGACGCTTGCACGATGACGCGATAAAGCTTTGTGAAGCGCGTCAGGTTGCTGCTGTAGGTGCCGCCGACATAGCCCGAAAGCACCTTCAGCACAGCATTCGGCGTCACACCATCGCGCTTGCAACGGGCGGCATCCACTTCCACGCGATACTGCGGATACTTTGTGTCGAAGGTGGTAAACGCGCGGGAGATGGCGGGCTCCTGGTTCAAGGAGTCGATGAGAACACGGGTGATGCGCATCAGGTCCTCGATCTTGCCGCCCTTGCGGTCTTGCACATGAAGCTCGAAGCCACTTGTCGCGCCATACCCTGATATCATAGGACGGGTGCTGACACGTATTTGAGCCTGCGTGATGTCTGCAGTCCGGCGGTAGATTTCATCTATCACGGAGTTGATGTCGTCGCCTTTGCCCTTGCGTTCATCCCAGTTCTTAAGGCGGATATTAAACGAGCCGGCGGACGACGACTGGTCGAACGTCGAGCCGCGCCCAATGGTCATGTTGTAGAGGCGGAACTGCGGGATGTCCTTGATGCGACGTTCCACCTCGCGGGTTATCTTGCCTGTCACGGCCATACTCGTGCCCGGAGCGCATTGGACGTTGACGTTGATGGAGCCCATGTCCTCGTTTGGAACGAAGCCTGTCTTAGTTGTCTTGAGCATGTAGGCCAGCAAGAAGCACACCGCCACAACGGATACCCAGGGCAGCCAACGGTTGTGGAAGATGCGCAGGACGCCCCTCTGGTACTTGACAACAACGCGATGGAAGCCGACGTTGAACGCCTCATGGAAGCGCGCCGAGAAGCTCGTATCGCCCTCTCGACGGGGTCGGAGCATCAAGGCACAAAGGGCGGGCGAGAGCGTCATCGCGTTGATGGTGGAGATGATAACGGCTATCGCCATCGTCACGCCAAACTGGGTGTAGAAAACGCCCGTGGTGCCGCCTACGAAACAAACGGGGATGAAGACGCTCATGAACACAATGGTGGTCGTGATGAGTGCAGATGTGAGGCCTTTCATCGCGTCAACAGAGGCGAGATAAGGCGACTTGTAGCCCTCGTCGAACTTCGCTTGGACGGCCTCCACCACGACGATGGCGTCGTCCACCACCGTACCGATTACCAAAACGAGGGCAAAGAGCGTCAGCAGGTTAAGGCTAAAGCCGATGAAGTAAAGCACGGCGAAGGTGCCTATCAGACTGACCACGATGGCGAGCGACGGGATGAACGTGCTCTTGAGGTCTTGCAGGAAGATATAGACGACAAGCACGACGAGGATGATGGCCTCGAGAAGCGTGCGCACGACATTGTGGATGCTGGCGTCGAGGAAGTCCTTCGTGCTCATCACATCCACGAGTTCCATGCCCGGGGGCAACTCTTTCTTTATCTCGATGGCCGTCTTGTCGATGAGTTTTATTATCTCGTTCGCGTTCGAGCCAGGCGTCTGGGCAATCATGCAGTTAGCGCCCGCGTGGCCGTTTGTGCTGTTCTGGAAGGTGTAGTTCTGTATGCCGAGCTCCACGCGAGCCACGTCT
Organism: Bacteroidaceae bacterium; assembly: GCA_017428785.1. Classification (GTDB taxonomy): domain Bacteria; phylum Bacteroidota; class Bacteroidia; order Bacteroidales; family Bacteroidaceae; genus Physcousia. Next base: position 3,652 of record JAFRQD010000020.1, read on the forward strand.
TTGAGCCTCAGCACGCTGCCGTCGGGAAGCGACTTCACTACCATGTTCTCGTAGTTTCGCTCTTCTTCGTAGCGCCCCCGATACTTCAAGACGTACTGGAAGGTATTGTCGGCATCGGCGCCCAGCGTGCCTGTCGGGGCCTCGATGTTCTGCTCGGCAAGCACATTATCTATGTCGGAAGGCATGAGACCATACGAAGCCATCTTGAGCGGGTCGAGCCAGATGCGCATACTATAGCTTGCGCCCCAGACGTTCACCTCGCCCACGCCGGGCACTCGGGAGAGGCGCGGCTCGATGTTTATCTTCATGTAGTTGGTCAGGAAATCAGTATCGTAGGCATCCGTCGGGCTATAAAGCGAGAGACTCTTGATGTTGCTCGTCTGACGTTTACGCACCGTCACGCCGCTCCTGGTGACGTCCGCCGGCAGTTGTCCCTGCGTAGAAGCCACGCGGTTCTGCACGTTGACCATCGCCATGTCGGCATCCGTGCCTTGCTTGAAGAAGATGCTGATGTTGCCGGAACCTGTGTTGGAGGCCGAGGAGGTCATATACATCATGTTCTCCACGCCGTTAAGGCTCTCCTCGAGGGGAATGATAACACTCTTCTGGACGGTTTCCGCATTCGCACCTGTATAGTTGGCACGCACGCTGACCGTCGGCGGAGCAATCTCCGGGAACTGCTCGATGGGCAGGTTCAAAAGCCCAATCAGCCCCAGCACAACAATGAAAACTGAGATCACGCCCGATAATATCGGCCTATCTATAAAGATCTTAGGACTCATAAGCGCTCAATCTTCAATTTTCAATTTTCAATGGATAAACCTTCTTTCAGCAGTCCAGCGCCTTCTGCGATGATAGTGTCGCCCTCTTTCAGGCCGCTTTCCACGATGTAGGTCTTGCCGTCGTCGAGCGGAGCGACCTCGATTTCCGTCTGACGCGTCTTGCCATCGACGACACTATACACAAAGACCTTGTTCTGCAACTCGAAGGTCGCGGTCTGCGGAATGACGATGACACCCTCCCTGACAGTCGATACGACGACCGCTCCCGTGCCTCCATTTCGCAAAAGATGCTGGGGATTCGGGAAGACGGCACGCAGCGAGACGGCTCCTGTGCTGGCGTCCACGATGCCGCTCACCGCATCTACCCTACCCTTCTGGCCGTATTCCGTGCCATTGCTCAAGAGGAGCGAGACGTCGGGCATCTCGCTCATGAAGCGCTCGAGGCTGCCGTATTGCATCGAGAGGTCGGTCACTTCGCGCTCGCTCAGGCTGAAATAGACCCACATCTCGCTGTCGTCGCAGACCGATATCAAAGGTTCGCTGATGCTGGAGCTGACGAGGGCTCCGACGTGATAAGGTATCATGCCGGCCACGCCGCTGAGTGGGCTCTTCACAATTGTATAGCCAAGACTGTTGCGGGCATTCGTCACACCGGCCTGTGCTTGCGCCACTTGTGCCTGGGCCGACAGGAGAGCCTGCTGAGCGGTCTGCAGTTCGAAGTCGCTGATGACCTGCTGGTCGCGCAATTGCTTCTTGCTGTCGTAGTTGAGCTGAGCCGTCGCCTCAGCCGCTTTGGCCGATTTGAGCGAGGCCTCGGCCGTGTTGAGTGCTGCTTGATAAGGCACTTGGTCGATGATGAAGAGCGCTTGTCCCTTCTGTACCTTCTGCCCTTCTGCGGTCAGTATCTTCGTGATGAGACCGCTCACCTGCGGCCTGATCTCCACAATCTCCTTGCCTTTCATGGTGGCGCTATACTGCGTCTTGACCGTCTGGCTGGAGCATTCCACCTTCATCGTCTTGTAAACCTGAGCGGCTTTCTCTTCCTTCTTCTCCTTGCAGGAAGCAAGCACGACAAGCCCCAACACGAGGCATAACACAATCTTCCTTACCATAGCGTAATACATAAAACTTGCCGACAAAATTACGAATAAGTTAAGAAAATACAAAAGAAATGCTACAATTTTTATCCTTGCACGCAAAAGTAGCCTGACAGAGTCGAGGCGAAGAACACATCGGCTGCTTATGCGAGGCGATAACGCGTTTGAGCGCCCTTGCCTTCGCGAACGAGGCGGCCTTCGCGAACGAGGCGCTTCAGGAGATTCGTCACGCGACCTCGAGTCAGGGTCTGTTCGAAAGCGACGGACACATCCTTATGAGTTATGTGGGTTTTGCCGGCAAAGAGCTCGGCGAGACGCGCCTCCACCTCCGGCTCCTCTGCATTGAACTTCCATCCATACGGCACCTGATCGACCTCGAAGCCTCGCACCTCGGACAGCAATTTACGGTCTGGACGGAACAGGATGCTATCGACGCGGACATTCTTGCCGTGATAGTTGCCGTCCTTCTCCTCGATGCTGCCCTTCAAGGAAAGGCGGAAAGTGCCGATTTCGGGCAGCGTGACGGCATTGCCCTTCACGAATTCATGCAACATCACCCGTTGCAAAGTGCTCAAGGCGGCCATCAGTTCGGACTTCGGCAGCACGGAAGGCAACCTGCCGCTGCCGCTCTGGAACTCAATGGCATCCGTCGTCTGCGGGCTTTCCAACAAGACGCGAAGGCTCTCCAAATCAGTCGTTTCACTCACTTTCTCCGGCTGTCCTTCCGTAGGAAGAACGCCACGTTTGGCAATTGAAAATCGTATTGACATAATCGTATCGTTTTGTTTTGCTCCACAAAAGTAGCAAAAATCCCCCATTCCACCAAGAGTTTTTCCAAAAAAGTTCAGTTAAGTTGTTTGCATGTACATGTAGATGCAATTGCACGTACATGTAAATGCGATTGCACATACATGTAGATGCAACGAACTTCGCCTGCCAAGTCGAGTAAAAGAGCGAGGGGCCTTCAGTTCCAAAAGATGTTAAAAGAGGAGACCCGACGAGCGGAAATGTCGGATTTTATTCGTACCTTTGCCGACGGAAGGACAAATAAGAATGATTAAACCCATGATGATGATGTTGTTTCTGCTGCTGCCGTTGCTGGCCCTTGCGTATGTCAGCTGGCATGTCTGGCTGTTACTCCCCCTCTCGTGGGGTTGGAAAATACTTGTCGTCTTGTTGATGGTGGGCGCATTCGCCATGCTTTTCGCCAGCATCTTCCGTGCGACGGACCGCCTGCCGATGCCCGTGGCGACGGCGGTTTACGAGGTGGGGACGTCGAGCATCATCGTCTTGCTCTACCTCACGATGCTTTTCGTCGTGCTCGACATCGCGAGGCTCCTGCATCTGCTGCCTGCCGCGTGGCTGCGCGACAACTGGTGGACCGCCGGCGGCATCGTGCTCTTCCTCCTCGGCCTCTTCGTTTACGGCAACATCCACTACCACCACAAGTATCGCGAGGAAGTGACGCTCCGCTCTGCGAAGGTAACGAAGCCCGTCAAGTTGGTGTTGATGAGCGACTTGCATCTCGGCTATCATAACCGCCGGAAGGAGTTCGCACGATGGGTTGACCTTATCAATAATGAGCATCCCGACATGATTCTCGTGGCCGGAGACATCATCGACGGCAGCATGCGGCCACTTCGCGAAGAACGGATGCACGAGGAGTTCCGTCGGCTCGAAGCGCCCGTCTTTGCCTGCCTGGGCAATCACGAATACTTCAGCGGCGAGCCTGAGGCACAAAGGTTTTACAGCGACGCGGGCATCCACTTGCTGCGAGACTCGTCGGCTTTGCAAGGCGACCTCTGCATCTTGGGGCGTGACGACCGCATGAATCGCCGCCGTCGTCTGCTCAAGGACCTCGTCGCGTCAGCCGACAAGACTAAGTATCTCATCCTCCTCGACCACCAGCCCTACCACTTGGAACAGGCCGAACGCGAAGGCGTGGACTTTCAATTCAGCGGCCACACCCATCATGGGCAGGTCTGGCCTATCTCGTGGATAACCGACGCGATGTATGAATGCGCCTTCGGCACCTACCAGCGCGGCTCGACGAACTACTACATCAGCAGCGGCCTCGGCATCTGGGGCGGCAAGTTCCGCATCGGAACCCGCTCGGAATACCTCGTCCTGACCATCGAGCCATTGCAACGAGGGCAAGCAGGATGGTGATGATGGTTCGTCTCTTCATGTTCATTTGGTGCTCAAAGCCTTCTCTATTTCTTCTTTGATCGTTTCGACGCCTGGGAAACCTATCTCTGTGTAAGTCTGTTTGCCGCTGGCATCGTAGATAGCATAGGTTGGGATGCCGTTCGAATGATACAGGTCGAGGAGATGATTGTACTGCTCTTTCGTAAGATAGTAGTGATTGCCCGGGATGTCGCCTATCATGTTCTTCCAATCCTCATAAGGCGACGAAGGCGAAGTGATATAGACAAACTCGATGTCCTTGCCTTTGAGTTCTTCCTTCAAGGGAGCCATCAGCTTGTGTCCCATACGGCAAGGTCCGCACCAAGTGGCCCAGACATCGATGAGGACAGCCTTGCCCTTATACTTGCTGAGGATGGCAGGCAGGATGTCTTCGGGAGCGATGTCGGTCATGTCGAGGTAATGAACATCGGCAGGTAGCCCTTCCTTCTGGGCGGCAACTGTCTTCTGATATTCCCTGACAGCCTCATCGTAAAGGGCAGAGAGGTTGGCATCTTCAATCAAAGGCTTCCCCACCTTCTGCCCGTCAAGAACCTTCGGCAGATAGTAGCAGTAGCGGGCAAGGTCGGCATTGATGCCGCGTGCTTCCTTGTCCATAGCATAGTAGCGGCTGCCTTCTGTAAACGCAAAGGTGAGAATGGCCTTTCTGTCTCGAAGGCCACTTATATGGTGTTGGAGTAAGTGCTCGGCGAAAGCCGGCTGCTTGGACAGGGAGTCAATGGGATTGCCGTAGTAAGAGAACGAATACGAGCCGCTGTATATCAATTGAGTCAGCCAGTCCTTCACGGCCTGCTCGCATGGCAAGTTTTCTATGTACTTGTCGTTCTTAGCACTATACTCATCGTAGTCTCGGATGAGTTCCTCGACTGTACGAGCCGTTTCCTTCATCTTAATATTATCATCTTGCGTCTGCATTTGATAATACTCCCTTGCGAACTTGGCAAAGTAACCTCTGTAGCCGACGAACTTATTGCCCTTGTACGTGTCGTCCTTCAGCATATCGACAAGCACAGTTACTTCCTTACCTGGAGCAAGATAAAGGCTGCAATTGGAACCCCACGGGAAGTTGTTCATGTGGAACCAAACTACCTGCGGGAAGCCTACATACAACTTCAGCTCAGCCTCGCCGTCATCGTTCATACGGAGGTAGAGGTTTTGTGGCTCTCCAGGATGCTTCAAGTCAATGTATTGTGCCATTATCCTTGGCCTCATGCCCTTTCGATAGTTGAGCGCCTTGAAGTGAACGACGGCAGGTTCCTCGCCGTACTTCATGTTCTCCAGCTGGTCATCCTCTGCATAGTCGGCAAGGTATTCGGCAGGCACAGGTGCGGCAGACATCGTGTAGGTGGAGTCGTGGATGCCGAAGACCTTGAAGTCGTTGTCGCCCATTCCCTCGATGAAGTCAAACTCCTTCGTCTTCATGGGCAAAGGCTCGAAACGGAGCACGAACCGCTGCGAGCCGTCGTCGCCCAATGTGAACTTCTCGCCGAGCGTTATGCTGTCGGCACTGACGATGCGGAACGTCTTGCCTCCCGACTGCAAACAGCTTTCCTTTGCTATCCGAAACCATTGTCCGGGCATATTGCTGTAACTTGCATAGAGCCTTGTCTGCTGCTTCGTCAGCTCCACCTTCTCTATTTCGAGGAGGTCGGCACAGTTGAGAGCCTTTGCAGGTTTCTCCCAAATAATGGTCTTCTCTTTTGCTTGCCCTGCCATCGCTACAAGGGCGAGCAGGAGGGTGATGATAGCTTGCTTCTTCATACTTTAGGCTTGCTTGGTTATCCTTTCCACATATATAACGCGCGAGGGGACGAAATGTTATGCGGGGAAGAGCATCTTTTAGGATTTCTTAACTAAACCTTACTTCTTGCGATAGACCATTTCGCCGTTAATGTAGCTCTTGAGCTTGGGCCAGTCCTTGGGAATCCATCGGTCGCCTTTGTTTCGGAGGGAAAGGATGTGGTAGCCGTCTTCGTCGAACATACAACTAAGGAAGTATGCTTCGTCGTCATCACCATAATTCACGCCCTCAACGACATCTACAAGGTTTATGTACGAGAAGCGTGAGGTGAACCTATATCTGTAAGGCTGTTCGGGATGGGCATTGATGTAATCGTATGCCAG
>JAFRQD010000021.1 GCA_017428785.1 Bacteroidaceae bacterium
AAAGTGAAAAGTGAAAAATTATAATAAATGCGAAATATCTTTAATCTCTAATCCTTTATCTCTAATCTTTTTATTACTTTTGCATTAAAATACTGGCGAATGATAGAAAAGCATATCCTTATCGAGGACATCGACCCCCTGCTGCTTTATGGCGTGAACAACATCAATATGCAGATGCTGAAGGCACTCTATCCGAAGCTCCGCATCGTGGCTCGAGGCAACGTCATACATGTGATGGGCGACGAACTGGAGATGTGTGCCTTCGAGGAAATCGTGCAGAAACTGCAGAAGCACATCAACAAATACAACAGTCTGACCGAAGAGGAACTCCTGCACATCACGCGGGGCGAACGCTCGGAGCGCGACGGAGTGGAAGGCGTGATTGTCTATAGTGTGACTGGCCGCCCGATATGTGCCCGCACGACCAACCAGCAGTTGCTCGTCAAAGCCTATCAGGAGAACGACCTCGTCTTTGCTGTAGGACCGGCAGGCTCTGGCAAAACGTACACCAGCATAGCCCTCGCCGTGCGTGCCCTCAAGAACAAAGAGATAAGGCGGATCGTCCTGTCGCGTCCCGCAGTAGAGGCCGGCGAGAAACTCGGCTTCCTGCCCGGCGACATGAAGGAGAAGATAGACCCCTATCTCCAGCCGCTGTATGACGCGTTGGAGGACATGATACCGACCCAGAAGCTACGCGAGATGATGGATCAGAACATTATTCAGATTGCTCCGCTTGCCTTTATGCGAGGCCGCACACTGAGCGACGCCGTCGTCATCCTCGATGAGGCACAGAACACAACCTCTGCCCAGTTGAAGATGTTCCTTACCCGTATGGGCATGAACACCAAGATGATTGTGACGGGCGACACCACTCAGATCGACCTCCCCCACAACGTCCGCTCCGGTCTCATCGAGGCGCTCGGCCTACTGAAGGACATCAAAGGCATCGGTTTCATCGAGCTCACCAAGAAGGACATCGTGCGCCACAAACTCGTCACGCGCATCGTGGAGGCCTACGAGAAGCAACAGACAGCCTCCCCCGACCCCTCCAAAGGAGGGGAGAACTAAGGAGAAAGCATCTTTATAACTAACCAAAGGACCCAAGCCCCGCAGCAGGTCCTCCCCCCTTTGGGGGGATAAGAGGGGGGCTGGAAGTGAATGAAAGCTTTAACAAGAACTGACTTCAACCTGCCCGGGCAGGTGAGTGTATATCACGGCAAAGTGCGTGATGTCTATAACATCAACGACGACCTCATGGTGATGGTGGCTACGGACCGCATCTCGGCCTTCGACGTCATCCTCCCCAAAGGCATTCCCTACAAGGGACAGGTGCTCAACCAGATTGCCGCCTCGTTCCTCGATGCCACAGCCGACATCGTGCCCAACTGGAAACTGGCAACGCCGGACCCGATGGTGACGGTCGGTCTCAAGGCAGAAGGCTTCCGGGTAGAGATGATTATCCGTGGATACCTGACTGGTTCGGCATGGCGCGAGTACAAAGCAGGCTGCCGTGAGCTCTGCGGCGTGAAGCTTCCGGAAGGCATGAAGGAGAACCAGAAGTTCCCCGAACCCATCATCACACCGACCACAAAGGCTGAGGAAGGTCACGACGAGAACATCTCCGCCGAGGAAATCATCAAGCAGGGATTGGTCAGCAAGGAAGATTGGGAGACCATGGTTCGCTATACGCGTGCCCTGTTCCAGCGTGGTACGGAGATTGCCGCCGCCAAGGGCCTCATCCTGGTTGACACGAAGTATGAGTTCGGCAAGCGTGACGGAAAGGTCATCCTCATCGACGAAATTCACACGCCCGACAGCAGCCGCTACTTCTATGCCGACGGTTACGAAGAGAAGTTCGCGAAGGGCGAGCCTCAGAAGCAGCTGTCGAAGGAGTTCGTGCGGCAGTGGCTCATCGAGCACAACTTCATGAATCAGCCCGGACAGACCATGCCGGAGATTACCGACGAATACGCTCAGAGTGTGGCCGACCGCTACATCGAGCTCTACGAACACATTGTGGGCAAGAAGTTTGTGCCTGCCGACAGCGAAGGCGACCTTGCCCGCCGCATCGAGAGGAACGTGACGGAATGGCTGAAACGATAAAGGGGCAAGGAGCAAGGAGCAAGGAGCGAGAGACTATACGGCAGATGTTCGACCGCATCGCGCCGACCTACGACAAGCTGAACCATCTTATGTCGCTCGGCATCGACCGTCGTTGGCGACGCAAGGCCGTTGATGCGCTTGGCAAGCACAAGCCGCAGGAAATCCTCGACATTGCTACAGGGACGGGCGACTTCGCGTTACTCATGGCCCGACGCATCCAGCCCCGCCACATCACGGGGGCAGACATCTCCGAAGGCATGATGAGCGTCGGTAGGGAGAAAGTCAAGCAGGAAGGACTGCAGGACACTATCTCCTTCGAGCACGAGGACTGCATGAATCTCTCCTTCCCGGACGGTTCGTTCGATGCCGTAACATCCACCTATGGCGTCCGCAACTTCCAGGACCTCGACAAGGGACTGCGAGAGATGCGACGCGTCCTGCGCCCGGGCGGACATCTCCTCATCGTGGAGCTCACGCCGCCGCCGCGTTTCCCTATGAAGCAGCTGTTCTGGGTTTATGCCCACGTCGTGATGCCTTTGCTCGGCCGCCTCATCAGCCACGACAGCAGCGCCTACACTTATCTGCCGGCCTCGATGGAGGCTTTCCCGCAGGCGGAGCAGATGGAAGGCATCCTGCGCAGCGCCGGCTTCTCGGACGTGCAATGGCGTCGCTTCACCTTCGGCATCAGCACGATGTACCTGGCAACCGCCCCACTCTAACTCCTCCAAGGGGAGAACTCATGGGCAATGTCGTCCCGCTTCGAGCGAAAACTTCAATATTACAATGTTCAATGTTCAATGATTAAATTCGGCATCATAGGCTACCCTTTGGGGCACAGTTTCAGCAGAGGTTTCTTTACCGAGAAGTTCGCTCGCGAAGGCATCGACGCACAATACCTCAACTTCGAGATTCCCGACGTGACGATGCTCCTCGACGTGCTTCGCGAGAACCCCGAACTAAGAGGACTCAATGTGACGCTGCCCCACAAACAGGCCGTCATCCCGCTTCTCGACGAGCTCAGCGACGAAGCACGCGAGATAGGCGCTGTCAATGTGATTAGGATTGAAAGATTTGATGATTTACGATTTAAAGAATGCTCTGCTCAATCCTTAAATCCTCAAATCCTTAAATCCTCCATTCACCTGAAGGGTTTCAACAGCGACATCATCGGGTTTACCGACAGCATACGCCCTTTGCTGCAGCCGCACCATAAGAAAGCGCTCGTCCTGGGTACTGGCGGAGCAAGCAAAGCCATTTGCGTCGGCCTTCGCCGCATGGGTTTGGAGTGGAAATATGTGAGCCGCAATGGGGGACAAGGAGCAAGGGGCAAGGAGCAAACTTCCTGCCCCAACAATCCTCTTGCCCCTTGCCCCCTGCCCCTTGCCCCTTTGAATTACTCCGACCTCACACCGGAAGTGATGGCGGAATACACCGTCATTGTCAATTGCAGCCCCGTCGGGATGTTCCCCAAAGTGGATGAAGCCCCGGCCATCCCTTATGAACTCCTCACTCCCGAGCACCTTCTCTTCGACTGCGTCTATAACCCCGAGGACACCCTCTTCCTCAAAAAGGGCAGGGAGCAGGGAGCAAGGGGCAAGAACGGCTTGGAGATGCTCCACCTCCAAGCCATTGCAAGTTGGCGCTTTTGGAACGAAGAGTAACCGTCTGATACTCAGGAACAATCAACACCCTATAGGATGTCTCCAAACGCCGCCTGCGGAAATTGCAATCGCCGCACGCGGGGATGGGCAACGCCGCACGCGGAAATTGCAATCGCCGCAGGCGGCGTTTTTTACCCCTCCACAAGGGGGTTGTCAGAAGGGGTAGCCGATGGCGAAATGATAGCCGAGGGACTTGCCGAAGCTGGGCATGTTGTAGTAGCCTCGCTTGCCGGTGTTGTAGGGTGCGTGGATGCCGATGCCGAGATCGAAGCGAATGACGAGGAAATCGAGGTCGTAGCGGATGCCGACACCTGTGCCGAGGGCAATCTGCTTGCCGAAGTCCTTGAAGCGGAACTTGCCGCCGGGCTGGTTCTCGCTACCACGCAGAAGCCAGACATTGCCTGCGTCGAGGAATGTCGCGCCCTGCAGCTTGCCAACAATCGGGAAGCGGTACTCCACATTGGCCTCCAGCTTGAAATCGCCCATCTGGTCGACATAAGAATACTGCGACTTCTCGGGATGATAACTGCCCGGGCCTATCGTTCGCATACCGAAGGCACGGATGCTGTTGGCGCCGCCTACGGAGAAGAGTTCGCTGTACGGCGCAGTCTTCGCATTGCCGTAGCTATAGATGATGCCGCCGAAGGTTCGCATGGCAATCAGGCTGCGCTTCGTCAGGAGGAACTGGCGGGTGTATTGCAAAGTCAGCTTGAGGAACTGAGCGTAAGGCACTCCCAGGAGCCGCTTGCCCTCCTTGCTGTAGGAGTCGCCGGCAATGGCATAGAAGCTCGAAAGCAGCGCCGATGCCTCCTTCGCCGTCAGGGTCAGGGCAGAGGGATGCTTGGGGCTTCCTGCCCAAGAGAACGTGTACCACATGCTCGGCACGAACTGGTCGCGCATGGAGACGTAGAGAGCGGGATTGGCATTCATGATGGAATCGAAGCGCTCCGTGCTGTGCAGCAACTGGTCGTAGGTGATGGTCAGAGGCGAGAACTCGTGCTTGATGCGCTGCTGGCGTTGCAAAGTGTAGTTGACGCCGCCGCTCCATGAGACTCTGCCGAAGTATCTTGCCCGATTCTGCCAGCGGGCCTGCAGGTCGAGGGCTGTGGTGGCCACAAACTTGCGACCTATCTTCTTGCCCAGCCCGAAGAAGCGGAAGCGAGGATAGGACAGCGAACCGCTCAACCCATACTCATAGGAGTTGAACAGCGAGCGCTTGCCCTCGAGGTTGGCGCCTGTCTGCCATTCATACGAGCCCCAGAGCTTGAGCGTCAGCGTCTCGGCAGCCCGGAAGGCGTTGCGCTTGGAGAACGAGAAGCTGGCACCCGGACCTATCTGTCCCCCCGTCTTGCCCGTGAGGTTTCCCTGGAACTCGGCATCGTAGGGCTTGTCGAGCGTTGCATTGATGACGATGTCGAGCGTATCGGTCCCTGCCTTCACAACAGATTCCAGGCTATCGACGGCAGAGGCTTGTCCGCCGTCTGTTGCCTGTTGCCTGGGAACATAGTTGATGCGCAGGGACGAGAAGACATTCGTCGCCGCCAGCCTTTCCTGCATCAGCTCGCCGAGGGACTGCTTGTAGAGGTCGCCCTTGCGGAAGAGCAGCGAGCGCCACACGGCACGCGGCCGCAGCAAGAAGCCCTTAACGCCTTTCCAGGGAGAAGTCACGCCCTCCTTTCGCGTAAGGGGCTGACTATAGCCGAAGGAGTAACCTCCGCGCATGGCCATGCTATCCACTATCTGCCGGTCGCCATATTTATAAATGTTCACGCGCGTGTTACCTATATTATATGGCCTCATGGCCTCTCTTGGGGCGGTTGGCGAAGGCTGCACCTGCAGTTTGACGAGCATAGGCGTCTGCAGTGTGTCGGCTCGGAAGTTGATATGTTCGTTGCGCTGATAATAGTAGCCCTGCTCTCGCAAAGCATTGACGATGCGGGTTCGCTCAGCCTCGAGGGTCACCACACTGAATGGGTCGCCGCGGTGCAAGGCCGAAGGCTCGGGGCTGTTCCTGATAATGCTGTCAGCCTCGGGAGGGAAGTTCATGTAGCTGATGCTGTCCAGATGATAGACGGGACCCGGATGGATATTGTAGCGAACACGCTCCTTCAATGAGTCGCGCGGGTCGGGAATGGTCTCGAAACCTGTCTGCGCACGGAAAAAGCCTCGACTGCGCAGGGTGTTCTTCGCAACGGTGGACCTCAGGCGAGGATTGACGTTGCTCATGAGCACAGGCGAAGCGGCAAAGTGGTTGAACATCCACTTGCCGAAACGATGCTTGCTGCCTGCATAGCGGTTGTAGATGAGCAGCTTGATGGGGAAGGGATGCGTCACGAAGCTGCTGCCCATGAAGGCTCCGTTGGGCGTATAGGAGAGCACGGCCTCCACCTCTGTCTTCGCTTCATCGAAAGCCGCCTTGTCCTTCTCCGAAGCATGACGGAGGCTATCGCGAATGGCCTTGCTGTCCATGTCCTCCGACTTCAGGACAGAAGCATCGCCGCTCAACAAACCCTCCACCGTTGTGTAAGCGTCGGCCAAGGCAGTTATGACGCCCGTCTCCTGTCCGTTGTCGGCGGTCTGCTGTCTTTTGTCATAGTCGATGCTCTTGATGCCACGGTAAAGCGTCTCGCCCTCGGGCAGGTTCTTTGTGAGGGTACAAGCCGAGGCAAAAAAACACAGCAGGAGGGCCTTCAAAACGCCGCACGCGGAAATGCCCAACGCCGCACGCGGGGATTGCCATCGCCGCACGCGGGGATTGCCATCGCCGCAGCCGGCGTTTTTGTCCTTCCACTCTATATTGATTTTCATACTGTTACGGCTTTAGAGGTTTGGGGTTGTCGGGGCCTTCTTTCGGTGTAGGCTTTTTGAAGATGAAGAGCTCGCTCAGCTTGTCGGCCTTCTTCCTGAACACGATGCCGCCGCCCATCTTGGTGACTTCGCCCTCGAGCAACGACTCATAGTTGCGGTCGTAGAAGAGGTTGACGTAGCGTGAGGCCGTCTTGTCGAGCCGGTACTCTATGGATACATTGTCGATGATGGTCTCTCCCGTGTTGACGGCATCGCGACCGGTGCTGACCTTGCCGCCGATGATGACACTGATGCGGTTGCCCCAGAAGCGCTTGGCGAAGCTGAAGCTGTAGTCGGTGGTGTTGGAGCCCGTCTCCGACGTGCCGCTCTGGATGCCGAAGTTGACATCGACGGTGCTGAGTGCCTTGCCTGCTATCTCGTTGATGGCGCTCTGCAAGTAAGCGTTGAGCGTGTTGGCATAGTTGTAGCCGCCATTCGTCTCAGCATCGTCCGTGACATACATTCCCGTGACAAGCATCGTGACAGCCACACGGCCGCGTTCCTCCGCAGTCATCGCCGTAAGCTGGTTCTGCACAGTCATATCCTCCGGTGCCTGCAAGGTGAACTCCAAACCCATATCATCGAGAGTCCTACTGATGGCAAGGCCGACATCGAAGGCCACATTGCGCGGCACACTGTTCTCCGTCACAGTCGACCTCACTCGCTCACTCGCATTGATGTTCAGGCGAGGGTTCGTCATCTTTCCCTGGAACTCGACATAGCTGCCGCTGGCTATCAGGAAATCATTCAGCGGGATAGCCATCAGCGAATAGCGCATCGTGCCCTTGTTGATGGTGTAGCGTCCCCATAGCTGCATGTCGTTCTGGAGGTCGTAGGTCATCGTCAGTTCTCCCCCACCCTGGAGGTCGATGTAGTCGTTGCCGTTGTCGCTCAGGAAGCAGTGTATCTGCGCTGTTTCCGCAATGCTCACGTTCATCTGCATGTCGATGCTCTGTCGCTTCACATCTATCGGCTCGACGGTTATGGTGTCGTTGAAGTCGCAGAAGGTCACGATGTCTGCGAGCTGGTCGTCAACGGTGAGCGGCGTATCTGTCAGGACGCAGCTGACATCGGTGCTGCCGAGCACATCGAGGCGTCCCCTCATCTTCAGGTCGGAGAGTGTTCCCCAGAGACGACCGCCTACATTGACAAAGACCTTGCCGTACGCCAGCGAGCCTTGTCGCTTAGGCGCATTGATGAGTTGGTAGTTGTTGGCTCTCACATTCATATCCAGCTGCACCCGCTCGAGGTTGCTGAAGTCGATGTTTCCGTCGAGCACGAGTGGAGTCTTGCCTGCCGCGTATGCCTCGATGCGGTTGAGCTCAAGGCGGCTGTTGTTAACGGTGATTGTGTGGTCGGGAATCTGCAAGTTCACATTGTAGCTGTCCGCATCGATATGAAGGGACTCGGTCTTCAGCTCGCCGTTCAGGATGGGATTGTCCGTATAGCCTTTCAGCGCGAAGTCTCCCCAGGCATAGCCGCTCAAAGCAAACGGCCCGTCAGGCATGAAGGCATTGAGGAACGCAAAGGGCAGTTTCCGGAAGGATGTCTCGCCGTCTATCATTCCCTTCCCTTTCTCCTCATGATACCTGCCGTTCACCAAAAGCACCTCTTCGCCGTTGAGCGTGACGATGCCGTCAACATAATGCGAGGCATCGGCATTTGGGAAATAGACGCCGTTCAGACCGATGTCGCCGAGCCCGACACCGTTGTATGCCATCTGCTTCACAACCATTTCCGCCGAGACGGTCGTTGTGCTGTCGGCTTGCATGTAGTGGAAGTCGCCATGCAGGAAGCCGCTCAGGTCAGGCATGAATGGGATGACCTGCGTCAGCTCTCCTACATTGAAGTGATTGACGCTGAGCGACACATCCTGCTGCGCATCATCGTTTGGCGTAGTATAGAGCTTCAGGCCGGTGCCGTCGTCGGCAAGGAGGTCAACCAGCGCATCGAGATGTCCGCTGTTGGTGAGGGTGACGAAGTTGTCTTCATTGAGCGTGAAGCGGCGGTAGGCGATGATAGGATTGAGCGGCGTGAGGTGGGCACGGAAGCCGTCGGCCAGCAAATCGAGTGCCATACCAAAGTCCACACTCTTCTTCCCTTGAGCGTCGAAGAAGGTGAGATTGGCATTGGCGCCGGTCTCGGTCAGTGCTGCATGCATCTGCGACATAAAGGTCACTATGCTGTTCTTCGGTCCGTTGGCCACGCGGGCATCAAGCGCCACACCGCTCGATTCATGTTTGATATTCCAATAAATGCTGTCGAGCAGGATGGCACCGGTGTTGAGGGCATGCATATAGCCATTTCCCTTCAGCCCTTCTTCGGGAGATGCAAGGAGACGGAAGGAGAGGTCGCGGAAGCTGTAGCCTGTTGCATGACGCAGGATGTTTCCTATCGGGTTCTTCTGTCCGCAAGTAAGCTCCAGGTTGATATGCGGCAGGAGCGTTCGCAGCGTGTCTTGCCGGATGCGAAGGCTGTCTATCTCCCTTTGAAGTTCCCCCGTGAAGTTCCCGACACGAGCCAACAGGGAGTCCAGTCCTTGGTCGGACGAGACGGAGAGGCTGAGGTCGCCGGCAAGTGCCTTTGCCTGGATGAGGTCGGGCGTGAGGTTGGCATCCAGTGTGAGGTCGAGAGGATGGACCACGCTGTCGGCTGTCATCAGCTCCATCGCCTCGATGCGAGCCTTCAGGTTATGTGTCTGCCGGAAGTCGGAAGCACCGTCCAGGTGCATCACCATGCTTGCCGAAAGCGGCTTCTTCGCCAAATGGAGGGCATAGAGGTCGATGCGGCTCACATCCATATTGAATGCCGCCGCCTGCAGTTTCCTGTCTGTAATAGAGGCTTCTATGCAACCCTGCAGGCCGAGCAAGTCGTTCTGGCTGTTCACATCTACCAACGCCTTACCCTTCTCCAGGCGACAGTCTGCCTTGATGTTGTCAAGGTCCCACGACGCATAGCCGAGGTGAGCGATGTCGGCCTGCGCACGAAGCGTGGTATGGGGGCTGAGCATGTCTGTGCCGCGACCGGCGAACTTGGCGTTGGCTGTGAGCATATAGAGCGAGTCCTTGGGCAGGAAGTCGTGAAGCTGGAGGTTACTGATGCGGGCATTGCCTTGGTAAGCCATCGAGTTCAGGTCGATGTTGCCGATGAGATGAGCCCTGCCCTTGCCTTCCTGAAGCAACGCATCAGCCGTCAGTTTCGAAGCCTCACGCAGCTTGGTGTCGGCATGAATGGTCATCTTTGGGAAGCGCACATCGGTCAAGCCGAGGTAGCGGTTGACGCAGCGGAGGTCCATCGTGGTGATGTCCCACTTCAGGTCTGCCCCGATGCTTTTGCTGTCCGTCAGGTTCTGCACAGAGCCAGTGGTGCGGACATCAATCACCGACGGCATCAGCACATTGCAGGTCTGCAGGCGGAGGTTATCCACATTGCCGTCGGCGTCGAGGTCGATGTTGAGGGGTTGCGACGGGTAGCACTTCGCAAGGTCTTTCGGCATGTAAGCCTCAGCCAGGCAGAGCACATCCTCGTGTCCCAAGGAGGCCTGCATGTCTGCCTTCAGTTGTCCGCGTTCCTTGGGCGAGAAGGCGTTCCAGTCGAAGTCGATGTTGCCGCTGGCAGAACTGTGCGGCGTCTTCAGGTCGAGGCCTCGTGCCGTGAATTGCTTTGCATCGAGGGATATGTTTCCGGCAAGGTTGTCGAGCTGGAAACCGCTCTTTTCCTTGAAGGCAAGCTTCTTCAGCTGAACATTGAACTGTGAGCTATGGACATTATAGGCCAGCTTGTCGAGCTCGAGTTCCGCATCGCGGAAGGCGAGGTGGTTCACATCGAGGCCTTTCACAGGATTCGAGCCCGGGATGTCGTAGGAGAGACTGTCTGCCGAGAGGCTGACCTTGCCGACTCGGTAAACGCCTTTGCTCAGGCTGATGTCGCCGCCGTCGAGGCTTGCCTCACGGATAGCGGCAGCCACATTGAAGCTTTGCGGCTCGTCCTTTAGCTTTAAGCGCGACTTTGTGATTCTTAATATCTCAACGTCTATCTGCCAATCGACGGGTGTGCTCTGCGTCGTGTCCTCCTCCGTTTCACGAAGTACCATGTCGAGCACACAGCCATCCAGAGAGGCCTCAGTCACATTGACCTTCTTCTTTTTCAAGTCAATGTCGTCGCAAACTATCCTGAGGTTGCCGATGCTGCCGTCCATCTGGAGCGACTCTATCCAGTCGGTCGTGTTGATGCGTCCTTTAGAGAGCTCAATGGCCTCCACGCCTACATGTCCTGACAGCAAGCGCGTAAGGTCGAGATCTACAAGCGCACCATCCACATTTAGCAGGTCGGTAGGCGGCTTCGCCACGCGCACTTGCCCGAGTTTCAGGTCGAGGAGAGGAGAGAGATGCACGCTTCCGATGGACACCTCGAGGCCTGTCTGCTTCTCGATGTAGGCAGTAAGCCTGTTCACTGCCCACCTTTGCACCGGGGGCAGATAAAGGCTGGCCACAAGCATCACGACGAGCAACACCAGCGCCAGAAGCGTCCTGAGAATATATTTCAGCGCACGTTTCATGCGTTTGCATGCAGTATCACACTGCAAAAGTACGAAAAACTCTTCACTCTGCCACGCGTTATAAAGGAAAATGTTGCTGTTCGCAAAACTTTTTTGCGCTCACGCATATTTTTGTTTTATAATGCTGATATCTGCTTCGGGCTGTGCAGGATTCTTCAGACGCAACTTGCGAATGCACAGACACAGCTTGCGTTCCAACATTTTCAGTCTGCGTTTCTCCATACGCAAGCTGCAAACAAAGGTTGGATTATGGGGTGAGACGGAATCCTCAAGAGGGGAAAAAGGATTGCCCTGTAGGGAAAGACATTATTGGGCTCGCCCCTGCATAATCTCCTGCCAGAGGCGCTCTTCCGGCACGGGTGCCTCGATAGTGAGCGGAAGGTGCGAGACGGGATGCTCCAGCTCGAGGCGCCAGGCATGGAGGCTGATGCTGCCGTCGGGATTGCTGCGGGGAGCGCCGTACTTCAAGTCGCCCTTGATGGGACAGCCTATCTTGGCAAGCTGGCAGCGTATCTGATGGTGGCGGCCGGTGTGCAGCGTGATTTCAAGCAAGAAGTAGCGGTCCGACTGTGCCACGACGCGATAATCGAGCACGGCCCTCTTGCTGCCAGGCACCTCGCGGTCGTAGGCTCGGGCTGTGTTCTGCTTCTCATTGCGCGTCAGCCAATGGACGAGCGTGCCCTCCTGCTGCTGCGGAGGCTTGTTCGCAACGATGGCCAGATAGGTCTTCCTGACCGCCTCGTGCTCGGCGAACATCTTGTTGAGTCGCGGCAGAGCCTTGCTCGTCTTGGCAAACAGCACGACGCCGCTGACGGGACGGTCCAGCCTGTGAACCACACCGAGATAGACGTTGCCGGGCTTCTGGTACTTGTCCTTGAGATAGGCCTTGACGATATCAGACAAGGGGACATCGCCGGTCTTGTCTCCCTGCACGATGTCCCCTGCTTTCTTGGCTACGGCAATCAAGTGATTGTCCTCGTATATGATATTTACCATCTATTTCCCCCTAAAGGGGTTAGGGGGTCCTACATATTCATGCCGCCATCCACCTGGATGACCTGTCCGCTGACATAGCTGCTCATGTCGCTGGCAAGGAAGGTTGCCACGTTGGCAATGTCCTCCACCTGTCCGCCACGACGCAGAGGTATCTTCTTCTTCCATTCCTCGCGTATCTCCTCGCTGAGCTGCGCCGTCATGGCTGTCTCGATGAAGCCGGGGGCGATGGCGTTGGCGCGTATGCCCTTCGGACCCATCTCCTGCGCGATGCTCTTGGCAAGGGCTATCATGCCGGCCTTCGAGGCTGCGTAGTTTGCCTGGCCTGCATTGCCGTGCACACCGACCACGCTGGCCATGTTGATGATGCTGCCGCCTCTTTGTCTCATCATGACAGGCACGCAGGCATGTGTGAAGTTGAAGGTGCTCTTCAGATTGACGTTGATGACGGCGTCCCACTGTTGCTCGGTCATGCGGAGCATGAGGCCGTCCTTCGTGATGCCGGCGTTGTTGACCAGGATGTCAATCGTGCCGAAGTCTTCCTTTATCTGCTTCACCACCTCTTCCGTTGCTGCGAAGTCGGCCGCATTGCCTGCATAAGCACGACATGTGACGCCCACCGCCTCAATCTCCTTGCGTGTGGCTTCCAGTCCGGCAGCCATCTCGTCGTTGAGAACGAGGTCTGTGAATGCTATGTTAGCGCCTTCAGAGGCAAACTTCAGGGCAATCGCCTTACCGATGCCGCGTGCTGCACCCGTGATGAGTGCTGTCTTTCCTTCTAATAGTTTCATATTTTGTCGTTTATTCGTTTATTCGTTTATTTGTTTGGTCGTGTAGCGAGATTGGCAGATTGGCCGTTTAGGGAAACAAGAACGGTAGCACATTCTTCACTCTTCTTTCTTCATTCTTAATTCTCACAGGTACTGGCTGATGTGCTTCTCCTGTCTGCTCAATGCCTTGTGTATGAGCTTCTGCACGATTCCGCGGCTCATACCTTGCGGCATTCCATCGGCCAGACGGCCATAGATGTAGGGAATCTCGAGGCCTTTCACACAGTAGTGCATGATGTCGGAACAAAGAGGGATGCTGTCTATCTCGAAGCGCCCTTGCTGCACGCCCTCCGCCATGATGGATGCAAAGAGCCTCTGTTCGCTTCGGTCGAAGTTCTTGCGAACCTTTTCCACCATGATGATGTTGCGGAAGAACTCGGCTCGCAGGTTGCCGTTGCGCTGCACGGCTTCCTTTATCATATTGAGGTGCGTATAGATGACCTCGACAAGTTTGTCCTCGGGCTCCATCGGCTGTGTGGCCACCTCGTTCATCCTCTCGTTGATTCGCTCCAGTTCCCCCTCGATGACGGCCCAGTAGATCTCTTCCTTACTCTTGAAATAGGTATAAAGCGTGCGCCGACCCTTGCCAGAAGCCTGAGCAATGTCGTTCATCGTGGTGTTCTCAAGACCATTCTTTGCGAACAGCTGACGAGCCACATCTACAAGTTTGATACGTGTCTTAACTACTGCCATTTCGTTTGCAAAGATAGCACATTTTCTTTTATTTGTGCAATAATTGGGTGTTAAAAAATGCTCAAACGGGTGTATTTAGTGCAATAAAAGTCAAAAAAGCACGTTCAAACAAATAATTTTTCATTTTTCATATTTCATTTTTCATTTTTATTTGTACCTTTGCACCCGCAAAACAAGAACATCGCGGGGTAGAGCAGTTGGTAGCTCGTCAGGCTCATAACCTGGAGGTCGCACGTTCGAGTCGTGCTCCCGCAACGAGGGTGGTAGCAATCCGGTGGCATTCGTGCCCCGGGTTGTTTTTTTATGTCTGAAAGGGCCTCACGAGGGGGTTCAAAACGCCGCACGCGGAAATGGGCAACGCCGCAGCCGGGGATTGCCATCGCCGCACGCGGAATTTGCCATCGCCGCACGCGGCGTTTGGAAGGCCTGCACAGGGGGGCTGGAAAGCCCTGCTGCCAAGTCACCAAACAACACACGTAATCTTTTCAAACTAAACCTGTTAAATCCGCAAACAAAGCGTGCTTAGTTTGAAAACAAAGCGTGCTTAGTTTGAAAACCAAGCACGCCATAATATCAATCGAAACACGCTCCGTTATTCCAGAGAGAACTCTACGCGCTGGTTTCCGACAGCCGCACGGAACTGACCCGGCTCGAGAACCCACTCCATATCCTCGTTCACGAAAGCGAGGTCGGAAGGCTGGACATGAAGTGTCACCGTCTTCGTCTCGTGAGCGTCGAGTTCGACCTTTGTGAACGCCCGCAGCCGCTTGACATCGGGCGTCAGCGAGGCAACGAGGTCGGACACAAAGAGAAGCACCGGTTCCTTGACCTTGCGGTCCGATTGGTTCGTGACATCCACGCTGAAGACCAAGTCGCCGTCGTACTTCGTGCCAGCCGCCGAGCGGGGAGAGAAGCCTTTGCCGGGCTTCACCTTGCCTGCCGCTTTTGGTGTCTCGACACGCAGGTTGGCGAACTTCACCTCGGAATAGGAGATGCCGGAGCCGAAGGTCCATTGCACCGTGGTGTTGGCATCGTAGTTATACGCGCCGGCCATTGTCTCTACATACTCGCAGGGCTTGCAGTCGTAGGTGATGAACGAGCCGTGATGCTTCGGGTAGGTGTAGGGCATGCGGCCTGAGAAGTTGGCTTCTCCGGCGAGCAGATTGGCCAAAGCATCGCCGCCATAATTGCCGGGCAGGAAGGTGTGGACCACCGCCTTCGCCAGGGGCTCAATCCCGCTCACAATGCGGGGTCGGCCCTCATTCAACACGAGAACAATCGGCTTTCCGTAGCCCGACAGCGACCGCACCATATCCTGCTGGTTGGGCGAGAGTGTGAGGTCGTCGATGTTGCCGGGCGTCTCGGTATAGGAGTTCTCGCCGACAAAGGCCACGATGACATCGGCGGCTGCTATCTTGGCTTTGAGAGCATCATCGCCTTGCTGGCCGTCCTGCACCTTATGGTCGAGGTTGAAGTTACGTGCATCATAGCGAACCATCTCGCTGAACGCGACATTCTCCTTGCCGAACTTCGCTTCGAGGGCTCCCAGGAAAGTCCTGTATTTGCCAATCTTCGTGGCAATCTCGTCGGTCTGGTTGCCTTGCCAGGTGTACGTCCAACCCCCATTCATCGTGCGGAACGAGTTGGCATTGGGGCCGCAGACAAACAACTTGGCGCCTTTCCTGAGCGGCAACACCTGTTGCTCGTTCTTAAGGAGCACCATGCACTCTTCGGCCATGCTCGTCGCCTCTTGAGCAAAGCGGTCGCTTCCGAAGTCGGGATAAAGACCCTCTAAATCTCCCTTAAAGGGAGACTTCTTGTTCTTCTTCGCTTTAGACGAAGACCTGTAAGGCATGTCCCATGTTTCCTTATCCATCAGGCCGACACGAATCTTGAGTCGGAGGATGCGGCGAACGGCGTCGTCGATGCGCGACATCGGCACTCTGCCCTCGTTCACCAGCTCGACGAGCAGGTCGCAGAAGTCCGTGGAATAGGGGTCCATCGTCATGTCAATGCCCGCATTGATGGCGAGCGCAATGGCGTCTTTCTTAGTGGCGGCAACGTGGTCGCGGCGCCAGATGTTGTCGATGTCCGCCCAGTCCGTCACAATCATGCCGTCCCAGTCAAGGCCTTCCTTCAGCCACTCTGTGAGCAAGCGGTGATTTGCATGGAAGGGCACGCCGTTGTTGTTGGCCGAGTTGACCATCAGGCTCAGCGCTCCTGCCTCGCAACACATGCGGAAGGGCTGGAAGTACTTCTCCATCATGTCGCGATAGGTGACGCTCGAGGGCGTGCGGTCCTTGCCGCTCACAGCCGCACCGTATGCCATGTAGTGCTTCAGGCAAGCCGCCACATTCTGCATTCCCACGCTGTTCGGGTTGTCGCCCTGCAGGCCGCGCGTCAGTTCGGAAGCCATGATGCCGTTCAGCAGGACGTCCTCGCCGAAGCTTTCCCACACGCGAGGCCAAAGCGGCGAACGCGCTATGTCCATCACAGGCGAATAGACCCAGGGGATGAGGCAGGCTCGGGTCTCGTACGCCGTTATCTCTCCGATGCGACGGGGAATGGCGGGATTGAAGCTGGAGCCTTGTCCCACTTCCTGCGGAAAGAGCGTCGCGCCCCAAGTATAGCTGGCGCCGTGTATCTGATCGACGCCGTAGATTTGCGGCACACCGCACTGCTCCATCGATGCCTGGTTGAGGGCACGGATGATGTCGGCCCATTTCTCGGGCGTCTGGGCAGTGCCGAACGGGACGTTCAATATGGAGCCCACCTTGTATTTGCCAAAGACATCGTTGACTGCGTCTGCCGAAAGCAATCCGCCGGCCAGCGTCTGCGAGGCATTTCCTGCCATCGGGTTCTGCACCACCTTGTCGATGGCGAGTTCACACATCTGCCCAACTTTGTCTTTGAGGGACATCTTGGAGAGCAAGGCCTCGACCTGCGCCTCTACTTTCTCATCATGAGGGATGCACTGCGAACGGGCTGGCAGTGCTATGACAGCACACATAAGGACTGAGGATAAAAGATGTTTGTTCATAGTTCTTCCTATCTGATTATACGGAGGCGCTGGTTGCCTACCTGAATGATGTACTCTCCGGGGAGGACTCTCATGGCGTTCGACTTCACATCCCACCATTCGAAAGCACTGTCGGGCAAGGGGATGCTGACGGTCTGGCTGCTTCCGGCGGCAACATCGACGCGCTGGAAGGCACGAAGCGTGCGGATGGGGCCGTCTGTGTCGCCTACCTTATTTATATATACGAGCACCGTCTCCGTGCCGTCCCGCTTACTCTTATTGCTGAGGGAAAGCGTCAACTGGCCGTCTGCGAAACGCGGCTTACCATAGACGAACTTGCTGTAACTGAGGCCGTAGCCGAATGGATAGAGCGGTTCGCCACGGAAGAAGCGGTAGGTATGCCCTTCCATGTTGTAGTCCTCGAAGTCGGGCAGTTGCTCCACATTACGGTAGAATGTCACGGGCAGCTTGCCGCTCGGGTTGACGCGCCCGAAGATGACCTCTGCCAAAGCCTGTCCGCCTGCCTGACCACCATACCAAGCCTGCACGATGGCATCCGCGGATTGCTGTTCCGGGACGAGGCCGATGGCACTGCCTGAGCAGTTTGCGAGGATGACTTTCTTGCCTGCCTTATGCAGAGCGGCGAGGATGTCGCGTTGCGATTGCGGCAGCTCTATCATCGTGCGGTCGCCTCCCTTGAAGCCTTCCTCCTTTACTTCCATCTCTTCGCCCTCGAGCCGCGGGTTAATGCCGCCGCAGAAGATGACGATCTGAGCGTCTTTTGCGGCCTCTACCTGTTGCTGCACATCCCTTTCCCAGGGAACGAGCTTGGCCGACGGACAAAGGGCTTTGATGCCTTCTGCCAGTGTAATCGTGTGCAGGGGGAAGCCGTTGTAGTTGCCCCACATCATCGTGCTGTCCGCTGCATTCGGCCCCATGATGTAAAGCCCTTGTGTCCCTGTTTCGGAAAGGGGCAGGATGCTCTTCTCGTTTCGCAGCAGGACAATGCTCTTTCGGGCAGCCTCGAGTGCCAAATCGGCGAACTCCTGGCAGCAAAGACGCTCGTCGGGTATCCTGTTCCAGGGATTGAGGTTGGGGTCGTCGAAGTCGCCCAAGCGGAAACGCGCCTCGAGGAGCCGGACGAGGCTCCTGTCGATGGTCTCCTCCTTGATGCGCCCCTCCTTCACGCCATCCTTGAGGCTGCCGAATGTTTCGCCGCATTCGACGTCAGTCCCGGCGATGACCGCCTCGCTCACAGCTATGGTCTTGCTCTCGCTGTAATGGTGTCCCCACTCTTTCCAGAAGTCGTCGACAGCCCAACAATCGCTGGTGACCAGGCCTTCGAAGTGCCATTCGTCGCGAAGAATCTGCTGCAAGAGGCGGTCGCTGCCGCAACAGGGTTTGCCCTCGAAGCGGTTGTAGGCGCACATTATCTCCGCCACCTTCGCCTCTTTCACGAGGGCACGGAAGGCATAGAGGTATGTCTCGTAAAGGTCTCTGAGCTTGATGTTCTCGGCATTGAAGCGGTGGCGGCTCCACTCGGGGCCGCTGTGAACGGCAAAGTGCTTTGCGCAAGCCAGCAGTTTCTGGTAACGGGCATCCGCAGGGCCTTGCAGTCCGCGCACCACGCTCTTGCCCATCACGGCCGTCAGGTACGGGTCTTCGCCGTAGGTTTCCTGTCCCCTGCCCCATCGCGGGTCGCGGAAGATGTTGATGTTCGGCGTCCAGAAAGAGAGACCGTGATACATCTCCCTTTGTGTCCCGAGACGGTGTGCCTGGTTGTGCTTCACGCGAGCCTCGTCGCTGACTGCTGTGAACACGCGCTCCACAAGCAGGGTGTCGAACGTAGCAGCCATGCCCATCGTGATGGGGAAGACGGTGGCATTGCCGTTGCGCCCCACGCCATGAAGTGCCTCGCTCCACCATTGGAAGACCGGCACGCCGAGCCGCTCCACTGGTTTCGAGTAGTGCATCATGAGTCCGACCTTCTCGTCCAAAGTCAGGCGACCACACAGGTCGTGGGCCCTTTCCTTGGGGCTGAGGTTCGGATTCTGATAGGGATACTTCTGCGCTGCTGCCGGAAGACATACAAAAGCCAGCAAGGCAAACAATAAAACGCAAGAAGAAAGACTTTTCTTTTTCATAAATAAAATCACACGTAAAACGGGTTATTCTTTTGCAAAGGTAAGCAAAAATATCGAAACTCCTGCCTGTTTGATAAACAAAATATTGCTGTGTGCTAAAATTTGGCCCGTTCTGACCAAACTGCCATTCAGCGTCCCTAATCCTCACTCAGGGGCAAAAAGCCTTCACAGGGCTGCTCCGGATGCAGGGCTCACGGAAAGACTCGCCCAACGGGGGCAAGAAAAGCGATGCTTTTGGCCTTGCATAAGCCCTTTCGGACAAAGGCGCGTCTTGCAAAGAGCCGAGCAGGAGAATAAAGCGTTGGGCAACAAATTTGTAAAGATTTTTCGCAGGCACACGCGTTCTGGCGGCTTATTTTTGGTCGGGTGGCACTTTGCTACCCTGAACGCAAAATAAGGGCTTAAATCGCGTTTCCGGCTTCAGCTGGCGGCTTGCGAAGACAAATTTTCCAGCGTCAGGTAAAGAAAGTATGACTCCCGCTCGCTATCCTGTTAAACAACGCGTGCTTTTCTGCCAAATTCCGCCTGCGGGGTTGGTCAACCTCGCGTGGGGAAATTGCAAACGTCGCGTGCGGCGTTGACCAACTTCGCGTGCGGCGTTTGATTTTTCTGCACGCGTCGATGCCGATTGCCTCGTTTTTCGCCACAATTTTTGTAAAGTTTTTGGTTGGCGTCCGCCATGAAATATGACGCCTCTTGGATACCTGCCAATCATCGCGCTTTGTCTTCACCTTTATCATGACGGGACTCGAAAACGCCACAAAGGGGCAGGACGCTATCAGGAGGATGCGCCTATCTTGAAGCGCACGCCTGTTCCTGCCAGGATGAGCGACACCGGCTGTCTCGGAGGACAACACCGGCTGTTTCGGGGGACAACGCGGGCTGTCTCGGGGGGCGACTGGGGATTTCGGGTTTGGCAGGATGGAGTGTAAAAATGAATAATGAAAAAAAAAATCACATTTTCCTTTGCAGCAATAGATAAATGTTCTATATTTGCACCCCGAAACGATGTTCCATCGAACATTGACCATTGTACACTGAAGATTAATGGAAGCTAAAGAACAGATAGTCAAGCTCATCAAGTCGCTGGGAGAGATAAACATGCCTGCACCGCGACAGCTGCTCATCGATTTCATGATGGGCAGGAGGAGCCGCCAGATAGAGGAATACGAACTGTTTGACAAAGAGTACTTCGGCGTCGGCGAGACCAACGACGAGGACTTCTGGGCATCTATCATCGATGTTGCCTACGAGAACGGTCTGCTCAAGCAGATGGTCACGAAGAAGAATGCTCTGGTGCCTACCGCAACAGGAAAGAAGTTTGCCAAGAAGCCCAAGTCGCTCATCATTCCCGACGACGAATCTATCAACGAGACTGAATCCGAGGTGCCCGAATTCGACTCTATCCTCGAGCAGGCTCAGAAGGACAAGTCCGCTGCAGGTCACTCTGTCTCACAACTCGCCAAGCAACAGATCAAACTCATCACGGCCATCGACCGTCACATCGCTCTCGACTCCTATGCCGAAAGCGAGGGACTGGGCCTCGACGAGGTGCTCGACGAACTGGAGTTGCTGGCCGAGCAGAAGCGCCATCTCGACATCACCTACTTCACAGACGAGGTGCTGGGGGACGATTGCATGAACGAGTTGCTGGACTACTTCGAGAATGCTAAGTCGGATGATATGGTGAAGGCGATGAAGGAATACGGCGACACTTACGAGGAAGAAGAGCTACGCCTGGCGAGAATCGTGTTCAGGATGAACCGCCTCAGCTCGAATCCCTCTTGAAGCCTCTTCCCAAGCCTCCTTCGAAGGGAAAGGAAACGATAAATGCTAAATGATTAAATGGTAGATAAAATTATGGATATACTAAAGTTTAGTCCTATCTTCAAGCCCACGCTTTGGGGCTCCGAGACGTGGGTCGTCTCTGCAGTTAAGGGGTCTGAATCCATTGCCACAAACGGCATAGACAAAGGCCTGACCTTGCCCGAAATCGTGTCTCGTTATGGTGCCGACTTCCTGGGAAAGAAGAACTTCGAGAAGTTCGGCAATGACTTCCCCCTCCTCATCAAGTTCATCGATGCCCGACAGGACCTCTCGATTCAGGTTCATCCCGACGACGCACTCAGCGCCAAAAGGCATGGGAAGATGGGCAAGAACGAGATGTGGTACGTTGTGGATGCCGACCGCGGCAGTCAGCTCATAGCAGGTTTCCGACAGAAAATCGAGACGAGCGACTACGCACAGAAGGTGGCCGACGGCAGCATCGAGGACGACCTCAACAAGGTCAACGTGAGCGAAGGCGACTGCTTCTACATCCCAGCCGGCCGCGTGCACGGCATCGGCGCAGGAATGGTCATCGCAGAGATTCAGCAGACCAGCGACGTCACCTATCGCATCTACGACTATCTGCGCCGCGACCGCGACGGGAACCTCCGCGAACTGCACACCGAGCTCGCCCTCGAAGCAATAAACTTCCAGGACATCACCACCGACCCGAAGGTCGCCTACACCGAAAGCCGCGACGCCATCGTGAGTCTCGTGGAGTGTCCCTTCTTCACGACAAACGAACTCAAGCTGACGAAACCCTTCCGTCGCGACTATTCAGGCATCGACAGCTTCCGCGTCTATATGTGCCTCGACGGCCAATGCTGCTTCCTCAGCCCAGCCGGACAAGGCATCTTCCTGCACCAGGGCGAGTCACTCGTCGTGCCAGCCTCCATCCAGGAAGTCACCATCCTGCCCGACGAAGGCGCCAAGCTGCTGGAAAGCTACGTGGAATGACAAATCATTGAAGATTGAAGATTGAAAAATGAAAAATGAGATAGGTTATTGAATATCATGGATTGAACTTAAATGATTTACCTTTCCATATTCAATCTCCAATCTTCAATTACTTAAAAAATCTTGCCCAAAAATTTGGCAGATAAGCAGAAAAGCCGTACCTTTGCAGCCGATTTATGCCGTAGAGGCCAGAAAAAGAGGGTCACGAGTTGGCTCCGCCCCGCGGTCAAACCCGTTATAATAATTAAATAAAATGTACGCAATCGTAGAGATTAACGGTCAGCAGTTCCGTGTTGAAGAGGGTCAGAAGCTCTTCGTACATCACATTACCGACGCTGAAGCCGGTAAGACTGTTGAATTTGAGAATGTGTTGTTGGTCGATAACGGCACCATCACAGTGGGCACTCCCACCGTTGAAGGCGCAAAGGTTACGGCCGAAGTCGTTTCACCCCTGGTAAAGGGCGACAAGGTTCTTGTCTTCCACAAGAAGCGTCGTAAGGGCTATCGCAAGCTCAACGGCCATCGCCAGCAGTTCACCGAGCTGACCATCAAGGGTATCAACGCTTAATGTTTAACGCTAAAGACTAAACAAAAATGGCACATAAAAAAGGTGTAGGTAGTTCTAAGAACGGACGCGAATCACACGCTCAAAGACTGGGCGTCAAGATTTTTGGTGGTGAAAAGTGCGTAGCAGGCAACATCATTGTTCGTCAGCGTGGCACTCGTCACTATCCCGGCACTAACGTTGCTATGGGCAAGGACAACACTCTCTATGCTCTCGTTGACGGAACCGTACAGTTCAGGAAAGGTCGCCTCGACCGTAGTACTGTCAGTGTAGTTCCTGTCACTGCTGAGGCATAAGGGCGTCCACGCTCATCTGAAACAGACAATCACAACTCAAATCAAGGTCCCCTCATGCTTTCAGCAGCGAGGGGACTGTGTTTTTAAGAACACTATGATAGGACAACATACGATAAAAGAGTGGGTGCTGGCAACAAGGCCTTGGTCTTTCCCTGCCTCCACAATGCCCGTCTTAGTCACGATGATGTTCCTCTGGAGCAAGGGTTTCGAGGTATCATGGTGGCTCGGCGTCTTGGCTCTTGTGAATATCGTGCTTGTTCATGCCGCAGGCAATGTCTGGAGCGACTATCATGATTACAAGCGAGGCGTGGATGCCCCCGACACTTATGGTGTCCGCATTCTTACCGACAAGCAGTTCACGCCGAAGGAAGTATATACTCTCTCTGTCACCTTGCAAGTCGCAGCAGTCGTGATGGGCTTGCTGATGGTAGGGCTCACAGGCATCACATTGCTTTGGTTCGGCTTGGCAGGCATCGCTCTTTCTTTGCTTTATCCGCCATTGAAATATGCTGCCCTCGGCGACCTCGTCATCATGGCATGCTATGCTCTCCTGCCCATGCTCGGCACCACATTCATCTGTACAGGTAATGTCGTGCCCCAAGTACTTTGGCTGGCCGTTCCGGTAGGAAGTATCACGGTTGCCATCCTGCATGTCAACAATGCCCGAGACATTGAGACTGACCGAAGAGCAGGCATTAAGACCTTTGCCTTATTAACAGGAAGGCCTTTCGCAATCAATGTCTATCTCTTCGAGTTACTACTCCCCTACTGTTGGCTTTTAGTGACAGCATTACTGGGATACGTAAGCCCCTGGACACTCGTCACATTCATCACTCTCCCCACAGCTCTTGGCAACTGTAAGAAGATGCTTTCCTGCAAGACAGAAGGCATCAAGGCAATCGCTAAACTCGACGAGGCGACGGCACAGCTGCAACTTGCTTTCAGCCTGACCCTCGCCATCGGACTCATCACCGAAGCGCTGACATAAGAACATGAACAGAATGCCAAGCAACTCCATAAAGATACGCGACAAAAGCAAACTCGTGCTGAGTGTGCTTGTAGCTGCCTTGCTATGGTTCATCATGTTCTCGCCCTGGATATCGCCACACATAAACTTCTGGCTTTGCATGACGGCTTCGGCAATCGTGCTCACATGTTTCGCCTTTGCTTTTGGTGGGAAAGAGAGCATAGGAACAGACAGCGACCTGTCTGGTACTAAGACTGCAACTGTCCTCATTGGCATTCTCATAGCAGCCTCATTATGGGGCGTCTTCTGGGTTGGCGACAAACTCTCCCAACTCCTTTTTTCTTTTTCGCGCGCGCAAGTGAACCTTATATATAATATAAAGGGAAATGTCTCGCCTACTCTGCTTGCTTTGCTCCTGCTCTTCGTCATCGGACCTGCCGAAGAGATATTCTGGAGAGGCTATGTGCAGAGGACACTATCTAAATACCGTTCGCCCTTTGTCGCTTTCCTGTTGACCACCGCCTGTTATACCGCGGTTCATCTGCCATCGGGCAACTTCATGCTCATCATGGCAGCCCTTGTTTGCGGCATTGTTTGGGGCGGGCTCTATTGGCTTATGCCTCAGAATCTGAAAGCAATCATCATCAGTCACGCACTTTGGGACGCAGCAGCATTTGTCTGGCTGCCGTTCTGAGGAAAAAGAGAAAAATTGAAAAGGTGAAAAGGTGAAACAATAAATCGTAAATAGTAAATCGTTAAATAGTAAATACAATATATGCTTACACTTAAACTCATCACAGAACAAACCGAACGCGTCATCGCGGGATTGGAAAAGAAGCACTTCACAGGTGCTCGTCAGGCAATAGAAGAAGTGATTGCCGTCGATAAGAGCCGTCGTCAGGCACAAACTGAGCTTGACCAGAACCTCTCAGCCGCCAAGAAGTTGGCTGCAGAGATCGGCATGCTCATGAAGCAGGGAAAGCGAGAAGAGGCAGAAGAAGTCAAGGCCAAAGTGGCTGCTCTCAAGGAAACAAGCAAGGAACTCGAGGACAAGAAGGAGACTGCTGAGCAGGAACTCACTCGTCTTCTCTGCCAAATTCCCAACATTCCCTACGACGAGGTGCCCGAAGGAACATGTGCTGAAGACAACTGGGTCGTGAAGTCCAACCTCAAGGAATGCGTTCTTGGCAAAGACACCGTTGGCAACTGGGACGCGAATCCTGTTGTGGAGACAGCCAAGCTCCCGCATTGGGAACTCGCCAAGAAGTACAATCTCATCGACTTCGACCTTGGTGTGAAGATAACGGGCGCAGGTTTCCCTGTCTACAGAGGCAAGGGCGCAAGGCTGCAGCGTGCTTTGATTGACTTCTTTCTCGACGAGGCACAGAAGTCTGGCTACGAGGAAATCATGCCTCCCACCGTGGTGAATGCCGCATCGGGCTATGGCACAGGACAGCTGCCCGACAAGGAGGGCCAGATGTATCATTGCGAAGTCGATGACCTCTACCTCATCCCGACAGCCGAGGTGCCTGTGACAAACATCTATCGCGATGTGATTATCGACGAGAAGGACCTGCCCATCAAGAACTGCGCCTACACGCAATGTTTCCGTCGCGAAGCAGGAAGTTATGGCAAGGACGTACGCGGACTGAACCGTCTGCATGAGTTCAGCAAGATAGAAATTGTGCGCATCGACACGCCGGAACATAGTGCAGAGAGCCACAAGGAGATGCTTGCCCACGTGGAAGGCCTGTTGCAGAAGCTTGAGCTTCCCTATCGCATCCTTCGCCTTTGCGGCGGCGACCAGAGCTTCACCAGCGCCATTTGCTACGACTTCGAGGTCTATAGCGAGGCTCAGAAGCGTTGGCTCGAGGTCAGCTCCGTCTCGAACTTCGACACCTATCAGGCCAACCGCTTGAAGTGCCGCGTTCGTCGCACCGCAACAGGCAAGACGGAACTCTGCCACACCCTCAACGGCTCAGCCCTCGCCCTGCCCCGCATCGTGGCATCCATCTTGGAGAACAACCAAACGGAACAGGGCATCCGCGTTCCTAAGGTGCTCGTCCCCTATATGGGTTGCGAGATTATTAATATTGAAAATTGATAATTGAAAATTGAAAAGGTGAGGGAAGATAACACTATACAAATTATATCTAAGGCTTTCGCCTTGCGAATAATTAAGTTATATCAATATCTACAAGACGAGAAACATGAATTTGTCATATCTAAACAGATACTGAAAAGTGGTACCAGTATTGGAGCAAACACACGCGAAAGCATCAATGCAGAAAGCTCCCAGGATTTCATCCATAAACTAGGAATTGCATTAAAAGAAGCAAACGAAACACAATATTGGCTTGAATTGCTATTTGAGTCTAACTATATAAGCGAAGCTCAGTTTAATTCAATCTACCCAGAATGTGGAAGAATAGTAGCGACACTCATCAGGATAATAAAAACAAAGAAAGATAATATAGAGTAATTTCAATATTCAATCTTCAATTTTCAATAAACTAACTATGTTCAAGATTGTTAAGAAAGTTCAGTTCAGCGAGAAGGTTTTCCGCCTGGACGTTGAGGCTCCGTTGATTGCAAAGGCACGCAAAGCCGGTCATTTCGTCATCGTTCGCGTTGACGAGAAGGGCGAGCGTGTGCCTCTTACTATAGCTGGCAGCGATAAAGATAAGGGAACCATCACGCTGGTTATCCAGACGGTTGGTGCCAGCACGAGTCAGCTCTGCGCCCTGAATGAAGGAGACTATATAGCAGACGTGGTCGGGCCTCTTGGTCGCGCCACGCACATCGAGAACTACGGCACCGTGCTCTGTGCAGGTGGTGGCGTGGGAACGGCTCCCATGCTGCCCATCATCCAGGCTCTCAAGGCAGCTGGAAATAAAGTAATCAGTGTGATTGCAGGTCGCAGCAAGGAGCTCATCATATTGGAGGACGAGGTGCGTGCCGCAAGCGATGAGGTCATCATCATGACCGACGACGGCTCTTACGGCAAGCAAGGCGTGGTGACAGTCGGCATGGAAGAGGTCATCCAGCGCGAGAAGGTGGACAAGTGCTTTGCCATCGGCCCTGCCATCATGATGAAGTTCTGCTGCTTGCTGACTAAGAAATACGACATTCCGACCGACGTAAGCCTCAACACCATCATGGTGGACGGCACAGGCATGTGCGGTGCTTGCCGCGTAAGTGTTGGCGGCAAGACGAAGTTCGTCTGCGTGGACGGCCCCGAGTTCGACGGCCATCAGGTTGACTTCAACGAGATGATGCAACGCGGCGGTGCGTTCAAGGCGGAGGAGGCAGAAGCCATGGCAGCCTATCAGGCTGCATTAGAGGGGCAAGGAGCAAGGAGCAAGGAGCAAGAGAAATGTTCCAAGACCTGTGCTCAAAACGCTCAAGTTAGTGCCAACAACATGGACACAACTACGTCTCTCTCTGAACTTACAGACAGAAGTGCGGCATGGCGCGAAGAGCTTCGCAAGTCGATGAAGGCAAAGGAACGCATGCAGATTGAGCGCTGCAAAATGCCTGAGCTCGATCCGGTCTATCGTGCTACAACCAGAACTGAGGAGGTGAACCAGGGCTTGACTGTAGAGCAGGCCATGACAGAAGCAAAGCGCTGTCTCGACTGCGCCAACCCGACCTGTATGCAAGGCTGTCCCGTCGGCATCAACATCCCGTCGTTCATCAAGAACATCGAGCGTGGCGAGTTCCTCGATGCAGCCCGAGTGCTGAAGATGACCTCTTCCCTGCCCGCCGTTTGCGGTCGTGTCTGCCCTCAGGAGAAGCAATGCGAGGCACAATGTATCCACCTGAAGATGAACGAGCCGGCCGTCGCTATCGGCAACTTGGAACGCTTCGCAGCCGACTACGAGCGCCAGTCTGGCAAGATGTCTCTGCCCGATGTGGCCGAGAAGAACGGCAAGAAGATTGCAGTCATTGGCTCAGGTCCTTCGGGACTGAGTTTCGCAGGCGATATGGCAAAGGCCGGCTACGACGTGACTGTCTTCGAAGCCCTGCATGAGATAGGCGGTGTGTTGAAGTACGGCATTCCCGAGTTCCGTCTGCCCAACGCGATTGTCGATGTCGAGATACAGAACCTGGAGAAGATCGGCGTGAAGTTCGTGAAGGACTGCGTCGTAGGCAAGACCATCACGATTGCCGACCTTGAGAAGGAAGACTACAAGGGCATCTTCGTAGGCTCCGGCGCAGGTCTGCCCAACTTCATGAACATTCCTGGCGAGAACTCGAACGGCATCATGTCGAGCAACGAGTACCTGACACGCGTCAACCTCATGGATGCAAGCAATCCTGAGTACGCTACGCCCATCAAGAAGGCGAAGAATGTGATGGTAGTGGGTGGCGGCAACACCGCTATGGACAGCTGCCGCACGGCAAAGCGCCTGGGTGCCGAGCGCGTGCTCCTCGTCTATCGCAGAAGCGAGGAAGAGATGCCGGCACGTCTCGAAGAGGTGAAGCACGCAAAAGAAGAGGGAATAGAATTCCTCACCCTGCACAATCCCCTCGAGTATCATGCTGACGAGAAGGGAAATGTCTGCGAAGTGGTGCTCCAGAAGATGGAGCTTGGCGAGCCTGATGCCAGCGGACGCCGTTCGCCTGTGCCCATTCCGGGAGCAACCGAAACCATCGCCATCGACCAGGCCATCGTGGCTGTCGGCGTAAGTCCCAATCCTCTCGTACCCAATTCGATACAGGGCCTTGAGCTTGGCCGTAAGAATACTATTGTCGTGAACGACGGCATGCAGACCAACATCCCGACCATCTTTGCCGGTGGCGACATCGTCCGTGGTGGCGCGACCGTCATCCTGGCGATGGGCGACGGACGCCGTGCTGCAGCGGCTATGCAGGAGTATTTGACAACAGCGTAAGAGGGGCTTGAAAACGCCGCACGCGGAATTGGCCATCGCCGCAGCCGGGGATTGCCATCGCCGCACGCGGAAATCACCATCGCCGCACGCGGCGTTTTCAACCCCCGCACGACATCATATAAAAGACAACAAAAATGAGTGGACTTTATACTATTTTACTGCTGGTTTGCAGCAACGTTTTCATGACACTTGCATGGTACGGACACCTGAAGCTCAACCAGGCAGGCATCTCGTCGAACTGGCCGCTGATTGCCGTCATCGGCTTCTCGTGGATGATAGCCGGCATCGAGTATTGCTTCCTGGTGCCTGCCAACCGTATCGGCTTCATCGACAACGGCGGACCGTTCAACCTGATGCAGCTCAAAGTCATACAGGAAGTCATCTCTTTGATTGTCTTCTGCGTCATCGCCAACATCCTCTTCCAAGGGCAACACCTGCACTGGAACCACCTCGCGGCACTCATCTGCCTTGTGCTCGCCGTGTATTTCATATTCAAATAATCGCCCGAACATGAAGAAACCTCTCATCATATTTTTAGCCTTGCTTGCAGTCCTTTCTGTTTCTGCCCAACGCAGAGGAAAGAAGGTGCAGCAGCCTGTCTATACCGTCACGCCTCAAGAGGCAATGGCTGATTATGACTTCGCTCTTGCCGAGGAAATCCTGCAGCATCAGATTGCCGAGCTGACGAAGAAAAAGCTTCCGACCATCCAAGAAGAGGCTTTGCTGGAGATGGCTCGCAAGTCGCGCATCAAGCTTCACGCCACAGAGCAAGTGACCTTCATCGACAGCGTGGTACTGCCCAGAAAAGAGGTGCTGCAGCAGATAAGGCTGTCGCAGGAGTGCGGCACCATAATGAAGTGCTCCGAGTTCTTCAAGTCCGTGGACAACAACTGCACGCTCTTCTGCAACGAACTGGGCAATCGCATCGTCTATGCAGAACCCAACCAGAAAGGGCATCTGCGCCTGAAGGAGAAGTCGCTCATCGGTGGAGAATGGTCGATGGAACGCCAACTGAAAGGACTCCAAGAGGAGGAAGGCGAGAACTTCAACTTCCCGTTCATGCTCACCGACGGCATCACGATTTACTATGCTGCGGTATGTGAGGAAAGCATCGGTGGCTACGATATCTTTATGACACGCTATGATGCCGACAACCAGCAGTTCCTCGCCCCCGAGAACATCGGAATGCCTTTCAACTCGCCTGCCAACGACTACATGATGGTCATAGACGAGTTCCAGCAGTTGGGCTGGTTCGTCACCGACCGCAACCAGCCGGAAGATAAGGTTTGCCTCTATACGTTCATTCCCACAGAGACCCGTCGCATCTACAACGAAGAGCAGATTGGCAAGACCAAACTCGCCTCGCTGGCACGCATCGCGTCCATCAAGGACACTTGGAAAGACATGAATGCTGTCAACGCCGCCAAGAAGCGTCTCGCAGAAGCACGCCAAGAGTCTAAGAATGAAAAGAAAAACCGCGAGTTCACCTTCGTCGTAAACGACAGCAAGACATACTATACCTCATCTGATTTCAAGAATCCACAGGCTCAGCAAAAGGCTAAAGTCTGGCTCGAAACACAGAAGGAATGTGAGGCAAGGACAGCAGAACTGAAAGCCCTTCGCGACAAGTATGCCGCTATGACTGAGGCCCAGCGCTCACAAACGAAGTCGCAAATCCTTCTATTAGAGTCTAAGGTTGAACGCCTCGCTGCCGAAGGATTGGACCTCGAAAAGGAAATACGCAGATTGGAACTTAACAAATAATACCACCCACCATGAAAAAGTACGAACCATCTGAACTTATCATCAACGAAGACGGCAGCATATTCCATCTTCACATCAAGCCCGAACAGCTGGCAGACCGTGTTGTTCTTGTAGGCGACCCGGGGCGAGTCGATACAGTTGCCGCGCATTTCGACACGAAAGAATGTGAGATACAGAGCCGCGAGTTCCACACAATCACCGGCACCTACAAGGGGAAACGCATCACTTGCCTCAGTCACGGCATCGGTTGCGACAACCTCGACATCGTGATAAACGAGCTGGATGCCCTCGCCAACATCGACTTCAAGGAGCGTCAGGACAAGCCCGAACATCGGACACTCACACTTGTCCGCATCGGCACCTGTGGCGGCCTTCAACCCGAAGCACCACTCGGCACATTCATAGCCAGCGTGAAGAGCATCGGCTTCGACGGCTTGCTCAACTACTATGCTGGAAGAAACGAAGTCTGCGACCTCGAGCTGGAGAAGGCTTTCACCGAGCACATGGACTGGTGTCCGCAGAAAGGAGCGCCGTATGTAGCAACCGCAAATCCCTCTCTCATAGAGCAAGTTGCAGGCAAGGAAATGCTTCGCGGCATCACGGTGGCTTGCGGCGGATTCTACGGACCTCAAGGACGCCAGATTCGACTCAAGATTCAAGACCCCAATCAGAACGAGAAGATTGAGTCCTTCCGCTATGTTTCCGACGGAAAAGAGCTGAAGATTTGCAACTTCGAAATGGAGTCGTCGGCTCTTGCCGGCCTTGCTTCCCTGCTCGGGCACCGCGCCATGACTTGCTGCATGGTGATTGCCAACCGCTATGCAAAGGAGATGAACACCGACTACAAAGGCAGCATCGACAACCTCATCAAGCTTGTCCTCGACCGAATCTGATAGCCATGAAAACTTCTTTTGAGAGCGATTATAACAACGGCGCACATCCTGAAGTGATTTGTCATCTGCTCGAGACAAACGGCAAACAAAGCCAGTCGTATGGTTTCGATGAATGGAGCGAGCAGGCACGAAACAAGATACGCACAGCCTGCAAGTGCCCCGAGGCTGACATCTTCTTCCTCGTGGGCGGCACGCAGGCCAATGCAACGGTCATCGACGGCATGCTTCAGACCTACGAAGGCGTGATAGCCGTGCAGACGGCCCACATCAATGTGCACGAGTCGGGAGCCGTAGAAGCCAGCGGACACAAAGTCATCACCCAGCCCTCTCATGGTGGCAAGATGGATGCAGGCGAACTGGAAGCCTGGCTCAAAGCCTTCCATGCCGACCCCACACTCGAGCACATGGTCATCCCGGGCATGGTCTATATCACCTTCCCCACGGAGCTCGGGAGCGTTTATAGCGCCAAAGAGATAGAAGAGATACTTGCCGTTTGCCGACGCTATGAGCTCAAACTCTTCATCGACGGAGCACGTCTGGGCTACGGACTTGCATCTTCGGAATGCGACTTCGACCTCGCTTGGCTGGCCAGCCATTGTGATGCCTTCTACATCGGCGGCACGAAAGTCGGGGCTTTGTGCGGCGAGGCAGTCGTCTTCCCCCAAGGTAATGCCCCTCGCCACTTCATGAACATCGTGAAGCGGCACGGAGCCCTGCTTGCCAAGAGCCGTCTCGCTGGCGTACAGTTCGATGCATTATTCACGGACAACCTCTACATGAAGATTGCCAAGCACGCTATCGACATGGCAATGAAAATGCGTCAAATCTTTGCGGATGCAGGCATCCCCATGCGCGACTCCAGCACCAACCAGCAGTTCGTTGAGCTCACAAACAAGCAGATGAAGCACATCCTGCAGGACGTCCTCTTCGAGACCTGGGAGCCCATCGACGCAGACCGCACCCTCTGCCGTTTCGTAACGAGCTGGGCCACAACCGACCGCGACCTCAAAGTCCTTGAATCTGCCCTCAACACACTTTGACCTTCTGGGACCAATACGAGTGAAGGTTTCTGATTACTCGTAAGGACTTGTAAGAAAGGACGTGTCCATTTCCTCATAAGGACGTGTCCATTTGGGCAAATCGACGTGTTGATTTTACAAAATCCACACGAGGATTTTTATAATGCCTCCAGAGAAAGTCATCAAGACGTCATCTCAAGGCAATTATATCTTAGACAGACTGACATAAATAAAAAAGCAGGAAATGATTTTTTGAAAATGAAATCTTTTTCGTAACTTTACGCCCGAAAAACCGAACTCATCGCCTTTATGCTATTCCAAAAGAACATCCTCAGGAAATACCTCGCCCTGCTGCCTGCTGAACGGATGGCCGAGGCGTGGAGCACGTTCCAAAGCTATTTCCTCAATGCCGACATACAGCAGAACATCCTCCAGTCGAAGGAAGAGCAGTTCCAGGAAGGTTTCCTGCGCGAACTCTTCGTCAAGGTGCTTGGCTACACGCTCAATCCATCGCCCAACTTCAACCTCATCACCGAGCAGAAGAACGAGACGAACTCCAAGAAAGCCGATGGCGCCATCTTGATTGAAGAAAAGGTTGTGGGCATCATCGAGCTGAAGGACCACAAGACGCCCGACCTCTCGAAGGTCGAGACACAAGCCTTCGGCTACAAGAACCAGCATCCCGATGCCCGACTTGTCGTCATTTCCAACTTCGAGAAATTGCGCCTCTACATCGACAATACGGTGGAGCATATCGAGTGGAACCTTTTTACGCTCACAGAGCAGGAGTTCCGCGAAATGTACCTCTGCCTCGCTTTCGAGCAGGTAAAGCAGGAAACAGCCCTGAAGATGAAGCGGGAATCCGTCTCCAGCGAAGACCAGATAACAAAGGCGCTCTACAAGGACTACTCCCAGTTCAAGCGAGCCCTCTTTGCCGACATCGTCGCTCACAATCCCGACTACGACCAGCTTCTGCTCTTCAAGAAGACACAAAAGCTGCTCGACCGCCTGCTCTTCATCTTCTTTGCCGAAGACTGCGCACTTTTGCCCCCAAACTCCATGATGCAAATCATCGACCAATGGGAGAAACTCTCGGAACTGGATGCCTACGTCCCCTTCTACGAGCGCATCAAGAAGTATTTCGGCTATATGAACACAGGCTTCCAAGGCAAGAAGTACGAAATCTTCGCCTACAACGGAGGCCTGTTCAAGCCCGATGAGGTGCTCGACAATATCACAATCACCGACGCTGTGCTTGTGGAGCACACCAAACGCCTCTCGGAATACGACTTCGAGAGCGAAGTCGATGTCAACATCCTTGGCCACATCTTCGAGAACTCCCTCAGCGAGATTGAAGAAATGACTCAACAAATTGAGGCAGGTCTTGGCTCTTCCCCCTCGGGGGAAGCAGGAAGGGGGCTTGTTTCCAAGCGCAAGCAGGACGGCGTCTTCTATACGCCCCAATACATTACGAAATATATAGTCGAGAACACCGTGGGACGACTCTGCACGGAAAAGAAGCAAGAACTGGGCATCGACGAGGCAGAGTACTTTGCCGACGCCCACCGACAAAAGCAAACCAAGATTCGCCTGCTCGACAAGTTGACGCAATATCGCGACTGGCTCAAGCAAATCACGATTCTCGACCCTGCTTGCGGTTCTGGTGCCTTCCTGAATGCAGCACTTCGTTTCCTGATAGACGAGCACCACAAAATCGACGTAATGGAAGCCAAAGTGACGGAATCCACTTTCGTCTATCCCGATATAGACAAAGAGATACTGGAGCACAACCTCTTTGGCGTGGACATCAACGAAGAGAGCGTCGAGATAGCGCAACTGGCCCTCTGGCTACGCACAGCCCAGCCCCGTCGCAAACTCAACACATTGAACCAGAACATCAAGTGCGGCAACTCGCTCATCAGCGACCCAGCCATAGCAGGCGACAAAGCATTCGACTGGCAGAAAGAGTTCCCGCAAGTCTTCGCCAAAGGAGGATTTGATGTCGTCATAGGCAATCCACCGTATGTGAATATGGCAAACATTCTAAATGAACAGGAAAGAAAATACTATCAAAACAACTATTCAACTGTTAAGAATAAATGCGACCTTTATTCCATATTTACAGAACGGTCAAAAACCTTGTTAAAAGATAATGGATTGTTTGGGTTCATATTCCCAAATAGTTGGATGGGCACAGAAAGTTTCTCCAAGTTTAGAGAGTTCCTTTCAAAAGAAGTAAATGTATATCAACTTGTAGAGTTGCCCCCAGGTGTTTTTGAAGATGCAATTGTTACAACTGTCTTGTGCTTCTATAAGAATGCAACGCCAAAAGCAAGTAATAATGTTGATGTTTATTCCTGTATCAATAAGGAGTTTGTCAAAAAAGACTTTGTGTTATCGTACGAACAGATACTAAAAAATCCCAATTCGTCGTTTGCTTTCGAGAAGACAATTTCATTAGAGAATGTTTCCTGCAAGAAACTATCAGAGATTGCGTCTTTCTCCTTAGGAATCAAAACAAGCGATGATGCACGATTTGTATTTGATGAGCCAATAGATAATACCTGTTACAAGTTTATTCGTGGACGCAACATTTCAAGATGGTCTCATCCATATAACGATGAATGGATATGGTATCAGCCAACCTTAATATGTGAGAAGCCTGGAGGAAGGCCAAGAGTTCTTGAGAACTTCTTAGTTAAAAGAAAGATTGTTATACAAGACATAGCGACACAAATTACCGCCACAATAGATTGTGAAAAGTTCTTGTGCAACGACACGCTAAACATTATCTATTCATTAGATAACGAGTATTCTTTTGAGTATATTCTATGTATTTTGAACTCCAAGTTAGTCAATGTTTGGTTTAAGAAGATATTTCCTGCGGGTCTTCATATAAAGACAAATCAATTAGAACAGATACCTATTCCTGCCATATCTCTTGATGCCCAGCAGCCTTTCATCGCCCTTGCCGATAAGATGCTCTCCCTTCATAAGGACTTGCAGGAGAAGCGTTCTCGTTTCCTGCGTCGTTTGGGTGAAAACATAGAGGGCGTGAAGATAACAACTGCCCTGCAAACCTTCGACGAGCTGGACTTCGCAGGCTTCGTGGCAGAGCTGAAGAAGCAGAAGAAAAAGCTCTCCCTCTCCCAGCAGGACGAATGGGAGGAATACTTCAACCAGAACAAAGAGACCTGCCAAGCCCTCGCCCAGCAAATCAGCGAGACAGACCAGGAGATAGACACCCGCGTCTTCGACCTCTACGGCCTCACCCCAGAAGAACGACAGACTGTACTCAATACATAACATCCAAATGCGTTCACAATACTAACCTCTCATTTTTCAATCTTCAATTTTTCAATCTTCAATATTAAATCTTCAATATTAAATGTAATAAGATGAAACAAGATACCATTTGCGCCCTTGCCACCCCTCCAGGTGGAGCCATCGCCGTTGTTCGCGTCAGCGGACCTGATGCCGTTGCCATTACCGGAAGCATCTTCTCAAAACCTCTTGACAAAGCAGAAGGCTATTCCCTGCACTTCGGACAAATCAAGGATATGGACGGCAAGGAACTCGACGAGGTGCTTGTCTCAGTCTTCCGTGCACCCCACTCCTATACGGGCGAGGACAGCACCGAGATAAGCTGTCACGGCAGTTCCTATATCGCAAAGAACCTTCTGGAGTCGCTCATCTGGGCAGGCGCCCGACAGGCAGAACCCGGTGAATATACGATGCGAGCCTTCATGAACGGCAAGCTCGACCTCAGTCAGGCAGAAGCCGTGGCCGACCTCATTGCCTCTTCCACACAGGCAACACATCAGATGGCCATGAGCCAAATGCGCGGCCAGTTCAGCCAAGAACTTAAAGACCTGCAAGGACAACTCCTGCACCTCACCTCCCTGCTCGAGCTCGAACTTGACTTCAACGACCAGGATGTAGAGTTCGCAGACAGGAAGAAACTCTCCGAGCTGATGGATAAGATTGAGCTTCATATCAGCCAATTGGCAGACTCGTTCCAAGTGGGCAATGCCATCAAAAACGGCATACCCGTCGCCATCATCGGTGCTCCGAATGTTGGCAAATCGACCCTCCTCAATGCCCTTGTGGGTGAGGAAAGGGCTATCGTCTCGAGCATTCAGGGAACGACACGCGACCTTATAGAGGACACGACACAAATCGGCGGAATAACCTTCCGCTTTATTGATACCGCAGGCATTCGCAAGACACAAAGCAAGTTAGAGCGAATGGGCATAGAACGCTCCATCGAAGCTGCCGAGAAAGCCAAAATCATATTACTCATAACCGATGCAGGCCAGCCCTTCCCCGATTTAGAGTTTAAGGACAACCAAATCGTATTGCAAGTCATCAACAAGTGCGACATTTCGCTGCCAAGCAGTTCATACCTCTATCATCGTTTGCCAGACGACCGCTTGTTCCATATCTCTGCAGCAAAAGGCGACGGCATGGACATCCTGCGTCAGGCTTTGGTAAAGGAAGTCTCCCTGCCCACCAATCTTGATGCCACACATTCCATTGTAACCAATGTGCGCCACTACAACGCCCTCAAGCAAGCACTCAAAGCCCTTCGTCACGCGAAGAAAGCCTTTGCCGACCAAACACCAACAGACCTTGTCGCCGAAGATCTCCGAGCGTGCCTCCACCACCTCGGCGAAATCACCGGCAGCGAAATCACATCCGAAGATGTCCTCCACAACATCTTCTCTTCTTTTTGCGTGGGCAAATAAATTGACGCAACTCATTGATATACAAGATGTTATAATTCTCTTAAAATAGAAAATAGGAGCAATTTGTCATTTTTGACATTGCTGAATTTCAACACTTTACGTTTTTTATTTCAAGTTATTCGAGTCTATTTATTATCTTTTTTCTACCGT
This sequence comes from Bacteroidaceae bacterium, assembly GCA_017428785.1. Classification (GTDB taxonomy): domain Bacteria; phylum Bacteroidota; class Bacteroidia; order Bacteroidales; family Bacteroidaceae; genus Physcousia. The sequence continues at coordinate 36,933 of JAFRQD010000021.1, forward strand.
ATTTCTACCGTATAAAGTACGATTTATGTCTCCGAAGCCCATCAATAGCCGACAAAAGTGCGCAATTATTGTTAATAGTTGGTAGATTTCTGTTAACAAACGTATAATATTCTAGTTTATGTAAACTTTATTGACCCAGTTCATACTCATTTTGCCACTTGTAGACCATATTTATTTACTGTCACACAAAAGTGACATCAATAATTATGAGTAATTACAAGCATTTCAAACATTACTACAATCCATACGATAGTTTGGATGTAGAGTGGCA